>NZ_JMCB01000006.1:0-600000 GCF_000737315.1 Hyalangium minutum
GCACTCCCCGCTCCCCGCGTCCCACACCTTCACCGTGCTGTCATCCGCCCCGGACACCACTCGCTTCCCGTCCGGACTCCACCCGCACGCAATCACAGAGCCCGCGTGCCCACTCAGCGTCAGCAGGCACTCCCCGCTCCCCGCGTCCCACACCTTCACCGTGCGGTCATACGCCCCGGACACCACTCGCTTCCCGTCCGGACTCCACCCGCACGCATTCACAAAGCCCGCGTGCCCGCTCAGCGTCAGCAGGCACTCCCCGCTCCCTGCGTCCCACACCTTCACCGTGCTGTCATCCGCCCCGGACACCACTCGCTTCCCGTCCGGACTCCACCCGCACGCAGTCACACCGCCCGCGTGCCCGCTCAGCGTCAGCAGGCACTGTCCGCTCCCCGCGTCCCACACCTTCACCGTGCGGTCATACGCCCCGGACACCACTCGCTTCCCGTCCGGACTCCACCCGCACGCAGTCACAAAGCCCGCGTGCCCGCTCAGCGTCAGCAGGCACTCCCCGCTCCCCGCGTCCCACACCTTCACCGTGCTGTCATCCGCCCCGGACACCACTCGCTTCCCGTCCGGACTCCACTCGCACGCATTCACAAAGCCCGCGTGCCCGCTCAGCGTCAGCAGGCACTGTCCGCTCCCCGCGTCCCACACCTTCACCGTGCGGTCAGACGCCCCGGACACCACTCGCTTCCCGTCCGGACTCCACCCGCACGCAGTCACAAAGCCCGCGTGCCCGCTCAGCGTCAGCAGGCACTCCCCGCTCCCCGCGTCCCACACCTTCACCGTGCTGTCATCCGCCCCGGACACCACTCGCTTCCCGTCCGGACTCCACCCGCACGCAGCCACAAAGCCCGCGTGTCCCTGCAGGACCATCAGCCGAGAGCCCTCTCGCCGAGGATGACTCGGGCGCTCGTGGATCAGCGAAGCCTGGTGCTCCCAATTCTCCGGCAGAGTGGCCCCAGCAGCGCTCACTCCGATCCACTGGCAACCCTCGAGTTGAGCACCCTGGAGGTCCGCCTCCACCAGCGAGCCTCTTTTCCACCGGAGCCCGCGGAAGTCGCTCCCCTGGGCGCGGACACGCGGCGCGCTCACGCTCAAGAACACCGCTTGCCGGGCTTGCACGCCTGTGAGCTGAGCATTCCCAAGCTCCACGTACTCGAGCCGCGCACGGTTGAGCCGCGCGCTCGAGAGGTCGGCTCCACGAAGGTTGAGCGGCTGCGAGGCGCTACGGCCCTTGAGCCTCCAGCCCTCCAAGTTCGCTCCCGCCAGCTTCACCCGTGCAGGCGTGGGCGCCGGGTACCCCTGCTCGAGCGCGCGCATCCAGTACGCGAAGGCCAGCCCGGCGGCGCTCAGCGTGTCTCCCCCCAGAATGGACTCCATGGCGCTCAAGGCCTTCTTGGGGTCTCGCTCCCACTCCATGAGCTGCCCGAGGAAGTCCACCGTCTCCCAGGACACCTCCTCCAGCGCCCACCGCTCCAGCTTGCCTTCCTCCAAGGCGCGCTTGAGGTAGGTGGCCAGGAAGTACTCCTGCAAGGAGGTATGCGCGAAGCGGAAGTGCCGCTCCTCATCGGTAGGCCGCAGGACAAAGGTCGCCGTGCGCAAGTCCTCCTTCAGTACCGCACGCTCCTTGGTGGCATACGCTGCGGCAATCGCCGGGTTCGACAGCAGGTACTCGTCAAACCATGCCTCCAGCCGATCCACTGCCCATTGCTTGCTGCCCTCTCTCCAGAGCGCGGCGGCGAGCTCCTCCATCAGCTGGCGCTTATGGTCCTGTCCCAGTTGGTGCTTCCCGTTGTCCCGGTTGATCCATGACCGCACCACGAGTTCGTACAACCGCGCGGCGTTCACCTTCTCACGCCGGGCCTTGAGCGACTCCAGCTCACCCAGGTGCTCGCCGATGAGTGAGAGCAGGTAGGGCCGCTCCGCGAGATCCCGAAGGTTGTGGATGGACTGGATGATCTCGAAAGCCTCGCCCCCACGCGCTGGCGTGCCCAGGAAGTCCGCCAGATAGCTCTGGATCTGCGCCTCGGTGAAAGGCAGCAGGCAGAGGGCGGGGAAGTTCTTGCGCTCGATGCCTTCGCGGTGCTCGCCAACAAGCATGGCATTCTGACTGGCCACGTCGCGGAAGTAATGAGAGCGGCAGGAGATGAGGAGCTTGCCCCGCCGCTTTCCCTCCGGAAGCGGATCCCGAGTCCGGGCGGCATCGGGCAACACAGCCCAGAGTGTCCGGATGAAGTCCTGGGCGCGAGTCGGCGAGAGGTGGACGATCTTCTCGTCCAAGCCATCGAACAGGATGACGGCTCCCTCCTCCCGAACCAAGCGCAACACGTCCTGGGACATGATGCCCCGATGGCTCACCTTCCAGCTCCGCTCGATGACGCTGGTGAGAAGCTGATCGATGGTCGGAACGGTGTCCTTGGACTCGCCCACGTAGGCCCGGAGATCCACGTAGATGGGGAGCGGCACGCTCGAATCCACGCGGCGTTTCTTCATCAACTCCCGGGTGAACTGCTTCAGGGTGGTGGTCTTGCCGATGCCGTACTCGCCGAGCAGCGCGAAGAACGGGGGTGCGCTGGGGTTGAGGGCCCATGTCTCCAGCTCTTCCAGGGCATCGCGCGCCTGCAGTTCATCCGCGCGGCGCTTGTCAGCCGGGGCGAGCTGTTCCATCTCGTGGAGAGCGAGCCGGTGGGCCCGGTTCCGCTGATAGTGCAGGGTCTCCTCGGGAACCGGGACATGGTCAGCGGCGGTGCTTGTGTCGCCCTCCTTGGACTCGCGAGGCGACGCCGATGGACCAGGCGCGGGGGGCGGAGCGAAGAAGGCGTTGAGTCTCTTCTCGATCGCCAGATAGAGCTTGAAGACGAAGTCCCGCTTCATCGCCCCCGTGTTCATCTGGTCGTAGTAGCGCCCCTCGATTCGCGGCGTTCGCATCAGGAAGATCTGGTGCTCGCCGAGCCCCTTGAGGTCATGGCTCCCGAACGACACCGGCACCACCCCCACGGGCAGGACGGGCTTGCGCTCCGAGTCATCCTCGGGACCTACGAAGTGAGGCAGTTCCTTCTCACGGATGAACTTGCTGGCAAAGAAAGAGGGGCTCACCATCAGCAGCCCGAAGTCGCAGCTCTGGATGCCCTGCTCGATGCTCTGGCGCCACTTGTCGCCCAAGAGGATGTCCTGGTCGATCCAGTCGATGAGCTCGTAGCGAGCCGAGGCGGCAAAGTGGGTTTTCAGTTCCTTCACCAGGGCGTCGACGAGTGTTCGATTGTCGTGGGCGTAGGAGACGAAGAAGCGCACCTTGCGCTTGCCAGGCGTGTTGACCGCTCCGGTGGTCGTTGCGAGGCCTTTGGCCTTGATCAGCGGCTTGCCCTCGACGTCGGCCGTGGACTCGTCTGAGAACTTCTCCGCCTGCTTGACGGCCGGATCAGGGCCGGTGAACCAGCAGAAGCGCTCCTCGGGCGGGTTCTTCTTCTTCGAATCCACCTCGAAGCGCAACCCAAGGCCGGAACCGTCCTCGCCCACGGAGACGTCGTTCACACGCTTCCGGAAGGAGGCCAGCGCCAGTTGCGCCTCGCGCCCCTTCTTGTCCGGGAAGAGCACATTGAGGCAGTCGGACATCCGGAAGCGACCCGCCGCCGCCAGGGTGACCGCTTTCTCCAAGCGCTCCCGATCCGACTTGCCGAGTTCTTCGAGCCAGGGCTCCACGGCCACGCGGAGGCCTTCACCAGAAAGAGGCTGAGACGATCCCATGCACCTCTAAATGCTCCGGTCCACGCGAAAGCACAAGACGCTTCTTGATGATTTTGATGATTCCTTGATGTTTTTATCATCGGGTGGGTCTTTGTAGGCATGCCGGACCCTCCTGATGTGCCTACGCTGAGGGCATGCCGTTGTCTCCTGAGGAACTCGCGCAGCTGGAACGACTTGCCGCAGCCAGCCGAGCCTCCGCAGCCCTCCACAGGCTCCGTGCTGAGCAAGCACCCAAGACACGTTGCCCTCCCAAGCGCTGATCATCTGCAAAGAGAAGAAGCGCCGCGCGAGGTGTTTGGGTCCACAGGCGAACGGGAAAGTGCCAAAGGGACTTGCTGTCCGCCTGACTCGTTGGCTCAAGTAGCTGGCTCGGACGGGAAGATGCGGCGCCCCAAGGGGTTATAAGGGGCCGGTAACCAGGAGAGCAGGCATGCGCCTCGTGAAAACGCAGGAAGTGTCGGAGCAGGAGCGCCCCCTCGAAGAGGCCTTCGAGCGGCTCCAGGCGCGCCGCTGGGAGATGGCTCAGACCACCGCCAAGGAGCGGCTCGCTCGCCTGGAGCGCCTCAAGGCCAACATCCTCAGCCGCCGCGAAGCCCTCGCCGAGGCTCTCTTCGCTGACTTCCGCAAGCCCCGCGCCGAGGCCGAAAGCACCGAGATCCTCCCCGTCCTCATGGAGCTAGCCCACACCGCCAAGCACCTCAAGTCTTGGATGAAGCCTCGCAAGGTCGAGACGCCGCTCCTCCTCACCGGCACCCACAGCGAGGTCCGCTACGAGCCCAAGGGCGTCGTGCTCGTCATCGCCCCGTGGAACTACCCCTTCTGTCTGGCCATCGCCCCGCTGATTGCCGCCGTGTCCGCCGGCAACTGCGTCATGCTCAAGGCCAGCGAGAAGACGCCCCACGTCGCCGCCTTCCTCGAGTCCCTCATCAAGGACACCTTTGATTCCACCGAGGTCACCACCATTCAGGGCGGCCCGGAGATCGGCGAGGCCCTGCTGCGCCTCCCCTTCGATCACTTCTTCTTCACCGGTGGCCCGCGCGTGGGCCAGAAGGTCATGGCCGCCGCCGCGCGGCACCTCTCCGGCGTCACCTTGGAGCTGGGCGGCAAGTCCCCCGTCGTCGTGGACGCCTCCGCCGACGTGAAGGCTGCCGCCGAGCGCGTCGTCTGGGGCAAGTTCCTCAACGCCGGCCAGACGTGCATCGCCCCCGACTACGTCTTCGTCCATGCCTCCCAGGAGGAGGCGTTCCTCTCCGCCGCCAAGGACGCACTGGAGCGCTTCTACGGAAAGACCGAGGAGGCCCGCCGCGCCAGCCCCGACCTCTGCCGGCTCGTGGATGACGCCGCCTTCTCTCGCGTCTGCGGTCTGCTGGATCGCACCGTCAGCTCGGGCAGCCGCGTGGTGGCCGGTGGCGTGGTGGATGCGCCCAGCCGCTACATCGCTCCCACGCTGCTCGCGGACGTGACGGCCGAGTCCGCCGTCATGGAAGAGGAGATCTTCGGGCCGCTCCTGCCCGTGCTGCGCTTCGAGCAGCTCGACACGGTGGTGAGCTTCATCCGGAGCCAGGGCAAGCCGCTGGCCATGTACATCTTCAGCACGGACGACGATGCCGTAGAGCGGCTGCTGCGGCAGACCTCCGCCGGAGGCACCGTGGTGAACAACGTCATCCTCCACATCGTGAACCCCGGCCTGCCCTTCGGCGGCGTGGGGCAGAGCGGGCTCGGCGCGTACCACGGTGACACCGGCTTCCGGGAGCTGAGCCACGCGCGCGCCGTGATGAAGCAGGGGCGCGCCTCGCTGGCCCACTTCTTCTTCCCGCCGTACACCGGCAAGGCGCAGCAACTCGCCCGGCTCGCGAGCCGCTTGTTCGAGTAGCCTGCGCTTGTGCTGACCGTCGACCCTCATCCCCTCCTGGATGCCCTGGCCTTCACCACCACCTTCCCAGGGCCTCTGTCCTCCCTGCCCTCCCCGGAGTGGCTCACCGCCCTCCTGAAGCAGGGCACCTCCGCGCCGCTCTCCAGCGATGACGCCGTGCGCGGCGTCGTCCGGGACTTGCTGCGCCACGGCGGCTACAAGCCCACCGGCCGGGGCAAGCCCGCCTCCGAGTACCTCGTGCGCGCCTCGGGCGATGGCTCGCTGGGCTCCATCAACGCCGCCGTGGATGCGTGCAACGCCGTCTCCCTCCACAGCGGCCTCCCCATCAGCGTGGTGGACCTCGACCGCGCGAAGGCCCCCTTCCGCCTCGGCATCGCCCCCCAGGGCTCCGAGTACGTCTTCAACGCTTCCGGGCAGACCATCGACCTGTCCGGCCTGCTGTGCCTCTTCGACGCCGACGGCCCCTGCGCCAACGCCGTGAAGGACGCCCAGCGCACCAAGACGAACGCGGATACCCGCCGCACCCTCACTGTTCTCTGGGGCGCCAAGGCCCTGGGCGACCGCACCTCCCGCGCCTTCACCTGGTACCGCGAGCTGCTCGAGCGCCTCGGAGCCACCGTGGAGCGCGTTCCCTGAGCACGCTGGACCTCGAGCTGCTGCTGGCCGACGGTGCCCGCACGCTCTCCGCCACTTGGGGCCGCCCGGTGCTGCTCACGGCTCCCGAGGTCCTCCGCACCACGGAACGCAGCGACGTGGTCCGCGCCCGCGTGGTCGGCGGTGGCCAGGAGCCCAGCGTCGTCCTCAAGCACTTCCGGGATGACCCTGTCTGCGGACTGGATGACTGGGCCGCGCACGTGTTCCTCACCCAGCGAGGCCTGTACATCGGCCCCCGCTTCCTCGCGGGCAGCGAGGAGGCCCGCCTCTTCATCATGGAGGACCTCGGCCGGGGCCAAAGCCTGGAAACACTGCTCCAGGGCAACGAGGCGTACACCGCCAGCGGTGCGCTGATGTCCATCGTTCGGCTCACCTCCGTGCTGCACGTCCGCACCCTCGGCGCACAGTCGGACTACGACACCGTCCGCCAGTCGATCGAGCCTCGCCACGAGCGCGTCCGCATCGAGAACGCCCGCTACCTGCTGGACAACGCCGGGCGCCTGCGGCGGTGGCTCGCGGAGGTGGGCGCGAAAGAGGACCCGGGCCTCCAAGCGGATCTGGAGCAGGTGGCGCGAGGGCTCGCCGACCCCGGCCCGTTCCTCGTCTTCACCCACGGAGACATGGCGCCGAGCAACACGCTCTTCTCGCGGGACGGCCCGCGCCTCGTGGACTTCGAGTACGGCGGCATGCGCAGCGCCCTCTACGACGCGCTGATGTGGCTGCTCACCGTGCCGTTCCCCGACGAGCTCATCTCCCGCGCGGACCTCTACTACCGCGCCGGGCTGAGCCAGGGCTGCTACGCGGCACAGGTGGACTCGGACTATCTGCGCGCCCGCGCCACCGTGGCCGCCGCGCGCACCGTGAACGTCTTCCAGTGGATCTCCCCCAAGGCCCTGGAGAGAGACAGGGACTGGGCCCCCGGCTTCACCGAGCGCACTGCGCTGCTGCGCCACCTCGAGCGGCTCCGGATCATCCTGCAGCCCTTCAACCCTGTCCCCGCGCTCTCGCGCACGCTCGAGTCCCTGGAAGTCCGCCTGCGCGAGCGCTGGACCGTGCAGCCCTTCGTCTGGCCCGCGTTCCGGTGAGGCCCGGAGAGCGCCTCGCGGTCAGAGGCCGAGCTGCTCCCGAATCGCCGCGACCACCGCGTCCGGTCCCGGCGTCACGTCCACCGGCAGCGCATCCTTCGGCGCCTCCAGCGCCGCGAACTGGCTGTCGAGCAGGCTCGGCGGCATGAAGTGCCCCGTGCGCTGCGCCAGCCGGCTCGCGATTACCTCCCGGGGCGCCCACAGGTACACCCACTTCACCTGCGCCGGATCCACCGTGAGCAGCAGCCGGTAACGCTCCTTCAGCGCCGAGCACGCCATCACCACCGGCTCCCCGCGCTCCAGGGCCTCCTGGATGAGCCCGCGCAGCCGCTCCAGCCAGGGCGCACGGTCCTCGTCCGTCAGCGGGATGCCCGCGGCCATCTTCGCCACGTTCGCCGGAGGGTGGAAGTCATCCCCCTCCACGAAGCGCCAGCCCAGCAACTGAGCGAGCCGCTTCCCCACCGTCGTCTTCCCCGCTCCCGCCACTCCCATGAGGATGATCACCACTCGCCAGCTCCCCGGATTCACAGATGCACTTCACCCATGGTGCGGCACTTCCCGCCCCGTTGCTACCCCCGAGGATAGGCACCGTTCACCCACCCTCCAGGGTCCTCTGTCCACGTCGGACCTGAGAGATACGATTCCCTCTGTCGCCGCGAGGAATTCGCGGCGTTGTGAGGGTTCCATCGCGTGGCCGATATTCCGAATGGCGGGCAAGTCGAGGTCAAAGGCTCGGGTGCCAAGCCGTACATCTTGAAGAACACGGGCGGTGTCTACTCGTGCTCGTGCCCAGCGTGGCGCAACCAGTCCACCACCATCGAGCGCAGAACCTGCAAGCACCTGCGCAAGATTCGCGGAGATGAGGCTGAGGACGCTCGCATCGGCGCCCCCGCTCCCGCCACCAATCGCACTGCCAACCGCGCCACCGCCTCCAAGCGCGCCGCTCCCGCCGCCACCGAGGGCAAGGCCCCGCCGGTGCTGCTGGCCCACTCGTGGCAGAACGACACGGACCTCACGGGCTGGTGGATGAGCGAGAAGCTCGACGGCGTGCGCGCCTACTGGGACGGCACGCGGTTCCTCTCGCGCCAGGGCAACCCCTTCTACGCTCCGGACTGGTTCACCGAAAAGCTGCCCGACTCCCCGCTCGATGGCGAGCTGTTCGGCGGCCGCAAGAAGTTCCAGCGCACCGTCAGCGTCGTCCGTCGCCAGGACATGAGCGATGACTGGAAGGAGCTGGCCTTCGTCATCTTCGACGCCCCCAGCATGGACGCGCCCTTCGAGGAGCGCATCGCCCACGTGGAGCAATACGTGGAGGACGTGGCGCCCCCGTATGCCGAGTGGCTCTCGCACCAGCCCTGCCAGGGCGTGAAGCACCTGCGCGAGGAGCTGGCGCGGGTGGAGGGGCTCGGCGGCGAGGGGCTCATGCTGCGCCAGCCCGGCTCGCGCTACGAGGTGGGCCGCTCCTACACCCTCCTCAAGGTGAAGAGCTTCCATGACGACGAGGCGCGCGTCATTGGCCACCAGGCCGGCGCGGGCCGCCACAAGGGCCGCCTCGGTGCGCTCGAGGTGGAGCTGCGCAACGGCACCCGCTTCTCCGTGGGCACCGGCCTGTCCGACGCGGAGCGCGGGAACCCGCCGCCCCTCGGCAGCATCATCACCTTCCGCTACCAGGAGCTCTCCAACGACGGAGTGCCGCGCTTCCCCTCCTATGTGGGGGTGCGCATCGACGCGGCGCCCTGGGAGCCCACCCCGGGCGGCAAGCGCAAGCGCGCGTGAGCTGACGCACCGCGCCTTGGCCGGGCCCCGCATTCCACCCGCGGGCCCGGTAGAGCGTCAGATCGTAACGATCTGGAAAGAATGACAGACCCGGCATTGAACGATTTGACGTCGCACCTCGGGTGACGACGTACACCTGTTCGCTGGGTACCACTGCAACGCCGCGAACTCGCTCGCATGGACAGCGGCCGTCCTCCGGGATTCGACACATCGTCCAACCGGCGGAGAAGCACATGTCTTGCATTGGAACGGGGTTAACCCCCTTTCCAGTTCCTCAGGCCCCATGCGCTGCGAGCTTTGCCTCTCCGAACACACTGACGACGTGCTGTGCGGAAACGTGTCCTGGACTCAGTCGGACGAGGTCACCGCCAAGGACGAGCCACCGCAACCGCCAGCGACGCAACCCCGCATGGCGGCGGCCGTGCCGGTGGATCTGGTGGGAAAGATGATCGGTCCCTACCGCGTGGTGCGGCGGCTGGGCTCGGGCGGCATGGGCACGGTGTACCAGGCGGAGCAGACGCGCATTGGCGCGCGGGTGGCGCTCAAGGTGCTGCACCCGCACCTCAGCCAGGACGAGGGCCTGCGCGCCCGCTTCTACGCCGAGGCGAAGACGGTGAACGTGGTGGGGCACCCGAACATCGTCCGCATCTTCGACATCAACGAGGCCCCGGGCAGCCTGCACTACTTCGTCATGGAGTACCTGGAGGGCGAGCCGCTGTCGCAGCTGCCGCGCCCGCTGGAGCCGGGCCTGCTCACGCACCTGCTGGGCGAGGCCTGCGAGGCGCTCGAGGCCGCGCACAACGCGGGCGTGGTGCACCGCGACTTGAAGCCGGACAACCTCTTCGTGGTGCGGCGCGAGTCCTCGCAGCGTCCCTCGCTCAAGGTGCTGGACTTCGGCGTGGCCAAGGCGCGCGGCCCGCTCACGCACCCGCGGCTCACCGCCGTGGGCATGGTGCTGGGCACGCCCGCGTACATGGCCCCCGAGCAGTGGACGGGGCAGCCGGTGGACGGGCGCGCGGACATCTATGCGCTCGGCGTGACGGCCTACCTCATGGCCACCGGGCGGCTGCCCTATCCTCGTGGCCAGGTGGCGGAGCTCGTCCTGTCGGCCACGGCGCCCATGCCCACCGCTCCGCACCTGCTCAACCCGCGCATCCCCCTGGGGCTCTCGGAGGCCATCCTGCGCGCGCTGGCGCGGCGGCCCGCGGAGCGCTTCGCCCAGGCGCTCCAATTCAAGCAGGCGCTCGAGGCCGCCATGCGCGATCCCACCCGGAGCCGGCCCACTCCGGTGCCGGGAGGCCCGCTCGCCAGCACGCCCGTGCCCTCGCCCACCGTGTCCCTGCGCACGCCGCAGGCGCACCTGCCCCGCGAAGAGGCGCCCACGCCGCAGAGCTGGACGGCCGTCGTGCGCCGCCGCAGCGGCACGGGCGCGGTGGAGGTGCAGTGCACGGAGCTGAGCCGCGGTGGCCTCTTCATGTGCTGCTCGGAGCCCTTCCCGCAGCTGTTCGGCCGGCTCGCGTTCACGCTGAGGCTCGACGGCGTGCCCGTGGAGTGCGAGGCCGAGGTGGTGCGGCACGTGGACTCGGCGCAGGCGCGCACCTGGGGCATGTCCCCCGGCGTGGGGCTGCAGTTCATCAACCCCTCCGCCCAGCTTCGCGAGTACCTGCGCCGGCTGTGCCCCTCGCGCGTCATGCCCGCCGCGCCCGTGGCCATGCCCCAGGACTGCTCTCTGCTTTGAGCCCCCGTCCTCTGTCGCCTGCCGCCCACGGCTCTGTGGCAGACCGTCGGATTGTCAACTGGGGAATTCCCTCGACTTTCCCTGCCACTCCATCGAATGGATGAGCACCGGTAGTCTCAAAATTCGATGGAAGCCGAAAAACGCCATGCGAGCGCAGGGACGCGGTGGGCAGGGAGCCTCTGCGGGCTCGTGTTGCTGGGGTGGGCCGTGCTCGCCGGTGGGTGCCGGGAGTCTGTGGGCACAGCGCTGTATGTCACCATCGACTTCGACCCCTCGATGATGATGGATCAGCTGCGGGTGTCCGGCACGGTGGCGGGCAGTGGCGTGGGTCCGCAAGTCCTCCCCGCGCAGCCCGAGCGGCTGCTGGCCAACGGCGACACGTTCCGCGTGCTGCTGCCCTCCGCGCCCGACAAGGCCGAGGCGGAGCTGACCGTGGAGGGGCTGCGCGAGGGCACTCGGGTGTCGCAGGGTAAAGCCCAGGTGCAGGTGCTCGAGAACATGGAGGTGGACGTCACCGTGCGGCTGGAGCCCACTCCGCCGGATGACGGCGTGTTCTGCCCCAACTGCCCGGACGGCTGCTGCATGTCCGGCGTCTGCACCACGTCCACCTTCAACACCTGCGGCACGGGCGGCATCGCCTGCACGACGTGCAACGCGAGGACGGCGGACTCGTGCTCGAATAAGGGCTTCTGCGCCTGCGGGCGGAGCGCCGCGTGTGATCCGCGCACCACGGACCGGTGCCTGTCCGGGCTGTGCCGCTGTGGCCTCAACGCGCCGTGCGGCTTCGGCCAGGAGTGCGTGTCCGGCCGGTGCGAGTGCACGCCGAACTCGTGCGCGGGGTGCTGCTCCGGTGGCGTCTGCAACCCGGGCAACACGAAGGACCGGTGCGGCAAGGGCGGAGGTGCGTGCGTGAAGTGCGCTGACACCTGCAACACCACCACCGGTACCTGCTCCTGAGAGGGAGGTGGCCATGACCCAAGCGCTGCCGAAGCGCCGGGCCCGGGGCTGGGGCTCCGCGCGCATCTACGCGCTGGGCCACTCCACCCGGACGGCGGAGGAGCTGGTGGAGCTGCTGCAGGCCCACGGCGTGGGGATGCTGGCGGACATCCGCACGGTGCCGCGCTCGCGCACCAACCCGCAGTTCAACCGGGACACGCTGCCGAGGACGCTGGCGGCGGCGGACCTGCGCTATGCGCACCTGCCCAAGCTCGGAGGACTGCGGCGGCCCCGGCCGGACTCGCCCAACGGCGCCTGGCGCAACAAGAGCTTCCAGGGCTACGCGGACTACATGCAGACGGAGGACTTCGC
This sequence comes from Hyalangium minutum, assembly GCF_000737315.1. Taxonomy (GTDB): domain Bacteria; phylum Myxococcota; class Myxococcia; order Myxococcales; family Myxococcaceae; genus Hyalangium; species Hyalangium minutum. The sequence continues at coordinate 12,185 of NZ_JMCB01000006.1, forward strand.
GCAGGGGCTGGAGGAGCTGCGGGTCCTCGCCGAGGAGGCACCGGTGGCCCTCATGTGCGCGGAGGCCCTGCGCTGGCGCTGCCACCGCAGCCTCGTGGCGGATGCGCTGTTCGCGCGCGGAGTGCAGGTGCTCCACATCCTCAGCCGCACGCGCGTGGAGCCGCACCGGCTCACCTCTTTCGCAGAGCTCCACGGCCGGCAGGTGCTCTACCCGCCGCACGGCGAGGACACGGAGCCTACCGCCGCTCTGGAGCCCCGCGGCCGCACCTGAGCGCCGGGCTCACTCCACGCTGAAGCGGCAGCGCTCGCGCTCCTGGGCGATGGCCTCGTCGTCGCGCAGCGGGGCGTGGCGAGACACCATGTCCTGGGCTTCCCAGGCGTAGGGCTGGCCGTTGAGCCGCACGCGCCCCTCAGCCACCAGCCGTGTCGCCACCAGCAGCGGCACGCGAGCCAGGTCCCTCATCAGCGCCTCGAAGCGCCCCTGCTGCGCCGGATCCACGAAGCGGAAGCGGGCGCGCGCCACCACCGCGAGGTGGAACCACATGGGACGGAACGCCACGCCATCGAGCTTCAGCCGATCCGCCATGAGCATGAGCATCTCCGCTGCTTCGCGCGATAACCCCAATCCTGGCACCTCCTGGCCTGGGAGTTGGGGACGCAAGGCGCTGAAGTGCGCGAGCGGATGGCGCAGCGTGAGCCAGTTGACGAAGAGATAGGTGTCCTCGCCCAGCCGCCGACGCTCCAGGACACAGTCCACCAGCAGGTGTTCCTGCCCCCCGGCGCGACCGAGCAACTGGATGCGATCGCCCGCGCCCGTGGGGCCCACCTCCACGCGCAGCGGGCCGTAGCCCAGCCGCTCCAGGTGCGTCAGCACCCCGTAGCGGAACAGCGAGTACTCGAGCGACTGCGCGGTGTAGTAGCCCAGCACCCGCGACTCCGCCGAGAGCGTGAAGCCCCTGGAGCCCTCCAGGTCCTCCTGGGTGATGGGCTCCCAGTCCGTCAGCGGCTCCTTCGACAGCATCCGGGAGATGCGCTGGAACCGGGCGCTGAGCGGATCGAACCGGGCCTGGATGGGCTGGTGCCCCCGTCCTCCCAGCACGAGGATGGAACCGGCGAACACCTTCCAGGAATCTTCGTGGTACCCACCGCCGGGCACCCAGACCTGAGGCACGCCCCGGAGCGCCCGCGCCACGAGCCGATCCCTCCGCCGCGCGCCCTCCAGCGAGAGCCCCAGGCAGCCGAAGCGGTCGGCGTGCAGCACGTCCCCTCCGGCGATGACGAAGGCCAGGTCCGCCCGAGGCATGCGGGCCAGCAGCGCCTCCAGCGCGCCCAGGTACTCCGCATCACCGGCGTTCCGGGGCAGCAGCACCTCGTCCACACCCGCCACGGTTCCCCAGTCGCTCCCGGAGATGGAGCCGATCCACACCTTCGAGTCCTCGGCGAGGCACGCGGCGGTGCCATCCGGAGGGTGCGCGTCCAGGTCCAGCACCACCGTCCTGCCGGAGAAGCCCTCCTCGCGCACGGCCTTCAGCGCCACGGCGAGATCATTCAGCGCGCAGAAGCCCCCGCCCTGGCCGGGCGCGGCATGGTGGTAGCCTCCCGCGAGGTTCGCGACAGATCGGCGCCGGGCCAGCGCCATCCGAGTGGCCTCCAGCGTGCCTCCACAAGCGTGGCGCAGCGAGTCCAGCACCGCATCCACCGGCACATCCGAAGGGTCCACCGCGAAGATGCGCGCCAGCGTCTCCGGGCGTCCGAGGGACTCCAGGTAGACGGCGCTGTGCACCCGGGCCAGCTGGGCGTACGAGACGGGCCGCGGGCGGTGCACATCCTCGGCGCGCACCGCGCCCGTCTCCAGCAGGTACCAGGTGGTGAAGTCCACGCGGCGCGGCTCGACGCCGGTGGAGAGCTCGAGGCCCGCGAAGGGCAGCCGGTAGGAGGCATCGTAGAAGACGGGCACCCGCGCCCGCTCCGGGCACAGCCGCACGCTCCATGACTCCAGCCAGCCTCTCATCCGCGGGCGAACCTACGCCCACACCCGTCAGGGCGGGTGGACTTTCTCCGGATCAGGGATTGCCGGAGGAGTCCTTGCCCCCGAAGATCTTCTTCAGGAGGGCGCCCAGACCCACCAAGGCGAGGACGATGAACTTCTTGCCCGCCAGCAGCAGGGCGATGATGAACTTGCTCGCCTTGGCGAGCAGGCCCACCTTCACGAGCTTGGCGGCGCCCAGGCCCGCACCACCGAGGACAATGCCGGCCAGGCCGTACTCGGCCACCTTGTCGGTGCCCTCCTGGAAGTCCGCGTAGCGCGCGCCCTGGTTGAACGAGGTGTTCTTGAGCAGCTTCACCACGTGGGGCTTGCTCAGCTCCAGGTTCTCGGGGTTCACCACGAGGTTCAGGGACACGAAGCCGCGGCGGCCGAGCACGCGGGTGTTGTAGTTCACCGAGGTGCCGTCCTCCGTCGAGGCGTTGAGCGCCCACACCAGGTGGTGCTGCGCCCGGTCGTAGTGCGGCGCCTCCGTCCAGTCGCCGATGCGCAGCGCCTTGAAGCCGCGCTGCACGCGCTCCTCGTTGGCCTCCTCCTGGCCCTCCTTGATGGCGTCGAGGATCTCCTTGGAGTCCAGCGCCTCGTCGTCCTTGATGTAGCCCTCATCCTCGTAGCGGATGACGACGAACCAGGGCGCCTGCTCGTCCTTGCTCACGACGATGCCCAGCAGGTTGTCGTGGTGGAAAGAACCGTTCTGCTCGAGCACCTTCGCGGCGACAGGCTTGTCCAGGAAGACATGGTCGTCGGGCACGTCGAGCGCCAGCTCATGGCCGAGGTCGACCTTCACGGGGCCCGGCTTCACGCCTGGAGGAATCTCCTCGGGCGCTTCGGCCTCCTGCATCTCGCCCTGCTCGAGCTCCTTGATCAGGTCGTCCGATTTGGGCGGCGGGAGATCCGCCAGGGCCAGGAGAGGCGTGAGCAGCAGTCCCGCGGCAATCCACTTCCAACCAGCGTGCATCGAATCCCTTCCCGTTCTTCCCGCGAGGCGCTTGGAGCCCAGGGGGCGGCGAGCATGCCACTCAGCGCCTCGGGAGGTCCACCCACCCCAGGGTCAGCCGCGGCTGCCTCCTGCGGGGGCGCTGTCGTCGGGCACGTTGGCGCCCTGGTGGACCTCCTCTCGGAGCGCGGGGCTGCGGCGCTTGGCGGCGCGCGCCAGCAGCGCGGTGAAGACGGCCCAGGCCAGGCCCGCCATCCACCCGCCCAGCACGTCCGTGAGGTAGTGCACCCCCAGGAACACCCGCGTCAGTCCTACGAGGAACGTCAGCATCACCGCCACGCCCAGCACATAGGCTTTCAACCAGCGGCGCTCGGTGAGCTGCGCCAGCAACGCGCCCAGGGTGAGGTACACGATGGCCGAGAGCATCGCGTGGCCACTGGGAAAGCTGGGCGCGCCCACCTCGGCCAAGTGGGGCACCACGGTGGGCCGGGGCCGGGCGAAGAAGTGCTTGAGAAAGGAGTTCAGCAGCGCGCCGCTCACCGTGGAGCCCAGCACCAGCAGCAGCGAGCGGAAGCGCCGCACCAGCACCAGGAACCCGCACACCGCCAGGGTGATGAGCGTGAGCACCGTCGCGCCTCCGAGCGCCGTCACATCCAGCGCCGACAGCCTCAGCCACGGCGGGCCAATAGGCACCGCAGGGTCATCCGTCCGGCGCAGCGCACGCACCACGGCCTCGTCGAAGTCCTGCGTCTCGCTCTCGCGGATCTCGTCGGCCAGGGCCACGAAGCCCAGGCCACAGCCCACGAGCAGCAGCAGCAGACCCAGCAGCCGGACTCCATCCCCGTCCATCAGGACGGACTTCCACTCGCGCAAACGGCGTCGCATCCCTGCACCCTATGCACTCCGGGGCGGATTGCGGTGTCCAGGCGCGTACGGCCGCCCGGAAGTGCACAGAGACAGGCTGTGTCTTCCATTGTCCCGGCCCGCCCACCTGCTATCACTGCGCCTGGGAGGGACTCCACGTGGCCATTGCGACCATTGATCCGACGACTGGCAAGACGCTCCGCACCTTCACCGCTCACACCGCCGAGGAAGTCGAAGCGAAGCTGAAGCTCGCCGACGAGACGTTCCGGACGTACCGGCAGACGCCGCTGGCGGACCGCAAGCGCTGGCTGGCCCGCGCCGCCGAGTTGCTGGAGAAAGAAGCGGAGCAGTTCGGGCGCATCATGACGCAGGAGATGGGCAAGCCCTTCGAGGCCGCCAAGGCCGAGTCCCAGAAGTGCGCCACGGCCTGCCGCTACTACGTGGAGCACGGCGAGGCGTACCTGCGCGACGAGCCTATTAACGTAGGGGGCGATCAGGCCTACGTGCACTACCAGCCGCTGGGGCCGGTGCTGGCCATCATGCCGTGGAACTTCCCGTTCTGGCAGGTGGTGCGCTTCGCGGCGCCGGCGCTGATGGCGGGCAACGTGGGGTTGCTCAAGCACGCGCACAACGTGCCGCAGTGCGCGCTGGCGCTCGAGGAGCTGTTCCTGCGCGCGGGCTTCCCGAAGGGCGCCTTCCAGACGCTGCTCATCGAGACGGGAGACATCGCCCGCGTCATCGAGGACCCGCGCGTGAAGGCCGCCACCCTCACGGGCAGCGAGGGCGCGGGGCGCGCGGTGGGCAGCCAGTCGGGCAAGGCTTTGAAGAAGGTGGTGCTGGAGCTGGGCGGCAGCGATCCGTTCGTCGTCATGCCGAGCGCGAAGCTGGAGCTGGCGGTGGAGACGGCGGTCAAGGCGCGCCTCATCAATAACGGCCAGTCGTGCATCGCCGCCAAGCGGTTCATCGTCCACGAGTCCGTCTACCCGGAGTTCGAGCGCCGCTTCGTGGAGCGGATGGGCCGGGCGGTGGTGGGCGACCCGATGGATGCGAAGACCGAGGTGGGCCCGCTGGCCACGGAGGGCATCCGCCAGGGTCTGCACGCGCAGGTGGAGAAGAGTGTGGCGGCGGGAACGAAGCTGCTGGTGGGCGGCAAGCTGCCCACGGGGCCGGGGACCTGGTACCCGCCCACGGTGCTCGCGGACGCGGCGCCGGGCTCGCCCGCGGCCACCGAGGAGCTGTTCGGCCCCGTAGCGGTGCTCTTCAAGGCGCGGGACGTGAAGCACGCCATCGAGCTCGCCAACGACTCGCCGTACGGCCTGGGCGCCAGCGTGTGGACGCACGACGACGCGGAGGCGCGCCAGTTCATCGACGGCATCGAGTCGGGCATGGTGTTCGTGAACCAGATGGTGGTCTCGGACGCGCGGCTGCCGTTCGGCGGAGTGAAGAACTCGGGGCACGGCCGCGAGCTGGCGCTGCACGGCATCCGCGAGTTCCTCAACGCGAAGACGGTGCGCATCTGCTCGGGCACCGTGGCGGCGCCCACGCAGGCCTCGGCTAACGAATAGGCTCACGCGTGCCGGGGGCGCGGTGGACTTCCTCCAGCGCCTCCGTCACCGCCTCCATCTCCGCGCCGATCTGCTCCACGCTCTGGCGCAGGCCGGCGCCCGCCACGTCCTCGGAGGCGGCGTCCGCCGTGCGCACCCGGAGCACCTGCGTGTAGAGGTTCTCCAGCGTGTAGTAGAGCCGCGTGTGCTCCGCCTCCAGCCGTGAGGCCGCCGTGCCCAGCTCGGCCCGCTGCTGCCGCTGCTGCGCCAGCACCGACAGCGCCGCGGACAGCCGCTCCTTGGCCACCGCGTCCTTCTCCGCCTCTACCCGCGCCGCCAGTGCCGCGTACTCGTCCGCCAGCCGGCGCTCGTCCTCCGGCGAGGACAGGGTGCGCAGCTCACGCTCGCGCCGGGCCAGCTCGTGACAGCTGCGCCGCAGCGCCTCCACCGTCTGCTCGGGTGCGTGGACCACCTCGCGCAGCACCGAGGGCCCGGAGCGGAACTCCGCCAGCAGCTTGTCGCAGAGCGCGTCCACCCGAGCCATGCGCGGGTCCGCCGCATCGAGCTCTCGCACGGAGCGGGGAAGTGGGGCGGCCTCGCGCTCGCCGGGCAGCGGCTGTGCCTGGGCCTTGCGCGACTTCAGGTGGTGGGCCGCCTGAGGGCCAAAGACGAACACGGCGATGAAGATGAGCCACCACATGTGAGGGAGGCGCAGGGCGATCAGCAGCGTCACCAGCGCGGCCCCCGCGAACATCACTCCCAGCGCTGGATTGCGCGAGGCATCCTGACGCGCGAGGTGCTCGGCACGGCGCGCCTCCCGCTCCGCGAGCTTCACCTGCCGCTTGGCCTGCTTGCGCCAGCGCTTCTCCAGCTCGCGGCGCTCGGACTGGGTGGGCAGACGGCCCATCTCCCGCACCCAAGCCTCCATCTCCTGGGCCCGGCGCTCCTCGCCCTCGTCCAGCGCCTCCTGCAGACGGCGCAGCCGGTCCTCGCTCGAGGACAGAGGTGGGGGCGGCATGGGAGGGCGCGAGGGCACGGGTTGAGGCTAACCACTTCTCCCGGCCCCTGGGGAAGAAGCTTCGCCGCCTACCCTCCAGGGAAGCCGCCAACCCGTCTCAACATCCCAGCTGATAGGAGGAGGTGGCAGGCGTGGAGGCTCCCAGCGTGGGGAGGAGGCGTCCTGGGCCAAAGTGCGCTAGGGAGGGTCCGTCCGCCCGCAGGGGTTGCCGCACCGATGACGCCTTCCGCCTCCAGCCGCCGCTTCCAGCTCTTCAGCTACGCTGTGCTCGCCTACACGCTGGCCGTGGTGCTCTGGGGCGCCTTCGTGCGCGCCACAGGCTCGGGCGCTGGGTGCGGAGACCACTGGCCACAGTGCAACGGGCAGGTCATCCCACGCGCGCCCACCGTGGCGACAGTCATTGAATACACGCACCGTGTGACGAGCGGCCTGGCCCTGGTGCTGGCAGTGGTCCTGTGCGTGTGGGGCCTGCGGGCGCACGCGAAGGGTCACCCGGTGCGGCGTGTGGCGGTCCTGCAGCTCGTCTTCATGCTGACGGAGGCGGCCGTCGGCGCGGGGCTGGTGCTCTTCCAGTACGTGGCGCACAACCAGTCCATCGGGCGGGCGTTCTGGATGGCGGCGCACCTGCTCAACACCTTTTTGCTCGTGGGCGCGCAGGCGCTGACCGCGTGGTACGCGGGCGGACGCGCGCGGATGGTGCTGCGCGGCCAGGGAACGACGGGAGCTCTGGTGATCTCCGGCGTGTCGGCCCTGACGCTGCTGGGCACCACCGGCGCCATCGCGGCGCTGGGCGACACGCTCTTCCCGGCCTCCAGCCTCGCGGAGGGCTTCCAACAGGACGTGTCCGAGACGGCGCACTTCCTGCTGCGGCTGCGCGGGCTGCACCCGCTGCTCGCCATTGGCGTGGGCGCACTGGTGGTGGCGGTGGCCTCGGCCGTGGCCCGGCTGCGGCCCTCGGCGGAGGCGAAGCGAGGGGCCGTGCTGCTGGGCATCCTCTATGCGCTCCAGCTCGCCGCCGGAGTCATCAACCTGGTGCTGCTGGCCCCGGTGTGGATGCAGCTCATCCACCTGCTGCTGGCGGATCTGGTGTGGATCTTCCTCGTGCGGCTGAGCGCGGCGGGGCTCGCGGAGGATGCACCTCGGGCGGAGCTGCGCGCCAGCGCGGCGGACACGGCTTCGGCCTCACGCGCCGGCTGAGCCCACCGTCACGTCTGCTGTCCCTGTGACACCCGCAGCCCTCGAGGCACCACAAGCCGCTCCAGCAGCTCGAACAGCCCGCTCACGGCCAAGGCCAGCAGCGCCGCGGGGACCGCGCCCTCCAAGATGAGGCCTGTGTTGTCCAAACGGATGCCCGTGAGGATGGGCTGCCCGTAGCCTCCAGCGCCAATGAGCGCGCCCAGCGTTGCTGTGCCCACGTTGATGACGGCGGCCGTCTGGATGCCCGCGAGGATGGAGGGCGCAGCCAGCGGCAGCTCGATGCGCCAGAGCCGTGCACGCGGGGACAGCCCCAGGGCCTGAGCGGACTCGCGAAGGTCGCCCGGGATGCCTCCGAGCCCCGCGGCCGTGTTCCGGACGATGGGCAGCAGGCCATACAGGAACAGCGCCACGATGGCGGGCCGCGAGCCGATTCCCAACAGCGGGATCATCACCACCAGCAGCGCCAGCGAGGGCACCGTCTGGATGATGCCCGCGAGCCCCAGCACCACCTGCCCTACCCGTGCCCGCTTCGCCGAGAGCACCCCGAGCGGCACCGCCACCCCAATCGCCCCGAGCAGCGACACGAGCACGAGGAACAGGTGCTCGCGCGTCCGCAGCCACACCCGGGAAGCCAGGCTGTCCGACTGCGTCTCCGTCTCCAGGCCCAGCTTGCGCGCCAGGAACTCGGCGGCCACGGTGTCCTCGGGGACGCGCTCCAAGCGGGCGCGAGCGTTGAGTCGCACCATCTCCGGCTCGGAGATCAGCCCCTGCAGCTCCAGGATGGCCGCGAGCACCCGCGGGTTCTTCCGAGCCCAATCCTCCCGGTACAGCAGCACGGCGTCGTAGGCGGGAAAGTGCTTCAGGTCATCCTCGAGCACGCGCAGCCCGTAGGCCGAGATCTCCGCGTCGGTGGAGTACAGGTCCGTCACCTGGATGGCACCGCTCTCCAGCCCCCGGTAGGCCAGGTCATGGTCCAGCCCCCGCACCTGCCGCTGGGGCAGCTGGTAGCGCTCCCGGAGCGCGGGCCACCCATCGCCGCGATCCATGAACTCGTTGCTGAAGCCCAGCTTCAGCTCTGGGTGCGCGCGCAGGTCCGAGATGCGCCGGATGCCCAGGCGCTCGGCCTCCGCCTCCTTCATGCCCAGCGCATACGTGTCATTGAAGCCAAGCGAGGCGCTCATCCCCAGCCCCTCGGCGGCCAGGGCCTCTCGCAGCGCGGCGTCATCCTTCAGCCCCCGCGAGGCGAACAGCTCCTGGCGAAGCGTCCCGGTGTACTCGGGATAGACCTCCAGCTCGCCGCGCTTCAGGGCCTCCCAGAGCACGGTGGTGCCTCCGAGCTCGCGCCGGTGCACCGCATGCGCCCCGGAGAGCCGCGCCAGCCGCGCCACCAGCTCCCCGAGGATGACGGACTCGGTGAACTTCTTGGAGCCCACGCGCACCTCGGGACGAGTGTCCGCCGTGGGCTCGGGAGCACAGGCCACCAGCCACGCCAGCCCCAGCACCAGCACGCTCGCGCTCAGGCCCCTCACGCGCCGCGCTCCAGCACCCGCCGCTGCGCCTGGATGAAGCGGGTGACGAACGGATCCGCCGGAGACGCCTCCAGCTCGGCGAGTGTCCCCTGCTGCACCACGCGCCCCTCGCGCAGCAGGACGACGCAATGCCCGAGGAACGCCGCCTCGGAGAGATCATGGGTGACGAGCACCACCGTCATCCCGAGCCGCTCGAAGATGGCGCGCAGATCCACCTGCAGCTCGGAGCGGACCAGCGTGTCCAGCGCTCCCAGGGGCTCATCGAGCAGCAGCACCCGCGGCTCCAGCATCAGTGCGCGCATGAGCCCCACCCGCTGACGCTGGCCACCGGAGAGCTGCGCGGGAAAACGCCCGAGCGCCTCGCCCGGGAAGCGGGTCAGCTCCACGAGCGCCTCCAGCCGGGCACGGATGCGCTCCGAAGGCCACCGCAGATACCGGGCCATGAGCTCCACGTTCTGCCCGGCGGTGAGGTGAGGGAACAGGCCGCCGCCCTGGAGCGCGTAGCCCATGCGCTGGCGCACCGAGAGCATCGCCGCTTCCTCCGGCGGCAGCGGCTGGCCCTCGAAGAGGACACGGCCAGTGTCGGGCCGGATCAGCCCGTTCATCAGCCGCAGCAGCGTGGACTTCCCACAGCCGCTCGGCCCCAGCAGCACCGTGGTCCGCCCCGAGGGCAGCCGCAGCTCCAGGGGCTGCAGGGCCTGCGTGGTGCCGAAGCGCTTGGAGACCCCTTGAAGCTCGAACACAGGGGCCCGCGGCTCCGGACCCTCTGCGCGCGGCTCATCCCTTGACGACATAGACACAGGACGGATGCCCCCGCTTGCGGCATGGATGGGTCTCGTCATGCACGACGGAGCCCACCGCGTGGAGCCTCCGCAGCCCTCCGAACAGCATCCCTTTGTCGAAGGCGCACGGGTACGGGTTGTTGCTCTCCACCTCCATCGCCCCGTCCGGCCGCTGCTTCCACTTGTAGTGGCCAATGCCCTCCTGGAGGCGCCCCGTGGCCGAGTTCCACATGGGCCGCCCGTTCTTGCGGTGGTGCAGGTGGTAGCCCGCATCCATCGTCTCCATCATCGACTTCACGTCCTTGACGGAGGGCAGCCACTCCACGTTCTTCATCACCGACACGCCAATCTGGTGCAGCACCGAGTCCCCCATGTGCTGGCTGGCGCGCGCGAACGCTCGCAGGAACGCGTCGAACGGGTACCAGGCCTCCGGCTGCACCTCGACCATGCCGTCCGGGCCCTTCTGCCCAATCCCCTCCGCCAAGAGGATCTGACTGGCGATCGACTTGAACTGGCCAAACGCATGCACCAGCCCCATCACGTTGCGTCCCGAGACTTCGATGCCCTTGAACTCGCTGAACGGAATCATCGCGCGGAGGATCCTCTCGAACCGGAGCAGGCGGCCTGATGATGGCACGCTTCCTCGGGCTCTCGACATCGCCCCTCGCAGCCGCCCTCCCCAGCAGGTAGGCAGTCCCTGGGGTGTCTCACCCGGAAGCACATCCACCACCTTTTCGTTCACGGACTGATCAGAAATCCGCGCAGGCCGGAAATTCGGCCCTGGAAGCGACGACAGAGCTGGAAACTTCCGCCCCTTCGGAATACCCACCCTCATAGGGTGTTTAAAGTTGCTGCATCCTTACGACGTACATTAGTATCCGAAATAGATGAGCCAATGCCAGACATGGTAGTGGCTCTGAAGCCACCCGCACGCGGACACCCGGGAGCAGGTGATGGGAAGCACTCCGTCACGGCCGTCCGCTCCCGAGTGGGGTGGGTAGTGCGCAGCGGGCTTGCCCTTCTGCATCCTCGGGGGATGGTGCAGAGGGGGCCCGCTGCGGTTTTTTCACCGCGGAGCCACCGTTCGCTCCTCGATGCAGCGGCTTGGACTGTCTGGCCGCCCTTGGGGGCCGGTGCTATCTGGGCGGGACGTCCTCTGCTCCTGTGAAAGCCGCCCTCCCCGCCACCACCCGACGCGCATCCCTGGCACCGCAGGCCCTGCTCATCGGCTCGCTGGTGGTGGCATCCGCGAGCACGGCGCTCTTCCTGGCCACGGCGCAGAGCCGGGACACCTCCCGCTTCGAGAACCAGGTCCAGGCGACCCAGGACCGGATCTTCGCGCACCTGAGCTCGGACATCGCCTTGCTGCGCGGCGCCGCGGGCCTCTTCGCTGCCAGCACCTCCGTCACCCGCGAGGAGTTCCGCATCTACGTCGAGCGGCTCGACTTGCGGCGGTATGATCCGGGGCTCCAGGGGCTCGGCTTCGCCGCACGCATCCCCGCCAGCGAGCAGGAGCACTGGTTGGAGCAGGCACGCGCCGATGGCCTGCCCTCGTTCCACATCTGGCCCGCGGGCGCTCGCGACGAGTACTACGCCATCCTCTACCTGGAGCCCCAGGACGCCCGGAACGAGGCGGCGCTGGGCTTCGACATGTTCACGGAGCCCAAGCGCCGCGAGGCCATGGAGCGGGCCTGGATGACAGGGGAGCCTGCGCTGTCGGGCCGTGTCGTCCTCAAGCAGGAGATTGATAAGGACCAGCAGGCGGGGTTCCTGCTGTACGTGCCCGTGTACCGAGGCGGGAACATTCCCCCCACCGAGGACCAGCGCCGGGAAGAGCTCGAAGGGTTCGTCTACAGCCCCTTCCGGGCGGAGGACCTGTTCACCGGCATCTTCCCGCCCACGCATTCCCCGCGGATCCTCTTCCGCGTCTACGACGGGACGGAGGCGCAAGCCGGGCAGCTCCTCTATGACTCGGCCTCCGCCGAGGGGGAGCCTCCGCCGAGCACGCCCCGCTTCGTGCGGACCTCGCGCCTGGAGATAGCGGGGCAGCCCTGGACGCTCGTCTTCGCCTCCTCGCCCAGCTTCGAGCGCACGCTGCTGAGTCCCTGGGTGCCCACCGTGGGAGGCGCGGGCGTGCTGCTCAGTCTGATGGTGTACGCCGTGGCGCGGTCCCAGTTCATCGGCCGGCAGCGCGCCGAGGCCAGCGAGGCCGAGCGGGCCCAGCTCCTGACGCGCGAGAAGGCCGCCCACGCCGAGGCCGAGGCCCAGCGTACCTATCTCCATGAAGTCTTCATGACGGCCCCTGCCGTCATCGGCATCTTCCGGGGGCCCGAGCACGTCTTCGAGTTCGCCAACGCCGCCTACCAGAAGGTGCTGGGGAACCGGGAGCTGCTGGGCCGTCCTCTCTCCGAAGCCCTGCCGGACCTGGCGCCGGAGATCCTCGCCGTGGCGGACACCGTCTACCAGACCGGACAGCCCCACTCGGATCAAGAGGTGCGCATTCCCCTGGCGTATAGCGCTGGCCAGCGCGAGGAGAAGTACTGGAACCTCATTTGGCAGCCGCGCCGGAACACCGCGGGCCAGGTGGACGGCGTGCTGCTGTACGCCTTCGAGGTCACCGAGCAGGTCCTGGCGCGCAAGCTGGTGGAGGCCAGCCGCGAGGAGGCACGGCGGAGCGCGGAGCAACTGCAGACCATCACCGACACGCTGCCAGCGCTCGTCGCCTATGTGGATGCGCAGCAGTACTACCGGTTCGCGAACCGGGCGTATGAGACGTGGTTCGGCCGGAAGCCCCAGGAGGTGGTGGGCAAGACGATCCAAGAGTTCGTTGGAGAGAAGATCTACGCGCGCTTCCAGGAGCCCATCCTCCGGGCCCTGGCGGGCGAGACCGTGCGCTTCGAGGGCGAGCTGCCCCGGAAGGACGGGCAGAAGCTCTTCATCCAGTCCAGCTATATCCCGGAGCGGGATGAGCACGGGCAGGTGCGTGGCTTCGTGGTGTTGGCCTTCGACATCACCGAGCGCAAGCAGGCGGAGGAGGCCGTGCGCAACGCCGTGCGGCTGCGCGATGAGTTCCTCTCCGTGGCCAGCCACGAGCTGAAGACGCCGCTGACGCCCCTGAGCCTGAAGCTGCAGACGCTGGCGCGTGATGCGGCAGCGCAGCCGGACTCGGCGTTCGTGCTGAAGGTCCGCACATCTGTGGAGGCGGGGCTCAAGCAGCTCAAGCGGCTGTCGGACCTGATTGGGGATCTGCTGGATGTGTCGCGGATCACCTCGGGGCAGATGAAGCTGTACTGGGAGCCGGTGGACTTCGCCGCCGTGGTCCGTGAGGTGGCCACGCGGCTGGAGCCCGAGGCGGCCCGGGCCGAGTCCCGCCTCATGCTGGAGCTGCCAGCGGAGGTGCCAGGCCGCTCGGACCGGATGCGGCTGGAGCAGGTGGCGGAGAACCTGCTGACGAACGCCATCAAGTACGGGGCGGGCAAGCCGATTCATGTCCGGCTGGAGGCGAGCCCCGAGCGCATCGCCTTCACCGTGAAGGACGAGGGAATTGGCATTGCCCCCGAGAACCAGGCGCGCATCTTCGAGCGGTTCGAGCGCGCCGTGTCCGAGCGGAACTACGGCGGCCTGGGGCTGGGGCTCTACATCACCCGCACCATCGTCGAGGCCCTGGGAGGCACCATCCGCGTGAAGAGCGAGCCCGGTCAGGGCGCCTGCTTCACCGTGGAGCTTCCCCGGGAGCCCGCGGTTTCTTAGGCCAGTTCTTGAGCTTCATGAGCTGGAAGACGCCTGCGGCCACAAGCCCCCCTACAAAGAGGGAGACGAGCACCTGCAACCAGAAGAGATTCTTCTGGAGGACGTGGTCATCGAAGCACTTGGCCTCTCTGATGGCGATCTCGCGAGTGAGCGAGTCGAAACCGCGCACGTAGTCCCAGTCTTCGGCGATACGCCCGCACACCAGCTTCATTGAGGCCAGGAAGGTCGCAACAAAGACCACCTCGAACGTGGCTAAGGTCCAGAGCGGCCGCACCAGTCCATAGAGCCTGTGCATGTCTCAGCCTCCGGACAAATCGGAACCATGCCTCCATCCCTCTGGCAACTCGAGCTCCATGATGCTGAGCAACTGCTCCAGTTCTTCTTGCGCCGCCTCCTCATCATAGAGCCCGGCGACATGCTGAATCTCCGCGATGAAGGCAACCTTTCGATTATTCGTGTTGGAGCCCCGGAAGAGATCTGCGCTCAGCAAGATCTCCCTACCTCGGGCCCGCCCGATGTAATGCTTGGCCGAAGACTCGCGGGACTGGCCGAAATCCACGACATAGATCTCCGCTCGCTCCGCTGCTGCTGTGAGAGCGGCGAGGCGGTCAGGATCGAGCATTCCGTTGGGATCGGAGCTAGGTATCTCGGTTCGACAGGTCTCCACGTCTATGTCAACGGCCCTCAACCGCTTGAGGTTATTGAAGTCTTCGTTCTCCCCCATGCGGCGCCCCACGGTCCCGGCGAAGATGAAAGCAGCGACGATGATGATAATGACGATCGCCAAGCCCACCAGGAGACCGAACTTCCCGCTCGGGTCGACGTAAGCCGTGGGATTGCCACGGACGTACTGATAGATGTTTGCTCCATCTACCATCCCAAGCCTGTCCGGCTGAATCCACCGCCCTAGCTTCGGATCCATGTAGCGGTCGCGGTGGTAGTTCAGCCCGGTCGAGTCGTGCTCGCGCCCTGTGTACCCGAACGCCAGCATCGGCCCGCTCCCACTCGTGGTCCTCGCCCCATAGGCATCGTAGGAGTTCGTCCTCACGACGGCTCCCGTCTGATCCGCGATGGCCACAACGGAGCCGAGCGCGTCCGTGAGGGGGGAGTAGGTGCTGCCTGCCTGCTGGAAGCTGAGGATCTCGTCAGTGGTCTGTGGGTGGGTCAGGTAGCTCGTCGGGGTGGGGCTCGTGCTGGAGAACTCCTGGAGAACGGTCGCACCGTCGAGCAGGTACTGGGTCGAACCCGCTGGCGTCGTCTGCTTGGTACGAAGCCCCGTGGCGTCGTACTCGAAGGTATGCAGCTCTCCTGAAGCCAGGGTGACCTGCCGCAACCTGTTGTCGAGATCCCAGCCATACTGCTTCACCAGTTGGCCTGCCTTGGTCTCGCTCAGCAGGTTGCCATTGTTGTCGTAACCGTACTCAGTGGCCACGCCGCCCTCGAAGCTCCTCTCGAGCTGGTTGAAGGCGTTGAAGGCGCTGTTCACCTGCCGGTTCGTCCCGCCAGTCACCTCACGGAGCGCGGTTCGGTTTCCCAGCAGGTCCAGCGTGTACCTCACGCTGCGCTGAGTCCCGTAGTCCACTCCCGTCAGCCGGTCGGATGCGTCATAGATGTAAGACTCTCGGGTCCCATCCGCGAGCGTCTTGGAGAGCCGGTTTCCTCCCGCATCGTACGTATAGGAGCTGCCAGCCACCACCGCGCCTTCCTTGGCATGGACGATGCCAAGCAGTTGGCTCGCGGCATCGTAGGAGTACGTCGTGGCGATGCCGTTGGAGCGTGTGATGCGCGTGCGGCGTCCCAGATCGTCGTAGCTGATCACCGTCCGCTGGCCGGCGCTGTCCACGGCCTGCCTCAGCAGATTGAGCGCGTCATAGGAATAGTGATGTTCCAAGCCCGCACTCGTGACGCTCGTGCGATTGCCGTTGGCGTCGTAGGTGTAGCGGAGCGTCCGTCCCAGGCTGGCGTCGATGACCTCCTTCACACGGCCCAGGGCGTCGTACTCGAGGGTTCGTGCATGGGTCCCATTCTTCTCGAGCGTCCGGCGCCCCGCCTCGTCGTAGTCGTACTGGTAGGTGCTCCCATCCTCGAAGGTCACGCTCTTCAGGCGCCGGTTGCCGTCGTAGGCATAGGTGGTCCGCCTGCTATTGCCATCCACCTTCGCTGTGCGATTGCCTACGCCGTCATACTCGTAGCTCGTCACCACATTGAGGGGGTTCTTCTCCCACTGCAGCCTGTTGGCCAGGTCGTACTGGTACTGCGTCCGCTGGCTCCCTGCGGTCACGGACGTCCGGTTCCCTCGCCCGTCATATCCGTAGGTGATGGACTGATCGCCTTTGGTGACCCTCTCCAGCAATCCATGGGACCCGTAAGCGTACGTCGTAGGCGCCTGGCCAAGCTCGGAGCTGGCCTTGATTCTCCCTGCGGTGTCGTACTCGTACCGGCTCTCACGCTTCAGCGAGTCGACCTCGGACAGCACGCGGCCCATCCTGTCGAAGTCACGCCGGTACAAGCCTCCTGTGGCATCGACCTGAACGCAGGGCTGCGTCGTCAGCTCGGCACAGTAGCCCAGGACGGTACTGGCTCCGTTGGCCAGCACCGTCTCCACGTGCCTTCCGGCGGCGTCATAGCGCATCACCGTCCGCGCGTTCCGGGCATCCACCAGCGCCACCACCCGGCCATTGGCGTCGTACTCCGTCCGGCTCACCCCATTGAGCGCATCCTCGACGGACGTCACCCGCCCCACCGCGTCGTACGTGTACGTCGTCACTGCCAACAAAGGGTTCTTCGTGGTGAGCCGGTGGCCTTCGGCATCGTAGGTGGACTCGAAGCGAGCATTCAGCGCGTCCACCATCGCGGTGACCTGACCCGCGGCGTCTACCTCGAAGGTGTGCTTCTTGTTGTCGCTGTCCTTCGTTTCGGTGATGTATCCCGCTGAGTTGAAGGTCAGCGTCGTGGTCACCTGCTGGGGATCCGTCATCGTCAGGGGGAGGCCTTTGCTCCCATAGGTCATCCGGGTCACCGCAGGCCCCGGCTTCGTGAAGGTCTCCAGCCGTCCGCGCGCGTCGTAGCCGTAGCTCGCCACCCCGAGGCCATCCGTCCGGGTCTTCAACCGGCCTGCCGTGTCATAGGTGTTCGTCACCTTGGGCCGCCCCGTTGCCTCCACCGTGAGCACCTGGTTGAACGCCGTGTCATAGGTGTACTTCGTCACCCGACCATCGGGATCCCGCTGCTCGGTCATGTTGCCGCGCGTGTCATAGATGCGCTCGGTGACGAGGCTGCGCGCGTCCTTCTCCTGCGTGAGGTTGTGCGCCGTATCCCATTGGCGCTCGGTTCGATTGCCCAGCGGATCCACGAGGACCACGGGATTCCCCGCCGCGTTGTGCTCGCGCTGCCACTCGTTCCCCAGCCGATCCACGTAGACGGCACGGCGGTTCACCGTGTCATAGAACGCAGAGGCCTTATGGCCGAGCGGGTTGATGCTTCCCACCCACCGATCCAGCGCGTCGTAGAGGGTGACCCAGACCTTGCCTCGCTTGTCGGTCCGCCGAACGAGGTTGTGCGCATCGTCGTAGGCGTACGTCTCCATGTTGTTGAGCACGTCCACGGCGCCGACGAGATCGTCACCCTCGTAGGCGTAACGCACCGTGCGGTTCGCGCGATCCGTCACCTTCGTGAGCTTCCCATCCGTGTACCCAAAGCTCAGCGCCACCTCATTGTCAGAGTCCCTCACTTCGGAGGGGAGCCCGTTCGCATAGAGGATGTCGACACGGCTGCCACCCGGCTCCGAGATACTTCGCAGCCGCCTGGACGAATTGAACTCGTAAACCAGCCCCTCTTTCGTCCGCAGCCTGTACCCATCCGAGAGCACAGTCAGTGTCAGGTACCAGCCCGGCGGCGCGGTGAACGTCGAGCCCGATTTCTGGAAGCGCACCTCGCGCCAGTCCTCGGTGATGTACGTCAGGCTCCCGTTCAGCTCGAGGCGAAGGTACATCCCGTAGCTGTGCATCCACCCGTACCCTAGCTCCGTCATCCCATTCCCTCGGGAGGCGTACGTGCGGCGCCAGGTGATGGGCAGCCCCACCGCTGGGAGCGTCAGATCCGTCCACTGCTCCCGCAGGTTGCCAGTGGCCATGTTCACCGTGGAATTCACCACGGCCTCGTCACAGCCACAGGCGGGTCCCTCGGAGGAGCCGCTGGAGCCCCCCGGTCCACTGTTGCTGCCGCCGTTGAGCAGCTCGCCGATCAGGTAGGCCCCCTCCCCCGTCACCGGGTTCTCCAGGATGTAGCCCTCCTGGTTGATGTACTGCTGGTAGTTGGTGGGGTGCTGGGGGATGGTGATCCGCCAACCTGCTGCCAGCGCCTGATCCACCCGGCTCATCGTCAGGTCCGAGAAGCCCTGAAGCAGGGCCCGGCCTGACGAGTCCTGCGGCGTGATCCGGAAGACGGGAACGCCCTGGCTCGCCGACGCCTGGATGATGCGCACCGCGGACACCGAGACGGTGGACATCACCTCTTCCCACACCTTGTGCTCGAGCGCGCTGCCATGGTGGCCCGCCAGCCGCATCAGCCCCGCCTGGTAGCGGAAGTCCGCATCCATCGGCATCGGCGTCACCGAGTCCCGCGCCACGTCCAGCACGTACTTGCCCGGCGCCAGCGAGAGCGGCGTGCCGTTCACCTGCTGCACCTTCAGCTCCTTGCCCGCCGTGCCCTCGATGACGTCCTGGAGCACGCGGTGGCGCTGAAGCCCGAACAGCCGCGCCGCGTCCGCTCCCTTGTGGTGCGAGTACAGCGCCAGGGCCAGGTGGGCCTCGAACTCCGCGCGCTCGTCTCCCGTCAGCCCCTGCGCCTGCTGCCGCAGCGCCTGGATCTGGCTCACAGGCGTGGCGCCCGCACTCGCCATGAACGCGTACACACCTCCCGCGATCAGCGAGTGCTTCACCACCGCCGGAGCATCTCCCGGAATGGTCACCTTCACGGTGAGCTCCTGCTCCACACCCGGCATCACCGCGCTGAAGCGCTTGGCCTCCTGGCCATTGACCCTCAGGGAGGGGGCCACGCGCACCGCGTACGGCCGGACTCCCGTGATGCCCCCCGCCGTCTGGATGGCGGCTTCATCCGTTGGGGTCGCTCCCGGATAGCGCAGCGCGACCCGCGGCCCCTGCAGCTCCGCCAGCTCGAACGTGGCCTTCTCGCCTCCGAGTGACAGCTCGACCGTGTGTCGGAAGCTCTGGGGCGGCCTGGCGAAGTGGAGGGGCTCCGACACCAGCTCCGCGGGGTGCTCGGCCGGCAACAGCCGGAAGAGGTCTTCTTGCACGGTGGCCTTGGCCAGCGCGTCATCCAGCGTGTTGCACAGGTTGCGCAGCTTGGCTGCGTCCAGGAGCTGCCGCTCGAAGATCTCTCGCGGTGTGTCGGAGGTCAGCGCCCCCAGGTACGCATTGAAGTCGAAGGAGACGAGCCCTCGCAGGTCCACGCCCTGGCTGTGCTGCACGCGCTTCAGGCCCGGATCGAGCCGGACCCACAGGTTCTCGCCTCCCCGGCCCGTGCCTCGGTAGTCCGAGTACGCCACGTACGCACGGACATAGGCGCGCTCGGTGAGGACACCCTTGCCGTCCTCCGTGAGGGCCGCCGGGATGCCCGAGGACGACAGCACGAAGGCGGCTGTCCTCGCATCCACCGCTCCTGTGAGCGCCTGGGCCTGCGCCGCAGAGAGCCGCACCGTCGTGTACTCGTAGCGTGCGGGAACGCCCGCCTCGCGCAGCAGGGCGATGAGCAGGGACGCCTGATCGAAGTCATTGCCGGCGCCCTCGGCGAGCGTCGCCGCCGC
Source organism: Hyalangium minutum (assembly GCF_000737315.1). GTDB lineage: Bacteria > Myxococcota > Myxococcia > Myxococcales > Myxococcaceae > Hyalangium > Hyalangium minutum. Next base: position 31,674 of record NZ_JMCB01000006.1, read on the forward strand.
GCCCTTCTTGGAGCCGTAGTACAGCTCGGTCTTCACCTTCGTGTGCACGTGGTTGTAGAGCGCGAGCGGCTGGTTCCCCAGCGACTGGGCCAGCAGCTTCAGCTCCGGGCTGCGCAGCGTCTCGGGCGTCTCCGCGAGATCCTCGGGAGCCGGCTCCGGGAGCACGCCCAGCAACGGCATCAGCAGCCCCAGGTCCGTCATCACCGAGGCCAGCCGCACGGGGGCGCGCGGAACTCCCGCCAGCGCCGTCTCCAGCGCCACGGAGCTGCCATCCGCCAGCTCCACGGAGACGGACTCTCCCTCCAGTGACGCGTAGAAGGAGTCCAGCTCGGGCGTCCGCTGCCCCAGCGTTCCCTTGCGCCGGGGAGCGGGAGGGTTCGGCTTCAGAGGCTTGAGCCGTCCCAGGTCCAGCATGCTCCCCCGGCTGCCCGACTGCCGCTCCGTGGCGGCGCGCTGCCGCATCGCCTTGGCCAGCTCGGGCGTCCGCTTCGCCAGCCGCTCCTGCAAGGCCGCGGGCGAGAGCTTCAGGCTCCGCGCGCGCGCCACCTCCTCGCGAATCTCCGCATCCGGAGTGGCCTGCTTGATGCGCCGGGCCTGCTCCTGTGCCAGGAGCTTACTGGCCTTCTGCTCGTCCGCACGCGTGAGGCGCTCCAGCTCCGCCAGCGCCTCTTTCCGGCGTCGCGCGGTCTCCTCACCCCGCTTCGTGTCATATGCCGCTGGATCCGAGACCTGGAGCGGATCGATGCCCAGGTTCTTCGCGGCCTGCGCGAGCCGCAGGCCGTAGGCGCGCTCGGCGGCCTGCGCACGCTGCAGCTCCCCCATGCAGAGGAACTGCAGCGTGACCAGGGTCAGCAGGGAGGACGTGGTCTGGAACCACACCTTCTTCGTCTGAAACATGAGGGCTGTGTCTTTCTACGGGCAGGAGAGCGGAGCCGGGACCGTCTGCGGCCCCGGCGAGAGCACGAGGGTTTGCGAGTTCGTGAGCGTGACCTGGCGGCCCACCACGGCGCCTCGCAAGCTCGTGTTGTTGCCGAGGATCACGTGGGTCAGCGGCGCGTAGATCTGCATCGCCGCTGTCGACTGGTTGAGCACGGAGACCGCCTGCCCCGTCGAGGCACTGCTCACGAGGAGGAGCGAGGCCCCTGTACCGGGTGCCGCCCCCAGCGTGGACTGATTCGAGACCGACACGGAGCCGGAGACGAAGAGCTCGACGCTGCCTCCCGAGGCAACCTTTAGGGTGGCCCCCCCTGTCAGCACCAGGTGATCCAGCAGGAAGCGGCCCGACGGCAAGGTGAGGGTCTCCTGATCGATCTCGAGTCCTCCTCCCACGAGGAAGGGCGAGATGTCCGGATCCGCCTGGAGCAGTGCGTTGTCGTTCTGCTGCCCCACCTTCTGGAACCAGCGCGTCAGATCGTAGCCGCAGCTGCACGGGGTGGGCGGCGAGGACACCGTCTCATCCCCGCCAGTGGCCTGCGCACCCGTGCCAAGCACGAGCTGCCCGCCGTGGTAGATCCGCCCGCCCACGCTCGCCAGGCCCCCCAGCTGGGTGAGAGTGCCAGAGACAACGTCACCGCTGACGGAGCTGCTGTCGCCCATCAGCACGGATCCATGGCTCGCCACCGAGGCAGGACCGCTCAACCCCACCACCTGCGCGCTGTCCTGAATCGACAGGCTGTCGAGCGCGCAGGCCGCGAAGAGGAACCGCGGACGCGCCTGCAACACCGTGAAGTGCACCGTCACCGACGACAGGTTGCCGGCCATGTCCCAGGCCTTGACGCGCAGGGTGTGGGCACCGAGCGCGGTCACCGGGGTGCCGCTGTCGACGAGGACATTGTCCAGCACGCCCTCCAGCGGCTGGAGCGGCGAGGCATCGGTGGCCGTGAATACCGGAGTGAAGGAGGTCCCCAGCGCGCCCTCGGACACTCCCGTGACAGAGAGGACCGGCGGCGTGAAGTCCAAGGTGAACGAGACGGTGCGCACCGTCTGATTGCCCGCGAGGTCCACGGCTGTCACCACCAAGACATGCGTCCCCTCGGCCGTGACGAAGGTGCCAGACGTGAACGTCGCTCCATCCAGCGTTGCCGAGACCGAAGCGAGGTTCGTGTCGACGACGTCGAACGCGGGCGCGACCTCGTGGTTGATGTATTGGCCGTCCTTGACCCAGTAGACCCAGACTTCAGGCGGGGTGAAGTCCAGCGTGAACTCGATGACACGCTCGGCCACATTGCCGGCCCCATCCACCGCGCGGAGCGCCAGCAAGTGCGTCCCCTCCGTGCTCACCGCGGTCCCCAGCGTGAACGGCACCCCATCCAGGGTAGCGACCAGCGTTCCAGGGTGAAGCTCCTGCACCGTGACCCCCGGGGTGAGCGGAACGGAGCTGTACTGGCCATTCACGACTCCCGTCACCCCCAGCACGGGCGGTGTGAAGTCCAGGCTGAAGGACCGCGTCTCGCTGACAGCATTGCCCACCGCGTCGGACGCCTGGACTACCCACAGGTGATCGCCCTCCGCGTTGACCTCCGTCCCGGACGCGAGCGGCGAGCCGTCGAGCAGGGACGTCACCGTGCCCGGATGCGGCTCCGACACCGAGTAGGACAGGGTGACCGGCGTGTTGAGCAGCGCCCCATGGCTGGGGCCATCCAGGCTCAACACCGGTGCCGTCTGGTCGATGCTGAAGTGGATGTCCACCGAATGGCTGTTCCCGGCACCGTCCACCGCCGTCACCGCCAGCAGGTGGGCGCCCTCCGCGGAGATGGCGGTTCCCAGGGAGAAGGGCACACCATCGAGCGTCGCCACGACGCTGCCCGGGTGCGCATCCTCCACCGTCACACTCGGAGTGAGCGGCACCGCGCTGACCTGACCCTCGGCGACTCCGGTGATTTCCACCTGAGGAGCCGTGAAGTCCAGGCTGAAGGCGCGCGTCTCCGTGGTGCTGTTGCCCGCCAGATCTACCGCCGTCACCGTCCAGAGATGATCCCCCTCCCCATCCACGAACACTCCGCTTTCCACGGGCGCGCCGTCCACTGTGGCCACGAGCGTTCCCGGGTGCTGCTCCTGCGCCTGGAAGGACAAGGTCACGGGCGTGTTGAGCAGCGCCCCGTGAGCCACGCCCGCCAACTGCAGCACCGGCGGCGTCAGGTCGATGGTGAACGACACCGACCGCTGACGCTGGTTGCCAAAGGCGTCCGCCGCGCTCACCTCCAGCAGGTAGCTCCCCTCCGCCGTCACGGCCGTGCCGCTGGTGAAGGCATTGCCATTGAGCGTGATGGTGGTACTCGACAGGTACGGATCCGTGACTGTGATTTCCGGAATGACCTGCGTGGGTGAGAACTGTCCGTCCGTCACTCCCGAGATGGTGATGACCGGCGGCTCCTGATCGGTGGGCATCTCCGCCGTCACGACGAGCCGATCCAACGTCTGGCCGTCGAGCTGGGCGACCAGCACCTTCTGCCGCGCGTCCAGCTGCGAGGTGGGCAGGGACAGCACGATGTCCTGCGAGCTGCCAGGCGCCAGGCTCACCTGGGTCGAGGCCGTGGCCTCCTGGCCCAGCAAGGGCGTGTCCAGCAGCAACACGCGCAGCAGCCCCTCCACCGTCTCTCCGCTCGTGTTCGTGAGGAGGACGTGGGTTTGCAGCGGCGGGCCGATGGGGAAGGGGCTCGCGGCGGAGAGCTGCGCGGTGACGACCCGCGCCGGAACAATGACGACCTTCCAGAGCACCTGGTTGCTCGCGATGACGGTCCCCTGCGCGTCCCGCAGTTCGGCCCGGACGCGGTAACTGCCCGCCTGCGCCGTGGGCGAGACGGAGAAGCGCTCGGCGATGTCATGGAAGGCTCCGGGCGCGAGCTCCGAGATGGCCCACTGCCCCGACGCGAGCAGGGTCCCCGTCACATCCTCGAACACCACCTGGAGCGTCCCTGCGGGCAGCACGGCATTGCGCCCCGTGTTGCTCACGCGCATCTGCGCGAGGACCGTCTCCTCTGGGCCATAGCTCTCGCGATCGGTCACCAGCCCCAGGCTGGCCACGGCCTCCGCGGTGAGCGTGAACGGCACCGTGCCGACTGCCACCGGCCGCCCCCCCTCAGTCACCTGGATCCGCAGCGAGTACAGCCCAGGCCCGAAGGCCCCCGTGTTCCAGCTCAGGGAGGTCTGGTACTCGGCTCCTCCTCCCACCACCAGCCGGGGGCTCGTTGCCAGCGTCGCCACGAGCGCGCCGGCCGGACCCTGGATGGCCGCATCCCATGCGAGCGTTCTCCCGCGCGGGCTCTGGTTGGCCAGAAGCACCGTGAACGAGACCGGCGCCGCAGGCCCCACCACGCCAGGGCTGGCCGTCCCCGACACCACGAGCAACGGATCCTCCACGGGGAGGTTCACCTCCCGCACGTTGTTCAGCTCGCTGAACTCCGTGACGATGCCCTGCGGATCCACCTCGGCATGGATGAGGGTGCTCGCCTGCGGAGCGGTGATGCGCGCGGTCAGGACCGTGCTCTCCGCCGTCAGCAGCGGCGGCACCTCTAGCAAGAGCTCCGGCTGCCCGGGGACCTCGATGCTCAACAGCGTCCCGGGAGAGGGACTGCCGCGGTTCAGAACCGTCACGCTCACGGTGACTGCTTCCCCCGCGTAGGCCGGCGAGGGTGAGGCGCTCACCGCCTGCACCGTGAAGTCCGGCATCGCCGCGGGCATCGACTCCACGGTGAACACCGCCTCGTTGTTGAGGCGCTCCTGGTCCAGCGTCACCACCTGAGGATCCGCGATGACCCGGTACCCATGGCTGCCTGTCAGCGCGATCCCCGTCACCAGCACATGCGCCTCGGCGCCCGGCTGCAGCGCGGGGAGCGCCGCCGCGCCAAAGAGGGGACTGTTGGCGCCTCGTGGCCCGTCCCAGGCCTCGACCGTGCTGGCTCCACAGGCCTGCGCACCCTGGTTCCGTACTGTGACATCCAGCGTGAGCGCCTCTCCCGTCTGTGGCAAAGGAGGCTGGCTGGAGAACTGCGCTGTATCCACGGCCAGATCACACCCCTGCGTTCCTGGGAGGACGTAGACACGAGCCGAACCGATGTTGTTCTCCCGCCCAGACTCCTCGATGGCGCCATCCGCGTTGGCGACCACATAGAGGACGTGCTCCCCTTCCGGATACGCCACCCAAGGCAGGGAGAGGGTCGCCACGCCCGTACGTGGGGCCAGGGGCCCCGCCGCGACAACGTCCGCCAGGTGCCGCCCACCCGCCGTGGGGTCTCCATCGTAGAGGGCCACATGGACACCGCTCGCGGCCACACCTCCCACGTTGCGCAGAGTGACGGTGACCGTCTGGATCCCTCCCACCGTGGGCGATTGCGGCGACACCGTGATGTCCGCGTTGCGGACGGAGAGATCCGCCATCAGCGTGGCCGGCTCCACGTCGAACTGCTGGTTCCATGTGTTGTGGGTCGTCCACCAGCGGTAGTCGCTCCCCAACCGGAGGTCCGCCCCAACCTGCCCCTTGCGAATGGAGCGCGTCGGCCACAGTGCCGGCTGCTTCTTCCAGTGCACGCTGGAGAAGATGAGCACCTCGCCTCGGCCATACTGCGGGTGGTCCCGAAGCTGGGTCGGTGGCGCGGTGCCCTCTATGAACGGCATCGCGATGTCCGCGTGGCCATCCGCGTCGATATCGACGACCACGGGCGTGTGCTCCGGGAAAGAGTAGTTGGCGCCGGTCTCGGGCTGCATCTGAGCCGGGAAGGTCTCCAGCAGCTCACCCGTACGGCCGTCCTGGATGACGGGGGGCGTCAGTAGCCCGGCGAAGATGGCCTGGGGCCGGCCCTGGCCCAGCACGTCCGCCAACACTCCGTTGAACGCATCCACACCGGACCTGCCTCCTCCCGTAGCGCACACCGTGCAGAACAGCTCCTGCGACCACAGGGGCAGCAGGTCGGGAGTGAACGCCCCCGTGATGCTGGTGCCGCCATTGTTGGCCAGCGTCACATAGGCGAGACCATCCTGCCGCAGCGCTCCCGCGCTCAGGAAGTACTCCCGCGCCTCGAAGGGAGTTCCTGTCTGGACCTGCTGGCCGGTGATGAGATCTCTCGCCACGAGATTGTTGCGGAACCTCGGGATGATCACCTCCGCTTTTCCATCCAGGTTGAGGTCCACGACCCCGGCCCCGATCGTCCCCGTCGGCTGCGACACCTGCCAGCGGACAGTCCCTTGCGCGCTCACGAGCGCATAGAGGCCGATCTTGGACGCCAGCACCTCGTTCTGGCCATCTCCGTCCGCATCCAGGACGGTGGCCGTGTACCCGAGCTGGCAGGTGGCCGAGCCGACAGTGGCCGTCCAGAGGTCCGTGCCATCCACGCCCGAGAACGCTCGGAGATCCTGGGTCCAGGCCACGATGTCCCCCACCCCATCTCCATTCAGATCTCCCAGGCCCAGCGCGTAGCTGGACACGGTGGAGGCAGAGCAGCCGGAGGTACCCGCGAGGACTCGCTTCCACTTGAGCGTCCCATCGGGCCGCAGCGCGACGAGCTCATAGTTGTTCGAGGTATCCTTCGAGTAGGCCACGATCTCCCCCGTTCCATCGCCGTCGAGGTCGGCCGTGGCGACGTCGAGTGTCGTGGTCATGGGCGTATAGGACCAGAGCTTGCTCCAGGAGCCGTCCGTCCCCTGCTGGAGCAGCGAGACGAACTCCTTGGAGACCGTCCCCGTTACGGTCCTGTGGACGAGCACCATGTCGGGCTTCGTGCCGCCGAGGAGCGGGGCGATGCGGATCTCGCTCCCCTGCACGTAGGTGCCCGCGACGCCCGTGTCCACGATGGCCTTGAGGAACAGATGCCGCCCGGCCACGTTGTTCACGGGCGCGCTGTCGCGGGGATAGGTCCCCGCCACCCGCGCGTAGAGCTCCACGGGCCCCTCGGTTCGCACCCAGTCGAAGGCCGCCGTCACCTCTCCTTGCGCAGGCACCTGGATGGGGGCCTCGCCCAGGAGGCGGCCGAGATGGGAGAGCGGAGACCCCTGCCACCACTGCAAGACAGCCCGCCCCTCGGTGGTGGAGACATTCCGCACACGCGCGGTGACCACCACCTTCTCTCCTATCTGGGCTCCCAGTGGGGTGAAGTGCATCTCCTTGGCGGCCACCACGAGGTCCGTCGTCGCGCTGCCCGGTGTGAGCTCCGCGCAGTTGTCGTTCTCGTTCACCTCGGGCACCTGGTTCTGCGGATCCACGCAGGCCCGCAGGGCCACGGGCGTTCCCGCGGGGGGAACCTGAAAGCTCCCCAGCAGGACGGCGGTGGCGCTGCCATGCCGGGCGACCGCATCCCTCTCGGCCCAGACCGTCCCGTCCGCGACGTTCATCAGCCGCACCGAGGTGGCCACATCCTGCGCTCCGTCGTTGATGACGGACAGCGAGTACTCCACATAGCGCCCGGGAAGCGCCGAGCTGTTGGAGCTGGAGAGGCTGCCCGCGACGAGCTCGCTGGCGGCGCTGTCCGACATGACGGTCATGGCCAGCGTCCGCTGGTTGTTCGTCCGATCCGGATCCGACAGCCTTCCATCCGGGTCCACCGCGAGCGTGTAGGAGGCCGGAACCAGGGAGGACAACGTGAACGACACCGGCACGGTGGTCTGGCCTGGAACGAGCGGGAGTAGCTGCTCGGCGATCCGCTCGCCCGAGCGGAAGACCACGACCGGGACCTGGCTGGCCGCCGTGGTGTACGCATTGCGGATGTTCCCCTGGAGGACAAAAGGCTGGCCCGGGACGATCTGCCCAGGCGAGGGCACGAAGGACATGGGGGTCGTCACCTGCAGATCCACCGCCGCGCCCGTGCCTCCGTAGTAGAAACGGAAGGCTTGGTTGTTCTGCTCGTCTGCCTCCGGCAGCGCGCCCGCCGGATCCACCCGTGCATAGAACGCCACGGGCCCCGTGGCCGTGGGCAGGGGTACATCGAAGGTCAACGACCCGAGCGCATTGGGCTGGAGCCCCGCCGAGAGCACCTCGCTGCCCAGCAGGGTTCCACCGTTCCCTGGAGCGCCCCGGAAAAGTTCCACCGTTACCGCCTGGGGCAGCGGAGAGCCCAGGTTGAGCACCACCACCTTCACCAGGAGCCGGCCCGGCGCCCCCGGGTAGAACTGCAGACTTCCTCCCGAGATGGCCAGATCGTTCTCCACCCGGACCCGCAGCGGAGCCGAGGCCGTGTTGTTGCCCTCGTCGATCTCCAGCACCTGCCCCTCTGGATCCACCTGCGCGATGACCTCGTAGCTGCCCGCGAGCTGAAGCGTGGGCAGTGTGGCGACGATCGTCGCCTGCGCTCCCGGGGCCAGCGCTGACAACGACACCTGAGCCAAGGTGACCGCGGCACCGCCCGCCAAGGGCCGGGCGACGAAGCGCACGGGGATGGCCAGGGCCGGGACACCCGACCGGTTGCGGATGCTCAGGGTTGCCTGGAGGCTCGCGCCCTGAAGCGGCGTGGGATCCGCCAGCACGAGCTGAGGCCGCCCGCGATCGTCCGTCATCACGTGCCAGTCCGGCGCCGCCTCGCGAAGAACCGACAGGGCACGGGCCGTGAGACGCGTGCTCCCCTCCCAGCTCCCATCCGCCTGCTGGGCGGCCAGGAGGTAGACCCGTCCCTCCTCCCGCGCCTGCGAGTGCTCGAAGGGAGCCCCCACCAATCCCTGGAGCGCGGCCACGGTGTCCTCGACTGTGCCGAAGGAGCCGTCAGGCCGCTGCATCGTCATGAGGCACGCGGTGGCCCGGCTCAGCGCGAGGTTCGCGTCTGGGATCCAGGGGTGGAGGCGCAGCGCGGAGATGGCAGAGGCCGTCAGCGCCGCGGACGCGGCGTTGTCGGCAAAGGCAAAGCAACCATCGGGGCGGGCCTTTGCCAGCAATTGCGCCAGCGCGCCTTCAGGCCTCCCGAAGGGGTTGGTGCTCAACTGGGGCGAGAGGATGAGGCTCAGCGCCAGGTGGAGGGCATCCGGTGCCTCGAACCCCGGCCCCTGGGTCGTGAGCGTTTGTGTGCCCCGGAAGAATGGGGACTGCCGAAGCGCCAGCGCGGTGCGGATTTCCAGCTCGGAGTCGAGCAGGAGCGGCTGGAAGGCCAGGTAAATCTCCGCACTCCGGGCTGCATCACTGGCCCCCAGGCCGTGCGCGCGAAGCGCCTCGAGCGCCTCCGCTGTCACGAGCGTGGGTTCTTCGCTCCTCAGCTCACCGAACGCCCCCGTCGGCCCCTGCATGCTCTGCAGGAACTGCAATCCCTGCGCGACAGGTTCCGCGCTCGCAATCCCTGGCATCCACACCAGGGAAAGTCCACCCATCAGAGCCCACACCCATGACAGCCGCACAGAGATCCCTCGGCATTCCTTGCCACCCCCCGCGGGAATCCGCGCGGCAGCGCCGACTGTGCAATGTCATACATTTCCTTCTATGAACATGACCTGCCACATCCCGTTTACCGGACTCACACTCGCAGCAAGGAACGATTGTCCCTCTGGGCGACCCGCCTACTTCGACGACCTGGCAGGTTGCCCATAGGCCTTCTTGAGGATGTCGTCGCTGCTCAAACCACTGGCCTTGGCGGCTTCCACATCCAATCCCTCGCCATGGCCCCGGCCCCGGCCCTCGAAGATGAGGTTTGAGCCATCGAAGGAAGCCGTGCGCGGACAGGCGGGAAGCTTCAGCGCGGAGCGAAGCACCTCACAAGGAAGGGATTCGGTGGTGTCGAAGGTCGCCCCGCTCTCCTGCTGTGCACGGATATAGGAGACGCGCCCGGCATCGAAGCGCAACGAGGCCACCCCCTGGCCGAGCAGTGACTCCACCTGACTGCGTGGACGCACCTCGCGCCAGGGCTCCTGGCCACCTTGTGAGAAGAGGAGCCACTGGTTCCACTTCAGCGGCGGCAGGGCCAGCGCCTTCTCCTCTTCCGGCCGCACACGCACCGTGCCGAGGAAGGCCTGGCAATGGGTGGTGTCGCAGATGGGTCGGCCGCCGTGACGGGTCTCGGCGTGCTGCTCGTTGTGTGCCACGACTCGCGCCAGGGCGATCCGTGGCTCCCCCTTCGAGGCTGCGTCCTCCGCGGCTACTACGCCCGCTGTGTATTGAAGGCGCGTGGTCCGGAAGATGAAGTCCGAGCCTCGCCTCGCGCTGCGCTCCCGCTCCGTCGTGGGCACTCCCGGCGGTGGCCGGTATGGCGGAGGAGTGGACCCTGTGAAGCTGCCTGCGTAGTCCCTGCCCTCGGAGGGTAGACCTGGGACGCGAACCCGCCACGGGCTGCCCAGACAGACCGCAGGCCCCTTCGCCACGAGCTGCTTCAATTGAGAGAAGCCCTGCGGCGCCGGGCGCGGTGTGCCCTGGTCCACCGCGAAGCCCACTCCTCTACAGCCCGCCTCCACCTCCGAGGTCGAGGCCAGCCCCAGCACTTGCACCTTCGCTGCGTCCAGGCCTGGACGCTGGCGCACCCGGGCCAGCACTTTGGGCACCTCGGCCGCGAAGCTGCGGGGCATCTTCCCGGGCCGCATCACCACCGCCACCACGTCCGCATCCACCGCGACGATCCACCCGTACTGCGGACGGCTCGCCGCGTCCCGCACCGTGCCTGTCTTGGTAGCCACTCCCACGTACGCCGCCGACGCCGGGAGCTCCGACAGCGTCCCACGAGCGGCGTTGTCCTTCATCCACTCGATCAGATCCGGCCGGGCTTCGGCCAGCAGACGGTACGCCTGCGCCATACCCCACGGAGAGAGCGCCAGCGTGGAACGCAGGCCGATGGCGTCTGCCATGTCCGCGGGCTTCCCAGTCAGTCCCACCGCCGTCAGCACCGCGCCCCAGGGTCCAAAGTCTGCCGCAGCGCCGCCTCTCGCTCCCCAATCGAGGAAGTAGCCGTTGCACGAGCGCAGCAGCGCCGTGCGCCCGTCCACCTGCTTCGGCAATCCCTGGCCACACGCCCACTCCTGCACGCCCGAGCGGGGCGTCAGCAGCGGCGGTGGCTCGGAGCTGCCTGCCATCACGAAGGGCTTCAGCGTGGAGCCATAGGGCAACGCGCGCTGCACCTCCCCTTCCGAGAGCAGCACCTCTCCCGAGTGGCGGCTCAGCACCACGGTGGCCTCGGCCGCCGCCTTCACCGTCACGTCCGCCAGCTCATCAATGGAGACCGGCACCACCCATCGCGCGCCGTCCTGGCACTGGCGCAGCCGCCGCGAGAGCGCCTGAGGAAAGCCCCGGTCCTCTCCGAGAATCCGCGCCAGCGCCCGTCGGGCCCGCGACGTGTCCACTGCTGGTGAGCGCGCCAGCTCCGAGGCCGCCACACTCAGCGACTGGTAGGGCCCCTCCCTCCAGATGGGCAGCTCGCCGCTCACCACCAGCGCGAAGGCCTCGTGGAAGAGCCGATCCTCCGAGGCCGCGGGACAGACCCACCACAGCAGCTGGTGCGCCAGCTCGTGCCGCAGTGCCAAGCGCAGGCGCTCATCCAGCACGCCCGGCGTGTTCTGCCGCAGCTCCACCAAGCCGGGCTTGCTCTGGGCGTTGCGATCCGCCGCCAGCCCCACGCCGCGCTGGAGGCGGATGGGGGCCGGGGCCTGCGTGAGAAATCCACCGGCCTCGGCCACGTAGCGCGCCTCCAGCGCCACCCAGGACGCCTCTGCCTCGGCGACCAGGGCGTCCTCGGGCGTCACGTCTCCCTGTGTGAGGAAGGCCGGGGTGGCCGCCAGCACCGCAGCCGTGATGACAGCCCACCCCATCGGCTACCAGTCGCCCCGAGGCTTCTGGGACGCCTTCACCGCCAGCACGTCCGACTTCGTCCGGGCGCGCAAGCTGGCCACGTACATGTCCTCGATGGAGGCCGGCGGCGCGGTGAACTTGCCCGCGAACTGCGCCCTCATCACGTAGCCCACCGAGCGCGGGCTGTCGCTCCACCGCGCGGGCTCCTCGAAGAAGAACGTGGCTCGCTCCGGCGTCAGCACGCGCCGCTTGAGCGCCTCGGGCGCCAGGTTCAGCGAGTGCGGTGCCCCGCGGAACTCCTTGTCCTCGATGAGCGGCACGAAGCCTGCCGGCACCGCGTCCTCCACCACGTAGTACGCCGAGCGCGCCTTGTTGTCCCCGCGCGCGTCGATGGTCAGCTCGACGAAGACCTCCTCGCCCTGGGCCACCTCCTCGCCCGAGGCCAGCGGCTGCCTGCCGCTCTCGCGCAGCACCCAGTAGCGGCGCTCGATGCTCATGCCCTGGGAGAGCGGCTGCACGTCCGGCAGCGGCGTTAGCGTCGTGGCGCGCAGCGTGGCCACGCCCTCGAACGAGGCCACGTTCACCGAGCGCGTGCCCGGCTCCAGTGTGGCCACCAGGCCCATGCCCCGAGGCGAGAACTTCACTGGCCCCTTGGCTCCCTTCACCTCCGGCGGCGGCAGCTTCTTGAAGGCCTTGGCATCGCGCTCGACGAGCCACAGCGAGTGCAGCAGCGCCGTGCTGCGGTCGAAGGTGGACAGGTCCGGCTGGCTGAGCAGCTCGAGAAGCCGCCGGCGCGCCTTGTCCACGTCCAGCTTGCCGAACGAGGCCGCGTGCGCCAGCAGCGCCGTGAGGCCCACGCGCCGCAGCGGGTAGTGGAAGAAGGCCTCGGCGTCGGTCGCGGTGTTCAGGCTCGCCAGCTGGACGAAGCCCTCGTTGCTGGCCTGCACCAGCGAGTCGATGCGCGCCTGCAGCGCGGGCTCCTTCATCACCCCCGCCTTCTCCGCCGCCAGCACCGAGAGCGCCAGCGGGTACAGGTCGCCCGGCGTCGCCCGGTCGATGAGGGCGCGCACGCGGTCCGCCTTGCGATCGCCGTACATGCGTGCGAGCACGTAGGCGCGCGTGGCGTCGTACTCGAAGGGCAGGTTCTCCTGGGCCTCCAGCCAGCGCGCGGCCTCGGTCAGCCGCGTGTCGTTGGCATCCACCAGCCCCGCCTCCGTCGCGTAGGCCAGCCCATCCAGAGCGATGAGCGTCATCGCCACATCCGGCGTGCTGTACCCGCCGAACCAGGTGAAGCCGCCGCCCTTCACCGCCAGGGCGAGGATGCGCGAGGTGCCCTGCACGGAGCGGCTGCGCGCCTCGGCCAGCAGGCCCTGGCTCTCGGGGTCCAGCCGGCCCAGCATGTCCACCTTCTTGAGCGTCTGGTACAGCGCCACGTTGGGCACCGTGGTGGACACGAGCTGCTCCAGGCAGCCGTACGGGTAGGTGAGCAGCTCGCGCACGTTGGTGAGCGCCGCGTCCACCACCGAGGGCTGGAGCACCAACTGCACGTCCGTGAGCGTGGCCGAGCTCGCCGCTTGCAGCGACAGCTCGCCGCCGCCCCAGGCGGACACCTTCACCGGCTCCTCCAGGGCCGCGGGCCGCACCGGCACTGCGCGGCGATCCTTCAGCGGATCCTTGCCGCCCGTTACGTCCACCGACAGCTCGGCCGAGCCCGGACCCGTGGCCTTGATCTGCAGGGGGAGGACCTTCTCGCCGCCCTGGCCCAGCTCGATCTTCTCCTGCGTCTGGTTGGCTTGGAGCGCGCCCGCGGAGGCCAGCTTCACCTCCAGCACCTGACTGCCCTTGGAGGCCGCACCCGCGGACAGACGTACCGAGGCGAGCGCCTCGTCCCCCTCGCGGAGGAACTGCGGCAGCGCCGCGTACAGGTTGAGGCCGCCACGGGTGGCGAACTCCCCGGTGCCCTCGCCGAAGCGGCCCGAGGTGTCCGCCGCCACCGCCGTCACCACCCAGAGCGTCTGGTTGGAGGGCAGCTTGAAGCGCACCGTGGCGCGGCCATCGCGGTCCGTGACGACGTTCGGCTGCCAGAAGGCCGTGTCGCGCTCCTCGTCCTTCGCCTTGCGCGTGGGCGGCTTGATGGAGGCGAACGCGTGGTCCGGCAGCCCGGCCATCTTCCGCGCCAGCGCCTCGCCGTAGCCGTAGCCCTGGAACTCAGCGGAGTAGAAGTTGGACACGTTGTTGCGCGCGGGCGGATAGAAGAAGTCCAGCACCTTCGGGCGGAACTCCGTCTGGATGGCGTACACGGCCTTGTCCACCACGCCCACGGACACCTGGGCCACGATGCCGTTGCCCTCGTGGTCCGTGACGCGCAAGTCCATCACCTGCTCGGTGAGCGGGGCGGCCTCCACGCGGCGAGGCTCCAGCTTCACCGTCAGGGTGCGCTCGGCGGGGATGATGCGGAAGGACACCGTGCGCTCCTCCCAGCGGCCCGAGCTCGTCGGGTACGCCACGGACGCGTACACCGCGCTGCCGTAGCGCTTCTCCACCGGGAAGCTGTGCACCAGCGTGCGGCCCTCGAGCTCCAGCAACTCCGTGCCGTAGAGGCCCGCGCCCGTGAAGGTGATCCACACCGGGCCGCGATCCTTGCCCCCGGGGCCCCAGCCATCCGGGAACAGGCCCACCAGCTGCCCCGAGTCGCCCGGAGACAGCGTGCCAGAGAGCGAGGCTAGCGTGAGGTTCGCCACGCGCGCCACCGGCTCGTCATTGCCGCCGATGACGAGCATGGACTGCTCGCCCGTCCACGCCTTGCCGTTCTTGTCCTTCACCGTCATCCGCGCCAGCACCGTGCCCACCTCCGAGGTGGGGACCTTCTGGCGGGCGATGCCGTTGGCCTCGGTGGTGAGCGAGTGCTTGCTCAGGCTCTTCTCGCTGCCGTCCGCCTTGCGCAGCACGAACTCGACCTCGGCCTGGGTGACGCCGTAGGGCTTGCCGGACAGCGTGGTGGCGCGCACCGCCAGCGTCGCCTCGGCGCCCTTCTTCACCACCGCCTCCGAGAAGCTCCCCGCGCCGAACACCTCCACCTCCGACAGGAAGAAGGAGGCAGCCGCGTTGGCGAAAGTCCCCTGGTCATCCCGCGCACGCACGCTGAGCGAGTAGCGGTACGGCAGCCGCTCCTCTCCCGCGGCCAGCGCTGGCACGCTGATCTCGATGACGGCCTCGCCGTTCTCATCGAACTTGGTGGCGCTCTCCCACGGGTCTCCCTCCGCGCCGCGCTCGGCCACGGAGGAGTAGAGGCGCTCGGGCACGCTGAGCTTGCCCTCGGAGCTGGAGGCCGTGCCGTACGTCACCGCGCTGCCCTGGCCACCCTTGCCCGCGTCATCCACCCAGGCGGGCGCGTCCAGCAGCGAGCGGTACAGGAACACGTCGTACTTGGCGCCCTCGGGCACGCCGCCCGCGTAGCGCCGCGCCTTCACCGTGGCCTTCAGCGTCTGGCCCGGGACGATGTTCTCCTTCTCCGGCGTCAGCTCCAGATAGAAGGTGGGCTTCACGTAGTCCTGCACGCGCGCTTCGCCCTGGTGCGCCTGGTCATCCACCGAGGCGTTCACCCGCAGCACGCCCGTGCCCAGGTCCGCCGGCACGTCCAGGGTGCCCGAGAAGCTGCCGAACTCATCCACCGACACCTGCGTCTTGATGTCGCGGCCCTCGGCGGACTCGAGCTTCACCGTCACCAGCTTCTTGCGCGGGGTGAACAGGCGCGCGAGGTACGTGTCCGGCTGGCGCAGCAGGCCGCGGAACTTCACCTGGTCTCCCGGCTTGTAGATGGGCCGGTCGCTGTAGATGAAGACGTCCGGCGCCACCGCCAGCGAGGAGTAGAAGTCCGTGTCCACCAGGCCCGTGTCCTTGCCCACGGTGGCCGTGGCGAGGATGCGCGGCTCGCTCACCTCCAGCGTCACCTCACCCTTCTCGTCCGTCTTGCCCTCGGGGCCCTTGCCGGTGGGCAGGAACACGCGCACCTGGGCGCCCGCCTTGGGCTTCTGGTCCCGGCCCGCCACGCGCACCAGCACCTGGCCATCCGTCTGCTTCAGCTGAACCGTGAGGTCCGTCACGACGAGCACCACCTGGCCCTCCACCTTGCCCTGCACGAGCTGCAGCACGTAGGTGCCCGCGGGCAGCGGCGCCAGCATCACCCGGCGCTCCTGGAAGCCGTGGCCGCCCCACGAGGAGAAGCCCGGCACGCTGAAGTCCACGCCGCCGCCCCCCAGGTCCAGGTTCAGCCACTGGCTGCGCGCGACGGTGAAGCCGGGCGGCACGCCGACGAGCTTGTCCGGGCCCTCGGCCATCTGGTTCAGCGTGGGCGCTACGTCCTCGGGGCCGCGCGCCGGCAGCGCCGGAGAGACGGCGTCACGGAACTCCGTGCTGAACGCGTAGAGCAGATAGGTGGAGGGCACCTTCACCGAGTTCAGGCCGCGGCTGAGCGCGCGTCCCGGGTTCTTCAGCACGGGCGGCTGCTCGTACGCCCGGCGGATGTCGCTCTGGGCCTCGATGAAGGAGTCCAGGCTGTCCGGCTTGAGCACCCGCAGCTCCACGGGGCCCTTGCTGTTGAACGCCACGTCCACCGCCACCGGCTCCTGGGTGCCGTAGGCGCGAGGCACGGTGATGTAGAGCGGCTTGGCCGCCGCCACGCTGGCCAGCGTCACCGCGGCCAGCAGCGAAATGCGCGTGGAGTACCTCATGAACCAAACCCTCCCGGAACCAGCGAATTGCCCTCTACCGTGCCGCGCAGCCCCACATACGGCAGCGTCTCGAGATCCTTGCGCGCCTCTTCAATCTCCGCGGGCGCCGAGCCCGGCACCGGCGCGTTCTTCCCGAGCTGCTGCTCGGACCAGTACCCGTCCGCCAGCAGCTGGCTGAGCAGGTGGCCCGTGTTCAAGCCAATCGTCACCGAGCCCGGCGCGCGCAGTCCCTCGACCACCGGGCCCGCCGCGTTGAGCAGGTTGGGGCTCTTGCCCTCGCACGCGCTCTGCAGGCGCTGGAGCACCTGCGGCTCGGAGGCCAGCACCTGGTGCTTGCACAGCGTGGCCTGCTCCAGCGTGTTGCCACCCGCGAACATCGTCTTCAGCGCGGGCGCGTCCTCCACCCGGCCCCAGAGGATGGCAAACTCGTGGCCCAGGTCCGCGTCGCCGCGCGGCGTCCACACCAGCGCAATCTGCCGCGTGCGCACCTGCCCGGGGTCCTGGCCCTCCCAGTACTGCTTGATCTTCGCGCCCTCCAGGGACTCGGGCAGCTTGAGCTGCAGCGCCAGCAGCACCGGCGTGTCCGAGGGCACCAGCTTCAGCAAGTCATCCGAGAGCGGCGCCGCATCCAGCCGCACCTTGTCCAACAGCGGCCCCGTAATGCCGCGAGGCACCAGCCGCTTGCCCTCGGCGCCGAACTGCAGCCGGGTACCGTTGGCGAGCCCCAGCGCGTGCGTGAGGAACACCGTCTCGCGCCCGAGCACCTCGCTGTTGAAGCCCAGCTCCAGGTCCACGTTGGCGGGGGCCTCCAGCTTCGTCAGCTCGGCGCACAGGCCGCGCAGCACCATGTTGGGCTGCCGCGCCACCACGATGCGATCCGCCGTACGCGCGGCGTACAGCGACTGCTCGGCCACCAGCCAGCGGGCGATCTTGAAGCCACCCTCGGGAACCGTGGCGGACGCGGGCGCGCCGTAGGGGCACTTGTCGGAGGTATAGCCGCCGCGGCTGGCCACCTTCTCCATGGCCTCGTAGGCCGTGGCGGCGGTGGCATTCGGCGCGGGGACAATGAAGGCGGGGGCGTTCGAGTCACTGCCGCCCACGAACCACAGCGCGCGGAACGGCGAGTCCAGCAGCTGCCCGGCCACCACGTCGAACACGGCGCCCTTGAAGGAGGCCTTCAGGTCCTCGCCGGTGGAGCCGAAGAAGGCAGCCCAGGAGCTGGCGAAGCCCTGGCCGAGCGGCTTCTTCATCTGCTGCTGGAGCCACGCGTTCCCCACGAGCGCACTGCGCACCTTGGCGGGCTGGTACACGTCCACCCAGACCGCGGGAGAGCCCTGCGTGGGCGGAGACAGGCGCTGGGTCGGCGGAGGCGGCGGCATGCCCTCCACGGTGGCTCCAGCGCTCTGCACGCCCGAGGTGCCCTGCTCCGTCGTATCGGAGCTGTCACTGCCCGCGCCCGAGTTCGCGCTGCGGCGTCCGAGCACGTAGGCGCCCACGCCCACGCCGCTCACCACCACGGTGACGATGGCGACGAGGATCGCCTTGGAGGCGCCACCTCCCGAGCGGGGTGGCTCGGGGGACGGGCCCGAAGGGGTTTCGGATGAGCTCATTGCATCCACTCCTTGAAGCGGAAGAAGCCGAGGAAGGCGGTGTTCTGGGGAATGGGGCGCCACTCGAGCGGCGCCTCGGTGGCGAGCCGGTGCAGCACGCCGGTCCTCACGGCGGCGCCCTTCTCGCCCGGGTGGTAGACGACACGGGCCGGCGCGTGCGCCTTGTCCTCCGGGCGCACCACCAGCATGAGGTGGAACACGGGGCCGGAGTCATGCTCCTGGCGGAACGCCACCAGGTCCCCGGTGCGCAGCGACTCGAGCGCGGCCTCGTCCCGGCCCAGCGGCGCGAAGCTGCGCGTGAGCAGCGTCTCCGCGTCCGCGAACTCGGCGGGCCGCCCCTGTACGTCCAGCCACAGGGGACGCTCGACGCGCTCGGCGTAGAAGCGCTTGTAGGCGCTGCGGTAGGCGAAGCGCACCAGCCCGGCGCAGTCGCGCTGGTCCGGGTGCCACAGCGGATCAAACTTCTGGAACTGGGCCAGCGCCACCTGCCCCACCTCGCGGCGCAGCAGCACGTCGCGGGCCTCGCGCGAGTCGGACGCAGGAGGCGGAGGCGTGGAGGCGGCAAGCGCCAGCGTGAGGGACAGGAAGAGCATGGTCCAGGCTGGGAGCGTCAGTCCCCGCCCTCGGAGCTGCCCTCGCCCTCGCCCTCGGAGCCCTCGTAGCCCTCGCCCTCGCCTTCGTAGCCGCCCTCGTCGCCGTAGTCCCCGGAGTTGCCGGAGGACACGTTCTTGGCCACCTCATCGAGGTTCTTGGGCCACGAGGCCCCCGTGGGCTTCGGATCCTGAGAGGGCACATACACCTCCGCCTGGTTCTCGCCGGTGATGTTGATCCACGCGAGCACGCGCGTGGTGCCCGGGGTGGCCAGGGGAATGCGCACCATGCGGCGCACCTCGCCCGGGGTGCCCTCGAAGAGCGCCACGTTGAGGGTGGCCAGCGTGTGGGCCTTGTCACCGCTGGGCCAGTAGTTGGTGGCGATCAGGTAGATGCCCTGGGGCGGCGCCCGGTGGATATAAAGGTAGGGGCCGTAGGCAGGCTGATCGAAGTCGCCGCCCTGCTCGTTGAGGAAGAAGGTGCCGCCGGTGGGGCTGGAGGTGTCCGCCCAGTAGACGTGCGCCATCTTCTTGCCGTCCATCGTCAGGCCCTCGGCCGTCTTGGTGACGCTGTCGTTGGTGGGCTCGTAGACGTGGAGGTCCGTGTAGACGCCCTCGGTGTCGCTGGTGAGGATGGTCTTGAGCGGCACGGGCGGAATCTGCGCGTACGCCGTCACCTGCGAGCGCGCCGTGCCCGCCTGGTTGGTGGCCATCACCGTGACGATGTTCTTGCCGCTGGCGGCGGGGAACTTCCGGCTGAAGCGCCCGTTGAAGGTGCGCATCAGGTACCGGTCTCCGTTGATGGAGACGACCACCGGATCAATGGTGGTGTCGCTGATCGTCCCCTCCACCAGCATCATCCGGTCCACCGTCCAGCCGCCGGTGGGGGCAGTGAGCGTGACCTTGGCCAGCTTGGTGCCCGTGCCAATGGGCACGCCCTGCTGGCGAGGGTTCTCGTGCGGCGTCTGGGTGAGGAGCAGTGCCAGGAAGACAGGCAGCATCGGGAGCTCGTCGGGGTGGAGTGGGAGACGGCGGAGGCGTTGACGGGCGACAGCCTGCGGCAGCAGCGCGCCTCATTTCAAGCCGCCTGCCTGCCCTGACCCGGGGTGCAAAAGAGGAAGACTTGTGGCATGGGCCCCATGCGTGTGGGGGCTTCGCTTCCAGGGCCCGGCTCGTTCATGATGGGTGGGCTTTGGACGCTGCTGCTGAAATCGTGACCGTGGGCCCTCCAACAACTTCCGATCGCCTCAGCCTGGCGCGGAAAGTCTTCCTGTTTTTCATGGTCGAGGGCCTGCCACTGCTGGGGCTGCTCTACGGGGTGTGGCTCTTCCTCCACGAAGGCATCCGCTGGCTGGACGTGGGGCTGTTCGTGGGGATGTACGTGGCCACGATGACGGGCATCGAGCTGGGCTTCCACCGCTACTTCGCCCACCGCACCTTCGAGACGACGCGGCCCATTCGTGCGCTGCTCCTCATCCTCGGCTCGATGGCGGGCCAGGGCTCCACGCTGCTGTGGAGCGGCCTCCACCGCTGGCACCACGCGCACACGGACATTCCCGGGGACATCCACTCACCGACGCTCGGGCGGCAGGGGTGGTGGCAGCGGGTGCGCGGGTTCTTCTGGTCGCAGTTCCTCTGGTACCTGGACTCGCCCGCCGTGGTCCTCTTCGCGCGCTTCATGAACCGCCACCGCGCGGATCCGGAGATCGCCCTGTCCTCCCCGGAGGATACCCAGGAGTTCCGCATCGTCCGCACGATGCCGGACCTTGTGCGCGATGCGTGGCTCGTGCGGCTCAACCAGCGGTATGGGCTCTGGGTGCTGCTCGGGCTGGCGCTGCCCGCAGTGCTGGGCGGGCTGCTCACAGGCTCGTGGGAGGGTGCGTGGCGAGGGCTCGTGTGGGGCGGCTTTGTCCGCTTCGCGCTGGTGCAGCAGGCCTCGTTCGCCGTCAACTCGGTGACGCACACCTTGGGCACGCAGCCGCTGGCGTGCCGGGACGACAGCCGTAACAACGGGGTGATGGCGGTGCTGACGCTCGGGGCCGGGTGGCACAACAACCACCACACCTTCCCTGGCTCGGCCTTCACGGACTTCCGCTGGTATCAGGTGGACATCTCCGGCCTGATGCTCCGCGCCCTGGAGAAGCTCGGGCTGGCGTGGGATGTCCGCCGGCCCTCGCCCGAGTCCATCGCCGCGCGCAAGCGTCCCTGAGACGCTGAGCAGCGGGTGGGCCCGGGCTCACGCGCTCGCGTACTGGAGGCCCTCTTCCTCGCTCAGCGGGAGACTGAAGCAGAAGGTGTTCCCGTCATCCGAGGTGTTCAGCCAGATACGGCCGCCGTGCGCCTCGACGATCTGCCAGCTCAAGTGCAGCCCCAGGCCCACCACGCCCGTGTAGCCCGTGGCGCCTGGGGGCAGCGGCTCGTAGAGGGGTTCGAAGACGTGGGGCTGGCGCTCGGGAGGGATGCCAGGCCCGTGGTCGCTCACGGAGACCATCGCCTGGTGCTCCGCGCACCGCAGCCGGACCTCGATGGCCGCACCGGGAGGCGAGTACCGGATGGCGTTCTCCAGCAGGTGCGCCACCACGTCCCCCATGCGCTGGCGGTCTCCATCGACGAGGAGTGACTCGGAGACCTCGACACGGATGGGACTCTCCGTGGTGCGGGACAGGCTCTTCACCTTCTCCTCCACCACCTCGCTCAAGTCGAACCGGTCGCGCTCCATCTTCGGCAGGCCCGGCGCCATCCACACCGCGGCGAAGAGGTGCTCCACCAGCTGCGCCAGCCGCCGCGTGTTCCGGGCAATGGCCGTGAGCCCCTTCTGCTGGCGCACGGAGTTCACCTCCATGCGGCTGAGGATGTCCGCCCATGTCTGGATGGTGGTGACGGGCGTGCGCAGCTCGTGGGCGGCCGCGGACATGAACTCCTCGCGCAGCCGCAGGGCCTCGCGGACCTCCAGGAAGAGGCGCGCCTTCTCGATGGCCATGGCGAAGAGCTGGCCCACCGTGGTGTGGAACTCCAGCTCGCGCGGGGCGAACTGGCGCGGCTCGTGGGTGAAGCACGTCAGCACGCCCACGAGGTGCCCCCGCGAGTGCAGAGGAATGGAGACGAGGCTCCGGAAGCCCTCCTCGAGCGCGAACTTCTTCGTGAGCGCTGGGGCCTCCTGGGACAGCATGTCGCCGATCACCTGGAGGGTCTCCTGCCGGGCCGCCTGGGCCGTGAGCAGCGGGGACTCCAGGGAGATCTGCTGCAGGTCCTCGCGGATCTTCTGGGCCAGCCCGTAGGAGCCAATCAAGGAGAGCTGCTGGTGATCCGGCTTGGCCAGCCACAGCCCCGCGGCATCGGCGCCCAGGGCCTGGAGGCTCTGCTCGATGGCCACGTGGGCCACGCGCTCCAGCTCCACCTCCATGACCAGGGCCTGGCTGACGCGGGACAGCGCCAGCTCGCGCTCGAGCAGCCGCGTCCGCTCCTCCTCCACCTGCATGCGCTCGGTGATGTCGTGGACGACGATCTCCCCCAGGATGATCTGCCCCGCGGAGTTGCGCACCGGAGCGCCGTTGATGCTGACCAGGCGCTCCTCTCCCTTCGCGGTGCGCAGACGCAGCTCCACGTCGGTGAAGGTCTCCCCCGCCAGGGCGCGCTGGAGCGGCATCTCCGCCAGCTCCACGGGGCGCCCATCGAGGTGCCGGAAGCAGTGGCGCTCGAGATACTCCTCCAGCGGCCGGCCCAGGGAAGAGCAATCCTTGAACCCCAGCAAGCGGCACCCGGCCGGGTTGGCGTCACACAGCCGGCCGTCCGGGCTGATGAGGAAGATGGCATCCGGCACACTGGCGATGATGGCGTCACGCTGGCTGGCGTGCCGCTCGGCCTCCTCGCGCAGGGCATCCACCTCGGCCTGGCGCCGCGCAACGCGGGAGGACATCTCATTGAAGGCCTCGGCCAGTTCCTGGAGCTCATCGCCCGTCTGGATGGAGACCCGCTGCCCCAGCTCGCCACGGCCCACGTTGCGTGCCACCGCCCGCAGGCTCCGGACCGGGTAGGCGTAGCGGCGGGCGAGCACGGCCGAGAGCAGCGCGCTCAGGAGCAGGATGCCCAGGAAGGCGCCCAGCTTCGCACGGAGCCACCCGTAGAGCGGCGCCAGCGCCACGTCGCGAGGCGCCATCACACCCACGGCCCACCCATGGCGAGGCGTCGGAACGAAGGTGCCCAGCGAGAGGACCGTGCTCAGTGGGTTGGTGAAGCGCTCGAGCTGCACGGGCGTCCCAGCCAGCGCGCGCCGCAGGGGCTCCAGGGCGAGAAATGCACCGCTCTGCGCGTACGTCAAATCCGGGTAGCCGGTGTGAAAGGCCAACCGGCCCGTCGCATCGACCAGGAAGATCTCCTGGCCGGACTGGAGGCGAGCGTCCAGGTAGCGGCGCGCGAGCAGGCGGGTCTGCATGATGACGTTCACGACGCCCGTCGGCCGGCCCTCGGGTCCGGGAATGGGCACGGAGATCAGGATCGCCGTGCCCTGGGGACGGCGCAGCTCGATGACTTCGGAGATGACCGGGGCCCCGGTCGCCATCACCTTCTGGAAGTAGGGGCGATCCCCAATGCGGAGCCGGGGCTCGGCAGGTGCGTCCGGTTCACCCCAGCCGCGGTTCAAGCCCGTGGCGTCGTAGACGCCGATGGCGTCATAGAGAGAGCTGCGCAGGACCAGCTGCTGCATGTGGCCGTCCAGCTGACGGGGATCCATGCCCTGCACCAGCGGATCATTGGCCACCGCCTGGGCGAACTCGATGGCGGCCTCGAAGGACTCGGTGAGCTGCACCGCGACGGCCTGCGCGGTGATGCGCTGGGTGGCCAGCAGGGTCTCCTGGGTCCGCTGCTTCCCCAGGAAGAAGTCCGCGCTCAGGAGCACCAGGACGGGCAGCAGCACAGCGCCGAAGGCGAGCAGCAGCTTGGCGTGAAAATGCAGTCGAGGCATGGCCATCCGAGAGACGCGTTTCCCGTCTCAACAGTCATGACGCCTCCTTGCCTTCACCCCCCTCACTGTTACCGGCAGGGAACCCTGGCGAGTGAGCGTGCCCCTGCCCGGTTTGCTCCGAGGGACAGAAGCCCCCCGGAGCTCAGAGAGCGGCCAGGACAGCGCCTGGGAGCTGCCCCGCTCTGGGCCGGTGTCGGGGCTCGCCCAAGCCGCTCAGGGAGAGGGAATGAGCCCCTCGCCGTGCCTCACCAGGACCGCCCGCGAGTAGGCCATCTGGAACCCAAGCCGCGCGGCGTTGCGCTCGGTGGGGATTCCGGGTCCGGAGTGGATCACGGCCCAGCGGCTCCCGTGCTCGCGCCCTTGCTCGAGGCGCCGGATGATCAGCGCCTGCTGGATGCCCCTCCCACGGTATGCGGGCCTCACGGAGGTCCCGAACAACTGGGTGACGCCCTCGCTCGACTCGCAGCCACCCGCGCCCACGGTCTCGCGGCCGATACGGGCCATGAACAGGTCGTACCCAGGCGCTGTCGAGGCCCTCATCCCGAACTCCAGGATGGGCTCCGGCACCGCCACGCCCTCGGGGAAGAAGCCGCTGAAGGCCACCTCCACGTGCTCGCGGACCGCGGCGGTGTTCTTCGGATCCACCCGGTCGATCGTCACGCCCTGGGGCCAGCCTCCCTTCAGGAGCACGCGGAGGTCCTCGCCTCCCGACAAGTCCCTCACGAGGGTGTTCTCGAACTCGTGGAGCACGAACCCTCTCCGAGCGAGCCCCGCGAGCAGCTCGGGCGGCGCAAACGGGCTCAGCTCGACCTTGGGCTCCGCGCCGCGCTCCGTGAAGAACGCGACGATCCGGTCCAGCTCCGCGTCCGTGAGGGCCCGATCGAAGCCGAGCCCGCAGGCCTTGTTGATCGGCGAGCCGGGCGAGTCGAAGAGGAGCCAGCCATCGGCCAGGCGCTCGGCCTCCTTGACGAACCGTGACAGCGGAACACCGTGCTTGTGTTCGACGAGGCGGGCGATCCCAGCGAAGTCCAGGTCTTTCATTGCGCGCGAGTCTTTGAGGGGTGGAACTCCGAGTCTACTTCGTGGGCGCCGGTGCCCGCATTTTGGCACCCGTGGGGGCCTTCTCCTGCGGCTTTCCCCCTCCACCGGGCGTGACCGCAGCCGCCGCGGCATCCGGCTCGAACAGCCGCAGCGTCCACAGCGAGCCGGTGTTGTACCCAGGCAGGTTCATCGGGTTGAAGATGCTGGAGCTCGTCGCGAAGCCTCCCGCGTACGCAGGGGGGAACTCCGTCAGCTTCAGCGCGCAGCCCACCAGCACCACGCCTGGGCGCGGTACGGCGTTGCTCACCGCCGTGCACTTGCCCACTGCGGCGAAGTGCCCCTCAGGCAAGTCGAAGCTCGCGTACATGTCCGCCTGGGAGCCCTCGGCGAAGGTGCGATCGGTGACGAGCGCGCACGCCCTCGCCTTGCCTACTGCCTTCTGCTCACCGGCCTTCAGCTTGCCGTTCGCATCCCGCTCCGGCACGGAGACAATGCCTGGCAGCTTCACGTTCGCCTGAAAGGGCGCACCCTGGCAGAGGTTCGGATCCGCCGCCTTGGGGTCTTCCAAGGTCCGGAACTGGTACGACACCTCACCCGCCCGCGCCGACAGCGGCAGGACGAGTGCGAGCGAGACCACAGCGACAGAGAGGCGCGGCATGGGACGACTCCTCGGGATGGTGGGCTCCGGATCTAACGTGATCCGGGAGCACCACGACCATCAGGGTCATCCGCACCCCAGCGGTTACAGCCGCACCAGCTGGGCGCCGTAGTGGACACTGGCGCCCACAGCGGCCACCATCACCACGTCCCCACTGCCCAGGCGCACCCGGCCGGACTCCAGGTCCTCGGCCAGCAGGATGAGCATGCCGGCCGCCGAGGTGTTGCCGTAGCGGTGCACATTCATCGCCACGCGCTCCGGGTCCAGCCCCGCGTGATGAACGAAGAACTCCATCAGCCGCCGGTTGGGCTGGTGGAAGTAGTAGCGCTTCACCTCGGAGGCCAGCTCCGGGTGGTTCTCCAGCACCGCGCTGATGCAGTGTCCCATGACGAGCGGGTAGCTCTCCGCCACCTTCTGCCCGTTCACCACGAAGGCCATGTCGCCCGGACGCGCGCGGCCCTGGAAGGGCAGCTTCATGTTCCCGCCGCCGCGGCGGAAGACCAGCTCCCCATGGGTGTTTCCGGACATCGTCGCCAGGATGCCCGTGCCCTCCTCGCCATCCGCGCGGAGGATGACCGCGCCCGCCCCGTCTCCGAACACATACCCAGACAGGTACGCATTGAGCGGCTTGGCGCCGGGCGAGGGGATGATCTCGTCCGTATAAACCTGGCGGTTCACGTGCGGCGAGCACAGCGACGAGGCCACCACCGCCACCGTCTTGAAGCGGCCGCCCTCCATCATCTTGGCCGCCATGTCGATGATGTACGGGGTGCCGCCGCACCCATCGTCAATCACGAGCGCGAAGGTGTCCGTGCGGCACTCCAGGCGCCGGTGCAGCTCCATGGCGTCGTGGTTGAAGTTCAGCTCGTCCGGCGTGCAGGTGACGAGCAGGATGGCGTCCAGCTCCTTCGCCTCCACGCCGGACTGCACGAGCGCCTTGCGCAGGGCAATCTCACACATGTCCGTGTTCGACGCCGGATAGACGGGCAGATCATTCTCGGGTGGAGCAATGGCCACACCCTCCTTGTCATCGATCTCCCACAGATAGCGGCGCTCCTCGATGCCCGTCTTCTCGAGAATGCGCTCAGGGGTCCAACCCGGGAAGGCGCGTGCAATGCGCTCGTTGTTGATGACTCGGGAAGGAACGAAGGCGCCGGCTCCAGCAAAACGCACAGTGGGCATGGTCGTTTCTCGCGGTGATGTGAGGTGCTCGCCTGCTGATGGAGGTCATCAGCAGGTGGCATGCCACTCGCCGCAGGTGGGTGAAGGCGCGTCCCAGGCCTTCTCCCGCCCTCATGGGCGCCCCGCCCCTCTTCCCCCGTTTTCCAAATAATTCGTTTCTTTCCTGACAAATGGGACCCCGGTCAGATCCTCGAAGTGCTCGAATTCACGACTGAAATCGAGTCCGAGGAGACCTCTTGGGTTGAGTGCCACCGAGCAGGCGTGCTCGACGTGTAGGCAGAGCTGGGCCGAGCGGGTGGGTCTCTCAAGACACCGGGGGGTCATGCCTGCCTTCAGAGCGGCAGCCACAGGGGTTCGGGTGACCCACCCCCCTGGGTGAGTCTGAGTGCGCTCACGCTCGCACCACCCTATCAGGTCGTCCTCCGGAGGAGCCTTCCGGGGCACTTCAATGGTGGGGAGGCGGGGCCGCCGGAGGCGTCCGCTGGGCGGCGGGTGTCGAGCGCCGGGCAGCCGGGAGCGGGTGCCGGGGCAGAGACACGGTGAAGGTGGTCCCGCTCTCCCGCGTGGAGTCCACGGAGATGCTGCCGCCATGGGCCTCCACGATGTGCTTCACGATGAAGAGCCCCAGGCCGAGGGAGTGCTTGCCGTGGCACCCCGGGCCATCGCCTCGCTTGAGCGGTTGGAAGAGCTGGTCCATCAGCTCTGGGGGGATGGGCTCCCCCTCGTTGTGCACGGAGAGGCGCACCTCGTCGGGCAGGCCGAACGTGCGCACCTGCACCGCGCAGTGCTCGGAGCCGTAAGCCAGGGCGTTGCGCACCAGGTTGGTGATGAGCTGCGACAGCCGGTCTCCGTCCCACTCGCCGCGCCCCTCGCCTCGCTGTTCCAGGAGGAGCTGCCGGTGCGGGTGGGCGAGCTGGACTTCCTCCACCGCCTGCCGCGTGAGCTCGTGCAAGTCCAACGGCCGGAGCTTCACCGGGAGGGAGCCCTGGAACCGGACCTGGGTGAAGTCCAGCAGGTCCTCCAGCATCCGGGCGGCGCGATCGGCGCTGCAGAGGATGCGCTCGAGGGTGCGGCGGCCTCGCTCGTCCTGCCCGCCCTGCTTCAACAGCAGCATGGCGGCCATGGAGATGGCGTTGATGGGGTTGCGCAGATCATGGCTGACGATGCCGATGAGGTGCTGCTCGATGTCGGCCCGCCGCCGCTCCTCCTGCTCGGTCCGCTTGAGCTCGGTGATGTCCTGGAGGGCGCCCACCATGCGCAGGGCCCGGCCTTCCGCGTCGCGCGCCACGTAGGCCCGGTCGCGCACGAGCATGTACGCGCCGTCCCCGCGCAGGAAGCGGTACTCGTCCATCCAGTGGGCGTCGCCTCCTTCGAGTGCCGCTTGGAGGCCGCTCACCACGCGCTGGCGGTCCTCGGGGTGGATGTGCTCTTCCCACCAGCCGATGGAGGTATCCACCCCGGAGGCGGGGTGGCCGGTGAGCCGGGAGAGGCTGTCGCTCCAGTCCACCTGTCCCGTCATGATGTTCCAGTCCCAGACGAGATCCTGGGTGGCCATGGTGGCCAGGCGGTAGCGCGTCTCGGATTGGCGCAGCTTCTCCTCGGCTCGCTTGCGCTCGGAGAGGTGCTCCTGTGTGTAGCGCCGCAGGGAGCTCTCGATGGCGGTGGCCAGCGCATCCAGCAGGCGGTTCAGCGCCTGAGGCTCCAGAGGCCAATGATCTTCATCGAGGACATTGAAGATGATGAAGCGCAGCAGGGCGTACTCCCGCACCACTTCGGAGGGATCGAACCCCAGGCGGAAGCGCTGGGCGCCATGGGTCTCGGCGAGCGCCTCCAAGGAAGCGCCCCGAGGGCGGTCCGGGGCAGGCGAGCCTCGCAGGGCCGCAATCACCGCGACGAGGAACTCGGGCAGGGAGTCGAGCAGCTCGGCTCGGGGCAGGCGGGCCGCAGAGGGCCTCTTTCGCGCCTGCTCCTCCCAGCGGCGGGCAATGTCCTCGCTGCGAGCCTCCAGCAGCTGGGCGAGGCCCCCGCTCGTTGGGTCGCACGGCGTCATGGAACCGCTCCTCCCATGGGCACGTCAGCCAATGTGGGCACGCCCGGGAGCGATGAGGAGGGGCACGTCCGTCCGAGGCTGAGGCGTCCCTGCCTGCCTGGACTCGGACGAGCGGGGCGCTCCGGAAGCTGTACTACCTGACAGATGGGGGCACTTCTGAGGTTGCAACGGGAGCCGGGCCATCTAAGGTGGGGACACCACCGCGAGCTCGGGAGCAAACCGGGAGCGCTGGTGCCTGTGTCATGGGCCACGTCCACATCATCCGAGACTTCGAATCCCCCCAGGAAGGCTTCACGCGGACCCTCCGCATCTACACGCCGGACGGGTACGACGAGCACGGTGAGCACCGCTACCCCGTCCTTTATATGCATGACGGGCAGAACGTGTTCGCGCACCCGGAGTCGTCGGTCTTCGACACGTGGTGTGCCAACCACGCGCTGGAGGCGCTGGTGGCCGAGGGCCGGCTGGAGCCGTGGATCATCGTCGCGGTGGACTCGGGGCCGGGACGGTTCCAGGAGTACTCGCCGTGGGACGAGCCGCGCAACCAGGTGAAGGCGCGGGGCCCGCAGTACGCGCGCTTCCTGGTGGAGCAGGTGAAGCCGTACGTGGACCGCGTCTACCGCACGCGTCCGGGTCCGGAGTGGACAGGGGCGATGGGCTCGTCCCTGGGCGGGCTCATCTCGCTGTACCTCGGGTGGCAGTACCCAGAGGTGTTCGGTCGGATTGGGGCGCTGTCGCCCACGGTGATGTGGAGCGAGCGGCAGCTCTTCACGAAGTGGACTGCCCACAGCCAGAAGTGGTCGCGCATCTATTTGGATGCGGGCTCCACGGAGCACATCGCCACGGACAACGTGCCGCTGAATTACGGGGTGGCCACGCGCGAGTTCTACAGCCACCTGAAGCAGGTGGGGTACCACGACCACGAGGTGATTCTGGTGCTGGAGCCGGGTGGGCAGCACCACGAGAAGGACTGGCAGCGGCGGCTGCCGTTCGCGTTCCGGTGGCTGCTGAGCTGAGCCGGAGCGTAGGCCTGGGCTAGCGGAGGGCCTGGACGAAGCGCACGTCCTCGCGCAGGCGCTCCAGGTCCGCGTGGCGGGTGAGGTACATCTCGCTGCCCATGGCGGCCTGGTAGACGCTGGGCATGCTGGTGGTGTGCATCATCAGCGCGTGGCCGAGCCGGCGCAGCACCTCCTCGTGGCTGTGGAGGTAGGGGCGGCCGGCGCGCCGGGCGATGTGGCACACGTGGTACTTGGGGGCGAAGCGGATGTCAGTGACGGGATCGCCGGTGACGAGGCGGGCCCAGAGCCGGTACACGTCGACGTCGCAGGCGTAGTTGATCATGTCCGTCATGAAGCCGCCGGGGGGGCGGAGGTTCGCCTCGAGCGCGACGAAGCGGTCACCGGGGAGACGGAAGAACTCCAGGTGGAACCAGCGCTCACGCAAGCCGAGTGCGTCCACGGCCTTGCGGCCGAGCTCATCGAGCGAGTCGGGGATGGACTTGAGGCTCCAGAAGGAGATGTCGCGCTTCTCGGTGACGACCTCCATGACGCCGTCGCTGTACTCGTGGCTGAGGGTGAAGAGAATCTTCCCCTCGCGGTCCACGACGCCGTCATAGGTGACGATGGTGCCCTGGACGAAGGCCTGGGCGACGTAGGAGGTGGGCAGGGGCTGGGCGAGCGCCTGATCGACTTCGGCGTCGCTGCTGACCTTGAAGGTGTGCGCGGCGCCCACGCCGACGTCGGGCTTGAGGACGAGCGGGTAGCCCACGCGCTGGGCGAAGGCCTTCACTTGAGCGGCACTCTGGACAAGCTCGAGCTCGGGGTGGGGCACGCTGGCGTCACGGAAGACGGTGGCCATGCCGGACTTGGAGCGGAGGCGCTGGATGTCCGAGGGCTTGAGGCCGAAGACGTTGAAGTCCTCGCGCAGGCGGGCCTCCTGGCCGAGCCAGGACTCGTTGAGCGACTCGATGCGGTGGATGCGGCCGTGGCGCCAGGTGAGGTAGCCGGTGGCGCGCAGGAGGGCGTCGTAGTCGTGGAGGCTGGGGGTGAAGAAGTACTCGCGGAGGTTCTCCCGCAGCTCGTGGCGCAGGGTGTCGTAGGGGGTGTCACCGATGGCCAGCACGTTGACGCCCCGCTCCCGCAGAGCGGTGATGAAGTGGAAGAACTGAGGCGGAAAGTGGGGAGAGATGAAGACGAAGTTCATGGCTCGCCGGAGTGGGGGCTCCCGTGGGCCCGACCATAGCGCGGCCAGGGGCGATGCCTACTTCCTGACGAGCGGGAGCCACGGGTAGGCCCCCTTGCCCGGTAGGTATCCACTGTGGGCCCTCAGGTTCGGGCACGGGGACACGGTCCTGGGGGCACAGGTCGCGGGTCCCTCGGCTCGGTGCGGGGCCCCCCGTCAGCGGACGGGTCCTCCCGCACCGGCCGTCCCGCTCTCCCTCGGCTCACGGCTCAGTTCTTCGTCAGCGGCCGGTACCGGATGCGGTGCGGCTGCAGCGCCTCGGGCCCCAAGCGCTTCTTCTTGTCCGCCTCGTAGTCCTGGAAGTTGCCCTCGAAGAAGAACACCTTGCTGTCCCCCTCGAACGCCAGGATGTGCGTCGCGATGCGGTCCAGGAACCACCGGTCGTGGCTGATCACCACCGCGCACCCCGCGAAGTTCAGCAGCGCCTCCTCCAGGCTCCGCAGCGTCTCCACGTCCAGGTCGTTCGTCGGCTCGTCCAGCAGCAGCAGGTTGCCACCGCTCTTCAGCATCTTCGCCAGGTGCACCCGGTTGCGCTCGCCGCCCGACAGGTCCTTCACCCGCTTCTGCTGATCCTGACCCTTGAACGCGAACCCCGCCAGGTACGCACGGCTCGGCATCTGCCCCGCCCGTCCCAGGTCGATGTGGTCCAGCCCGCCGCTGACCTCCTCGAACACCGACTTGTCCCCATTCAGCGCGTCACGGCTCTGGTCCACGTAGGCCAGCTTCACCGTCTCGCCCACCTTCAGCTCGCCCGCGTCCGGCTTCTCCACGCCCGTGATCATCCGGAACAGCGTCGTCTTGCCCGCACCGTTCGGCCCAATCACGCCCACGATACCACCCGGCGGCAACTTGAAGTTCAGGTCCTCAACCAGCAGCCGGTCTCCGAACGACTTGCGCAGCCCCTTCGCCTCCACCACCAGCCCGCCCAGCTTCGGCCCCGGCGGAATCGTCACCTCGCCGGTCGCATCGCGCTTCTCCTGCGTCTGGTTGACCAGATCCTCGTACGCCTGGATGCGCGCCTTGCTCTTGGCCTGACGCGCCTTCGGGCTCGCCCGCACCCACTCCAGCTCGCGCTTGAGCGTCTTCTGCCGGTGGCTCTCCGCCTTCTCCTCCAGCTCCAGCCGCTTCTGCTTCTGGTCCAGCCACGAGGAGTAGTTCCCCTTCCAGGGCACGCCCTCGCCCCGGTCCAGCTCCAGGATCCACTCCGCCACGTTGTCCAGGAAGTACCGGTCGTGAGTAATACTGACGATCGTCCCCTTGTAGTCCTTCAGCGCCTTCTCCAGCCACGCCACGCTCTCGGCATCCAGGTGGTTGGTGGGCTCGTCCAGCAACAGCAGGTCCGGCTTCTCCAGCAGGATGCGGCACAGCGCCACACGGCGCTTCTCACCGCCCGACAGCTTCGTCACGTCCGCATCGCCCGGCGGCAGCCGCAGCGAGTCCATCGCCATCTCGATGGTCCGGTCCAGCTCCCAGCCGTTCGCCGCATCAATCGCGTCCTGCAGCTTGCCCTGCTCGGCCAGCAGCTTCTCCATCTCCGTGTCGCTCAAGGGCTCGCCGAACTTGGCGGACACCTCGTTGAAGCGATCCATCAGGCCGCGGATCTCCTTCAGGCCCAGCTCCACGTTCCCCTTCACGTCCAGCGAAGCGTCGAGCTGGGGCTCCTGCGGCAGGAAGCCCACCTTCGCGCCCGGGTCCGGCTTGGCAATGCCGAAGAACTCCTTGTCCACCCCGGCCATGATGCGCAGCAGCGTGGACTTACCCGAGCCGTTCGGGCCGATGACGCCAATCTTCGCGCCCGGGAAGAAGGACAGGTAGATGCCCTTGAGGATGTCCTTCCCACCCTTGACCTTGCGCAGGTCCTGCATGGTGAAGATGAAGTTCTGGGCCATCGCGGGTTCGGTGCCTCCAAGTGACGACGTAGACGGTGGCGGATACTAAGGAGGGCCGCGCGGTGCAAGGAACTCTCCATGCCTCCGCCCTGCCCGAGTGCTCAGCGGCGCAGCCGCTCCCACAGGGACTCGGCGAGCATGTACGCGAAGTCCGCGTCCCCGAAGCGCACCAGATCCCCGTCCTGGACGTAATACTCCTTGTGGGCATCCAGGAGGTGCCCGTTCAGCTGCGTACCATTCATCGAGCCCAGGTCCACGATGGTGCTGGTGTCCGTCTGCCCGTGCCAGCTCAGCCGCGCGTGCTCCTTGGAGACGGACGGATCGTTGATGACCAAATCGCAACTCGGCAGGCGCCCCACCGAGAGCGAGTCCACGCTGCGCAGCGGCGGCAGCGTGGCGACAATCAGCTCGTCGAAGCGCAGCATCACCGCCAGCTGCATGGCCTCCAGGCTGGGGCCCGTGGCCGCCATGGTGCTCTGCGCCCCCATGCGCATCGCCATCTGCTCCACCACCGGCCGCGGCGGCTTCTGCACCAGCACGAAGGGACCAATCTGATTGCAGAAGAACGCCTCGGTCAGCCGCGAGGCCAGCGACCGCAATTCCCGGACATTGAGCATGGCGCGCGCAGTCTAGCGCGGCGAGGGATGACCACCACTCCCAGAGGTGCTAAGCCCGCCTCCGCCATGTCCTCGCCCGTCCTGGAGCTGCAGGGGCTCACCAAGTCCTATGCCAAGCTCACCGCGCTCTCCGACGTGAACCTCTCCATCCGCCAGGGTGAAATCTTCGCCCTGCTGGGCCCCAATGGAGCAGGCAAGACGACACTCATCGGCTCCATCTGCGGCCTGGTGAAGAAGACCAGCGGCCGCATCCTCCTGTTCGGCAAGGATCTGGACCAGGACCCCGTGGGCCCTCGCTATGACGTGGGCCTCGTCCCCCAGGAGATCAACTTCGACCCCTTCTTCTCCGTCGCCGAGTCCCTCCGCATCCAGCTCGGCTACTACGGCCGCCCCCGCGACGACGCCCGCGTGGACGAGGTGCTCACCGCCCTCAACCTCCAGGCCAAGAAGAACTCCCTCACCCGTGCCCTCTCGGGCGGCATGAAGCGCCGCCTCCTCATCGCCAAGGCCCTGGTGCACAAGCCGAAGCTCGTCTTCCTCGACGAGCCCACCGCCGGCGTGGACGTGGAGCTGCGCCGCGACCTGTGGACCTACGTGCGCAAGCTGGCCTCCGAGGGCACCACCGTCATCCTCACCACGCACTACTTGGAGGAGGCCGAGGAGCTCGCCGACCGCGTGGGCGTCATCAACGAGGGGCGCCTGCTGCTGGTGGAGGACAAGGCCTCGGTGATGCGCCGCTTCGGCGAGCGCCGCCTCGTGGTCACCTTCGAGCAGCCCCTGGCCGAGCTGCCCGAGGCCACCCGCCGCTTCAACGCCACCCTCTCCGAGGACCGCCGCACCCTCGCCTATATCGAGCGCGAGGGCACGCCCCCCTCCGGAGAGCTGCTGCGCGCCCTCTACGCCCAGGGCCTGCCCATCTCCGATGTGGAGACGCGGCGCTCGCGCCTGGAGGACGTCCTCATCGAAATCCTGCGAGGCCGCCCCCAGAAGGCTGCCTGAGCCAACGCCATGAACACCCTTGGGATGAAGACGCTGTTCGAGAAGGAGGTCCGCCGCTTCATGCGCGTGCCGGGCCAGACCGTCCTCTCGCCGCTCATCAGCACCACGCTGTATTTCATCGTCTTCGGCTACTCCATCTCCTCGCGCGTCCACGAAGTGGAGGGCGTGCCGTACCTGCCCTTCATCGTCCCGGGCCTCATCTTCCTGGGCATCGCCAACAACGCGTTCCTCAACTCCAGCTCCTCGCTCTTCATCACCAAGATTCAGGGCACGGTGGTGGACCTGCTCGTAGCCCCCCTGGGCCCCGGCGAGCTGATGGCCGGCTTCATTGGCGGCGCCATGGTGCGCGGGCTCGTGGTGGGCGCGCTCACCTGGGCCGTGGCCGCCATCTTCACCGGCTTCAGCCTCCAGCACGCCGTGGTGGCCGCCTACTTCCTGTTCATCGCCTCCTACGTCTTCAGCGTGCTGGGAATGCTGGCGGCCATCTGGGCCGAGAAGTTCGAGCAGATCAACTTCTTCCCCACCTTCGTGATGATGCCGCTCACCTTCCTGGGTGGCGTCTTCTACTCGGTGCGCGAGCTGCCCTCGCCCTGGAACCAGATCAGCCTCTTCAACCCCATGGTCTATATGGTGGAGGGACTGCGCTATGGCATGCTGGGCCGCAGCATCTTTCCCCCCGCGCTGGGAGGTGGCATCCTGGCCGTCCTGGCCGTGGCTGCCACCCTGGTGGTCTACCTGGCGCTGCGCTCCGGCTACAAGATGAAGGCCTGACACCTGCCCACAGCGGGTTGAGGGCCACAGGACAATTCGCCTGGTTGCTCCCTCTTCTGGCCAGGGAACGGAAAGACGGGCTTTCACGTCGTACCCTGGCTCAGGGTATCTTAGAAAACGAGATGGCTGTCCCCTTCGGGAAGTACGAACTGCTTCGTAAGATCGCCTCGGGCGGCATGGGCCAGGTGTTCCTGGCGCGTGAGCGCAGCTCGGTCGAGCGGCTGGTCGTGCTCAAGCTCATCCTCCCCCACCTGGCCGAGGACGATGAGTTCCTCACCATGTTCCTGGAGGAGGCGCGGCTGGTCGCCCGGCTCCAGCACCCCAACCTCGTCACCATCCTGGACCTGCAGGAGGTGGAGGGGCGCCACTGTCTGGCCATGGAGTACGTGCAGGGCGATGACGTGCGGCGGCTGGACAAGCAGTCCCGGCTGAAGGGGCGGCTGCTGCCCGCGGGGCTGGTGCTGCGCGTCATCTCCGAGGCCGCCGCGGGGCTCGACTACGCGCACAAGGCCCGTGACGCACAGGGCCAGCCGCTGAAGCTGGTTCACCGGGATGTCTCTCCGCAGAACATCCTCGTGGGCTTCGACGGGGCGGTGAAGATCATCGACTTCGGCGTGGCGAAGGCGGCCGGCAGCGGCCACCACACCGCCACCGGGGTGCTCAAGGGCAAGTATCCTTATATGTCCCCGGAGCAGGCCTCGGGGCAGGCCATCGACGGGCGCAGCGATCAGTTCGCGCTGGGCGTGGTGATGTGGGAGCTGCTCACGGGCCGCCGCCTCTTCAAGGGCGAGTCGGACATGATGACGCTGCGCCTGGTGAAGGACTGCCAGGTGCCGAAGCCCTCGCAGATCAACCCCAAGCTGCCGCCGGGGCTGGACGAGGTGGTGCTGCGGGCGCTGGCGACCACGCCGGACAAGCGGTACCCGGACTGCGGCGCGCTCCGGCTCGCGCTCGAGGACTACATCATCCAGCTGCGGCTGCCGGCCAGCACCGCGCACCTGTCCGCCTTCCTGCGCGAGCTGTACGCGGACCGCATCGCCGCGGAGTCGGATCCGGCCAAGCTGGACCAGCTGGCCGAGGACACGGACCTGGACACGAAGGACAAGTCCAACCCCTCGCGCATCGACTCGTTGGGGTCGCCGGGCCACCGGCCCACGCCCTCGCGCGTGTCGATGCCCAGCATGCGCTCCCGGCATTCCGTGGAGGCCCTGGTGGGGCCCGCGCCCGGACACCGGCAGGAGTCCACCCGGGGCACCCAGCCGCTGGGCCGTCCCACGCCCCAGCGCCGCTTCCCCCTCATCCCCGTGGTAGTGAGCAGCGCGGCGCTGCTCGTCATCGCCGGGGCCGCGCTCGTCTACTTCACCCAGAAACCGGACGCTTCCCAGCCGCCCCCCGTGGTGGCCAACCCACCGATGAAGCCGGTGGAGCCGCCCCCCGTGCCGCGCCCGCAGACCGCCGCTCCGCTCAAGGTGGAGCTGGTGCTCAAGTCCGAGCCCACCGGCGCGGCGGTGCAGCTCGCGGGCAAGCCGCTCGGGGTGACACCGGTAACGCTGGCCGTGGCACCCGAGGAAGCCCCCCTGGAGGTGACGCTGTCGCTGGACGGGTATGAGCCGCTGACGCGCCACGTGTCCGCCGCGAACGCGCCCAGCCTGATGCTCGCGCTGGAGCGGCGCGCCGCGCCCACGAAGCCGCCCACCAACGGCACCTCCAAGAAGCCGCCGCCCAGCTACATCAAGAAGGGCCGCTGAGCCCGCAGGGCTCAGGGCTGCTCCGGTGGGGTGGCGGTTCAGATGCGCGGTGGCGCCTGGGACACCAGCCTGCGGATGAGCTCCGGCTCGAACGGCTTGTCGATGCGTGGGTGTGAGGAGCTCTGCAGGAAGGCCCGGGCCCGCGCCGTGAAGCCCCCGCCCGTCATGAAGACGAGCCGCGGCAGGCACTCGGGGTGGTGCTTCGCCAGCTCGGCGTGGACGTCCATGCCCGTCAGGTCCGTCATCATCAAGTCGCAGAAGATGCGGTCGAAGTCCGTGTCGCGCTCCAGCAGCGCGAGCGCCTCGCGGCCGCTGGCGGTCACCACCACCTCGTTGCCCCGGCCGATGATGCGCCGCATGACGGAGGCAATGCCCGCCTCGTCGTCGATGATGAGCACGCGCTTGCCCTGAACCGGCGGCGCCTCCAGCACGGAGGCCAGCGAGGGCACCACGTCCCCGCTCGCCGAACCCCGGGTGGGCAGCACCACGCGGAACGTGCTCCCCTTGCCCGGCATGCTGGCCGCCGTCAGCTCCCCGCGCAGCGCCTTGATGATGCCGTGGCAGATGGACAGCCCCAGCCCGGTGCCCTCGCCCTGGGCCTTGGTGGTGAAGAAGGGCTCGAAGGCGCGCGTCAGCACGTCCGGCGTCATCCCCATGCCCGTGTCCGTCACCTCCACCACCACGTGCTCATCCCTCGCGTACGTGTTGAGCACGATGCGGTGGTGCGTCGAGTCCCCCTCGGGGATGGCCTGCGCCGCGTTGATGAGCAGGTTGAGGAACACCTGCCCCAGCTTGGCCTCGTTGGCCCACACCGGGGCCACGTTGCCGTAGCACTTCACCACCTGCGCGCGGTAGCGGATGTGGTTCATCGCCATGGAGAGGCTGAACTCCAGCGCCGCGTGCACGTCCACCTGCTTCAGCTGCGCGTCATCTCCCCGGGCGAACGTCTTCAAGTCCCGGACAATGCCGCGGATGCGCTCGGCGCCCTCGCGGGCCTCCGCCAACGCCTCGGCCGTCTCCTCGATCGCCTTGCGCGCCTCCACCTGCGGCAGCGCCTGGAGCTGCTCCAGCGCGAAGTGGATGTTGCCCATCACGAAGGACAGCGGGTTGTTGATTTCATGCCCCACGCCCGCGGCGAGCTGGCCCGCCACCGCCAGCTTCTCCGACTGCACGAGCTTCTCCCGGGCCGCGAGCAGCTCCCGCGCGCGCTGCCGCGCCAGCTCCTCCGCCTCCAGGCGGCCCGAGTGCTCGCGGTTGAGCAGCGCGTCCCGCTCCTGCTCCGCCTTCTTCTTCTCATTGATGTCGCGGAAGAAGATGGCGATGCCGTTGCCGGACGGGTACGCGTGCACCTCGAACCAGCGGCCGCGCGAGAACTCCATCTCGAAGACGGTGGAGACGCGCTCCGCCATGACTCGCCGGTACTCGCGCTCGGCGATGGTGCCCATCAGCTCGGGGCTGGTGCTCCAGATGTCGCGGCCGAAGAGCTTCTCGCGCGGCTTGCCCGTCAGCAGCAGCGCGTTGCGGTTGATGTACGTGTAGCGCCAGTGCGCATCCACGGAGAAGAAGCCCTCGGGCAGGTTCTCCAGCAGCTCCACCAGCTTGTCGCGCGTCTCGCGCAGCCCCGTCTCCGCGCGCCGGGCGGCGGTGATGTCGCGCAGCCGCACCAGCACGCCGTCTCGGAAGCGCGCCACGGTGGCCTGGAGCCACCCGTCGAACCCATCACATGCGTGAGGAAACACCTGCTGGCACGACTGGCCTGTCTCCACCACTTGATGGAAGGCCTCGAACTGTCCCGCGAGCCCCAGCTCCGGCGGCACCTCGTGCAGCTTGTGCCCCACCAGGCTGCCCACGTGCCAGCTCAGCGTGCGCTCCGCGGCGGCGTTCGCGTAGATCCACTCGAAGTCGATCAGCGTGCCCTCTTCATCCCGCAGCGCGCGCAGCGCCATGCTGCCCTCGGGATGCGTGTTCTCCACCTCCGCCAGCACGCGGAGCACTTCGTCTCCTTCCCACTGGCGGGACCCCCTCAGGACCTTCGAGGGCTCGATGAATGCGGGCTTGGGCATGCCTGAGGTCCTCCAACGCGTGGCGGCCAGACCGTGGACCAGAAGCCGGGGCCGTGGCTTCCGCCGCACGCAGCAGCTTACTCGCTTGGCTGACTCAGTACAGACTCCGCACCCGCTCGAAGAACCCGCCGGTGAACAGCGTAACGGCGCGGAGAATCAGAATTCCCCGCGCCGTCTTTCCTCACTGATACAGGATTGCGTTGATCCGAACAGCTACGGCTGGATCTCGCGCACGCTCATCCACTTGAAGTCGACGTCGCTCGCGCTGTCCCAACGGAATGTTGCAATTGGGCCACCCCACGTCATCGGCATGGCGGGATTGGAAGCTCCGCACTTACCGTGGTCGCCACCCCAGTCGCCCGCGTCCGTCATGTCGTAGATCTTCTTCCAGGTGACCTTGTCGGCGTTCTCGTTGAGGTACAGCTCGAGCTTCACGGCCGTCTTGCCGCCCGCGGTGACGTTGCGCATGACCGCCTTGAAGCCAACCCAGCGGCCCTTGAGCGAGCTGGTGGCGGGCTTGTACGGGGCCTGCTCGTAGCTGACGTGCCACGACTCCTTCTGCCAGCGCGTGCGCCCGTCATAGTGCAGCGCGCCCTTGTACGAGGAGCCCTCGCACGGCACCGAGTCGTTGTGCTTGCCGCCGCGCGCGTACCAGTCGAAGTTGTCCGCCATGTCCGAGGCTGCGTTGAGCTTCACGAAGCCCGTCATCTCGATGTTCTTCCAGTCGTTGGCTGCCAGCATGTAGCCCTTGCTGGTCATCTGGTCCCGGTTGTACGTGGGGATCTTCCCCGCGCCGTAGCCGGTGGAGGTGAAGACGGACATGCGCACCTGGGTGGCCTTGATCTTCCAGGAGCCGTCCGCGTTCTTGGTGATGGGGTTCTGCGGATCGAAGCGAGAGTCCTTCGTCGGGTCCGCCGCCATCGCCCAGCTCTCACCGCCCGACTTCGTGGGGTAGATCATCGTCACACCGAACCCGTCCTTGCCCCCGGCGGGCGGAGTCGGGTCCGTCGGCGGAGTCGGGTCCGTCGGCGGAGCCGGGTCCGTCGGCGGAGTCGGGTCCGTCGGCGGAGTCGGCTCGGAGGTGCCGCCGCACCCGAGCACGCGCATCTCGGAGATGCTGGCCCAGTTGTTGGTCGTGTTGCCTTTCACGGTGACCCTCACGTAGCGCGCGGGGGCAGCGGTGAAGGTGATGCGCTGCGCCTGATCCGAGCGGGCGCTCCGATTCGCGGCGACGTTGTAATAGGTGCTGCCATCGCGCGAGGTGGCCACCTCGTAGTTGTAGTTGCGCGTGGCGCCGCTGTGCCAGGTGACGTCCACAGCGCCCACCTGCTTCTCGGCGCCGAGATCCGCACGAATCCAGCAGCCGCTTCCATTGCAGGACCAGCGGGTGTCCGGTTTGCCGTCGAGCACGTTGGAGGGGACGTTGCCGTCATCTGCCTTGGCGGTGACGGCGGTGATGGGGACGTTCGTCGAGCAGGTGGTCTGGGCCCGCGCCGGAGTGGCGAGAGCCATCAGGGATAACACGCTGAGTGAGGGGATCAGCGCTCCGGAGAGGCGGCGCCAGGGGAGAGACTTCTTCGATCCGATCAAGTTCTGTGTTCCTCGGGTGAGGCCGCAGCTCCGCCTGCCCACTCCTAGAGGACTCCTGGAGCAGAGCGAGCACGGCTGACCGCGGCTGCGTTGTCGTCAGTGTCCCGCCACAAGCGGAGAGCTCTCGCTCACCCGCTCATGACAGAACGCGTCGTTGCTGCAGTCCCGAGTACCGGATGTATTTTTGCTTTCTTCCCAAGCCGCGCGCGCGGTGTCTCTCGCCTGGAAGGTGGGTCCGGTGTGCGACTCACTCCAGCAAGCGCATCACGACCGCCGAGGGCCCCTCTAGTCGCACGACACTGTCTCTCAGCGGAGACGTCTCCACGGCTCCACCGAAAGCAGGCGCCTCGCTCCACAGCACGACCTGTGCACGCGAGCCCGCAGGCAGGCGCTGCTCGAGCAAACCCTTCACGTTGATGAAGGCAAGCAGCCGCTGACCCGCGCCTCGGCGCTCGAGGACGAGCGAGCTTGGGCCTAGCGCCCGCGCCTCGTAGCTGCCCCGGCTCTTCTCCTTCAGCGCGGGCTCGGTGGCGCGCAGCCACAGCAGCTCCCGGTAGAGCGCTCGGATCTGCGAGTGCGGCGGGCGCTCAGCCTCGGACCAGTCGAGGCGCGAGCGCTCGAAAGTCTCCTTCGCCTGCGGGTCTGGCACGGTGTCGCCCGCGAAGCGCTTGAAGCCGGCGAACTCCTTGCGGCGGCCCTCGGTGACGAGCCGCCCCAGCTCCTCGTTGTGGTCCGTGAAGTAGAGGAAGGGCGAGCGGGCGTTCCACTCCTGGCCCATGAACAGCAGCGGCGTGTACGGGGACAGCAGCAGCAGGGTGCTCATCGCCCGGTAGGCCGCCGGTGTCACATCGTGGCCGAGCCGCTCGCCATGGGCGCGGTTGCCCACCTGATCGTGGTTCTGGGTGCAGTGGACGAAGCACCGGGGCGGTAGCTCGCCCGCCGGCGTGCCCCGCG
This sequence comes from Hyalangium minutum, assembly GCF_000737315.1. Taxonomy (GTDB): domain Bacteria; phylum Myxococcota; class Myxococcia; order Myxococcales; family Myxococcaceae; genus Hyalangium; species Hyalangium minutum. Next base: position 73,044 of record NZ_JMCB01000006.1, read on the forward strand.
CGTGGCCCTGGTTCTTCGACACCTGTCCCTCGTAGAACCAACCCTGACGGAGCGTGCGGGCGATGTCCTCCGCGCTGCCCGTATAGTCCTGGTAGTAGCCCTCGCTGTCGCCCGCGAAGGCGCGGCGCAGCTGGTGGTGCAGATCATCCGCCCAGACGCCGTCCAGCCCCAGGCCGCCCGCAGAGGCCGGGCGAGGAAGCCGGGCCTCGTTACGCTCGTCCTCGGCGATCACCACCACGCGGCGTCCCGGCGCGGCGGCGCGGGCCCGGGCGGAGATCTCCGTCAGCAGGTGCGGCGAGCTGTCATCCACGATGGCGTGCGCCGCGTCCAGCCGCAGGCCGTCGGCGTGGTAGTCGCGGATCCACATGTCCACGTTGGAGAGCACCAACTCCCGCACGGGCGCGGAGTCCTTCCCGTCGTAGTTGACGGCATCCCCCCACGGGGTGTGGTGGCGGCCGGTGAAGTAGTGCGGCGAGTAGCAGCGCAGGTAGTTCCCGTCCGGCCCGAAGTGGTTGTAGACGGCGTCAATGAGCACGGCGAGCCCGTGCGCGTGCGCGGCATCGATGAGCTGGCGCAGCCCATTCGGACCGCCATAAGTGTGCTGCGGGGCGAACAGGTCCACCCCGTCGTAGCCCCAGTTGCGCGCGCCCGGGAAGCTGGCCAACGGCATGAGCTCCAGGGTGTTGATGCCCAGCTCTCGGAGCCCCTTCAGCTGGGGAATGAGCGCCTGGAAGGTGCCCTCGGGCGTCGCGGTGCCCACGTGCACCTCGTAGATGACGAGCGCATCCGGGTCCGGCCCCTTCCAGCCCGCGTCCGACCAGGCGAAGTCCGGGACCACCACCTCGGAGGGACCATGCACGCCCTGCGGCTGGGAGCGGGACCAGGGGTCCGGAAACGGACCCTCCCCGTCCACGCGCAGCTTGTAGCGCACTCCCGCGCCCTGGCCCTCGAGCACGGCGCTGAAGTAGCCGCCCGGCTCGGCCGTCATCGGCAGCGCGCGGCCCGGCTTTCCCTCCGGGTCGTGCAGCACCACCTCCATGCTCCGGTGCTCGGGGGCCCAGACCCGCCACCGCACCCGAGGCCCTGCCTCCACCCACGCCCCCAGCCGAGGGACCGCTGCCCGTGACTCCTCCACTTGCGCCATGCCTCTTCCTTTAATGCGTGCCTGTCGTACCGAGGAGCACCTTGCATCAAAGTCCCTCCCTCTGGCGCCGGAAGATGTTCAGTGGTGGCCTACGGCACTGCGGACTTTGGGACAGCCCCGGAGCCAGCTCACTCCAGGACCAGCTGACCATGGCGCTGGCCCCATACCGGAACTGAACCTCTGCTGACAGGAGCCGCCGAGCCGGGTCCCTAGCAAGCAACCGCTGCGCGAGCACCTCGATCTCCATGAGGAGATCCAGCACTGGGCTGGTCAGCGCGGTGGGCTCGTCCTCGACCTGCACGAAGAGCACCTGCCGAAGCGCTCCTCACCGCTTCGAGAGGAACTGGCGCTCCCACTCCTCCAGCATCCTCGCCAGCTTCATGCGCTGCGCTCCTGTCGTCGCGGCGTCCGCCATCTTCTGGATCTCCATCAGCCGGGCCATGGCAGGAGAGAAGACGGCTTGCTGGTCCTTCCGGCTCAACCGAATGGTTGCGTCCGCCAGCCGCTGCTGCAGCACGTCCGGATTGAGCTCGATGTTGGGCGTGGCAGGTGGGGCGGCCGGCTCGGGAGAGACCATGAGGGTGGGTGCCTCAGAGGCTTTGGCTGTCGAACTCTTCGACAGAGTTCCTGGCTGCTGCACACCGGAAGGAGGAGGCGAGGCTTGGACTCCGTTCGCCGTGTCCCGCCCAGGAACCTTCGCGGGCTCGGTCAGGGCAGCCTCCTTGCTCTGCGGCACAGCCCTCCCTCTGGGAAGAGCCGAAGGGCGCCTTTGCGCCAAGTGATCCTCCTTGGGAGGGGGCTGCACAGCCTGGGTGGCTATCACTGGCTCAACAGCCCTGGGCGCCTCCGCCTGCTGAGGAGGCGGGGGCGCCTGAACCGGCGGCGCAGGTTCCTTCTCGGCCCGGGCCACGGGGGGTGGCTCCGTGGGCAAAGCCCTTCGGCCAAACCCGCTCAATCCCACCACGCCTGAAGCAACTACCAGGGACGCGGCCCCCAAGCCCATGACCCACAGACGCCTGGAGGGCTTGGAGGGCACAGGGGCCGTGGCCGGTCCACGCAAGGACGCGGTGGCTCCCGCGAGGGAAACGGGCGTCAGCAGGGTAACGGTGGGAGGGTACACAGGCTCTGCCGCAACCTGTGACCCCTTCCCTGCGCCCGTGTCCTGTCTCGAGAGAAACGCATCGAGTTCCCGCCGCACTTCCTCTGCAGACTGGAAGCGTTGCGAGGGGCGCTTGGCGAGCAGCCTCAACACAATGCGCTCCAGTTCCAGCGGAACCTCCGGCGCCAGCCTGGACGGCTTCGGGGGCTCTTCTTCCACCTGCGCGAAGAGCACCTTCATCTGCTCACCGATGAACGGGCGCCGGCCTGTGAGCAGCTGGAAGGCAATCACTCCCACGGCGTAGAGGTCCGCGGTGGGCTCCACCTTCTCACCCCGGATCTGCTCAGGCGACATGTACTCGGGAGTTCCCAGAATGTGGCCTGACATGGTCAGAGCGCTGACGGTCTGGGACTGCGTCACCTTCGCGATTCCGAAGTCGAGCAACTTCACGGAGTGCGCGCCCTCGGCCTCCTGCTTCAGGAACACATTGCCGGGCTTCAGATCGCGGTGAATGACGCCCCCGCGGTGCGCCGCCCCCAGCGCCGCGAGCATCTCATCGAGGATCTTCGCCGCCTCAATGGCGCCGAGCCTCACTCGCTTTCGGAGATAGGCGTCCATCGACACTCCGTGGAGCAGCTCCATCACCACATATGGGCGGCCGTCGAAAAGCTGCCCAAAGCCAAAGATGTCGATCACTCCCCGGTGCTGGATGGCGTTGACCACTCGCGCCTCTACCAACAGCCGCTTGACCAGTTCCCCTGCTTCAGCCAGCTCCGCCTTCAGGACTTTGATGGCGACCTGCTTCCCAATGAGTGGCTGGACGGCCCGGTAGACGATCCCCATGCCGCCCGCGCCGATTCGTTCCTTGATGATGTACTCGCTGACCTGCGTCTCAAGGAGTGGATCCCCCCCTTGCTCTGGAGGAGACGAAGGCTCCAAGGCATGACCGTCCCATGGGCAGAACACCATGCCACTCGGCAGCTGCTTGCTGCAGGCTGGGCACTTCATGGCCTGCTCCATGGCATTTCCCCCAGCGGGTCGCTTGAGTCTCCAGAGTGGTGCCTCCAGAAGAGACGACGAGAGCACAAGGTCAAGCGTGCCTCACTCCCACTTTCGTACCAGCGAGCCTCTGCGCGTCCAGGGTTTGGGTTTCAACGAGCCCCCTGCTGAGCAAGTGGGCTCTGGGAATGCACGCCCTGGGTAAAGGAAAGCAGGCGGCCCACCAGGGCCCCGGTAGGAGGCCTCCCCCCTGAGCAGGGCAGCAGACACGGTCCGCCTCCCGGCCTCTCCATCCTTACGGTGAGTGGGAGAAACGGGAGGCAGAACGCCATGCATCACACCCGGGAAATTCCTCGCGAGGTCTGGTCCGACTATCTCACCCTGCTGAGCGGCATGAACCGCTCCCAGTGGGTTCGCATCGAGGCGGCCAGTATCGACATTGGTGAACAGCCCTTGGCCCAGCGCCTGCCGCTCATCGACATCTCCTACGTGGAGAAGGGCAGCGGACGAGATGCCATCGAGGTGACGGTGGGCCGTCCAGGCGAAGAAATCACCCACCGCATCTTCCACCCGGAGCGCATCTACGCGGACGAGAGTGAGAGCGGCGAGCTGGAGTGCCTGGACATCGAAGACACGGGGCGCACCAAGACGATCATCTTCTTCGAGCCCATGCAGGCCATCGACACGGTCTCGGACACGCAGCCGCAGGCCTGAGCGGCCGCGCACCCAAAAGAAAAGGGGCGGACCCCGCGAGGAGCCCGCCCCAGAATGCCCACCCAGCTCTCAGGAACTACGGGTTGGCGATGGCGTAATCCAGCGCGTTCTTCGCGCGGACGATGCCGTAGCCATAGTAGTTGTCGCGGCCAGCCGTGCCGCGGTCCTCAGCGGTCATCTCCAGCGCCTTGCGCACGCGGGCGTTGGTCCACGAGGTGTTGTAGCTCCACACCAGCGCCGCCACCGCGGACACGTGCGGGGTCGCCATGGAGGTGCCGTCGTAGAAATCGTAGCCGCTGGCCGGCTCGGTGAAGGAGCTGGCCGCCGTAGCCGCCTGGCCGATGCCGCCCGCCGCGATGATGGCGTTGCCGTCCTCCAGGCTCAGGGAGATGGCCGGGATGGTGCTGGTGACGCCATCACCCAGCGTGCCCGCGAAGCCGCCCGCCACGTTGTTGTAGAGGGCCGCCGCGACGCCGCCACCGGCCTTCACGTTGTTCACCTTGTCCACGAAGGCGATGGTGCCCCGCTGGCAGAGGACGACCTTGCCCGCCCAGGCGCCCACGCTGTCGCACAGGCCGCCGTTCACCAGCGTGCCCGTCACGCCCGCGCTGCGAGCCGCGCCGTCGACGTAGCCGCCCGAGTAGGTGGTGCCACCCACGACCAGGGTGTTCAGGTCCAGCGCGCCCACCGTGGACTGCACGCCCACGCCCGGAGCGGACACGTCCACCGCGGAGTTGAACTGCGAGAAGGTGGCGATCGTCTTGGTGGAGTCCACCGCGCCCACGGAGATGACGTTGGCGTACGAGGCGGGGTAGCTCAGCCTGTTGGTGCCGTCGTTGCCCGCGGCGGCCACGCTGATGAGGCCGGCGCTCCAGGCGTTGTTGAAGGCCGTCTCCTCGGTCTTGCTCTTGGTGGCGCCGCCCAGGCTCATGCTGATGACGTTGGCGCCCGCGCTCACGCAGCGGTTGGCCGCGTCCGCCAGGGTGGAGGAGTACGTCCACGCGCAGTCGTCCCCGAACACCTTGATGATGTGCAGGTTGACGCCGTTGGGCAGCACGCCCACCACGCCCACGCTGTTGTTCACCGCGGCGATGGTGCCGGCCACGTGCGTGCCGTGGTGGCACTTGTCCGCGTTCCAGCCCGTGGGGTAGCCCGTGATCGCCTTGCCGCTCTGGTGATCCTCGTGGGCGGTGTAGAGGCCGGAGTCGATGATGCAGATCTTCCGGTTGGCGCCGGTGGCGGACGGCCACACCAGCGGGGCCTGCACCATGTCGATACCGAACGGGGTGCTCTGCGCCAACATCTTGCGCGGAGCGTCCTCCTCCCAGAACTCCACCGCCGGGTTCTTGTCGAGCGCGGCCAGCGCCTGCGCGGGCAGCTCCATCGCCGACGCGTTCATCCCGTGGATGGCGAGCAGTTCCTTGCCCTTCAGCTCGCGGAGGACGTTGGCCTTGTTGGCACCGGCCTTGAAGTTCACGATGACGCGCTTGGGGGCCTCGGCGGCCAGCGGCGACTCCTGCGCCCCCACCTGCTGGGACTCCTCACTCACCTCCGAGGTGCAGGCGGACAGAGCGAGAACCGCACCGATCATCTTCAGATTCGTCATGTGATTCCTCGAAATACCCACGGGGGATGGCCCGCAAAGACAAAGGCCAGAGCCGCGCCCCGTTGAGGAGCACGACTCCGGCCTTCAAGACTCCGCCGTGGCTCAAGTGGCCACGGAGTTCTTTGAAATCAGCTTACGGGTAGAGAGCGCGAGCGCCAGTCTTGTCGGAGCTGGTGAGGACCAGGTCGCCCGAGTTCGTGCCGGCGCACTGGGGGTAGTGCATGACCGACTTGGAGTCGTAGCTGGTGAGCGCGCGCCAGTTCGCATCCTCGTAGCAGCCGGTGGAGGACAGGCGGGTGTGCTCGTGGCGGAAGCCGATGGTGTGGCCCAGCTCGTGGCGCAGGATGCCGGCCAGGGTGTAGGGCGAGATGCTGCCGAAGGCGCTGGTGCTGATCAGCACGTTGCGGGCCGAGCGGCCCGAGTTGGGGAAGAACGCGCGGGCCAGGTAGCTGGTGTCGCTCGTCTGGCGCACGTCGAACAGCACGCCCGTCTGGCTCGCGGTGCAGTTGCTGTCGTAGGTGCTGGAGTGCACGAAGTTGACGTTGGCCGTGGCCTCCCAGGCGGAAGCGGCGCTGGTCATCGCGTTCACCACGGTGCTGTAGCGGCTGCCGAAGCTGGAGCTGCTCACGCAGTAGGTGAGGTTGCGCGCCTGGGTGGAGCTCCACTTGATGTCGCCGCCGATGTAATACACGGCCAGCTCGCCCTCGCTGTGGTTCGCGGCGACGTTGTTGTCGTAGTACTCCTTGAGCGCCTGCTCGTTCTCCACCGCGATGTCCATGTCGACGATGTAGACGTCGCCGTCACCCTTGACGGCCGAGGCCTTGAACTCCTCCCACGACATGGGCGTCTTCTCCTGCGCCATGTCCTCGGAGCCACCACAGCCAAAGAGGGCCAGACCCGCCAGCATCGCAACGGAACGGAACTTGAGCATTCGTCTTCCTCGGGAAGCACTTCGGGGGATTGAGCCGGCCGCCTGGGACACCTGCAGCCGCGGCCGGCGCGCCTCTCCCTTGAGCAAGGCCCGGGCCAAACCCCAGGACAACGAAAAATCAGGGTTTACCCAGCAGAGAGGGGGAAACCCGGAGTGCTCAGACTCCAATATTCTGAGACAAATCTGTAAAAGAATGTGACAGTCCTGCGAACAAGTGCCCGGAGAGACACCGAAAGTGTGACTTGCGAGGCCCTGACTCAAAACAGGACAGGAGCGTCCTGGATTGAGACACCCCGCTCAGCGGGCCCGGCCCACGAGCGCGAGGAGCTGGGCGCCATAGCGCTGCACCAGCTTGGGGCCCACGCCCGGGATGGACATGAGCGTCTCGTTGTCCGCGGGGCGCGTGGCGGCGAGAGCCCCCAGCACGCGATCCGTGAGGATGCGGAAGGCGGGGATGCGCCGCCGCTTGGCCTCGCCCAGGCGCCACGCCTTGAGCGCCTCGACCAGCGCGGGGGAAGGCATGGGCTCGAAGGCGCCCGGCCCGGAGCGCCCGCCCCGCCCACGCCGCACGCCTACGTCATCCTCGTCCCACTCGGTGGTGAGCTCGGAAGAAGGCTCGGAAGAGGGCTTCGGGGTGCGCTCCCACGCGGAGGCACGCCGTGGCTTCTCCGAGCGCTTCGTCGCCGCCTGGGTGCGGCGGACGCGGCGCTTCTTGGGAGCCTTGGCCTGAGGCGCGGGCGCTGCTGGGAGCATCACCACATCCGGCGCGAGCACACGGGTGCGCTGGCCATCGGGGGTGAGCGTCAGCCGCTGGAAGGTGATGCGCTGGCCGTCCTTCTCGAAGGCGTCCTCGCTCAGCCGGGCCAGCCCGGCGCGCACGAGCCCTCCCACGAGCCGCTCGAACTCCCGGCGCGGCAGGGACTCACCAAAGAGCTCGCGGTGCAGGCGGCCCGTGGCCTGTCCATCCCGCTCGTGCAGCGCGTCCAGGATGCGCCCGAGCGACTGAAGCTCACCCTCACCGGGCTCGGCGAAGCGCAAGGTGACGCACGTCTCAGGGGCGCACACGTCACACAGCCCACAGGCCCTGCCCGAGTCCTGCACATCACCGAAATGCTCCACCAGGTGCCGCATCCGGCAGCCCGAGGCCTCCGCGTACCGGCCCATCTGCTCCAGGTGGAGCAGCTTGCGCTCACGCTGGGCCCCATAGGGGGTGGCCCAGCCAGGCCGTCCCCGGTGGACCTGCTCATCTGGCGTCATCACCAGGCCACCGTGGATCCACAGTTGCTCGACGGCCTTGTCGAAGACCTCGGGCTCCATGCGGACCCGGGCCTGGAGCGCCTCCTTGGGCTCCAGCTGCTCGCGAGCGGCGCGGTAGAGGCCTTCGAGGACGCGGGGCTCGGGGTAGTCGCGTTGGTGGAAGAACTCGTGGGTGCGACGATCCACATAGGAGTGGAGCAGCACGGCGCGGGACAGCTTGCCATCCCGCCCCGCGCGTCCCAGCTCCTGGTAGTAGCCCTCGAGGCTCGAGGGCAGCGCGGCATGGAGCACGGTGCGCACGTCCGCCTTGTCGATGCCCATGCCGAACGCGGTGGTGGCGACGATGACCTTCACGCGGCCCTCGAGGAACGCGGCCTGGACGCGGTCTCGCTCCGCGGGCTGCATGCCCGCGTGGTACACGGCGGTGGGAAAGTCCGAGCTCAGCACCTCCGCGAACTGCTCGGCGTGCTTGCGCGTGGAGGCGTAGACGATGGCCGGGCGCCGCTCCGGTTCGGAGAGCACGTCACGGATGGCCTCGCCGCGCTGGCTCGGGGTGAGCTCGCGCACCTCGAGGGCGATGTTGGTGCGGCGGAAGCCGTGGATGAAGGTGCGCGCCGCGCCACCTCGAACGCCCTTCAGCCCGAGCTGCTGGACGATGTCCTTCTGCACGTCCGGCGTCGCCGTGGCGGTGAGGGCCACCACGGGGGCGGGGCGCAGCAGGGGCAGCCGCGCGCCGAGCAACCGGTAGTCGGGGCGGAAGTCATGCCCCCACTGGGAGATGCAGTGAGCCTCGTCGATGGCGATGAGCGCGGGCGGGCGGCGGGCCAGCAGCTCCACGAAGCCGGGCACGCCGAGCCGCTCGGGCGCAATGAAGAGAAAGTCCAGGTGGCCCTCGAGGTAGTCCGCGCACACCTGCCGGGAGGTGGCCCTGTCCCGCCCCGAGTGGATGCGCTCCGCCGCGAACCCGAGCGACTGGAGCCGCGTCACCTGGTCCTCCATGAGCGCGATGAGCGGGCTCACCACGAGCGTCGTCCCCGCGCGCGCCAGGCCCGGCAACTGGTAGCACAGCGACTTGCCCGCTCCGGTGGGCATCACCAGCAGCAGGTCCTCCCCCATCGTGGCGGCCCGGCAGACATCCTCTTGATAGGGCCGGAAGTCTTCGAAGCCGAACGCCTCCTTGAGAAGCTTGCGGAGCTCACCGGGCGGCGTAGGGGCCCGAGGCACACGGCGAGGCCGGCCCGTCGCCGCCGCGGGTGCCGCCTCTGAACGCGCCCGAGAGGGAGACGCGGCACTCCTCTCGGGAGCCTCTCGCGAAGGCACCTCACCGGGTGCCACGGAAGCGGGCCGGGGAACCGGGGGCGGCCTCGGCGGCGAGCCCATGGGCACCTTGCCCACCACCTCGATGACATAGGCCTCGATGCTGCGCAGGAAGTCGGCGAGGTCGCCGCGCCCGCGCTCGATGCGCTGGAGCCACGCCTCCCACTGCCCCGTCATCGCGGGCGACTTCACATCCGGATGAACGACCTCGATGAGCCGGATGCCCTTCTCCGTCGCCTCCAGCGACTTGCCCCGGCGGTGCAGGTATTCGCGCTCCAGCAGCACCTCGATGATGGCGGCGCGCGTGGCCGGAGTGCCCAGCCCGGTCTCCTTCATCGCATCCGCCAGCTCCTTCTCATCCAGCGCCTTGCCCGCCGTCTCCATCGCCGTGAGCAGCGAGGCGTCCGTGAGGCGCGGTGGCGGCCGCGTGCGCTTCTTCACCGCCTCCACGTCCTCCACCTTCTGCGGCTGCCCCTGCTTCAGCCCGGCAGGCAGATCCTGCGAGTCCTCCTCCTCCTTGCCCTCGCCCTCCTCCTTGTCCTTCGCGTCCTTGGCGGTGCGCTCCTTGGGAGGCTTCACCCCGCCCACGTCCAGCACCTTCCACCCCGCGCGCACCACCTGGGTGCCCGAGCTGTGGAACCGGTCCACCCGCGCCGCTCCACCGGCCGGCCCCTGCGAGCTCACCGCGGTGATGACGGTGGTGACGGACCAGAGGTGGTCCTCGTGCCAGGCCGACAGCAGCCGGCGGCACACCAGCTCGTAGATGCGCCGCTCGTCCTGAGACAGCTGCACCCCGTCCGGCGAGGTGGGCGTGGGGACGATGGCGTGGTGGTCCGTCACCTTCGAGTCATCCACGAAGCGCCGTCCCAGGGGCCGCTCCCCCGTGCCGGCCGCCAGCAGCGGCTCGTAGGGCCTGCGGATGGCTCGCACCACGTCCGGCAGCGTGGCCGCCACCTCCGCCGACAGGTGCCGGCTCGAGGTGCGCGGGTAGCTCAGCAGCTTGTGCTTCTCGTACAGCGCCTGGGCCAGCTCCAGCGTCCGCTGCGCGCTGTATCCATAGAGCCGGTTCGCGTGCCGCTGCAGCTCCGTCAAGTCATACAGGAGCGGCGGCGCCATCTTCTTCGTCTCGGAGGTGAGCGATTCAATGGATGCGCGGCCCGTCTTCACCCGCGCCATCACCTCGCCCGCCTCCACGCCGTCCGCCGCCAGCCGCCGGGCCTCGCGCACGCCCTCGCCCAGCTTGGCGCCCGTCTTCGGATCCACGTCGCGGAACCACGTGCCCCGGTACCGAGTCTCGTGCGGCATCCCCGCCGCCTGCGGCGCGAAGGTGGCCACCACCTCCAGGTAGTCTTCGGGGACGAAGTGGCGGATGGCCAGCTCGCGCTCCACCACCATGGCCAGCGTGGGCGTCTGCACCCGCCCCACCGACAGCATGTCCCCGCCCGCCAGCGTGTAGAGCCGCGACAGGTTCATCCCCACCAGCCAGTCCGCCCGGCTGCGTCCCTTGGCCGCGTCCGACAGCGCGTCGTACGCACTGCCGTCCTTCAACTGCCGGAAGCCCTCGCGGATGGCGCTCTCCGTCAGCGACGACACCCACAGCCGCTTCACCGGCTTGCGGCACCCTGCCGCCTCATAGATGTAACGGAAGATGAGCTCGCCCTCGCGGCCCGCGTCCGTGGCGCACACCACCGCAGCCACCTCGGGCGCGTTCATCACCTCGCGCACCACGGAGAACTGGGAGCGCGTGCCGTCGGCCACCATCAGCGGCCACTCGCGCGGCAGCATGGGCAGCTGCTCGCGGCTCCAGCGCTTCCACTCGGGACGAATCTCGTGCGGCTGGGCCAGCCCCACCAGGTGGCCAATGGCCCACGTCACCACATAGCCATTGCCCCGGAACCAGCCCTCCCCGCGCTGCGAGGCACCCAGCGCCCGGGCAATGTCCCGCGCCACGGCCGGCTTCTCCGCCACCACGGCCAGCACGGACGCACCCCTCCTCGGAGTGGCCTCCCGGCCCCCCTCACGCCCCACCTCCTGGGTCCTCTCGCTGTCGAGCCCTGCGCCCATCGCATCCCACCTCATACCAGCCCCTCCTACGTCAACCCTCCCCGCCCCGATGCGCTCGGGCTCCCTCGGCACATTCTTCCTTATTATGCGGGGCCGACATCGGGCCCTCCTCTCTCACCCCACCTGGGGAGGCAGCTTGCCCTGCCTCCGGGGAGACTACCCCTCACCTCCCGTGAAGTTCTCCTCCTCCGTGCTTGCGCCTCACCTCCTGGGAGGGGTGGCCTTGCCAGCCCGTGGCGTCCTCACGCAAGTGTTTGGCGTTGGCCCGGAAACCTCGCACGGGTGTTTTGTCCATCATGCACTTCGGCTGCTGCCAGGGGCTATCGAGTCCGGACAGCGGGGGGGAGCTCCGCAGAGAGGCAGTGCCCCAAGGCCCGTTCACCGGAGAGTCCAGCATGCAGTCGCATTGGCAGCACCGTTCAAGTCGGAGGGACGTTGTTCCCGGGGGAGAGACCCGAACGGTCCTGCGGTGGGAGTTTGGTGCGAGCGCGCAGAAGCCCCTGCGCCTGAACCGCCCCTCCTCGGCGACCCGCTCCCTGGGCTCGGGCCTGGGCCCCTCGCCGTCCCACCTCGTCGCGCTGGCGCGGGCGAAGCGCCGGCAGCGGGAGGTGCTGGAGACGGCGGGACTGACGGCCTCTCTGAACGAAACGGTGGAGGGGGAGACTCGCCTCGCCTCGCTGTGGCCGGCCCGGGAGCCCTTCTCAGGCTCCGTGCTGCGCCCCGGGGCCCGCCGGGTCTTCACCCTCCACCCGCCTTGTCCGCCAAGGCTGCGGAGCTGAACGCCACCGTCCGGGTGGCCCTTTGTGAAGTGGGAGGATGAGGGGGTGCCAAGGACCCCGTCATCCCTGGGCGTGGAGGGAAGGTCCCTGCTGCCGGGCAGGGCCCTTCAAGTGGGAGATTCTGAAGCGGGGCTGCTCACCGGGAGGGGGGAGCGGCCCTGAGTCTGGATCGGCGAGGGGGGTGCCTCGACAGAGGCATCCCCCTTGGCTTTTTCAGGGGGTCCGCTGGTGCCACGCGGCGAGCACCTCGCGCTCGCGCTCCGGCGGGAGGCCCGCCCGCATCGGCTTCTGCTGGCGCTCGGGCGGCTCGGAGCGGAACCAGGCCAGCGTGTCGCGCGCGGTGTCCACGGGGGACCGGAACGTCGCCCCGAGCTTCAGCGCCCGGGCGTTGCTGACGCGGCCCACGCCCTTGTCCTCGCCCGAGCGCGGAATCCACACGGGCATCTGCGTCCAGGGGCTCACCTTCTGTTGCTCCACCAGCCACTCGGCGTCCACCCAGGTGAAGCGCGCGTCTCCGCCCGTGCCCGTCTTGCAGGCCTCCAGCAGCTCGCGCATGGTGAGCGTCTCCGCGGGGCCGGTGGCGTTGAAGGTGCCCACGTCCCGGCGCTCCACCACACCGAGGATGAAGGCGGCCAAGTCGCGCACATCGATGAACTGCACCGGATCCGCGCCGTCTCCCGGAGCGAGCACCTCGCCGCCCCGGGCCACGCGCACGGGCCAATAGGTGAAGCGGTCCGTCTGGTCGCCGGGGCCGACGATGAGGCCTGGTCGGACGGTGGTGACGCGGCCGGGCATGGCGGCCTCGGCGGCCTTCTCGCTCAGGGCCTTGAGGGCGCCGTAGTGCTGGGAGACATCCTCCGTCTTCTCGTCCTCCACGGTGGCCACTGGCGAGTCCTCGTCGATGCCGTACTCGCTCATGTCCTTGTAGACGGAGATGGTGGACACGAAGATGTAGTGTCCCACGTTGGGGGCGAGCAGCTCGGCGCTGGCCTTCACGATGCGCGGCACATAGCCGGACGTATCAATGACGGCGTCCCACTGGCGGCCCTCGAGCGCCTTCAGGTCACCGTCGCGGTCACCGTGGAGCTTCTCCACGTCCGGGAAGAGCTCGGGGCGCGTCTTGCCCCGGTTGAACAGCGTCAGCGTGTGGCCACGAGGCCGGGCCAGCTCCACCAGCGCGGGCCCGAGAAACCCGGTGCCCCCGAGGATGAGAATCTTCTTCTTGGCCACCCCCCGGGGCACACCGCCCTCCTTCGAGGAAGCACACCCCATGGCCCCGAGCACCCCGAGCGCGGCCGCACCTTGCATCAACCCTCTGCGAGACACCGTCATCGCTGCGTTCCCTCCCTGTGAAGATGAAGCCCTCAGCGAGCCGGGGCGTCGCCCGGAGCGGAGGCCAGCGCGGGCACCTCCTGGGCGCGCGTGCGAATCCGGGCGTGGCGGGACAGGTAGAGGGAGACGGCCAGCCACAGGCCGGCCACGGGCGCGGTGGCCAGCAGCACGCCGGCCACGCCGAACCCCAGCACCTTGAGCCCATCCTCCGTCCAGGCCGCCAGCGCATCTCCCCCCCGGTACACCATGGTGTCGATGAAGCTCTTGGCCTTGTACCGCTCCTCGCGGCTCACCGTGGTGTAGAGCAGCTCTCGCGAGGGCCGCTCCAGCGCGTAGTGCGTGGCCCCGCGCAGCGAGCGCACGCCGATGAGCAGCCACACCGAGGGCATCGCCGCCAGCCCCAGGAATCCCACCGCGGTGAGCACTGGGGTGACGGCCAACGCCACCCCCAGCCCCAACCGCTCCAGCAAGCGCGCGGTGACGAGCGACTGCAGCACCAGCGTGAGGACCTGGACCCACAGCTCGATGTTGGCGAACTTCGCGACGCGCTCGGCCTCATCCAGCGTCTTCGCGTCCACCAGGTTCACCTGGAGCAGGTACAAGAAGGTGCTGGTGACGCTGTAGAAGACCACCTGCAGGCCCAGCGCGAGCAGAAAAGGCGAGGTGGCCAGCAGCTTCAGCCCCGCGAGGATGCCACCGCCCACTGGGCCCTCCACCGAGGGAGGCGGGTGCTGCACGTCATGCGCCCAGCGCGCCAGCTGCTGCACACAGCGCGCGCTGCACTCCAGCAGCACGGCGGTGATGAAGATGAGGTGGATGTGCCCCAGCGGAACGGAGAGGTTGCGCGCCAGCAACAGTCCGGCAATCACGCCCGCCGTGCCTCCGCCCGCGATGAGGCCATAGAGGCGCTTGCCCTGCTCGCTGGCGAACAGGTCCGCCATGAAGCTCCAGAACACGGAGACGACGAACAGGTTGTAGACGCTGAGCCAGACGTAGAACACCCGGGCCACGGCCTGGGGCTCCACCTCCAGCTTGAACAGCACGAAGAAGCCCAGGAGGTTGAGCAGGAAGAAGCGGTAGATGAAGGGAATGACGCGCTTGCGAGGCCAGCGCGCCACCAGCGCCGAGTACGCCGGCACCGCCACCATCATCACCGCGAAGGTGGCGGTAAACATCCACTGCCACTTCAGGCCCTTCACCCCGCCGGCGGTCCCCATCGCGTCGCGCAGCGGCTTGAGGACGAAGTAGCCGCACATCAACGTGAAGAAGTAGAGGAAGGACCAGAGCAGGGCCCCCACCTCTTCCTCTCGCACGTCCACGAATCGCTTGAGCCAGGGTGAAGGTCGCACGCGCGCCTCCCCAACGTCCCCCCAGAACCGCTATTCCCGAGTTCGAGGTGAGTCGCTCAGGCCCCACCCTGCACGGACCGGAGCACCGCCTCCACCCGGGGCAGCGCCTCCTGGATTTCCTCCAGGGAGACGGCGCCCACCGAGAGCCGGAACCAGCCCGTGTCATCCTTCAGCCCGAAGGCCTGGAAGGGCACCACCGCGAAGCTGGCCTTCTCCAAGAGCCGCTTGCGAATCTCATCGTTGGTCTTCAGCCCCGCCTTCCCCACCAGGTCAAACTGCACCGAGAGGTAGATGGCGCCCTGCGGAGAAATCGCGCGCACCGGCAGCCCCGCCGCGCGCATCTTCTCGAAGCCCTGGTAGAGCGCCTCCAGCCGCTCCTCCACCCGGTGCTTCATCGTCTTCATGAAGCGGGCGGTGCCCTCCACGTCCTCCAGCGCGCGCGCCACGGCGATCTGCTCGGCCTTGGGCGCCCACGCGCCCACGTGGCCGATGACGTCCCGCATGCGAGAGATGATGGCCGGCGGGCCCACGCCCCAGCCCACGCGCACCCCCGTGGCCGCGAAGGACTTGGAGATGCCATCCACGAACACCGTGTAGTGCGCCATCTCCGGCACCAGCTCCACCGGCGTCACGTGCTTGGACTGGCCCGCGCTCAGCGTCCAATAAATCTGGTCGTACATCAGGATGAGCGGCGCCTGCCCGCGCGCCTTGCGGCCCTGGTTCTCCGCGACGATGCGCTCGCAGATGGCCTTGAGCGCCTCGGGGCTGATCATCGTCCCGGTAGGGTTGAGCGGGCTGCAGAGGCATAGCAGCCGGGCGCTCGGAAACAGCGGGGCAAGTTGCTCCACCGTGGGCATGAAGCCCTGGTCCGCCAACGTCACCACTTCCGTGCTCTTGGCCCCCATCATGTGGGCGTAGTGGTTGTTGTTCCACGAAGGCACCGGGTAGATGACGGTGTCACCCTCGTTCAGCACCGTGCGGTAGGTGCCATAGATGATGGGCCGCGCGCCGCCGGCGATGACGATGCCCTCCAGCGGGTACTTCAGGCCCAGGGAGCGCTCGTAGAAGCGCTGCACGCTCTGGCGCAAGTCCAGCACGCCGTCCGAGGGCGGATAGTTCGTCTCGCCCGCCTGCAGCGCCCGGGCGATGCCCTCGCCGAGCGCGGTGGGGATGGGGAACTCGCGAGGGCTGAAGTCGCCCACGGTGAGGTTGCACACCTTGCGGCCCTGCGCGGTCAGCTCGCGGATCTCCGCGGCAATGCGGAGGATCTCGCTGCCGACGAGGCCACGCGCCATCGTGCCAACGAAGGTGTCGTCCCGCTTGGGAAGAAGGGTCGTGAGATCAATTGCCATGAGGTCGCTCCAGTGGGCGCCCGGGAAGGGCGCACAGCCACGGGCCGGCGGACCATACACGCCACGCGGCGTCCATGGATCGCCCATCCCCTCACGGCGGCGCTGATCTATTTATATGGAGTAGAACCCGGTGCCATCCGCACGGGCGGTGACGCGCTGCGGCTCGACAGGGAGGGGCACCGGCGTCGGGAAGGAGCGGGGCGCTGTCATGCCCAGGGCGTTCCACGTCTTGGGGCCTACCACGCCGTCGGCCTCCAGGCCCTTGGCGCGCTGGAAGGCCATCACCGTGCGCTCCGTCTTGGGGCCGAACTGGCCGTCCTTGCTGCCCGGGTCGAAGCCGTGCGTGGCCAGCATCTTCTGGAGCACCAGCACGGAGGGATCACACACCCCGCGCTTGAGGATGGGCCGCAGCCCCGTGCCCCGGCGCGTGTCCAGCGCCGCCCACGTTCGCGAGTTCGCGATGCCGTCCACCTCGAGGCCCCGCGCACGCTGGAAGGCCATCACCGCGCACTTGGTGCTGGAACCGAAGGCGCCATCCACTTCGCCCGTGAAGACGCCCGCCGCCTGGAGCTGCCGCTGGAGGTACTCGACCTCAGGGCCGCACATCCCCTGCCGGAGCACGGGGAAGGACTCTTCTGCGTTGGACGACCAGGGGGGCAGCATGGAGGGCATCAAAAAACTCCAGGCACTGGATTCAACAGCAGGGGGGCGCCTTATCGAGGATCCACGCGCGAGATGCCAGCCCCCCTAGGGGCGAAAGTGCGCACTTTGTACCCCAAAGCACACCTTTTGTCAGGAACTATCTCGACGTGTCGCATCGGGCCGCCAGGAATTCCCGAAAGGTCCTTCTGCGCTGGAACGAAGCGCGGCTCTCATGCGAGAGGAGAGCGCCCGCGGCGCGGCCCGGGCTCCCAGGAGGGGACCGATGATGCAGACCCTGCGGTTGAATCGGTGGATGAAGTCCCTGTGGCTCGTGGGCTGTCTGAGCGTGGTGGGGTGCACGAAGAAGGACGAGCCCGCGGCGACTCCGCCCGAACCCGTGGTGCAGGCCCCGTCCGCGCCCACCGAGGCCCCGCCTCCTCCGCCCTCGCAGCCGGCTCCCTCCGTGCCCGCGGATGCTGCTGCTCCTCCGGCTCAGGACTCGGCACAGCCTCCGGCCCCGGCCCCGGCCCCAGCGCAGGGCGCGGGCGTGCCCGAGGATCCGAAGAACCGCGAGTGGACCGCGGGGGCGGTGAAGTTGAAGCGGCCGGAGGTGCAGATGGTGACGCTGCGCTCGGTGCGCGCGGCACGCAACGAGGGCTTCGACCGCGTGGTGTTCGAGTTCGATGGGGCGCAGGTGCCCGGCTACCAGCTGGAGTACGTGAACAAGCCCATCGTGAAGTGCGGCTCGGGGAACGAGACGGAGGTCGCGGGCCAGGGCTGGCTCCAGGTGACGCTCACGCCCGCGCAGGCCCACGAGGGCGGCACGGCCACCATCAACGAGCGCGAGCGCAAGTCCGCCCTGCCCGTCATCCAGGAGCTGGAGATGACGTGTGACTTCGAGGGCGAGGTGACGTGGGTGCTCGGCAACGCGCACCCCAACAAGTACCGCGTCATGGAGCTGCGCGACCCCACCCGCCTCGTGGTGGACGTGCAGCACTGAGGGCCCGGCTCATGGCCGGCGCAGGCCACCCGCCACACGCTCCAGCTCGGAGATGAGCTCGCGGTGGCGGGTGCGCACGGGTTCTCCCTGGGCGCGCAGGGCCAGGGCCAGCGCGAGCGGGAGGTTGAGCGCGGCGTCGCGCGACAGCTTCTCGCGGTAGGCCAGCGGGTAGTCCGCGGGGGCGCGCAGGGTCCAGTTCTCCTCGTTGACGGTGCCGGGCGCGTTGTAGACGTCGAACAGCCCGAACAGGTCCGAGAAGAAGATCATCACGTTGCGCGCCCGCGAGGCGAAGAGGTCCGCGAACTTCGCCTGCACGAGCAGCCCTGGTTCCTCCGCGAGCCTCCGCGCGAAGTCCTCCCGGCCCTCGGGCTCCGGATGCAGGCGCCACGCGAGGTAGTCCGCCTGGGCGCGGTCCGTTCCCTTCTCGCGCCACTGGGTGGCCACGCGCCACAAGGGCGGAGTGTCGTGGGTGCCCACCATCACCCAGTCCTCCGGGGCCGCGTTCTCGCTCCGGTAGACATCCGCCGGATCCGTCAGGTTGGCCTTCTGGGTGACGCGGAAGCGTCCCAGCCCGTACTGCGCCAGCACGCGCTGCAGCGGGTAGGGCTGCGTGCTGAGCACCTCGGCCAGCAAGTCGGACAGCTCGCGGCCGTGTCGGCGTGACGAGGTGACGATGGTGTCAAAGAGGATGCTGTACTGGCGCACCTGCTCCGGCGTGAGCGAGCGCACCCACCCATCCGCGTACCGGGGCACCGAGCGGTCGAGCTGCTCCGGCGTGGGGATGGCGTAGCGGGCCAGCTCCGGATGGTCTGGCAAGTCCGGCGA
Organism: Hyalangium minutum; assembly: GCF_000737315.1. Classification (GTDB taxonomy): domain Bacteria; phylum Myxococcota; class Myxococcia; order Myxococcales; family Myxococcaceae; genus Hyalangium; species Hyalangium minutum. The sequence continues at coordinate 91,454 of NZ_JMCB01000006.1, forward strand.
GTCAAAGAGCCGCGCACCCGTCTGCACGGCGCGCAGCGGGTCGGGCGCTCCGGAGCGGTAGACCCACGGGCACACGAACCCGTGCGGGTGATCGATGCGCAGCCCGTCGTACTCCCCGAGCATCTTGTCCATGCGCGCGTCCATGAAGCGCAGCACGGGGCCGGGCTTGCGGGCGGCGGAGAGGCCCTCGCGGGGCTCGAAGAAGCGGGTAGGGTCCAGCACCGGGTAGTTCCACGGCTGGCCCTCGGGGTTGGTGCGGCTGGGCGGCGCTCCCATCAGGTACGTGCGCAGGAAGAGGCCCTGCCAGGACCAGGCATCCTCCAGCGAGAAGCCAATCTGGAGATCTCCGTAGAGCTTGAGCCCCCAAGCTGAGGCCCGCGCCCGCAGCTCCTGATGTGCGGAGTGCACCAGGAACTGGTGGAAGGCATAGCGTTCGACGAACTCCGCATGCCGGGCGAGCACCTCTCTGCAGCGCGCCTCGCACGCCCCTTCTTCACCGGGCAGTGGAGCGAGCAGCCGCGCATCGAGCGCTGAGGCGCCCTGCCCTGACCATCGGCGCCAGTCCCGCTGCCCGTGCTCGACGCAGAGGGCCTCGAAGAGCGCATCGCGCAGCAGCCAGTCGGCGTGCTCCTTCTTGAAGGTGTCGAAGCGCTGCGCCAGGTCGCGCAGCAGGGGCCGTGCGTCAGCGCGGGTGCGCTCACCTTGGAAGCGGCTCCAGGCTTCGTCGAGCGCGACGCGCTGGGCGCGGAAGGCATAGCGGTAGCGCTCTCCGGGTCCTGTGCCCAGCGGCCGAGAGTCCACGATGGAGGCCAACCGCTCCGCGCTCAGCAGCGCGCCGCCCTCCTCACTCACGAGCCATGCGAGCGGGACATTGAGGACATTGCGCGAGAAGAGCGTCGAGTCGTAGGGCGAGGCATTGGACTCGGAGGTCTGCCCCTGGGGCCCGAGCTGGATGCCGGTGAAGCCCAGCTCGCGGATGAACTCCAGGAAGCGCGCGGCGCCTCGGGTGTACGGCGAGCCTCGGCCCGTGTCCTCGATGGGCTCACTGGGGAAGCTCGGATCGTGGATGCCGAGCACCAGGTTGCGCACATCCAGCGCCACCAACGCCTCAGCGACGAGTCTCCGGTGCTCCTCGGGGATCAGTCCCATTCCGCATCTGGATTCTCACAGAACCCTGCCCCCCGTCACCCCCCTTGTCAGGATGGCACACGCACTCCGAAGAGCCTTCGGTCTCGTGTCCTGAAGCCATGGAACCTGACCTCCGGTTTGATGTCTGATGCGCCGACGCCGCATCCGCCGGAGTGGGCATGAACCGAAAGTGGGTCGTCGCGCTGGGAGTCGTAGGGCTCGTGCTCGCTGTCGCCTGGGTCTGGCGCAGCAAGTTGGACGCTCAGGATGCGTCTCCGCCTCGGGAAGCTACCGCCCCACGGCAAGACACCGCGTCCGCTACAGGGGGCACGAAGCGGCCCGCCACCGGAGACACGGCTCAAGTGGGGGCGCAGGGCTCCGGCCCGAGTGCTGCTTCGGAAGGAGCGACGCCCCCCGTCGATGAGCCCATGCGTGCGGAGGAAGGCTCCCTGCGCGTCGAGGTCGCCGCCCCCACAGGGCCACAGCCCGGAGCCCGCGTGGCGCTCTATCTCCGAGGCCCGTACGAGCCCGCCACCGGCCAGCCCTCGTGGCGGCTGGCGGGGAGCGGCCGGACCGACGAACAGGGCGTGGTGGTGCTCCCCGCGCGTCCGGGGCGCTACCTCGTCTCTGCCCGAGCCGAAGGCCTTGCCACCGCGAGAGCGGACGTCACCCGGCCTCGCGGAGAGGCCACCACCTCCGTCCGGCTCCTGCTCACCGCGGGCGCCACCTTGGAGGGCAGCACCGTGGAGAGAACCTCCGGCAGCCCGGTGCCGCTCGCGGAGCTCACGCTCGTTCCTCGCGCCTCGTCCCTCGAAGGCCGCGCCTCGGCTCCCGAGGAGGAGCGTCACCTTGCCTCCAGCGACGCGCGCGGAAACTTCCGCATCGTGGGACTCGAACCCGGCGAGTACCAGCTGGAGGCCCGCGCCCCGGGTCACGCGACCAAGCGGCTGTCGCGGGTGCACGTTCCCTCCTCGGGTGTCTCGGTTGAGTTGGAGGCCTCTGCCTTCATCGAAGGCTTCGTCGAGCTGCCCGATGGCAAGCCTGCCGCACACGCCCGTGTGAGCGCCTTTGGTGCGGACGAGGCCGCCTCGACCGAGACGGGCTCGGGGGGTGGGTTCTCGCTCGACGTGCCACCCGGGAGCTATCAGGTCACCGCCCGGCAGGGAGACAAGACGGGCTCGGCCCACTCCCGGGTCGTGGTCGGCGCGGGGATGACCCTCAAGGACGTGCGCATCCGGCTCGGGTCCGCCACGGCCATCGCGGGCGTGGTGCGCCAGAAGGACTCGGGTGCGCCCATCGCCGACGCGGCGATCTCCGTCATCCCAAGCGGAGACCGGGGAGACCTCGCTCGCGCCACCGCCGACGCCGGAGGACAGTTCGAGGTGGGAGGGCTCGCTCCGGGTGCCTATGACGTCTCGGTGCAGGCTCCGGGCTTCAAGACGCTGCGCCGCACCGGTGTCACGGTGCTGGAAGACCAGCGCTTCGAGCTGATCGCCGAGCTGATCGCCAACGGCCGCATCGTGGGCACGGTGGTGGACAGCGCGAAGAAGCCCCTCGCGGGCGTGCAAATCATCCCCCAGCGGCGGTGGAGCGCGATGGAGGGCGTGACCGCCACCGTGACGGATGCGACAGGCAGCTTCGCTCTCGAGGATCTCCCGCCCGGAGACGTCTACGTCGCGGCGCGCCGCCCTGACAGTGACGAGCACACCCGCGTTCCCGCCAAGGTCGAGGCCGGGAAGACCACCCAGGTCCAGCTCCAGCTCTCCGACGAGGGTGTGCTGGAAGGGACCGTCCGCCTCGCGGATGGCCGCGTCCCGACGAAGCCAGTCTCGGTCTACGCCCACCGGGTCGGAGCCCCCGCCTTCGAGGGCACGGAGGTACCCGCCACCGCAGCGGGCACGTTCTCGCTGCGCCTCGGAGCAGGCAAGTATCAGCTCAGCGCGTGGCTGGCGGACTCGCGCTGGGTGAACGAGCAGGAGAAGGCCGTCACCGTCAAGGCGGGCCAGACCCAGCGCGTCGAACTCGAGGTGCGCGAGGGCAAGAAGCCCGTTCAGATCACCGTGCTCGAGCCCAACGGAGCGCCCAGCGTCCGGGCCACGGTCATGGGCAGCGAGGCGGGCAAGTCGAACATCATTCTCGAGGACCTGACAGACGAGGCTGGACGCACGCTCTTCATGGCGGACTCGATGGGCTCGGATGCGCTGCACCTCTGGGCGACGAACGGCGGGCGCAGTGGAGATCTGCCCCGAGTCGCCGTGGCGAGCGGCAGCGCGACGATCCAGCTCATTCCGGGTGGGCGGCTGAGCGGCTCGGTGCGGTCGGCGGGAGGACGGCCCGTCACAGGGTTCGAGCTCGTCATCTCGCCCATCCGCACCGGCGAGGACTACTTCATGCAGCAGCGCTTCGAGTTCACCGGGGACACGTTCGTGGTGGAAGACCTGACGCCAGGCCGGACCGCCATCACGGCCACGCTGCCGGACGGCCGCGCGGGAAAGGTGGAGACCCCCCTCACCTCCGGAGGGACAGTCCAGGCCGACATCGTCGTGGACGCGGGCGGAAGCATCACCGGCCGCTTGATCGACGCGAAGACGGGAGAGCCGATCGCGCAGGCTTTTGTCGAAGTCGATGGGCTCGTCTCGCCCAACACCGGTCCGGATGGACGGTTCAAGGTGAATGACCTCGCGCCAGGGCCGCACCGCATCACCGCATGGGAGCGGCAGCACGACATCGTGGACAAGCAGGTGACGCTCGGCGCCGGGAAGACGGTGGACCTGGGTGACTGGCGCATGGGCCCACCGCGCGTGGAACCCGGGCGACTGGGGCTCACGTTCGGCATGAACGGCGATGACGTCGTCATCAGCTGGATCACCGTGGGTGCGGAGACCGGTGAGCTCCAGGTGGGTGACACGGTGACGGCCATTGATGGGGCCACGGTGCTCACCTCGGGCGAGGCCCGGCAGCGTGAGCTGGGGGCTCCCGGCAGTCCGGTGACGCTGTCGATCCGCCGGGATGGCCAGTCCCGGACGCTCACCCTCACGCGTGCCCGCTGACAGCCGGACAGAGGCGGACCCGCTCAGTAGTCCTGACGGGTCTGAGGCATCGGGCGCGGCTCTCCTCCGCCTCCATGCACCGGGCCGGGCGTGCCACCTCCGAGCCACCGGCGGAACTTCCCGAGCAGCCAGCTCCGCGCGTCCGCCAGGATTTCGTACACGGTGGGGATGACCAGCAGCGTGAGCAGCGTGGAGGTGATGACGCCGCCGATGACGGCCCGGCCCAGGGGAGCGCGGAAGTCAGCGCCCTCGCCCCGCCCGAGCGCCACCGGCACCATGCCGGCGATCAGCGCGAACGTCGTCATGATGATGGGCCGCAGACGGATGCGCCCGGCCTCAATGAGTGAGTCTCGAAGCGACAGCCCGCGCCGCTCGTGGGTCCACTTGGCGAAGTCGATGAGCAGGATGGCGTTCTTCGTCACGATGCCCATCAGCAGGATGACGCCAATCAGGCTCATGATGTTCAGCGTGTCCCCGGTGAGGAGCAGCGCCAGCACCACGCCGATGAGCGACAGCGGCAGCGACACCAGGATGGCCAGCGGATCCAGGAACGAGCCGAACTGCACCACGAGGATGAGGTACATCAGCAGCACCGCGATGATGAGCGCGGTGAGCACATTGCTGAAGACCTCGGCTTGGTCCGCCGCCTCGCCGCCCTCCGAGAGCGCGTAGCCCGCGGGCAGCGGCACCTTTGCCAGCCGCGCCTGGGCATCCTTGAGCACCTCCGAGAGCGAGCGCCCCTGGACGTTCGCCTGGATGTTGATGACCTTTTCGCGGTTGAGGTGGTTGATCTGCGTGGGGCCGAAGGTCTCGCGGATCTCCGCCACCTGCCCCAGCGGCACCACCACCGGCGGGCGTCCTGGCGCTCCCGGGAGCGCCAGCGGGAGCCGCGCCAAGTCACTCGGGCTCCGGCGGGCCTCGGGCGCCAAGCGCACCATCACATCCCGCGTCTCTCCGGTGGGATCCACCCAGTCGCCCGAGTCCAGCCCCGCGAACGCGGGCCGCAGCGACTGGGCCACCTGCCCCACCGTCACGCCGAGCTGACCCGCCAGCCCGCGCCGCAGCTCCACCTCCAGCTCCGGCTTCTGTCCCCGGCTGGAGAGCCCCACGTCCACCGCGCCGGGCACCTGCTCCAGCTCGCGCCGGAGCTTCTCGGCCAGCTCGCTCAGCATGCGCGCATCCGGCCCGCGCAGCTCGAGCTGGATGGCCTTGAACGCGCCGCCAAAGCCACTGGTGAAGACGGACGCCTGAGCCCCCGCCACCCGGCTCAGCTCCTGGCGCAACGTGTAGCCCAGCGCGTCCGCGCTCACCTGACGCTCATTCTTGGGCTTGAGCCGCACGTACATGAGCGCCTGATCCACGCCCGGCGAGCGCAGCGGCAACGGCGTGCCGATGGTGGCATACGTATAGACCACCTCCGGGTGCGAGGCCGCGATACGGGCCACCTCTTCCACCTTGCGCCGGGTGTACTCGAGGTTCGAGCTGGGCGACGTCTCGACGAAGACCTCCATCTCGCTGTTGTCGCTCATGGGGACGAAGCCCGCGCCGCCGAACATCCCCTGCAGCACGAGCGCGCCCACGAACGAGCCCACCGCGAGCAGCACCATGGCCAGCCGGTGGTCCAGCGCCCAGGCGATGACACGCTTGTAGTGGTCCGCCTGCCGGTCGAACCATTGGTTGAAGCGTGAGAGCGTCCGGGAGATGGGGCCCTTCCGCGCTCCCTTCTCCACCTGGGGATCCGCCCAGTAGGCGGAGAGCATCGGGTCCAGCGAGAAGCTCACGAAGAGCGACACCAGCACCGCGCACGCGATCGTCAATGCGAACGGTTTGAACCACTGTCCCGTCACCCCGTACATGAAGGCGATGGGCACGAACACCGCCACGATGGAGAACGTGGTGGCCGCCACCGCGAGGCCAATCTCATTCGTGCCCTGGCGGGACGCCGCCATGTGGTCCTTCCCCATCTCGATGTGGCGCACGATGTTCTCGCGCACCACGATGGCGTCGTCGATCAGGATGCCGATGGCCAGCGACAGGCCCAGCAGCGACATGGTGTTGAGCGTGAAGCCGAACGCCCACACGCTGATGAAGGACGCCAGCACGCTCACCGGCAGCGCCAGGCCGGTAATCACCGTCGAGCGCCACGAGTTGAGGAAGACGAACACCACCAGCACCGTGAGCAAGGCGCCCTCCAGGAGCGCCTCCTCGACGTCGGCCACCGAGTCGGCCATGCGCATGCCCGCGTCGCGGACGATCTCCAGCCGCACGCTCTCGGGGAGCTTGGGCTGGAGCGTCTTCAAGCGCTCGCGGAGCTGCTGCGCCACGTCCGTGGTGCTGTAGCCCTTGGCCTTCAGCACGTCGATGCCTACGGCCTGCTTGCCGTTGAAGAGGGCCAGCGTGCGCGGCTCCTCCGTCCCATCCTTCACCTCCGCCACCTGCCCCAGGCGGATGGCCTGTCCTCCTCGCTCGGCGATGACGACGTCGGTGAAGTCTTCGGGCGTCTCCAGCCGGCCCTTGAGGCGGATGCTCTGCTCCTCCAGCGCCCCGGTGATGCGGCCCACGGGCGCCGCCAGGTTCTGCGCCTTCAGCGCCTGCACCACCTCCGCCACGCTCAGCCCCGCGGCCTGGAGCGCCCCGGGCTTCAGCTCCACCGTCAGCTCGCGCTCGATGCCGCCCACCATCGTCACCTGCGCCACGCCTGGCACCGCGCGCAGCTCCCGTATCACCGTTGGGTCCGCGATGCGCGACAGCGTCGCCGCTGGCAGCGTGTCCGAGGAGAGCATCAGCGAGAGGATGGGCAGGTCCGACGGGTCGAACCGCGTGAGGATGGGCTCCTCCATCTCCTGCGGGAGATCCGCTCGCCTGCCGGAGATGGCGTCGCGGATGTCCTGCGAGGCCTGCTGGATGTCTGTCTCGAAGCTGAAGACCACCGCGAAGTGGGCCAGCCCGTCCGAAGCCGCGGAGGTCGTCCTGCTGCCATCCACTCCGCTGATGCTGAAGATGGCGTCCTCGACGGGCTCGATGATCTCCCGCTCCACCACATCCGGGGAGGCGCCCGGGTAGACGATGGTGACGCCGACGACGGGCGGCTTCACGTCGGGGAACTCGTCCGTCTTCAGGTTGACGAGCGCGACGAGCCCGAAGACGACCAGCGCCATCATGCACGTGATGGTGACGATGGGGCGCTTGATGGCGAAGTCGGAGATGAACACGGCGTCTCCTTGCGGAAGGGCGTGAGGGTGCGTGTCAGCGGGGCGTCGGGGAGCTCGGGCCCAGCCCTGGCTGACGCGGGGCCTGTGTCACCTGCACGCGCGTGCCCTCGGCCAGCTCCCTCGCCGAGCCCACCACCACCACGTCTCCCGCTTGGAGTCCGGAGCGCACCTCGATCTGCTGGGCCACGTCATCCCGGAGGCCCAGGTCCACCGAGGCCCGCTCCAGCTTGCCGTCGCGCACCCGCATCACCGAGGGCGGCGTGGTGCGCGCATCCACCGCCGCCAGCGGCACGGCCAGCGCCTCCCGCGACTCGGATGCCACGCGCCCTTGCGCGAACAGCCCCACCAGGAGCGACTGCTCCACGTTGGGAATCGTCACGTAGATGCGCACCTGCCCGGTGGCCGGGTCCACCGCCGGGTTGATGCGCTCGATCTTCCCGGAGAAGGTCTGCTCCGCGTCGCCCTGCAGACGGAAGTCCACCGGAGTGCCCGCCTTGAGCCTCCCCCCGTACTCCGCGGGCATGAAGGCGTTCAGCTCCAGGCTCCGGGGATCCACCACGGTGACGAGCGAAGAGCCGGGCTGCACCACGTCGCCAGCGTTCACCTGGCGCTCGCTCACCACGCCGTCGAAAGGCGCCACGATGCGCGTGCGGCCCACCTGCTCGCGGGCCAGCGCCAGCCGGGACTGGGCCTCGGAGAGCTGGGCCTGCGCCTGGTGCCGAGTGAGCTGCGCGCGCTCGAAATCCCGCTGGGTGATGACACCCGCCTGGGTGAGCTTCGCGGTGCGCTCCTCCTCGGCCTCGGCGACGCGCACCGTGTTCTCGGCGACCCGCACCGCGGAGCGTGCCGCGATGAGCTGGTCCTGAAAGGCCACGTCGTCGATGCGCGCCAACAAGGCCCCTCGCTTCACGGGCTGGCCCTGATCCGCGTTCACCTCCAGCACGGGGCCCGCCACCTCCGCGCGCAAGGTGGCCGCCTGCCGCGCCTGCAGCGAGCCGGAGATGACCGGGCCGCTCTGCAATGTTCGCGGCTCGATGCGGATCACATTCTCCGGACCCAGTGTGATCGGAGCGGGCTCCGCCTCCATGGGAGCCGCGTCCCCCTTCTGCCCGTTACAGCCGGCAAGGCCGAGCAGCGCCAGGGATCCCAGCACGGCCCCTGCCCGCCTGCTCGCCCCCACCCACCGCCCTATCCCACTTCTGATGGCCTCTGGCATCACCGGTGACCCCCGTCGCCGGCCACTTCACGGCGCGTAGGAGAGTCAGACCTCCTGATGCAAGGTGCCAGTGGGATCAGACCTCAGGCCCGGCGCCTGCTGGCCTGTGGACGGAGCAAAATGGAACAGCCCCCGAGCCATGCAGGCCGGGGGCTGCCTCACCGCCGAATTCCAGAGGCGCGGCGCTCAGCGCACCGGCGTCTCGCTGATCAGCAGCGTCTTCGTGGAGAAGCTCCTGGCGCAGGTGGAGACCTGCCGCTCACCGCACTGGATCGGGGTGGTGGCGCGCGTCTGCGAGCTGAAGCAGCTGGCGCCCTCCGCAGTCCACTCGGCCTCCCCCACCCAGCTCTCCGTGTCGCTCTGGACGCCCAGCGAGTCGTAGAGGTTGATGAGGTTGCCGTTCACCGTGTACGAGGAGCCGTTGCCGCAGAAGTCCGCGCGCACCATGCGGGTGCACGCCTGGTGGTGATCCTCCAGGCTCACCCCGTTCACCGAGCGCCACGGCGCGTAGCCGAAGCGCACGCACTTGGCGAGCGCCGCGCCCTCGCACGCGAAGGTGAAGGAGTTGGCGTCGTAGATCTTCCGGCCGCCCCCGCTCACGCCCTCGCGGTAGTCCCAGCGGTTCTCCAGAGCAATGGCGCCGGTGGCCGAGCCATCCGCGTTGGTGCAGATGGGGTACCACTGGCCATCCCCCGTGTTCTGGTACGACACCCGGTAGCTCCAGACATCCTGGTTGGCGCCCTCGCCCTGGATCATGTCCTCGATGCGCAGCGTCAAGATCGTGCCATCCTGCAGCACCCCCGTGAAGCGCGTCTGCAGGAAGTCCTTGCCGGACAGCTCCTGCGTGCCGGACAGGCCGTGGAAGGTGGAGCCCTCGAGCCACACATTGCTGAGCGGCAGGCTCATGCCCTCGCGCTGGGCGCCCGCGTAACGCACCGCAACAAGCTTCGATCCCAGCGCCGTCCCGTTGACCTCCCGTCCATTGATCTCCCGGCCGTTGATTTCCCGGCCATTGTCAGTCACCAGACTGTGTGCGGACGACTCCAGCGCGGGCGCAAGCGCGTCCCCGGCATCCGCGGTCCCACACCCCATCGCCCCACCGGCCAGAATCGCCGCCACCACCACGAACCGGACACCCATACGCCACCTCCGCATCCACCTTCTTCGGATGCACCGGAGGGTGTGCAGCGGGGGGTGGGCGGGCAAGGTGAGGACAGTGCCTCAGGCACTTGCAGCGTTGATTCCTGGGCCCCCAAAGTGGCCGTGAGCACAGAGGAAGTGGGTTTTGTGTCCTCCGGTGAGCAGCGTGTCTCAAAGATGAGAAGAGGATGGGAAGAGGCCCCCCACCCTTAATTCCCGCTATTTCCCAGAAGGCGGTGTTGCGCAGACGCGCAGGCCCACCGTGAGATCCCGGAGCGAGGCATCGGAGGAGTCCCGATTGGCGGAGCGGGCGGTGTTGGGGCCGTAGTAGTAGCTGCCCCCGCGCGCGACCGGCTTGGTGGAGTCCCACCAGTTGCGCGTCCACTCCCACGCATTGCCCGCCATGTCCTCCACCCCGAAGGGGCTGGCGGACCGAGGGTAGGTGCCCACCTCGTCCGGGCCAAAGCCGCCGGAGCGCTGGCCGTAGGTGCTGTCGATGTTGGCGTCATCCACCTCGAGCTTGGGGCCGTGAGGGTATTCGCGCCCGTCCACGCCTCGGGCGGCGCGCTCCCACTCCAACTCCGTGCACAGCCGGGCCCCCGGCACCCCGCCCTGCGAGAGGGGCCGCCGGGCCAGCCAGGCGACATATGCCTCCGCGTCCGTGAGGTTGATGCCGGTGACAGGCATGCGCAGCCAGTCCTGCTCGGCCCGCTGGGTGCGTTCGGCGTAGCGCAGCTTCGCGCCCTCGCGGACCACGTACTCCGGGGAGCCCGGGCTGGGCTTCAGGTGCAGCACCCACGTCCCCTGCACCCGCTCCAGCTTCAGCTGGCCGACCGAGTCCTTCACTCCCGGCGTCCGGCGGATGCGCTCCTCTTCGGGCAGCTCCTCCAGGAAGGCCAGCCACTGCTGGTAGGTCGTCTCATGGCGGGCAATGAGGAAGCCCGCCGTGGAGCGCTCGTGGAGGGGCACTGTCTTCAAGAAGTCGCGCATGGCGTCCACGGAACTGCCAAAGCGCAGGGGCCCTGGAGGCACGTAGATGAAGTCCTGGGGGAGCGTCCCTTCCGGCAAGAGCGGCAGCTTGAGCAGCCGCTTCTCGCCCCGCGTGAGCTGCAAGGGCATGGAGGCAGGCACATGGCCCGGAGCGCGTGCCGTCAGCTGGTACAGGCCGGGTAGCACCGGCGTGCCCTTCCAGGTCCCGGAGGTGAACCGGACCGGTGTCCTGGGCTCCTCGTCGAGATCCGCGTCATCCGCCAGCGGCAGGAGCTCCACCTCGGCCCCGGGTGCCTCCACCTCCAGCGTGACGAGCGCGGGAGCGGTCCACCGGCTCCACCGCTGCTCGTCCACGTCATAGAGGCGCAAGCGCTGCAGCAACGCGGGCAGCGTGGCCAGCTCTCCCTCCTGCTCGGCGAGGAGCGCGCGCTCGTAGAGGTAGTCCGCCAGCGCCTCCCTCACGATGCCCCGGTCAGGTGCCAGCACCAGCGCGCGCTCCAGCCCGTAGGCCACGGCGTTGAAGTGCTGGCGGACCTGGGCACTGCGGCTCGCGGCGTGCGTCCACGCGGCTTCCCCTTCGGCCTTGAGGCCCGCCCCGTACCGCTGGAAGGCTTCCGCGCGCTCGACCACCAACGCCTCGCGCTCGCCGCGAGCCTGCTCCAGGCCCCGCGTGGACTCGGCCAGCAGCGTGCGAACCTGCTCCTCGAGCTGCATGCGCTCGCGAAGCCGGCCGCTGCCATACACGAGCCCCAGCAGCAGCAAGAAGCCCGCGGCCAGGGCGCGCCGGGCCCTGCGGCTGCGCACCACCGTGCGGCGGGACTCCTCCAGGAACTCCTGCTCCCGGCGCGTCAGCTCGCCCGGGTCCAGCACCGCCGTCTCGGCCAGCTGCCGGGAGCCCCAGAGCACGTCGCGCGTGTGCCCCAGCCGCTCCCACTGCGCGGCGGACGACTCCAGCCGGGCCTGCACCTCGCGGCGCTCGGCGGCCTCGGCCAGCCAGCGGGCCAGCGTCTTCCAGCCGGTGACGAGCGCCTCGTGCGCCACTTCATAGGAGGTGCCGTCCTCCGCCTCGCGGGCCACCAGCAGGCGCGCGCGCACCAGCGCCTCCAGCGCCGCGCGGTAACGAGGATCCGCGCCCACCAGCTCCCGGTCCGTCTTCCGGGCGCGCGTGCCGTCGGCGGTGATGAGGCGCAGCAGCACCCCACGCGCGGCCACCCGCTGATCCGGGAGCAGGCTGTCCACGGCCGCATCCGCGTGCTTCGCCAGCGCGCCCGACACGCCGCCCAGCCCGTCCAACGCGGCCTGGGTGATCACCTCGGCGGCCTTGTCGCGCGCCTCCCACAGCTCAGCGAGGGCGAACTGGAGCAGCGGCAGCCCGCCCTCGGTGGCGGCGGTGGCGGCCACCAGCGTGTCCACCAGCGCCTCGGACTCGAAGCGCACGCCCTTCACGCGCGCCGGGCCGACGATGGCCTCGCGCATCTCCTCGGGCGTCAGCGCGCGCAGCAGGTAGAGCGCCCGCGGCAGCTCGGCACCGAGCCCCGGCACCGCCGTGAGCCGCGTGAGGAAGTCACTGCGGCCCGTGGCCAGCAGCCGTACGCCCGTCACGCCCTCGGCCAGCTCGCCCAGCGCGAGGCCCGCCTGCGCGGCCTCCTCGGGCACGGAGAGCGTCACCAACTCCTCGAGCTGATCCATATAAAGGATGAGCCCGTCCTTGGCGCCCAGCTTCGCGCGCAGCCGCCGTGCCAGCTGCGTCGGCTCCGTGTGGAGCAACTGGGCCAGGGGCTCCTCCTCCATCTCCAGCACGGGGGCGAGCGCCGCGGCGAGCGCGGCCACGGGGCGGCGGCCCGGCACCAGGCGCGCGCTCTTCCACTTCCGGCCGTCCTCCAGCACCCCCTCCGCGATGAGGGGGATGACGCCGGCCAGACACAGCGAGGACTTGCCCACGCCCGAGTCGCCGGTGATGAGCAGGAAGGGCTCTCCCTTGAGGCGCTCGATGACCGCGCGCTGCTCGCGCCGGCGGCCGAAGAAGAGGGCGCGGTGCTCGGCCTCGAAGGCCTGCAGGCCGCGGAACGGGTTGCCCTCGGGGATGGCGCCAGCAGAGAGTTCGTCCCGGCCGACCTGCTCCAGCGCGTCGAGCATCGCCGCGGCCGAGGAGTAGCGCTCCGAGGGCTCCCGGCGCAGGCAGCGCTCGATGACGGCGGCGAGGTTCGGATCCACGCCGGTCGCGGCCTCGGCGAGGGGACGCGCGTCCCGGCTGCGGACCTCCTCGGACAGCTCGCGCCAGGGCACGTCGCGGAAGGGGCCCTTGCCCGAGACCAGCTCGTAGAGCACGAGGCCCAGCGAGTACACGTCGCTGCGCGCCGTGAGGTCCTCGCCGGCCCACGCCTCCGGGGACATGTAATAGGGCGTGCCCACCAGCGCGCCGCGAGGGAGCGAGGGGAGGAACACGCCGTCCAGCGAGCGGGCGCCGAAGCCCGGGCTGGCGTCCGGGTCGAGCTCGGCGGGCAGCTCGGGCGGAGTGGGCGGTCGGCTCGGGCTCTTGCCGGGCTCGGCGGCGGAGGAATCCAGCAGCTTGGCCAGACCGAAGTCGAGCAGCTTCACCTCGCCGCTCTCGGTGAGCACGGCGTTGCCGGGCTTGATGTCGCGGTGGAGTACGCCGCGGCGGTGGGCGGCGCTCAGTCCTCGCGCCAGGTCCTTGCCGATGGAGAGGGCCCGCTCCCCAGACACGGGCTTGGCGAGCCGGTCCAGGCTGACGCCGCGGATGAACTCGGAGATGAGGTACGGCTGCTCCTCGAGCTGCCCCACGCGGTAGAGGGTGACGACGTTGGGGTGCTGGATGCGGGCAGCGGCCCGGGCCTCCACGAGGAAGTGGGACAGGGCGTTGGGGCCGAGGGCGGGGATGAACTTCACCGCCACGGGGCGCTCGAGCAGCGTGTCGTGGGCCAGATACACCCGCCCCGTCCGCCCACGGCCAATGAGCCGGATCAGACGGTACTCGTCGAACTCCTGGGGAGGAGTCCACGCATCCGGGGGCGGAGAGGAGGCGGGAGAGGCCACGGTGGGTGCCTACGTGCCCGGACCTCGGCGATCAAGCCGTCCCGGGAGTCCGTACACGCGAGGGGGCTAGGGCTTGTCCTTTGCCTTGCTCGGCTTGAGCATGGTGCGGATCTTGTTTTCGAGGTCCTGTGGCAAACAGGGCTTGGCGACGAACTCGTCGGCGCCGGCGTCCTTGGCTTGGTTCTCGCTGCCGGCGAGCACGTGGCCGCTGAGGGCCATCACGGGGATGTCGCGGGTGCGGGAGTCTCCCTTGATGAGGCGGGTGGCCTCCCATCCGTCCATGACGGGCAGAGACAGGTCCATGAGGATGATGTCGGGCTCGGCGACCTGGGCCTTCTCCACGGCCTCGGCGCCGTTGCGAGCGGTCTCTACCTGGAAGCCCGCGAACTCGAGGTACTCCGCATACATCTCCCGGGCGTCATCGAAGTCATCGACGACGAGGACGCGCTTCTTCGAGGGTGCGGACTCGGCGCTTGCACCCGCCTCTGCTGGCGGAAGTTTGGGGGCCGATTGGCTCATGGCTCGGAGGGTCTCCAGCAAAAGAGGCGATAGGGCGATCATTCTATACACAGACTGCACTCCGCGCCCTGCCCCCCCCACCCCCGGGGCGTACACCAGCGCGCGTTCGAAGTGTCCTGAAGACGACACCGCCCCCTCGGAGAGGTTCCAAGGAAGCAGTTCCGGGAGTCTCCCAGCGCGGACGCCCCGTCCACGGCGGCGGACGGTCAGCCATGGGCGCCGAGAGAGGCGAAGCCACTAGGATGCGCGGCACACCTCCTGCACTTCACGAAGGGTATGACCCCCTCTCAAGCCCTCTTTCTCTCGCTGTGCTTGTTGTCCTCCGCGTGTATCAGCCTGCCCGACATCGACGATTCGCTTCCTGGGCCAGATGGAGGCCCTCCCATCGATGGTGGCATAGACGGAGGAAACACGGATCAGACGCCTCCGACGCTCGTCCGCACCACACCGCCACATGGCTCGACCCGAGTGCCCGTCGACTCGACGGTGGAGCTCGAGTTCTCCGAAGCGATGGTGGAGAGCAGCTTGCAGCTCACCTCGGTGCCAACGGTGTCCTTCACATTGGAGTCCTGGGCCTCCGAGTCGAAGCGCGCCGTCTTCCGCCCCTCAGCGCCCCTGGCCCAGGATCAGCAATACGCGCTCACGGCCGAGGGCAAGGACCTGGCGGGCAACACCCTCACGGGTAGTCACAGCTTTGCCTTCACCACGGTGGGCCCTGCGCCGGACACCACACCTCCCACCCTCGTCAGCACTTCGCCCACGAATCGAGCCTTGGCCCTTCCCAGAGACACCAAGATCAAGCTCACCTTCTCCGAACCAATGAATCGCGCATCGGTGGAACGGGCCTTTTCAATCGTATCGCCGATGGAGGCTCAGGCAGGGACTATGGCCTGGAACTCGACAGGCACAGTTGCCGAGTTCACTCCGGACACCTTGCTCCCCTACACTTCAACCGTCGCCTGGGAACTCTCGGCAGCAGCGACAGACCTCGTGGGAAACGCGCTGAGCCCAGCTTCATCGCTGTTCTACGTCGCCACTCAGCGGACCTACTCACTCACTCCAATGAATATTGGTAGTGAATCTCATCTATCAAGCACCACACCGGCCGCTCAGATCGTCCCCTGGAATATCGGGGACGATGCATCAAACAGACCTCTCCAGGTATTTCTCTCTTTTCATCTGCAGCCTCTGTTCGACTCACAAGTGACCCGGATCCTCTCCGCCAGCCTGAGATGGCCTCATGTCGATCCTGGTATTTCCACTTTCGATTCCTTGGGCAGGTTCGCCGTAGACCTCGTGAGTTACCCCCCCTCGAACTCAAACGCTTTCACCACAGCCCCCATCGGGCAGCCTCTCTTCCTGACCTACCAGGATTTAGGCGGCGCCTCGGACATCACCACGGTCAATGTCACTCCCATGGTGCTGGACTCATGGGCGAATCAGGCTTCCCGCTATGAACGCGCGCAGTTCAGGCTCAGCTTCGAATCCTGGACAGACCAGGACAGCACCCCCGACTTCCTTCAAGTCAATCCGTTTTATCTCGTGCTGACAGTCACTTGCGAGCAACCGTAGGACGCGGGCCGCATCTCAGGCTGCCCCTGCCGCAGTGACAGAAAAAAAACGCCGCCCCCCCGGAAAGGCTCCGAGAGGGCGGCAGGACTGCGTTCAGCCCGTGTTCAGCGCTGCGTCATCACGGCGCAGCGACGGGCACGGCGATCGGGGTGATCAGCGAGCCGTTGACGGTGATGTCGGCCGTCTGAGCCACACCCCAGCCGGACTCATAGGCATCGACGCTCGGGGTCAGCTTGCTGAAGTGGATGAACAGGCTGGTGCCCGGCTGCAAGGAGACGAAGGTCGCCGAAGGCGTCGCCGGCGGCGAGTAGGTGAAGGAGAAGCGGGTGCTGTAGCCCGAGGTGTCGAACGGGAAGACCGGCTCCTCGGCGGGAGTCCGGGTCGCGATGGGCTTGGTGGGCTCCGCCATCTGCAGCGTGAAGCCAACGCCGGTGCTGCGGCCCGTGGACGGATCGCGCTCGCCCGTCGCGTCACCTATCTTGCCGCTCCCGTTGAGATCCAGTCCTACATAGACCTGCGCGTACTGGGTCTCGAGCAGCGGCGTCATCACCTGGTTGAAGTTCACGTACACGGTCTCGAGGCGGTCGATGAGGCCGTTGTTCGTGGTCACCTCCTGGAACCTCACGCTCTCGACGGCGATGGCCGGCGGGCTGCTCAGATCACCGCCGAAGAACGCCACCGTCGAACCGGTGGTGAAGGGAGCGCCGCCGGCGAGCGGCACGGCGCGGATATACAGGTTGTACTCGCGGCCTGCGGACAGCGCCTGGCCCGGCTTGATGGTCAGCACCGTGCCGCCACCCGTCACGTCCCTGGAGACGGCCAGGCTCTCCTTGCCGTACTCGTCCGTCAGCCCCACCACCACCGAGCTGGCCTGCACCGGCTGGTTGAAGACGATGTAGATACCGTCGGTCGGCTTGACCATGTTGTGCTGCGGCTTGGTCTGGAGGTTGCCGGGCTGCAGCGCCCCCAGGCTGCTGTACCTCACCGCCAGGGCTTCGCCCGGGCTATAGGCCGGAGGCAGCCGCTCCGTCTTCACCGTGCCCTGCCTCACCAGGTCCGTAGCCGGGTAGTTAATCACCAGTCCGCCCGCCTCGTAGATGCCGTCGCCGTTGGTGTCCAGCGCGTTGACCGACAGCAGGTAGCTGCCGCCCAGACGGGACAGCTCGACCGGCGAAGGGACCTTATCAAAGGTGATGAGACCGTTGTTGTCCGACACCGCCTCCACCACCACGCGGCTCGTGGTCGACTCGGACAGGCCGAAGAGCACGCGGCCCGCGGGGTTCACGTCCAGCGTGCCACGCGCATTCGCCGCAGGGCGGCCATCCGGCCCGAACAGGTAGAACTTCACCGAGCCATTCAGCTCCGACAGCAGCACCGGGCCAAAGCTCGCGTTGCCGTTGTTGATGGGCACATTGCCCGCGGTGCTCGGGACCACCGAGGAGGCGCGCAGCGAGGCGAAGCCGTCCTTGCTGAACGTCAGCAGCACCTGGGCGCCGCCCGGCACATCCTTGAAGATGAAGTTGCCGCCGGCATCCGTCGTCACCGGAGCCACCGTCGCGCTGCCGATCGTCATCGTGACGTTGACGCTCGCCAGCGGCTGCTGCTGGGTCGTCAGCACCTGGCCGGAGACCGTGCCCTTCGGCGTCGCAGGAACCACCACCGATACGTTGTTCGGATCCTGGATACCGTCCGCAATTCCGTCACCGTTGGCGTCCTCGGCACCACCGCACCCGGCCATCAGAAACGGCACGAGGGCCATTGCCAGCTTCTTCATCGTCCCCACCTTGAGAGTTTTCTGAGAAGTTCACGCCGCGACACAGGGCGGCGACGGGACACTCTCCGACTCGGGGGGCGGACGTCAAGAGAGTGACAGTCGGATCAACCCAGGACGTCCTGCTAGGGTTTACCCACATGTCCGACGTGAACGACCCTTGCCTGGGGTGCGCCGTGGTGAGCGGCGCCACCCGCCCCGTGGGAGGCATCCTCGCCCGCGCGCCCGGCCTGGTGCTCCATGGCGTGGCCGGCCCCAGCCCCGTGCCCGGCTGGGTGGTCATCTCCAGCGAGCGCCATGTGCGCGGCCTGTACGACTTGGACGAGCCCACCGCCCGGGAGCTGGGCGCCTTCGCGGCCCGGGTGATGCGTGCTCAGCGCCAAGCGCTCGGCGCCGCGCATGCCTACGCCTTCGCCATCGGCGACGTGCTGCGCCACTTCCACCTGCACCTCGTGCCCCGCTACCGGGACACGCCCCCCCACCTGTGGGGCCGGGCCGTCTTCGAGGCCTCCGCCCAGGAGCACCTCCCCGCCGAGCAGCTGGAGGCTGCGGCCCAGACCCTTGCCGCGGCGCTGGCCTCCGAGTCCTGAGCCCCACGGGCCGCCGCCTGCCTGCCCCCGCCCAAGTCCGGAGGCCAGGATTTCTCAGGGGCCCGTGGACCTCTCCCCTCGGGGTAGGGAGAATGCCGACTCTCCCATGATTTCGCTTCGTCCCACCCTGCTCGCCCTGACCCTGCTGCTCGTGCCACCCCTGGCGCGGGCCAACAACACCGCAGACGAGGCGGATGTCGCCTTCGAGCTGGGCAACGAAGCCTATGCCAAGGGCAACTACAACGAGGCCCTCGGCTCCTACTTCGCCAGCTACCGGCTCGTCCCCAACCGCAACGTCCTCTTCAACATCGCCCGCTGCTACGAGGCTCAGAACCGCTTCAACGAGGCCTACCGCTACTACAACGACTTGCTCAGCGAGGGCCTGCCGGACGACGACTCCGCCGAGGTGAAGCGCTCGCTGGAGCGGCTCCGTCCCAAGGTGGCGCTGATCCGCGTGGCCACCTCGCCCGAGGGCGCCGAGGTCTACATCGACCGCACGGACCTGGGCAGCCGCGGGCGCTCGCCTCAGACGCTGGCCCTGTCGCCGGGCCGCCACAAGGTCATGGTGAAGAAGGAGGGCTACCGTCCCGCCGAGGCCAACGTCGTGCTCACGCGCGGCCGCTCCGTGACGCAGAGCTTCGAGCTGCCCCTCATCACCGGCACCGTGGAGGTCTCCGGCACCCCCGAGGATGCCGAGGTCCGCACCGCCCAGGACGGCCCTGTCGTCGCCACGGTGCCCGGCAAGCTCGTCCTCCCTCCCGGCCAGCACGTGCTCTACGTGCGCGCCCAGGGCCACGCGCCCGCGCAGCTCGTGGTCGAAGTGCCCGCCGATGGCACCGTGAAGGTGCCCGTGGCGCTCGGCAGCCAGGCCAAGCCCACGGGCCGCCTCGTCGTCACCGCCAACCGCGATAACGCCGCCGTGCGCGTGGACGGCAAGCCCGTAGGCTTCACCCCCACGGTGCTCACCCTCACCGAGGGAGACCACGTCCTCGAGGTGGAGAGCCTCGAGGTGCGCCCCCTGCGCCAGACGGTGACGGTGGTGGCGGATCAGGAGATCAAGGTCTTCGCCGAGCTGCGCTACTCCCCGCCTCCCGTGCGCGCCGCCTCCAAGGGCCTCACCTCCGTGGACGAGGCCCCCGCCTCCACCACCGTGCTCACCCAGGAGGAGCTGCGCGCCTTCGGCTGGCAGACGCTCGCCCAGGCCATCGCGGGCGTGCGCGGCTTCTTCCTCTCGGACGACCGCACCTACAACTACATCGGCGTGCGCGGCTTCTCCCCGCCGGGAGACCTCAACACCCGCATCCTCATCCTCTGGGATGGGCATTCCATGAACGACGTGTGGGCCGGCCAGGGCTACGCGGGGCATGACCTCTCGGTGAATCTGGAGGAGGTGGAGCGCATCGAGGTGGTCCGCGGCCCGGGCAGCGCGCTCTACGGCACGGGCGCCTTCTTCGCCGTCATCAACGTGGTGCCGCGTGAGTCCCTGGGCGTGCAGAAGCACGTGGAGGTGACGGGCACGGTGGGAGCGCTGGGGACACTGGGAGTGAACGCCGCGGCGGCCTGGGAGGGCGGCCAGGACCGCTCCGTGCTGGTGTCCGCGGCGCTGGTGCACGCCACGGGCGCCGAGACGACGCTGCTGGACCCTACCACCCGGGTGGTGGGGCTCGACGGCGAGCGCGCCCTGAGCGGCTCCGTGTACGCGCGCCTCGGCCACCTCACCCTCATGGGCCGCCTCAACAGCCGCGTGAAGGCCATCCCCACCGGCCCCTTCGGCAGCGCCATTGGCGTGGAGGGCACCCAGTCGTTGGACACGCGCGGCTTCCTCGAGGCGCGCTATGAGCGGCCCCTGAGCGACACCCTCCAGCTCTCCCTGCGGGGCTCGTTCGACCTGAGCCGCTACCGCGGCGACCGGGCCTATGAAGTCAACGGCGGAGAGAGCTACAACCTGGAGAGCGAGGGCGGCCGCGCCGACTGGGTCTCCGCCGAAGCGCGCCTGCGCATGGCCGTGTTCGACGGCAACGCCCTCACCCTGGGCCTGGAGGGCCAGGGCCAGCTCCGGGTGGAGCAGGAGACGTACGGCCTGAACGGCGGCATCCCGCTGCCCACCAAGACGCGCACGCTGCTGTCGCTCTACCTGATGGACGAGTGGCGCCTGCACCCGCGGCTGAGCCTGTCCGCGGGCCTGCGCGTGGACAAGTACCTGGACCTGGACGCCATTCCCATCACCCCGCGCCTGGCCCTCATCGCCCGGCCCTACACCGCGGGCCTCACCAAGCTCGTCGCCGGCCGCGCCTTCCGCGCCCCCAACGTCTACGAGCTGTTCTACGAGGACAAGCTGGAGACGCAGCGGCCCGCCGAGGGGCTGGATCCGGAGACCATCACCACCTTCGAGGTGGAGCACTCGCACGACCTGACGGACGAGCTGCGCCTCACCGTGGCGGGCTACCACAACCGCATCTCCAACCTGGTGACGCTGGCCACGGACGCACTGCCCCAGCCCCAGTGCGGCACCCCTACCGAACCCGCGCAGTGCTTCGTGTTCGCCAACAGCGCCACGGAGACGCTCGCGTGGGGCGCGGAGGCCGGCGTGCACTGGCAGCCCGGCCGCTTCCTGCTGGTGGACCTGAGCTACTCCTACGTCACCCTGCGCCACGTGCTCGACGAGGTCCGCGACGCCAAGCCCGCCCACATCGTCTCGGGCCGGATGATGCTGCCGCTGGGCACGGGCGAGGTGCGGCTGGCCACGCAGGCCACCTACCAGAGCGCGCGCAACGGCGACTCGGACGGCACCAAGATTGGCGAGGCGCTGCTCATCGCGCTGGGCGTCTCGGGCGAGTACTCGCGCTTCCGCTACTTCGCGGGCGTGCAGAACCTGCTGGACGAGCAGTATGTGCTGCCGGTGAACTCGGAGACCTCGGCGCGGCCCGTCCCCCAGTACGGCCGCACCTTCACCCTGCAGCTGACGGGCTCCTACTGATGAGTGTCTGGACAGAAGCGCGCTCGGCGGCTCGGGAACTGACGGACGCGGCCGTGCGCACGGCGTACCGCGGCGCGTACTCGCTGGCCATGGCGTACTGGTTCGTGCGCCGCCCCTCCACCGGTGGCGTCTTCGTGGGGGTGTGGCACGGCCGGCGCGTGCTGCTGCTGCAGAACTCCTACAAGCGCCTGTTCAGCATGCCCGGCGGCGGCGCCCACCCGGGCGAGTCCCACCTGGAGACGGGGCTGCGCGAGCTGCACGAGGAGGTGGGCCTCACCTTGAGCGCCTCCCAGCTCCGCACCGCCCTCGATGTCGTGCACTACGAGGAGTACAAGCGCGACCACGTCTACTTCCTGGAGGTGGACCTGGACACCGAGCCGGCGCTCACCATCGACCGCCGGGAGGTGGTCTGGGCCGCCTTCCTCGACGTGGATGCCGCGCTCCAGCTCCCGGTGGCCTCTCCCATCCGCGACTACCTCACCGAGGCCGCGCGGCGCCGTGCCGCCCCCGCTCCCTCCTCATGACTCCCCCCGAGCTGCTCTTCATCCACCCCGAGCACCCGCTCTACCCGGAGGAGCTGGAGCTGCGCTTCCGCGTGCTGCGCGAGCCGCTGGGCCTGCCCCGCTCCGCCGTCACCTTCCCCTTCGAGGCCCAGAGCCTCCACCTCGTGGCGCGCCAGGGCAGCGCGGTGGTGGGCTGCGTCCTCTTCCACCCCGAGGACACCCACGGGGGCCGCCTCTTTCAGATGGCCGTCACCCCCACGCTCCAGGGACAGGGGCTGGGCGCGCGGCTCGTGGTGGCGCTGGAGGAGGAGCTGCGGCGGCGGGGCTTCACGCACGTGCACCTCCACGCCCGCTCCCAGGTGGTCCCCTTCTACGAGCGGCTCGGCTACGCGGTGTACGGCGAGCCCTTCGAGGAGCGGACCCTCCCTCACCGCCATATGCGCAAGACACTGGCGTCATCTATCCTTCCGGGCCCAAGGAGCCCGGAGGCATGACGGCAACCCCCGCACGGACACAGGCCCAGCGCGCCCAAGCGTTCTTCGAGCTGCACCAGCGCATCCAGCTCATCGACGATGAGAAGGCCCAGGACGCGCTGCTGGAGCAGCTGAAGCACCCCTCGCGGCCCTACATCGTCTCGTTCGTCAACGCCCACGCGGCGAACCTGGGCTGGAACACCCCGTCCATGCTGGAGAGCCTGCTGCGCTCGGACCTGCTGCTGCGCGACGGCATCGGCGTGAAGCTGGGGCTCAAGGCGTTCCGGCGTCCGCCCGGGCTGAACATGAACGGCACGGACTTCATCCCCAGGATTGCTCGGGCCTACAAAGGACGCCGCGCCGCGCTGTTCGGGACGCAGTCCCCCTGGCTGGACACAGCGCGTCAGAAGCTGGAGGCCGAGGGCCTGGTGGTGGTGGCGTGCCATGAGGGCTTCTCGCCGCCAGAGACGTACCTGGAGCTGGCCGAGAAGACGCAGCCAGAGCTCATCATCCTGGCCATGGGCATGCCCAAGCAGGAGGACATCGCCGTGAAGCTGCGGGAGCGGCTGGCCCACCCAGTGCTCATCGTCAACGGGGGCGCCATCCTGGATTTCCTGGGAGGCAAGGTAACCCGGGCTCCGGAAGCCATGCGCAACATCGGCATGGAGTGGGTGTATCGCCTCTACTTGGAACCCAAGCGATTGGCCAAGCGCTACCTGTGGGGCATCCCCGTCTTCTTTTCGCACGTAGCAGTCACGCGCTTGGTCGGTCCCCGGACACCCGAGGGTGAGGGCAGGTCCTCGTGACCCCCCCTTGTCCCCAAACGGAAAGTGCGCGTTCCTAAGGCTCCCGATGGACACTGTTCGCGCCCACCAGGACTTCCTGCGCACCCGAATCTTCCCCGGACTGGATGGGCTGCGTTGCGTGAGCATCCTGCTGGTGATGGCCCACCACGTCTCTGGCCTGCACCACGGCTTCCTGGGCCGAGGCTACCTGGGCGTGTCGCTCTTCTTCGCCATCAGCGGGTTCCTCATCACCTCGCTGCTCTTGCGTGAGCGGGACGCGCACGGGTTCATCTCCCTGGGGCGCTTCTACGGCCGGCGCTCGCTGCGCATCTTCCCGCTCTACTATGCGGTGCTGAGCGTCTACGTGGTGCTGGTGCTCCTCTTCGAGAAAGGAGCGCAGGAGAAGGCGGACTTCTTCGCCAACCTTCCGGCCTTCCTCACGTACACCTCCAACTGGTTCGTGCCGCAGGAGCCGAACACCCGGATCATCTTCTACTTCGCCTGGTCCCTGGCCACCGAAGAGCAGTTCTACCTGCTGTGGCCCGGCGTCATGCGCGTGGCCCACCGGTGGGGCGCGGTGGCCTTCATGGCGGGGCTGCTCGCCATCTCGCTCTGGGCGCCCTGGGCCGTGGAGACGGGGCGACTGGATGGCACCCTGATGTCGGTGCGCATCCTCGCCAGCTTCGCCGCGCCCATCTGCATGGGGTGCCTGGCGGCCTATGCCGTGCACTCGCCCGTGGGCTTCGCGTGGGTGTACCGCGTGCTCGGCTACAAGTGGATGCCTCCCCTGCTGCTGGTGCTCACGCTGGCCGCCGTGGCGACGAACGGCGTGCCCTACGGCCTCACCTCGCTGGTGATGACGGCGCTGGTGGTGTCCGCCTGCCTGCGGACGGACCACCTGCTGATGCCCGCGCTCACGCTGGCGCCCATCCGCCACATCGGGGTGATCAGCTACGGCGTGTACCTGCTGCACATGATCTGCCTGAACCTGGTGCGCCGCGCGGTGCCCGGCCAGGGCTTCGCCGTCACCTTCCTGGTGACCCTGGGCGTGACGGTGGTGGCGGCCACGCTGAGCTACCGCTACTTCGAGAGCTGGTTCCTGCGCCTCAAGGAGCGCCTGGCCGCCGGCCCTGCCCCGGCGAAGGCTTCCCCGGCGCCTTCGACGGCTCCAGCATCAAGTCCAATACCGTGATGGAGTAGGGCGGAAGCTTCGCCCCCACCATGCCCGAGCCCATGGAGCTGGCCTGCTGCTCGGCAAAGCCGCTGGCCTCGCCCACGTAGGTCATCACCCGTGCGGCCTTCACTGCCCCACAGCCCTTGAGCTCCACCCGGGCGTCCCGCGCGGTGTCCGGCTCCACGTTGAGCGCGATGGCCACCACCCGCCGCCCATCCGCGCTGCGCGAGGCGAACAGTGAAGTGCCCTGCTCCGCCTTCGAGGGCACGTAGACATCCTGGAACCGCCCGCCCTCGCCGTCGAAGTTCCGGTAGGCCCGGAAGGCCCACCACGCGGGACTGCGCGGCGGCGGATAGGCGAAGTAGAAGGCCGCGGTGACGCCCCCCTCGGCGAAGCGGCCGAGCGCCTCGGCCTGCGCCAGCCCACCGCTCATGTGCTGCGCGGCGCCGAAGTTGTACTCGCCAATGGCGATGCCCCGGCCCGGGTAGTTCTCCTCCACCATCTTCTTCAGGCGGGGGATGAGCCGCACCGGCTCGCCGATCCAGGACTCGTCCTTGTAGTTCGCATCCCACAGGGCCCGCGTGGAGCGGATGCGCAGCGCCGCCGTCTCCGGGTCCGTCTTCTCGCCCTTGTCGGGCGAGACGCCGTCGGCCTGCGGGTAGAAGTGCACGTCCAACACGTCAAGGACGCGGGTGCCCGTCTTCTTCTCGTGCTCGCGCAGCTTCTTCAGGTACCAGGTCAGCAGGGGCACATTGCCGTGGGCCTTGCGGTCCGCATCCTTGTCCCTCCCCTCCGCCACGTCCGCCGCCGAGCGGAAGTAGGCCGTCCAGCCCCACTCGGCGGGCCCGGCGATGACAGCCTCCGGGTCCGCCTGCCGCACGGCCGTGCCGTAGGAGACGGTGCGCTCCATCAGCTCGTCATACGTGGTGGGCTCCGGGTGCACGTCCCGGTGCGTCGAGTTCCACAGCATGGGCTCGTTGTCGAGGAAGTACATCTGCACGCTGCGCCCGCGCTCCACGTCCTTCTTGCGCATGGCGCGCACCCACTCGCCGATGAACTCGGGCGGCGCGGGCACGCTGGTGCGCGTGGGCATGGGCGGCGCCAGCTCGCGGCCCGAGGACGTCCGGCCATTGCCCGCCTCGGGCACGTCCGGATCCATCTTCTCCTGAGGGCCGAACTTCGACGCCGGGAAGCTCACGGAGCTCGTGTCCTTGGCCACCCAGCCGATCATCGGCACCGTGAGCGCGGACTGGAGGCCATGCTCCCGGTTCGCCTTGAGGAACTCCTCATAGGTGAAGTCTGGCCGGTCTCCCGGCGACACGTTGCGGAAGAACCAGTCGTTGGCCGTGTTCCACGCGTTGATCTTCCAGTTGTAGCGGGTGGTGGGGTTGCCGCCCCAGCGGCGCACCGTGGCCCCCAGCTCGAACTGGTGCGTGCTCCGGCCCTCCTTCAGCGCATCGAAGGCAATGCCGTAGATCTGCGGGCTGATGGACTGCCCAGGCCCTGTGCAGTCCACGGACAGGTTCGCCGGACGCGGAGGCCCCACGGCCACGCGCGCCATGCCCGCCGCCGGCATGCCCGTCTCCGCCGCCATCATGCTGGTGAAGCCAATGCGATCCAGCTGCACCCACTCGGTGCCCACGCGCTTGTGCGCGCGCATGATGACGCGATCGAACGGGTTTCCCTTCGGGTTGAGCTCGCCCATGGGCAGGAGCACCTGCACCCAGTCTCCATCCCGGCCCGCCAGGTGCTGGGCACTCACGCGCACGCGGGGGAACACCGCCTTGTCCCCGTTATCCACCCGCACTTCGAGGAAGTCGCCGTAGTTGGAGGGCGCCTGGTACCGGAACGCCAGCCCACCGAAGCGGCCCTCCAGCGGCTGCTGGCGGCGCAGCGTCCACCCGCCCAGGTCCGCCATCATCACCTTCGCGGGCGACATGCTCTCCACCTGTCGCTCGCTCCAGCCCTCCGCCGTCCAGCCCGTCTTGAGGCCATGGTCGAAGGCCATCTCGAGCAGCTGCATCGAGGCCTCCTGCGGGGCCTCCTCGGACAAGCTGACGCCCGGCAGTGTGAAGCCAATGCGATCCAGCTCCACCCACCCCGTGTCCACGCGCTTGTGCGCCCGGACGATGAAGCGGTCGAACGGCTTGCGGTCTGGGTTCAGCTCCGCCATCGGGATGAGGAGCTGCGTCCATTCCCCGTCCATCCCCATCATGTGGCGCGAGCTCACCTTCACGCGGGGGAACGTGGCCTCTTCACTGGAGTCCAGCCGCACCTCGAGGAACTCACCGAAGTCCGAAGGCGCCTTGTACCGGAACGCCAGTCCACCATAGCCGGGCTTGAGCGGGCTCGCGTGCCGCAGCGCCCAGCCTCCGAGCTCGGCCATCTTCACCTTCGCCGGGCCCTGGCCCTTCACCTCGCGATCGCCCCAGCCGGCGTCCACCCAGCCCGGCTTGAGGCCGCCCTGGTAGACCACCTCGGCCAGCGCCACCGAGACCCCCGTCTTCGCGGGCGCCATGGAGCCGCCGCTGGGACTCGGGGGCATCACGGCCTGTGTGCCGCCGTTCTCACACGCCGCCAGCAGCAGCACGCACGCCGTCAGCAGGGCTTTCAGGTGAGGGCAGCTCTCGCCTCGGCTCCCCGTCAGGGCCGTTGCGCGGCGCCCTCCGGCCGCGTGTCTCATGACGCTCCGCTCGAGTCCTTTCCCGCGCCCTGCTGGGCCAAGAAGCCGCCACTCGCGGCCACCTCCCGATAACGCGAGATGCGCCGGGCCACTTCCCGCCACGAGCCCGCCTCCGCCCTCGCCCCGCGCAGGTACTCCATCGTGTAGGCCACCGACGTGCTCTTGAAGGCCACTTGGTTGAGCCCCAGCCGGTCTGCCAGCCGCGCCACGCCCATGAGCGCGTCCGTCACTGGCTTGGTCGGCCCCGGCAGCGCCACCGCCGTGGCCAGCAGCGGCCGAGCCAGCGCGTTCATCTCGAAGAGCATCCGCCACGGGTCCACCTGCGGCACGTCCGAGTGCCGCTCGGACAGCCGCGAGTCCATGATGCCGTAGCGGTGCGCCCGCGCGAGCCACTTCTCGAAGCTGGTGTGGTCGGAGCCGTGCAGCACATACGAGTCGTTGCAGAAGCGCACTTGGCAGCCGGACTTCTCGAGGCGGATGCCCAGCTCGATGTCCTCGGACTGCTTCAGGTTCGGATCAAACCCGCCCACCGCCACGTAGTCCTCGCGGCGGAACGACACGTTGCCCGTGTAGAGGTTCCACCCGTGGGCGCCCTCCTCGTGCAGCCGCTTGGCCAGCCGGTCGTGCAGGTACGCGTACCAGCGCTCGAAGAGCGGCATGTCCAAGATGGCCGGATCCGGATCAATGCGGCCCAGCACCACGTTGCGCGAGCCGGGCGGGTGCTGCTCCAGATGCCGCTGGACGAAGTTCTCGGGCACCTGCATGTCGTCATCCGTGATGATGACCACCTCACCCTGGGCCGCGAGCACGCCCCGGTGCCGCGCCGCCGCGGCGCCGGCGTTCTTCTGCGTCTCCACGCGCAGCGAGTACGGCAGCTCCTGGGCGAGCTCCGCCAGGGGCCCTGCCGCAGGCTCCTTGGAGCCGTCATCCACGATGACGACTTCGTAGTCCGTGGGAGGAAGCGTCTGGGTCGCGAGCTGCTTGAGGAGCCGCGGCAGCAGGGTCAGCCGGTTGTACGTGGCCATGACCACGCTCACCCGAGGCTTTGGCCCTTCAGTCCGCGGCGGAGTCTCCGAGCCCGCCGAGGGCGAATCGCTCACCTCTTGCTCCCCGCCTTCTGACCCAGCGTGACGCTGCCCAGGAAGCGCGCCTTGCCGATCAGCTCCAGCGTCTGGCGCGCCGCGGAGAACTGCGTCGAGCCCAGCGGCACGCACAGCAGGGCGCGCTCAGCGGCCAGCGCCACCTCGAGCCCCACCGGGTTGGTGAGAATCGAGTCGATGGAGACGACGACCATGCCGCCCTGCTCCACGAACGCCCGCATGTCACGCACCAGACGGCTGCCAGCACCCGGGGGCAGCCCCTCGGCGTCGATCAGCCGGAGGGGCCGCTCGCGGTACTGGTTGCCCACCTCGACGATGGCCCGGCCCGCCATGAGCGCGGAGGCGCCCGGCTGCGCGGGCACCACCACCAGCGAGTTCCACTTCTCGCGCTGGGTCAGCAACGTCCACAGGTGCAGCAGCTCCGCCGGAATGGGCTCGGCGGGTGCGGGGATGACCTCATTGTGAACCGGCTCCTCGGGCGGGAGCGGCACAGGGGTCGGTGTGCCCCGGACGACAGACCAGGGACGAGGACGGCCCGCTCCCGCCTTGGGGCTGGTGCTCTCGCCCCCGCGAGACGGGTTGTTTCCCCCCGGATTGTCGTTGGACTCGTACATAGGCGGATCCAGTCTACTCATTTTCTGACCAGTGCCCAGGGGTGCATCGAACCCAGGATCAGGCGACTCAACAGATATTCTGCTGCGATCCGCTCGTACTGAACGCGCCCCTTTGCGGCTCATGTGCGCCCACCTCCGTCCTGCACCGACGCAAACGCTTCAGCTGCGTTACCTGCAGGAACAGGCGCCCCAGCGTTCTTCCAGGCGCCCGTGAGTGTGGCCAACTTCCCGGAAACAGTGACGGCCAGCGCGATCAGGATGGTGCAGTACCAGCTGGTGATGCCCATGTCTCCGAAGCACTGGTTGATGTAGGCAAAGACGATGGAGACGACCACGAGGCCCCCTGCTCGCCAGTGAGGCGGGTGAGCACGGTGGTAGGCGCGCACGGCGAAGTACACGGTGAGTGCAACGAACAACCACACGCCCGTGAAGCCCACCATCCCGCCAAAGGCCAACAGGCCCAGCACCGAGTTGTGCGGGTGGTACAGGTAGTCCTCGAACAGATGGGAGATGTCCGCGAGCTTGATCACCTCTTGGAACCCGTGCCCGTAGCCCGTGCCGAGCATGGGGTTATTCTGCCAGGTGGAAATGAGGTTGAAGTTCTCCACGTCGCGGTAGTCCATCTCGCCTGTGGCGTTGTGCTCGCCGACGATCATCGACTTGAACGTGTTCACTGGCGAGAAAATGCCTACCGGATTGGCCCAGCCGATGGCGACGTAGATGATGAACACCGGCGCCAGGAGGAGGCCGGCGCGCGTCGCGTAGCGCTTCACGCGGGACCACGGGCTGATCAGGAACATGGCGATCAGGCACTGGTTGAAGCTCGCGTAGGCGATGCGGCGATCGTTGTAGTCCATGCCCATCAGGATGACGGCGGACACCAGCACCATCCTCCGGAACGTCTTCCAGTTGGGCTCCTCCGTCCAGGAGCTCATCGCGATGGCCAGCCCCGTCACGTAGATCATCGTGTCCGAGTGCGTGGTGGCGTACTCGGTGTAGAGCCCCTGGGGCCGGGCGATGAAGACGATGAAGAAGGCGCCCAGGAAGGCCTTGGTGAAGGCGGCCCCCACGATGATGCGGCCGAGAATCCGGAAGTCCTCCGGCCCCTTGATGGAGGCGTTGAACAGCAGCACGAACATGGGCAGCAGCAGCAGCTTCTGGAGCTGCCACTTCGCCGGACGCCCGTCTCCGCCTCGCGCCACACCCCAGATGTACATCCAGGTGATGGTCGCCAGGATGAGCAGCAGCGCCATCACCAGCGGCCGGGGCAGCGGCGTCATCTTCTCGTCGATCTTCAGGCCCATGGCCTGCCGGTAGACGTAGAGGGCGATGAGCCCGAACACGGACAAGTCGATCAGCGTGAAGCCCAGGCCGGGCACGCCGGTGACGACGTTGAGGTTGAGGAACAGCAGGCGGCCCGGGAACGAGAGCGGGGACTGCCACTTGCCCGAGTAGGGCACCTCCACCGCGCAGTCCAAGATGAGCATCAACGCCAGCAGCGTGAGGACGGGGTAGCGGATGGGGACCTTGGCCAGCACCCACAGCAGGATGGCCGCCGCCACCGGTAGCATGGCCACCGCGGGGAAGAGGACGAGCAGCCCCAGCGTGGCCAGCACCACGCCGGCCAGCAGCGTCAGGAAGACAGGGGTGCGGGAGAGGAAGGCTTCCATCGTGGTCCTCGGGCGGCAGACACCGGGCGCACGCTCAGGGCTTGCGCGCCTCGCGGGTGGTGCGCACCCACTCCCCCTTCTTGTCTCGAGGGCCCGCCACCATCAGCCACACCTTCCACACCACGTAGAACGGCGCCGCCATCAGGTCCAACAGCCCCCGGGCGCCCATGCCCGACACCCACCAGCCGCGCAGCACGTAGAGGCCCAGGCTGGCCACGCAGAACGCCCCCGCGGCCAGGCTGAGCGGCGCGAACCCGGACACCCCGGAGAGCACGCCCGCGGCCACCGACAGCCCCACGGCGCCCAGCACCACGTAGCTCAGCGGCGGAACCAACAGGTCCATGGCCAGGTCCAGCAGCACGCCGTCGCGCTTGCGCAGGGCCTCGCCCAGCAGCGGCACGCCGAACTGCTTCGTCATCGCCCAGCGGCCCCCCTCCCAGCGGCGGCGCTGCGAGCGCGCGGCCTTCTCGGAGGACACCATCTCCCCGAGCACCTCGGCCTCCCACGCGTAGTGCACGCGGTGGCCCGCGCGGCCCAGGCGGATGCCGTACTCCAGGTCCTCGACGATGGAGAATGCGTCGTGCGGCACCTGGCGAATCACGCTGTGGGTGAAGCACATGCCGTTGCCGCGCAGACCGCACGAGACGCCCAGCCGCTCGCGGCCCAGCGAGCGCACCTTGTGGAACAGCGCCAGGGCAATGGTCATCAGCCGCGTGCGCCACGAGGCGCTTGGGTTCATCACGCCGTAGTGCGCCTGCACCGCGTGCGCGCCCGCCTCCAGCCGCAGCCCGAACGAGTGCAACAGGTGCGGAGACACCTCGGTGTCCGCGTCCACCACCACCACCGCGTCGGCAAAGCCGTCACTCAGGCTGCGCTCGAAGGCATGCGCCAGCGCGAAGCCCTTGCCGCGCTTCTCCGTGTCATGGCGCACCAGCACCGTGGCGCCAGCTTCGCGGGCCCGGTCCGCCGTGGCGTCCGAGCAGTTGTCCGCCACCACCAGGATGCGCCGCAGCGCCGCCGGGTAGTCCATGGCGGACAGGTTCGTCACCGTGCGGGCAATGCCCGCCTCCTCATTGTGCGCGGGGACGATGATGTCGAACTTCAGCCGCGGGGCCACCCGAGGCGGCGCCGCCTTGCCCGCCGACAACAGCGTCAGCAGCAGCAGATAGCCGCACGCCACCACCACCGGCAGCCCCAGCACGAACAACAGAACGTCCGCCCACATCACGGCATCACCCCGGCCCTGAACTCCATGTCACTCACCCGGAATTCCGGTCCAGCTCGGCCAGCACGGGCACACCCAGCCCCCGCTCCACCTGCCAACTCTCCAGCACGCGTCCGCTCAGCACGTCACGCGCCAGCGCCGCGAACACCGCCAGCACCAGCCCGGCGACGATTCCGCCGATGGCGATGATCAGCGCGTTGGGCTTCACCGGCTTGCGAGGAAACTCCGCCGGCGTCAGCACCGTGAAGCGGTACTTGAAGGACTTGGCGGCGATGTCCAGCTCCAGCTTCGCCGCGTCGATGCGCTTGAGGATCTGCTGCTGCGCGCTCAGCCGGCTCCGGAGCCGGTCCAGCGTCACCGCCGCGCTCGGGTTCTCCGACACCGCGGGCAGCAGGCCCATCAGCACGCGCTCCAGGCCGTACGGGTCCGGCACGGGCTCGTCCGGGAACGGCAGGGACTTGCCGCCCAGGTCACCGTACTCGGCCAGCAGCTGGCGCTCCTCTTCCTGCAGCGCCCTCACCTGGGGCGAGCCCTGGCGCAGCGCCGCCACGCGCGTCTCCTGCTCCACCACCTGCGGGTGGTCCGGCGCGTACATCTCGCGCAGCTGCACCAGCTCGTCCTGCATCTGCGTCAGCCGCTGGTTGTGCTGCACCGTCGCATCCGCGATGGCCCGGCGCTTGGAGCGGATGACGAAGCGCAGCTGCGCCAGCTCCTGGTCCGTGGAGCCGAAGCGCGGCAGCAAGCGGGGGTCACCCACCGCGCGGCGGCGCTCGATCATGATCGCGGTGAAGGTCTTCTCGAAGTCGGTGTAGGCCTCCTTCACGGCGTCCTGGGCCTGCTGCTCGTGCTCCTGGAGGATGGTGATGGCGTCCTTGATGCTGTTGAGCTCCTCCTCCTTGCTCTTCTCGAGGAAGCTCTCCTGCGCCTTCTCCACCAGCTCATAGGCCAGCTGCGGGTCGCCCCAGTCCACGCCGATGGTCACCTTGCCGTCATCGGTGCCCACCCAGAGCTTCTTCTCCAGGGTGCCCACCATGGCGTCCATCTTGGCGTCCTCGTCCGGAGGCGCCGAGATGAGCCGCATCACCGAGTCCTTGAACCGCAGGAGCGGCGGACGCGTGGACTCCCACCGGTCCACCAGGTAGGTGTTCTTGATGATCTTGATCAGGTTCTCCTGGCGAAGCACCGCCTCCGCGGCGGCCTTCGTCGGCCCATCCACCTCGTTGGCCGGCCGCATGGGGTTGGGCGGATCCGGGTTCAGGAGGTTGGGCCGCTCCGGGTTCACCAAGCCGGGGATGATGGTGCTGGCGGTGCGGCGCGGCAGCAGCTTGGACTCGGAGTGCCAGGTGCGCGGCAGCAGCTTGGCCGCCAGCAGCCCCAGCACCGCTGTCATCAGGAAGGTGGCCAGCGCCAGCTTCCAGTGCCGGACCACGGCATTCTTCACGTAGCTGAGGTAGTCGCGGATCTGCTCCCAGTCGAAGATCTGGGCCTGCTCGCGCTCCACATCGGGGAGCCGATCCTCATGAGGTGCGGGCATCGCTCTTACCTCCCGGGGTCGCCTCAGCCGCCTTCGCCAACAACCTCACCACTTGCTGAATGAACTCGTCCTGGGTGAACGGCTTCGTCAGATAGCCGTCCGCCCCCACTTCCTCCGCCTGAGCGCGGTCCAGCAGGGTGCCGCGCGCGCTGATCATCAACACCGGCAGGCCCGCCAGCTCCGGCTGGCCACGGATGTACTCGCACACGTCGTACCCGGACACGTCCGGCAGCGTCAGGTCCAGGCACACCAGGTCCGGCCGGCTGTGCGCCAGCTGCTCCAGGGCCGAGCGCCCGTTGGACGCTTCCTGGATGCGCGTGATGCGCAGGGCGTGCAGGAACTCGCCCACCATCTTCCGGAAGAGGGGCGAGTCCTCTACGACCAGGACCGTGCATTGCGAGACGTCCATGAACCTTTCCGGGTCCTCTCCTAATCGTCGAGCCGCGGCCAGATGACCAACACCATGAAGGTGTAAACCAGGTTGAAGACGACCATCATCAAGACGGCCTTTTTGACACCCCGGACTTGGTGACGCTCTCGCGCCGCCAGGCTCGGCAACAGAATCAGCGAGTACAGCACGGACAGCAGGATGAACTTCTTCATGACCGGGTGGGATTAAAGCCTACCATTCTCTTGCCGGATCACCAATCCGACGCCCATGAACCACTTATAGATGGGGTTGGGGTCGATCACGAATTCTCGCAGCCTCAAGAGTCGACCGGACGCCACTACAGCGGCCGACCGAGTGAGCGGCCACTGAACCTTGAAAGCGAGGCGTTCCTCGCCATCGTTGGCGTGGATGCCGCCGGTGGCCGACTGGGCGGCGGCGATGTCCAGGTTGATCTGGGCCTTGCGGCGGCCCACCCACTCGAAGCCGAAGCTCTGCTCGAAGCGGGGATAGTTGAGGGTGGAGAAGACGTCCACGAAGGGGACGTAGCGCGCGGCCAGCTTCGCCTTCACGGGCCAGTGGTAGCCCACGGGAACGGGGGTGGTGAGAGAGACTTCGCCGATGGGGTGGAGGATGCTCTCGTAGGCCACCGGGAAGGAGTAGCGGATGGGGGAGAGGATGTCCTCGTAGGCCAGCGGGAAGGAGTAGCGCTGGAGACGGTGCTCGCCCACGGCCACACCCATGGCGAGGCGGCCTCGGATCAGCGGGTGGAACTGGTACTCCACCAAGGGCGAGGCCTGCAGCAGGGACAGGCGCCCGCCGGTGGAGAAGTGCACGTCCCGGCCCCACATCTCCGTGCCCAGCGTGAGGCGGCGGGTGAGCGAATGGAAGGCATAGAGGCGGAATTCCGGGCCCACCTGCGAGGGCGTCACCCGGTCACCGAACGGGCGCAGCTCCTTGGGCGGATCCAACAGGCCATTGATGACGAGCCCCCCCATGAAGCCGATGTACGTGCGCCGGATGCCCAGGATGTCGAAGCCCACCATGTTCTCCGAGTAGACGTACTTGCTGGCGTCCAGCACGCGCTGCTGTTCGGGAGGGCTCGTCGCGGGGACGCGGAAGTTTTCGAAGGGGAACGCGCCGTAGGTGGTGGCCTCCATGGCCCAGACCTTGAAGCCCCGGGAGACCTGGTACTCGCCGCGCAGGAACAGGAAGGTGAGCACCTCCAGCGTGGGCTGGGTGAAGGTGCGGCGCAGCAGGAGCTGCGGCTCGAGGATGGCCTTCAGCTCCATGCGGTTGGTGTAGAGGATGGCCTGGCCGCGCGGGGTGATGACCAGGTCCTCGATGACCGAGCGGTCCTGGGCCTCCGTCAGGCTCGACGAGCGCAGGAAGCTCTCCACCCGCAGCTGGGATGAGTAGCGCACGGCGGGAGAGCTCGCCAGCACCATGCCCGTCACCAGCAGGGGAAGGACCGCCATGGCGCGTTACTCCACCACCACGATGTCGCCGGTGCGCAGCTGGAACGAGGCGCCCTTGCCCTCGGTGCGGCTGGCGGCCTCGTAGTCGAAGCGGATGCGCATGGGTACGGGGCTGTCCGGCTGGCGGCGCAGCACGTAGATGCCGTCGGGCTGGGCATAGTCCGTGAAGCCGCCGGCCTGCGCCAGCGCGTGCAGCACGCCCGAGCCGGGCTCCAGGCCCTTCATGCCGGGGCTCTTCACCTCGCCGAGCACCGCCACCTCCAGCTGCTTGGGCTCGCGCACGTACACGGTGACGGAGGGGTTGCTCACCATGGGCTTGAGCAGCTCTTCAATCCGGCGCGCGAGCGTCGGCGGTGTCATCCCCGCGGCGTCCACGTCATTGAGCAGCGAGAGGGTGATGCGCCCATCCTCGCGCACCAGTGTCTCCGGCGTGTCCAGCTCCCGCTGGTTCCACACCTTGATGAAGAGCTTGTCGCCCTTGCGGATGACGTAGCCCTCGTCCTGGAGCGAGGGCGGCTCGCGGTAGTCGTCCACCCAGATGAAGCGGCCCGGGGTGTAGCAGGCGGCCAGCGCCAGCAGCGCGGCTGGGAGGACTCGGAGGAGGCTTCGAGAGGCTGAGGTTGAACGGCACATAGAAGAGAGGCTCCGAAGAGGGGCTCCAGCTCACGCGGCGGCGGACGGCTGGACACGCGAGCGCCGCTGGCGCACCACGCGCAGCAGGCCTTGCAGCTCGTCCAAACGCACCGCGCCTGTCACGAACACGAGGACGATATAGAGACACGCGCCCACCACCAGCCGCACCGGGCCCAGGTCCACGAGCGCCAGATGGACGCACGTCACAACGCCGCAGACGGCCAGCGTCTTCCCCATCCGGGTGAGGCTCTGCTTGTCGAAGGCGCGTCCTCCCACGGCCCACACCAGCATCCCCACGGCCACCACCTCGCAGATGAAGAGCGCCAGGGCGGAGGCGCACGCACCTCCCACGGGGCCGAACCACGCCAGGAAGGGGCGCGCCAGCGTCAGGTTGAGCGTGGAGTTGAGCACCATGGACACCACCGAGGTGCGCGTCACCCACCAGCCCTTGCCCAGCGCCGTGAGCACGCTGGCGCACACCATGGCCACATACGTGAGCGCCAGAATCGGCGCCTGCAGCCGCAGCACCGCCGCCGCCGGCAGGAAGGCCTCGCCGTACACCAGCTGGATCCACGTCTCCGCGCCCAGCGCGATGGCCAGCACCATGGGGATGGAGAAGGCGCTCACCGCCTCCAGCGTGCGGCGACTCAAGCGGAACAGATCGTCCTGCGACTGGGCCGCGGCGCGCGCCATCAGCGGCGTCAGCACCCACGTCACCACGGGCGCGGCCATGAGCGTCATGCCCGCGAGGTTCCACCCGGCGCCGTACCAGCCCACCTCGGTGGTGTTCGTCAGGAAGCCCAGGAGGAAGATGCCCATGGGGCCGTTGGCCGCCAGCGCCGCCTCGTTGAGGAAGAAGGGCAGCGCGCCCGTCATCGCCTCCTTCGTGCCCTTCGCGTCCAGGCGAATCTCCAGGCCCGTGTGCACACGCGAGAGCCGGAACAGCACCACCGCCCGCACCACCTCGGACGCGAGAATCGGCACGCCGAGCCATGGCAGGGGCAGCCCCAGTGCCAGCACCAGCAGCTGCCCGCCGCCCCACACGCACTTGGTGGCGATGTTGGCCACCGAGAGCCCATCCACCCGCTCACGCGCGTGGAGCACCGCCGCCAGCGTGCCGTTGCACCGGAAAAACAACTGATACACGCCCAGCAGCAGCACCAGCACCCGTAGGTAGTCGGGCTTGCCGTCCAGGTGCATCAGCCCCTGCATCACCCCGAGCAGCGTCACCGCCATGGTGAGCTGGAGCAGCAGCGTGCCGCCGAAGAACTCGCTGGCGTGCTGCGGCCGCAGGGCCACCTCCTTGCGGATGTAGACCTCCAGGCCCAGGCCAGCCAGCACGAAGAAGACGGCGGTGAAGCCCTCCGAGGCCCAGTTGAACTGGCCAAACGCCTCGGGCCCCAGCACGCGCGGCAGCAGCAGGCGCACCGCCAGGGCGATGCCGTACGTCACCATGAGCGAGCTGCCCAGCTTCACGGCGTTGCGCATGGACGTCGACACGTCCAGCCCCGCGGGCTGCGGTGCCGGAGGAGTCGCCGCGGCGCTCGAATCAGGGGAGGGCGTGGACATGGGCTCGGCGCAAAGAGGGAAACCGGGCAAGTGAACGACAGCCCCACACCCGCGTCAATTCGCGGGCAGCCCCCCAGCCCCGAGCCCAGGCGGCCTAGCTGGCGCCGTTGCCCGTGATCACCACCGGAACCGTCTTGAGGATCAGTCCCAGATCCGTCAGCAGGGTCCAGTTGTCGATGTACTGCATGTCCAGGTACATCCACTCCTCGAAGGAGATCTGATTGCGGCCGGAGACCTGCCAGATGCAGGTGAGACCCGGACGCACGGACAGGCGGCGGCGCTGCCAGGCAGCGTACTTCTCCACCTCCTTGGGCAGCGGCGGACGCGGGCCCACCACGCTCATCTCACCGCGCAGCACGTTGAGCAGCTGAGGCAGCTCGTCAATCGAGTACTTGCGGATGAAGCGGCCGATGGAGGTGATCCGCGGGTCGTTCTTGATCTTGAAGACGGGGCCGCTCTGCTCATTGAGCGCCTCGAGCTTGGCGCGCAGCTCCTCGGCGTTCACCACCATGGAGCGGAACTTGAGCATGTCGAACGGCTTGCCGTGGAGGCCGACGCGCTTCTGCTTGAAGAAGATGGGGCCGCGCGAGGTGAGCTTGATGCCCACCGCCACGGAGATGAGCAGCGGCGAGAGCACCAGCAGGCCCGCCGCCGAGGAGATGATGTCGAACAGGCGCTTGATGGCCATCTGGTGCGGCCGAGGCTGGTACGAGACGAAGTGCAGGTAGCCGTCGGACACCGCGTGGTTGTGCTCCGGGCGGGCCCGGTCCATGCGGAACGGGTGCGCCGGCAGCGCGAACGGAATGCCGAAGCGCTCGCACAGCTTGATGGCCGCCTGCATCTCCACGCCGTGCTTCTGCACGTTGCCCGAGATGTAGACGACATCCACCGGCACGCGGCAGAGCACCTCTTCCAGCTGCTCCACCTTGCCCAGCAGCGGCTGCGGCGAGTTGGGATTCACCTTCTCGCTGCCGAAGGCCAGGTAGCCAGTGACGCGGCGGCGGCCGTGCTCGGCCAGGTGCTCGCCCGTAAGGCGGCCCATGGCGCCCAGGCCGAGGATGAGCGCCTCGTCGATGGGCTCCTCGCGCACCGCGAGCCGGCGGAACACAAAGTGCCGCAGCCCCACCACGCTCCCCCAGAGCAGCAGCGGGAAGAACGTCAGCGCCACCACGGGGTAGCCGCCTGCAATCAGCAAGCGCTCCAGGTAGAGCATGAAGGTGATGGACACCACGGTGATGGACACCAGCGCCAGGTCATCCAGCGGCGCCCGGTCCGAGAACCGCGGGTCATACAGGCACAGCGCGGTGCCCAGCAGCAGCCAGCCCAGCCCCGCCATGCCCAGCAGCAGCCACAGGTCCAGGTTGCCCACTTGCAGCTTGTGCCCCATCAGCAGCGTGGAGCCCAGCAGCGCGCCCACCACCAGGAACAAGTCCACCAGCAGGTTCAGCTTCGCCGCGAAGCCCGGCGCCAGCCGTCCCCGAGTGGCCTTGGCCGCCAGCGCAGGCACCGCCATCATCCGCGAGGGCTCGGGGGCCGGCACCACGGCAGGCTGAACGGGCGCCGCCGGCTGCGGATTCTCGGAGACTTCTTTCTGGACCGATGCGGATTGCATGCCAAGCTCCCCACGACCCGGGATCCTCCCCCGGAGTGACACCGCCCACCTGCGAGAGTGGGCAAGAAATCACGGCACCACCACGCTCTGGACCCGCGAAGATTGTATGGGCCTGTGAAAAGTGCACGCAAGCACGTGAAAAATTACGGACTTCCTCCCACCTGACAGGCGGGGTGCTTGTTTGCCGATCGGAAATTCGCCCCTACTCCCGAGCACTTGCGGCTCTGATTGTCGACAGTGATCAGTATGTATCAATCCAGCCGAAGAGGACCTGATAGGTCGTCTCCCCTGGCCGCTACCAGGATTTCTCTGGAAGTGTTTTGTCGGGATTTTCCGGTTCTGTAAATTTGGAGGCTAAGAAAACGGAGCGAGGATGCGCTCGACGTAGCGCTCCACGGAGAAGTCCCGCTCGGCCTTCTCGCGGGCGCGGCGGCCCATGGCCTCGGCCTCCTGGGGATGATCCAGCAGCCACTGCAGGCGCTCACGCAGTGCTACAGGATTGCCCGGCTCCACGTGGAAGCCCGTGACGCCGTCCTCGATGAAGCCCTCGACGTACGGGTTGCGCGTGAGGATGACGGGCTTGCCCATGGCCATGCCCTCCAGGGCCACGGTGATGCCGCTGATGATGGGGCGGGCCAGGGGCACCACCACCACGCGGGACTCGGCGTAGAGCTGGCGCAGGTTCGCGTAGCTGCCCCACGAGCGCATCTCCACGTTCGGCGGCAGCATGGCGCTCTGGGTCTCGCCCTTGTTGGCCACCGAGTAGCGCCAGATGGTGTCCGCGGCGATCTTCACGTCCGCGTCCAGCCCCGTGGCCGCCTCAATCAGCGTGCCGTAGTCGCGGTTCACCGCGCCCGCCGCGCATACCTGGCGCTTGAGCGGCGTCTCCGGCTGGGGCTGGAAGTAGGCCGTGTCCACGCGCGAGTAGATGACGCTCACCTTCTCGCGCGGAATGCCGTAGTGCTCCACCAGCACCTTCTGGCTGTGCGGGGACAGGCACAGCACGTGGTC
This sequence comes from Hyalangium minutum, assembly GCF_000737315.1. Classification (GTDB taxonomy): domain Bacteria; phylum Myxococcota; class Myxococcia; order Myxococcales; family Myxococcaceae; genus Hyalangium; species Hyalangium minutum. The sequence continues at coordinate 131,125 of NZ_JMCB01000006.1, forward strand.
CACGCGCCGCTGGAGGCCCAGCTTGGAGAGCGCCAGCCAGCGCTTCTTGCTGGACACGTTGTGCACCAGCAGCACGATGCGGCGCTTGCGGCGGCTCATCACCGCGTCGCACGCGAGGAACTGGAGCGCGGGGAACTCCTCGGCGAGAAAGAGGTTCTGGCGCTCGCGCGTCTCCTTCCACGCGGCCAGGGCGAAGCGGGCGCAGTCCACGTTGGACGCGGGGTTCATCCCCCGCTGCGCCATGGAGACCACCTGGGTGAAGGCCCCCTGGCTCATGGCCGCGAACTCCAGCATGGGGCCCTTCTTCTCCAGCGCATCGGTGACGCGGCTGACGGGCTCACCCACGCCGATGTATGCGGAGTCTTGGGGCATGCCCCTCCTCTATCACGAGCCCTCGGTGGGGCGCGCTGGCAGAGAGACCGTGAAGACGGTGCCCACCCCCTGCTCGCTCTGCACCTCGATGTCTCCCCCGAGCCGCCGGACGATGTCCCGGCTGATGGAGAGCCCCAGCCCCGTGCCCGTCGTCATCCCCTTCGTGGTGAAGAAGGGCTGGAAGACGCGCGACAGGTGCTCCGGGGCAATGCCCGGCCCCGTGTCCGCCACCTCGACGATGGCCCGGTCTCCCGCTCGAAGGCTGGTGACGCGGATCTCCCGCCGGGGGCCCTTCCAGTCGGACAGGGCCTGCGCCGCGTTGATGATCAGGTTGCTGAAGACCTGGGAGACGCGCCCCGGTGTGCCCTTCACCTGGATGCCGTCGGACAGCTCCACGACGACCATGGCGGCGGGTGTCGTCTCGGCGCGGGTGATGCGCAGCGCGGAGCGGATGGCCTCGTTCAGATCGAACCACCCCGCCGTCGCGTCATCCATCCGCGACAGTGCCCGCATGTCCCGGATGATTTCACAGATGCGACGCGTGCCCTCGTACGCCTCGCTCGCAGCCTCCTGGATGGCCTCGAACTCCTCCTGCTCGCGCGGCCCCCAGCTGAGGGGCTCCCGCGGCTCCTTCGCGTGGGGCTCGTGGTGCAGGGTGCGGCTGAGCAGGTTCAGGCCCTTCTGGATGTACAGGAGGTTGCTGAGGACAAAGGAGGCCGGGTTGTTGATCTCGTGGCTGATGCCGGCGGCCACCAGGCCCATGGAGGCCATCCGCTCGGAGGCGGAGAGCTGGCCGGCCATGCGCGCGTTCTCCAGCGCCAGCACGGCATGAGAGGCCAGCAGCGAGGCCCGGTCCAGCTCGCCCCGGTTGAGCGCGCGCATCTCGGAGCGGCGCAGGACGACGAGCACCCCCAACATCCGCTCCCGCGCGGCCAGGGGCAGCACACAGACGGAGAGCTCCCGAGGCAGCGTCTGAAAGTCCTTGAAGCGCCAGTCCCCGCCCAGCGGCCCGAGCACCGCGGGCATCTGGTCCCGCGAGAGCATGCGGACCATCCGCTCGCCCAGGGACAGGCACAGCGCGCTCTCCTCCTCGCCCAACAGCCCCTGGGCGTGCGCCACCTGCAGCTTGCCGTCCGTGTCCGGCAGCGCCAGCAGCGCCGCGTCCGCGGCCATGAACGAGCGCACGCTGTCCACGATGGCGCGCGGCAGCTGCTCGATGGCGTTCTGCTCGAAGAGGGCCTGGCTCAGCCGCACCAGGTCCGTGGAGACGTTGAAGCGGCGCTTCTCCAGCGCGCGTGACACGCAGCTGAACAGCTCCTGGAGGTTGAACGGCTTGCGCAGCAAGTCGAACGCGCCGGCGCGCATGCACTCGATGGCGGTGTCCAGCTCCGCGTAGGCGGTGGCCACCACCACCTCGGTGGAGGGAGACACCTCGCGCACCCGGCGCAGCAGCTCCATGCCGCTCAGGTTCGGCATCCGCACGTCCGTCAGCACCAGGTCGAACGAGGCGTCGCGCAGCCGCGACAGGGCCTCCGCCCCGTTGGTGGCCTCGGCCACCTCGTGCCCCTCGAGCGTCAACATCTCGCGGAGCAGCTGACGGATGTCCCGCTCATCGTCCACGATGAGGATATGTCCCGGCATGATGTCGCGGCCTCTCCCCTACCTCGCCGCCGGAAGCACCAGCCGGAAGACACTGCCTCCCGAGGGCCTCGGTGAGGCGGTGAGGTCCGCGCCCATGCGGCGCAGCAGCCGCCACGCCAGCGCGAGCCCGAAGTTCAGGCGCAAGGTGTCCCCGCTCTGTGAATCGGCCTGGATGCGCGGGTCGAAGATCTCCGCGTGCCGCGCCTCACTCAGCGTGAGCAGGGAGTCCTCCAGTTGGATGAAGGCACGCCCATCCGCGTACCCAGCGAGGACCTTCAGCGGCACGGGCGGCTGGCCCTGGGGCAACGGGCTGGCCTCGCACAGGAAGGAGAGGATGCGCTTGAGGCTGGAGGTGAAGTCCTGCAGCCCCACCCACGCGAACACGGGCCCCGAAGTCTCTACCTGGAATGGCCGGCACAAGGTGGTATCGCGCACCTGGCGCTCCAGCAGCTCCGTGATGTCCACCCGCGCGGCGGGCGACACCGGGCTCCCTCCCGACACGGCACGCAGCTCCTCGAGCAGGCGCTCCACGCGGCGGATGCCGTCCATGGCATCCACGGCCGACTCCTCCACGTCCTGGATGGAGGTCTCCGTCTCGTGGCCCGCCGCGGTGAGCAGCTTGTGCGCCAGTTCCTTGCAGCGAGGGTCGTCCTTCTGGGAGAGCTCCTGCGCCGCGTCGCGGGCCGTGCGCCACAGGGACTTCACATCCTTCGAGTAAGAGGACAGCGCCTGCAAGCCGGCCTTGGTGAAGGCCAGGGGGTTGCTCAGCTCGTGCGTCACCCCGGCGGCCAGCTTGCCCACCGTGGCCAGCTTCTCGGCCTTCACCAGCTCCTCGCGCGTGGCCTCCAGGTCCTTCACGCGGGCCTCGAGCTCGCCGTTGAGGCGCGCCGTCTCCAGCGCCAGTGCGAGCTGCGCGGCGAACAGGCTGCCCCGCTGCAGCTCCGAGACCGAGAACCCTGGCTGGCCCACGCCGCGCAACAGGATGAGGCAGCCTGCGGGCGCATCTCCCACTTGCAGCGAGTACGCCAGCGCCGAGCCCAGCCGATCCACCGGCACGAAGGGCCAGTCGCGCGAGGTGCGCACCAGACACACGGGCTCCTGCGCCTGAATGGCCCGCCGGGACAGCTCCCGCAGCGCGAGGGGCGGCACCTCCAGCCCATCCGTGGAGGGGCAGATGCTCAGCTCGGCCTGCCCTCGCTCCGGCAGCAGCAACCGGAACGCCTGGTGCGGCACGAGGTCCAGCGTCAGCTCGCCCAGGTGCGCCAGCACCTCGGCACGGGTCCGCAGCGAGAGCAGCGCGCAGCTCACCTCGTACAGCGGCACCAGCGAGCGCAGGCGCCGCTTCTCCACCGCCCGGAGGATGAGGTGGCGCAGCTCGGCGATGTCATACGGCTTGCGGATGTAGTCGTACGCGCCCTGCTTCATGCAGGCCAGCGCCGTCTCCAGGCTCGCGTAGCCGGTGGCGACGATGATTTCCATGTCCGGGTCCAGCTCGCGCAGCGCGGACACCGTCTCCACGCCATTCATGCCCGGCATCTTCAAGTCGGTGATGGCCACGTCGAAGCGGCGGGTGCCCAGCAGCGACACCGCCGAGCGGCCCCCGTCCGCCGTCACCACCTCGAACTCGTTGGCGGGCAGCGAGAAGGCCAGCATCTCGCGCATGTCCGGCTCATCGTCGATGACGAGCACGGAGATGCCTCCTCCCGGGGTGAGCTCCTGCACGCTGCGCTTGGGGAGCGGCGAAGCGGAGGCGCCGCGGGACGCGGACGCGCCCCCGGCGAGGCTCTCGTCCCGGGTGGCAAACCGGCCCTCCCCAGGAGCCTCTGGCGACGGACCTATGAGCTTCACTTCCATGCGGTCGCCTCCATGCGGTGCGCCTGGGGGGGCGCTCCTGCCGCCGGAAGCCACAGCCGGACCGTCGTCCCGGCTCCCGGAGATGTCTTCACGTCGAGGGCACCTCCGTGCGCCTCGACAATGTTCCTTGTAATGGACAATCCGAGCCCTGTCCCCTGTCCGACGGGCTTGGTGGTGAAGAATGGATCGAAGGCGCGCAGAAGCACCTCCTCGGACATACCGCTGCCGGTGTCCGTCACCACGAGTTCCACCCCGCCCCCTGGGGCCACCGGCTGGGCGCTCACCTGCACGGCCCCCCCGCTCGGTGTCGCGTCCAGCGCGTTGGTAATCAGGTTGAGCAAGGCAGACTCGATTTCCTGGACGCTGACTTCCAGCTCGGGCAGCTCCGGAGAGGGGGGGAGTACCTCAAAGGAGACCCCCGCCCGGTTCGCTTGACCACGCACCAGCTCCGTTACCCTCTCGAAGAGAACGGCCACCGCCACGCGCTCGCGGATGGGGACCTTCTTGCGCGAGAAGTCCAGCAGCGCCCGGACGAGCTGGGCACAGCGCTGGGCCTGCCGCTCGATGGAGGCCACCGCACCCCGGACACTGTCCTCCAGGGTATTGCGCCGCGCCAGCCCTTGGGCGTAGCCGATGATGATGCCCAGCGGGTTGTTGAGCTCGTGCGAGAGCCCCGCGACGAGCGTGCCCATGGCGGCCATCTTCTCCGACTGGACGAGGGACTCGCGCAGCCGCTTCACCTCGCGCTGATCCCTCATGATGAAGAGATACCCCATGGGCTGGCCGGCCGCGTCCGCGATGCGTGTCACCTGCAACTGTACCAGGACGGGCCCCGCCTCCCGGCTCGTGAGGGTGACCTCCGCCTCGGCGGGCTGGCCGGTGGCGCTGGCGCGGGTGATGAGCTCGGAGATGGCCTCCCGGGCCCCCGCGGCCACCATCGGGGCCAGGAAGGAGCTCTCGGCAAGCTGCTCCAGGCGCCACCCGAAGAGGCCCTCCGCGGCCTGATTCCAGACGCGCGCCTTGCCCTGGAGATCCATCAGCGCGATGGCGCTCGGGGCGGCGGAGGTGATGTGGGCCAGCAGGGCGGCCTTGTCTCGCGAGCGCTCCAGCTCCGCGGTGCGCTGCTCCAGCCGCTCGAGCATCTCGTCGAAGGTGCGGGCAATGGAGCCCAGCTCGTCCCGGGACCGGAGCCGGATGCGCTGGCTCAGGTCGCCTTCGTCGACGATGCGCCGCATGGTGTCCTCGATGCGCTCCAGCGGGTGCAGCAGGCTGCGGGTCCCCCAGACGATCACCACCGCGAACAGCACGGCCAGCAGCGCTCCGGCGCCCACCATCTGCTGGCGCAGCTCCTGGAGCGGCAGGGTGAGCCTCTCGGCGGGCACGGAGAGCACCAGGGACCAGTGCAGCGCGTGCTGGAGGGGGAAGCCCTTCAGCGGCTCGACCAGGTAGATGGTGTCCTCCTGCTGGAAGGTGGTCTGCACGGGGGTGGGACCCAGGCTCCGGACCTTCTCCAGCGCCTCCGAGGGAATGAACCCGAACAGCGGCCCCTGGCCGGAGAACAGGGCTGCCTCGAGACCGCTCCTCAGGGCAACCTCCTGCAGATGGGAGAGGTCTAACTCGGACACCACCGCCCCCTCGGCGTGCTCCTGGTAGAGGACGGGAACGGCGAACAGCAGGTGCGTGTGGTCCTCTCGCTGGGTGACGGTGAGGACGCGCTTCCCGTCCTGCACCTGCGGCCACCAGGGCTCGTCGGCGAAGTGCACGGCATGCGCGGGGCTGTCCGCCGGCACCCTGTTGCGGGCGATGGTGCGCCCCGCGAAGTCCACCAGCCACACGTCCGTCTGGTCCCCGCCCAGGCCGGGCAGCTCCAGCCGCTGCATGAAGGGCACCAGGTAGTCACCGCGCCCCATCGGGTCGATGACGCTGTTGACCATGAACGTGTTGGAGGCCAGCGACTTCATGAAGTCCCACTTGAGGGTCAGCTGGGCCTCGATGTCGTTGGAGACGGTGACAGCCGTCAGCTGGAGCTGCTGCTCGATCTTCTCCGCGAGCGCCTCCCTCGCTTTGCCCGAGACAGTGGCGACGAGCACCCCTACGGTGGCCACGTCGATCAGGAAGAAGAACAGGAGGATCTTTCCCTGAAGGCTTCGGAAGAAGCGCACGGCCACCTCCTAGGGCGCGGAGGGCACCAGGACGCCCTCGGAAGTGAAGGTGGTGAGCTGGTAGTCGGAGAGCTCCAGCGCCTCGTGGCGCGTGGGGGTGAAGGCGGGCTGATACGTGCGGATGAGTCCTTTATGAGGCCCGAGCTGTTCCAGGGCGTCGCGGACCTTCGGCCGATCCGTGGTGCCCGCCTTCTTGATGGCCAGCGCCAGCAGCCACACGGCGTCATACGCGTGCGCCGTCCCTACCGGCGCGGAGATGTCCTCGGCCCGCGTCGTCCCGAACATCTGGTGGTAGGCGGTGAGGAAGTCCTGGGTCCGCTTGTCCTTGGCGCCCACGAAGGAGAACGTCTGGAACACGGAGAGCTCGACCTCGGAGAGGGCCGGCCCCGCCATCGCCACGAAGCTCCCACCCGAGAGGCCCCAGTGCGCATAGAGGGGCACGCGCTTGTCCTGGGGCCTGCGCGCCATGCTCTTGATGGCGTTGCTGCCCTCCGGGGCGTTGGCCACCAGGAGGATGGCCTGGGCGCCCATGCGCTCGAGCGCGGCGACCTGTGCGTCCATGTTCTCGTCGGCCCAGTTGAACCACTGCACGCCTGCGGGCGTCAGCTTGCGCCGGGCCAGCGCCTCGCTCATGGCCTTCTCATTGCTCCGGCCCCACGCGCTGCGCTCCAGCAACAGCCCGAGCTGGGTCCGCCCCGGCTTCAGCGCCTTGGAGACCAGGAACTCCCCCACGAGCGAATCCTGGGCGGAGACCCGGAAGGTGTAGCTGGGTGTCTCGCCGTGATCGATGAGCTCCTTGGTGGACGCCCACGTCCCCATGAACACGAGCTGCCGCCGGTGGATGTACGGGAGGCTCGTGAGGAAGGCGGCGCCGTGCAGCCCCCCCAGCACGGCCACGAGGTTCGGCATGTCCGCGAGCTCGGGGAGCTGGGACTCGGCCCGAGCGGGCACGCCGTGGTGGTCTCTCACCACGAGCTCCAGCTTGCGTCCGCCCAGGAGGCCGCCCTGGCCGTTGATCTCGGAGATGGCCAGCAGCGCCCCGCGGCGGACGGCCTCTCCCGCCATGGCCGAGCCGGAGCTCATGTCCGCGTGAAGCCCCAGGACAATCGGAGGCCTGTCGAGAGGCTTGTCCTGCGCGCCCGCAACCCCCGCCACCAGCAGGGCCGCGCACAGCATCCACCCCAGTCGTTGCATGTACGCCCCCTGGGTCGCCCGTCCCAAGCCCCACCTGTCCTGAGTGCCAGCGGTGATAACGCGTCTTCTCGCGAGGTGCAGCCACCTCGCTTCCCCCGGGTCTTCTGACCGACACCCACAATGTATCAGGTCCAATCCCGAGCCCTGCAAGCCGCCGGGGTCCCCGCTATGGTGGGGACGTGAGCCCGCCCCGCTTCGTCCCCGGTCATGAGCCCCCCACCCGCCGCCGCGAAGAGGCCTTCCTGTTTGCCGCCCAGGGCCTGGAGCTCCTCATCGAGGAGCGGGAGGGCGGCGTGGCCATCCCCCAGGGTGCTCGCCTGCCGGAGCTCGCCGAGGGCGCGCACTTCATCGGCACGCTGGATGGGGTGGACTGCTACGCCGCCAGCTGGCCGAAGGGAAAGGAGCCCCCCACGGGGCTGAAGCTCATCGGCGGGCGCAACCTGTTCCGGCAGGTGGACGAGGAGCTGCTGTTCGTCGCGGGCCGCGCGCTGGCCATCGCCGAGTGGGATGTCACTCACCGCTTCTGCGGCCGCTGTGCCACGCCCACGGACCTGGTGCCCGGCGAGCGCGCGCGCCGCTGCCCCGCGTGCCACACGCCCTTCTATCCGCGCATCTCGCCTGCGGTCATCGTGCTGGTGACCCGGGGGGACAGCGTCCTGCTGGCCCGCTCCGCCAGCTTCCCGGACGCCTTCTTCAGCACGCTCGCGGGCTTCGTGGAGCCGGGCGAGTCGCTCGAGGAGACGGTGCACCGCGAGGTGAAGGAGGAGGTGGGGGTGGAGCTGAAGAACCTGCGCTACTTCGGCAGCCAGCCGTGGCCCTTCGGGCGCTCGCTCATGGTGGGCTACACCGCCGAGTACGCGGGCGGCGAGCTGCACGTGGACGACAAGGAGATTGCCGAGGCCGGCTGGTTCACCGTGGACACCCTCCCCCGCATCCCCCCGCGCCTGAGCATCGCGCGCCACCTCATCGACTCGTGGGTGGAGCGGATGAAGGGGAAGGCCGGCCCCTCGGGGAGCTAGGGGCGGAGCGCCTGCCTGTCAGGCGCGTGGAACGTCCCGGGTCAGCCAAGCGGTTGGAATCCTCCGGGGACCGTGCTTAAAAGCGCCCCCCGCTCGCCCTCCCATGCTTGCCGCGCGTCCTCATATCCAGCCCCGCCGCACACCCACCGCGGACTCCGTGATGGTGAAGGAGATCTACCTCTCCGTGCAGGGCGAGTCTTCCCACGCGGGCCTGCTGTGCTCCTTCGTGCGCCTCACCGGCTGCCACCTGCGCTGCACCTACTGCGACAGCGAGTTCGCCTTCCGGGGCGGCACCCGCATGAAGAACGCCGAGGTGGTGGAGCAGGTGAAGGCCCTGCGCGCCCCGCTGGTGGAGGTGACGGGCGGCGAGCCCCTGCTCCAGCCCGGCGTGTACCCGCTCATGGAGGCCCTGCTCGCCGAGGGCCTCACCGTGCTGCTGGAGACGAGCGGCGCCATCGACGTGCGGCTGGTGCCCCCGGCCGTGCACAAGATCGTCGACATGAAGACGCCCTCCTCGGGCGAGTGCGACCGGAACGACTTCGGCAACTTCACCTCGATGAACGCCAACGACGAGCTGAAGTTCGTCATCGGCAGCCGGGCGGACTACGACTGGGCGCGCGCGCTCATCACCGAGCACCGCCTGCTGGACAAGCCCTTCGGGCTGCTGTTCTCCACCGTGTTCGGCAAGCTGCACCCGCGCGAGCTGTCCGAGTGGATCATCGAGGACCGGCTGCCCGTGCGCTTCCAGCTCCAGCTGCACAAGTACGTGTGGGACCCTGCTGCCCGGGGCGTGTGAGCGCGCTCACCGCTCACCACCGGCCGCGGCGGGCGATGAAGGAGACCAGCAGCCCAACCCACGCCAGCACCAGCAACCCGTTCACCACGCCCAACCCCAGCGCGAGCCAGGCCTGCCCTGCGCCGCCAACGGCTCCTTGGCTCTCGCGGATCCGGCGCCGCTCTCGCGTGCCGACCCACAGTCCAAGCACGGACATCACCAGGTTCTGCAGCGGCAGGGCCCCCAGCAGCGGGAAGGTGACGAGGACAAGGACGTTGAGCGCGAGGATGACCTTCATCCTCCGGGGCGGCACGGCGCCCTTGTGCAGCAACGCGAGGCAGCTGGCGCAGGAGGCCGCCTCTCCCAGGAGCTCGGTGCAGGCGCCGCACAGGAAGGTGCCGCAGCGCGCGCAGGAGGCCACCGCGGCGGCCTCGGGGTGATTCGCGCAGCGCGCGCCAGCCGGCTCGGGCGTGAGCATTCACCACCTCCAGCGCCAGGAGCCGAAGCCCAGGCCTCAGTAGTCCGGCGGGTACCCCACCATCACCCGCGTCACCCCATGGGCGCCCAGGCCCAGGAAGACGGCGGCCAGCACCGAGCAGCCGAAGAAGCCCGCGAGGATGAGGTTCTTGCGCGGGTGCTCGAACTGGCTGAACGCGTAGAAGAGGATGTAGCAGGGGATGAGCAGCACCATCATCCCCGTGCCCACGCTGCGACGGAACGCGTGGATGAACAGGAAGACGGCGCAGACGAGCGTCACGAGCCCAAACAGAGTGGCGAGCGGCAGGAGCGGCACGATAGGCCACAGATAACACGGTCCAGGCTTTGCGGCGGCCCCAAGCGCATATAAATGACGCTCACCCGCCCTCCTTCCGAGGTACCCCTGCCATGGACAAGCTCAAGACAGTGCTCCTCTTCACGCTCGTGGGCGGGCTGATCGGCAACGTGGTGGCCACCTTCACGAACCGCAGCTACCAGGTGTGGAACAACACCACGCCGCTGGCCACGGAGACGAAGTGCAACCTGCCGCAGGTGGTGCACGACGTCACCACGGAGCTCATCCACGCCCAGGCCCTCGGCGCGGGCATCGGCGCGCTCGTCTTCCTGGTGCTGGGCATCGTCTTCGTCCAGGCCCGCGCCAAGAAGCAGCGCGCCACCCCGCCCGCGCCCCCGGCCGCGCCCACGCCCACGGCGGGCTGAGCCTCTACGGGCGCGGGTGGACCTGGACCGTCGTCGAGCCGCTCAGCGAGGAGCCCTCTCCGTCGCGGATGTTCACCCTGAGCAGGAAGCTCGTCACTTTGGTGACCTCGGGCGCGATCCAGGTCGGCTCCCCCACCTCGGGGTTGCTGTACGTCCCCGCGGGCTCCGACGGCGACTGGATCCACCGGTAGCGCAGCTCATCCCCATCCTCGTCCGTCACCACCAGGTGCATCTGCACCTCGGTCCCGGAGACCACGTCCTTCATGGAAGGCTCGGGGCCCGCGGAGACGATGGGATTGTGGTTGGGAGGCCCGTAGCCACACCCCGTCCCCAGCACTCCCAGCAGCAGCAGCGACGCACCACCCCGATGCGAGAAGAACGATTTCATGAGAGCCGGCCCTCCAGCGCGGTGAGTAGGAGCCGCACTTTAGTGCCTGCCCCCCACCCCCGCATCTGCCTCCGGGCAGGGGATGTCACGCCAGCAGCAACTCGACCGTGAAGCGCGCCCCGCCCTCCGGGCGGTTCTCCGCGCGCAGCGAGCCTCCGAAGGTCTCCACGTACTCGCGCGAGAGCGCCAACCCCAGCCCCGTCCCCTTCCCCTGTGCCTTGGTGGTGAAGAAGGGCGTGAAGAGCCGCGACAGGTGCTCCGGCGGGAAGCCCGGCCCATTGTCCTCGAGGACCAGGTGCACCCGCTCCTCTCGCGGCTGAACCCTCAGCGCCACCCGAGGGCCTTTCACCCCAGTGTCCTCCAGCGCGTCCGCCGCGTTGAGCAGCAGGTTGAGCAGCACCTGGCCCAGCCGCCGCGCATCCGCGCGCACCAGCGGCATCGCGGGAGGCACCTCCACCTTCACCTCCAGCCGCTTCAGCCGCACCGAGGCCAGCCGCATGCTCTCCTCAATGACGGTGGAGAGCTGGCAGTTGCCCACCTCCCTCGGCGTGGGCTCCGCGTCGCCGCGCGCCAGCGCCGTCAGGTCCTGGACGATTTGCTGGATGCGCACCACGCCCGCCTGCGTCTCGTTCACCACCTCCAGCCAGTCCGCCATGGGCCGGCTCTGCTGACGCGGCAGCTCGTCCGCCAGGAAGCCCAGGTTGGCCTGGATGAAGGCCAGCGGGTTGTTCACCTCGTGGGCCACGCCCGCCGCCAGCCGGCCCACCTGCACCAGCCGATCCACCTCCTGAGCGCGCGTCTGCGTGGCCGCCAGCGCCTCCTGCGCCACTTGCCGGTGGGCCTCCGCGTCCGCGCGGGCCTGCTTCATCCGCGCGTAGAAGTACGAGGCCTGAACCGCCACCATTCCCGAGGCGGTGATGAGCAGCCCCCACAGCACGAGGAGGGAGGCGGAGCGGCCCTCCAGCACCAGCACCCCGAGCGCCGTCACCAGGCTGGCGGCCGCGCTCAGCAGGGAGCGGTACAGCACCCCCATTGACAGGGCCATGCCCAGCAGGGGCAGCGCGCAGAACCACGCGAACACGGGGCTCTGGCTGCCGCCCAGCCGCCAGATGATCCACGCCACGAACACCTGCGGCAGCACCAGCCCGGTGATGGACCAGCCCACCGTGCCCCGGTACCGGGCCTGGATGTGCCGCAGCCCCCAGAACGTCAGCAGCGTCAGCAGCATCCAGAGGAGCCGGATGGCCAGCGTGTCCCACCGCGCCTGCTGCGACGCGAGTATGTCCACCGCCCAGAAGGGCAGGTTCGACATCGCCATCCACACCACCGCCCGCTGCTTCTGCCGCGCCACGGTGTCACGGGGAGTGGAGCCGGTGGGTTCGCGGGAGAGGCCGCGCCCTTCGACCGGAGGGACTTGTTTCAAGAGAAACTCACTTCTCGGCCATTCCAGGAAGACTGGCAAAAATCCAATCCCATGGATCCGCGAGACCCGTCAAGTCTCTGAAATCACGGCCGTCAGGCCACCGGGCGGCCAATCAAGCGCAGCTTCTCGGCGCGAGTCAGCCGCTTGAGGGCGGCCTCCCGGCGCAGGGCGGTACCCCGGTCTTCGGCGGGCTCGCTCCACACCAGCTTCACGGGGAGGCGGGCCCGCGTGTACGCGGCCCCCTTGCCTCGCCCGTGCGTGGCGAGCCGACGCTCCAGGTTGTTGGTGGCGCCGGTGTACAGCGTCCCATCACGGCAGCGCAGCATGTAGACGGTCCAACAGCTGGGGGCGTCCGGCACGCGCGCCACTGTACCGCAACCGCGCGGAGCTTCAGTGGCCGTAGGCCTGGCGCCCCCAGTCCACAGGAGGGCCACACTCCTCCATCACCTCGGAAACCCGGAGGAGTGGGTCCACTTCCCAAGCTTCGAGAATCCGTGCCTCGCTGATCAGCCCGAGGAGCGTTCCCTTCTCCTCCACGACCGGAAGAAGGCGCACTTGGTGACGTTCCATCACCCTTAGGGCACACAGCAGGGTATCTGTGGGCAAAACGGTGACAGTCCCCGGTACTGCCGCTTCCTCGCTCGTTCCATGCTGCTGCATCTCGAACCTCCCTGGCCTCAGTCACGGGGGAGTAATGCAACCGGCCTGCCGAACCATGTGGGTGCTCACTTTTCGACAGAGCACCCAACGTGCCAGGGCGTTAGGCTGGCGGGGTGAGGCGAATCCAGACGCCGAGGCTGGTCCGCATGGCGGACCTCTTCTCCCGGGCGGTGAGCCGCAACGGCGAGGGGCTGCTGACATTGCCGTTCAAGCCGGACGAGCTGTACCGGGTGCCCACGGATGATGGAGCGGCCATTGCGTTGGGGCGCTACCACGCGCGGGGGCAGCGCCGGTACGCCGAGCCCGTCATCCTCTGCCATGGGCTGGGCGCCAACCGCTTCCACATGGACTTCGACGAGCGCTACAGCCTGGCCCGGTACCTGGCGCGCGCGGGCTTCGAGACGTGGGTGATGGAGCTGCGCGGGCGGGGGTTGGCGGGGCCAGCGTCAGACTTTACGTTTGATGATCAGGCCGAGCACGACGTGCGCGCGGCCATCCGCACGGTGGTGTCCACGGGCCCGAAGCAGGTGCTCTGGGTGGGGCACTCCAAGGGCGGGCTCACCTTATATGGGCACCTGGCGCGCAACCCGCAGGCGCCGGTGCGCGCGGCGGCCACGCTGGGGGCGCCGTTCACCTTCGCGGTGCAGCCGGGCCTGCGCATCTTCATGAGCAAGATCGAGCCGCTGCTGCGGCTCAGGAGCATCCCCACCCGGCGGATTACAGGCATCGCCGTGCTCGGCGCGCCGCCGGGGCCAATGACGCGCTACATGATGTTGGCCGACAACATGGAGCCGGACGTGGTGCGCAAGGCGATGGCCAACGTGCCCGCCGACATCGCCGGGGGCGTAGTGCGGCAGTTCGCCCGGTGGATTACCACGCACAGCTTCACCTCGTATGACGGGAGCTTCGACTACCAGGTGCCGCTGTCCGAGGTGCGCACGCCCTTCCTGCTGCTGGCGGGGAGCCGGGACTTGCTGGCGCCGCCGCTGGCGGTGGCTCGGGCGAAGGAGCACCTCGGCGGGCCGGTGAAGCTCGTGGTCGCGGGCCGGGCGCACGGCTTCGCGGAGGACTACGGGCACGCGGACCTGGTGCTGGGCCGCCGCGCGCCGGACGAAATCTTCCCGCTGGTGGAGACGTTCCTCTCCGCGAACGCGACGCGCGCCTGACGCCTCGTGGCACCGGTTGTCCAGGCCCGCTCGCCGTGCTAGCCCGAGCGCCCGCCTCCATGCCTTCTGCCCTTCGCTCCCTGCTTCTGCTCACGCTGCCGCTGGTGGCGTGCGAGCGCGCGCCCGCCCCGGGACGCGCCGAGGTGGACGTGCGCCACACGCGCGAGGAAGCCGGCACTCCGGTGGCGCGCTGGCAGGGGGACATGCTCACCGCCGAGGCGCTGGAGCAGCGCTTCCTGGAGATGAGCCCCGCCCTGCGCGAGCGCTACCAGACGCCCGAGGCCAAGCGCGAGTACGTGGAGAGCGTGGCCCGCTTCGAGCTGCTGGCGCGCGAGGCGCTCGAGCGGGGGCTGCAGAATGACCCCGAGGTGCTGGCCAGCTTCAAGCGGGCCCTGGTGAGCCGGTTGACCCGCCAGCAGCTGGAGAAGGCCGACGTCACGGTGACCGACGCCGAGGTGGCCGAGGCCTATGCGAAGGAGCGGGACAGCTTCTCGCGGCCCGCCCAGGTGCGCCTGTCGCACGTCTTCCTGGCGGCGCCTCGCGGAGATGCGGCCCGGGTGGCCACGGTTCGTGCCCGAGCCGAGGCGCTGATGAAGCAGATCCGCGCGCTGCCTCCCGCTGACTTCAAGTCCTTCGGGCAGGTGGCCCGGGAGCAGAGCGAGGAGCCTCGCACCCAGCCGCTGGATGGGGACATGCGCTTCCTCTCCGACGAGGCGCTCGCTCGCGCGTATGGCCCCGAGGTGCTCGCGGCGGCACGTGAGCTGAAAGAGTCGGGCGATGTGGTGGGGCCGGTGCAGACAGAGCAGGGCTTCCACCTCCTCAAGCTGAACGGACGGCTGCCCGCGGTGGACCTCTCCTTGGAGGAGGTACGCGAGCAGCTCACCCAGCGGCTTCGAGGCCTGAAGCAGAACCGAGCCTGGGCGGACTTCCTGGAGGGCTTGGAGCGCCGCCAGGGGCTCTCCGTGGACGCGGCAGCGCTGGCGCGGGTGCCGGTGGACATGTCCGCGCCCATGCGTGCGCCCTTGGGGCCGCTGCCGGGGACGGTGCCCGCCCCCTATGCCTCTGAGGGGGAAATGCCATGAAGGCTACCTTGCCGGGCGCTCAGGCGTGGGCCACCGTTGCCCTTCTCTCGCGTCCCTCGTAGAGGAGAGCTTGCATGCGCCCCTTTCCTACCCGCACTTCTCCGCTCCTCCTCGTGACCCTGGCGCTCGGCACCCTGGGCGCGGTGGGCTGCAACAAGCCGCCCGAGGCGGAGCCCGATGCCAACGTGGTGGCCACGGTGAATGGCGAGGGGGTGCGCCGCGCCGACTTCGAACAGGAGCTGACGCGGGAGCTGTCCTCCTCCGAGGGCCCCGAGCTCACGCCCGAGGAGGTAGAGCCCTTCAAGCGGGCGCTGCTGGACAGCATCGTGAAGCGGCTGCTGCTGTTGCAGGAGGCGAAGCAGCACAACATCACCGTGACGCCGGAGGAGGTGGACCGGCAGATGCTGCGGCTGACGGGCGACTACCCCACGGACAGCTTCAGCGACGCGCTGGCACAGGGGCAGCTGTCGCTGGCCGAGCTGCGGGCGCGCGAGTCCCAGCGGCTCATCATCGAGAAGCTCTTCGCGAACCACGTGTACGCGCGCGTGGCGGTGACGGAGGAGGAGCTGCGCGCGTACTTCACGGCCCACGAGGCGGAGTTCCAGGAGCCGGAGGAGGTCCACGCGGCGCAGTTGGTGGTGAAGGGGCTGGACGAGGCCAAGCGGGTGCAGGCACTGCTGAAATCGGGGAAGAAGTTCGCGGATCTGGCGCGGCGCTACTCGCTGAGCGCGGACGCGAAGGTGGGCGGGGACTTGGGGTTCTTCCCGCGTGGGCAGATGCCGAAGGCGTTCGATGACGTGGTGTTCAACATGCGGCCGGGACAGGTGTCGGACGTGGTGTCCACGGAGTACGGCTTCCACCTGTTCAAGGTCATCGAGTTCAAGCCGGGCCGGAAGCGGGACCTCGCGGAGGTGCGAGGGCAGATCGAGGCGCGCATCGTGATGCTCAAGCAGTCCGAGGCGCAGGAGGCCTTCGAGAAGGAACTGCAGGAGAAGGCCAAAATCTGGGTGAACGAGGCAGCACTGCAGACCATCCGTGGCAAGCCTGTGCCGCAGGCCCCGGCGGCGGAGTAGAACAGAGTTCGAGCCCCGGCAGGGCCTGGGGCGCATCCGAGGGATTGAGATGAAGACGTGGCTGGGAGTCATCGCGGTGGCCGTGCTGGTGGTGGCGGGGGCGGCGCGCGCGGAGCTGGTGGACAAGGTGGCGGCGGTGGTGAACCGCGACATCATCGCACTGTCCGAGGTGCAGCAGCGGGCCTCGCCGGAGCTGGCGCGGCTGACGGAGCGGGATCCGCGCAAGCGCACCGAGCAGCGCAACCAGGTGATGAAGCTGGCGCTGGACCAGCTCATCGCGGAGAAGCTGGTGGAGGCGGAGGTGAAGGAGCTGGGGTTGACGTCCTCGGCCTCGGAGATCGACGAGGCGATGGCGGACGTGCAGCGGCAGAACAGCATCACGGATCCGGCGCAGTTCGAGCAGTTGCTGGCGCGCGAGGGCTACACGCTGAAGACCTACAAGGAGTTCCTCGGCAAGCAGATTGCGCGCGGCAAGCTCATGCAGCTGAAGGTGTCGTCGAAGATCAAGGTGTCCGAGGAGGACCTGAAGGCGGCCTACGCGCAGTACGCGAAGAACGAGGGCGAGGACGTGGAGGTGCACGCGCGGCACATCCTGGTGTCGGTGGATCCGAAGGCGACGCCGGAGGAGGTGGAGGCGGCGCGGAAGAAGGCGCTGACCATCATGGAGGAGGCGCGGCGGCCGGGGATGGACTTCTCGTCGCTGGCGAAGGCGCGCAGCGAGGGCCCGAGCAAGGAGGACGGTGGAGACCTGGGCTTCTTCCGGCGCGGAGTGATGGTGCCGGCGTTCGAGAAGGCGGCGTTCTCGCTGAAGGAGGGCGAGGTGAGCGAGCCAATCCGCACCAACTTTGGATGGCACGTGCTGAAGGTGGAGGAGCGGCGAGCGGTGGGGGTGGCGGACTACGAGGAGCTGCGGCCGAAGCTGGAGATGCAGCTGCGGCAACAGAAGACGGAGAAGTTCGTCGACCAGTACGTGCAGGAGCTGAAGAAGAAGGCCGTCATCGAGGTGAAGCTCTGAGCACCCAGCATGTGCCGGTGGTGGGTATCTCCCTGGGCGATGTGTCCGGCATCGGCCCAGAGGTGACGGCAGCGGCGCTGGCGCTGCCTCGGGTGCGCCGGGAGCTGGTGCCAGTGGTGTTCGGAGACGGCCCCACGCTGGCGCGCTTTCCGATCTTCAAGAAGTACGCGCGCGCCACTCCGGAGACACTGAGCCGGGCCACGGGCCCCACCGTGTGCGAGGTATCCACGCTGGCCGAGAAGGATCGCCGGCCGGGCAAGCCCTCCGCGGCAGGAGGGCGCGCCCAGTACACTTATGTGACGGCGGCCATCGAGGCCGCGCGCGCCGGGCACGTCGATGCGCTGTGCACAGCACCGGTGTCCAAGGAGCAGATTTCCCGCGCGGGGATTCCCTTCATGGGACACACCGAGGTGCTGGCAGAGGCATTCGGCGTCGAGGTGCTGATGCTGATGGATGGGCCTCGGGTGCGCATCGCACTGGCCACCAACCACGTGCCCGTGTCCGCGCTGCCCCAGCTGCTGACGGTGGAGAAGCTCACGGAGCAGCTCGTGCTGCTGTCGCGAGAGCTGAAGCCCGTGGTGGGACGCCGCCCGCGCATCGCGGTGCTGGGCCTCAATCCCCACGCGGGCGAGGGCGGGCTCTTGGGGCGCGAGGAAGTGGAGATCATCTCTCCCGCCATCCAGCAAGCCCGGAAGGCGCGGGTGGATGCGCACGGACCGATTCCCGCGGATGGCCTGTTCGCGCGGCCGGATGACATCCCCTACGACGCGGTGCTGGCCATGTACCACGACCAGGGCCTCATCCCCGCCAAGGCCCTGGACTTCGAGCGCACCGTGAACGTGACGCTGGGACTCCCGGTGCCTCGCACGTCGCCAGACCACGGCACCGCGTACTCGCTCGCGGGCACGGGCAAGGCCAGCCGCGTGCCCATGGTGGAGGCGCTGCTCAAGGCAGCGCTCCTGGCTCGGGCCAGGCTCAGAAGATGAAGGGGAAGCGGATCGCCCCCATCTGAGTCCGGTGCTTCGGGAACTTCCACCCGCGCACCACGTCTTCGACGCAGGTCGCCAGCGCGGTCCCCTTCAACGCCTTCGTCTCCATCGTGGCCTGCTGGGTGGAGCCGCTCGGCAGGATGAACCACCGCACCATGAACTTGCCCCCGCTCAGCCCGGGGATCGCCTCCTTGTGCCGCTGGATGCAAGAGGAGATGGCCGGCTGGTTCGCGATCACCACCTGCTGGATGTCATCGGGCGCGAGCGTCTCCGGGAGGTTCGCGTCCGGATCCGGAGGAACCCACACCGACTTCACACGCGTGGACTCCGGCTTCTTCTGGATCGCATCCTTCGTGAAGCCCAGCTTCCGCGCGAACTCCTCGTCGAACTCGGAGCCGTCATCGGCTTCGCTCTGTGGCGCCGGAGGAGGCTCAGCCTTCGCCACCACCGGAGCACGTGTCTCCTGCGGCGGCTGAAGCACCGGAAGCTCTTCCTCCTCGGCATCCTCTAGGGACGGGTCCTCGAGCTGGCGCCGAGCCTCCACGGCCGGAGCCCTCCGCGCTTGGACCTTCTCACGTGACGGGAGCGCCTCGGCCTTCACGGAGGTGCCCACCGGCCCCGGGCTTCGCGACACCGAGGCCCCGGCCTTGTCACCGGGAACCACCGCCCCCGGAACAGGCACCGGCACGGCGTGCGCGATCGACGCGGCCTCCAGCGAAGTCTTGGGCTCGGGGATTGACGCGGCCTGAGCCACGGCTCCAGCAGCGGGCTCCGCCTGTGGCGCGGGCACCGGCGCGGGAGGTGTCGGCTCACGCGTGGCCACCGCCCTCCCGGGAACCACCGGTCCCGGCACCGCCTCCACAGTCCCGTTCGCCACCGAGACCCAGTCCGCGACGAGCCGCCCCGGCTCGCGCGGGAGCGGCGAGTCCTTCACGACGAGCACAGGCTCCAGAACCGCCGCAGCAGCCACCGTGGCCACTGTGCCCGCGGGTGCATAGGCGGCCATCACCTGCGCCCGGTCCGGCAGGCTGTCTCGCGTCATCCAGAGCATCGCCGCGACGAATGCGCTCGCAGCGCTCACCCCCGTCAGGGCTCCCACCATCAGCCACGGCGCGCGGCTCGGCGCCGCAGGAGCGGGAGCCACAGGGAGGTTCCTCCCCTGCTGCATCAGGTGCGGCGCCATGGCCAACCCCGGCAAGGGCGCAGGCAGCGGAGCCCACGGGGCCTCCAGACGGGACGGATCCACAGGCGAAGCAGGACCCAGCTCGGGTTCCGGCTTCACCCTCAGGTGCTCTGGGACTTCACACGCCGTGCTCTCGATGTCCTGAGCGTTCTCCGCGGACGGCTCCACCGCGGGCTTCCCGCGCAGCCACTGCTCCTCTTCAGCCGCCAGCGCGAGCACGCTCTGCAGACGCTCCGCGGGCTTCTCCGTCTCAGGCGCAGGCTTCGCCTCCACCGGAAGCTGGGCGGACAGCTCCCGATCCAGATACGCATCCAGCTCCGCGTCGAGTGCCTCGTGCACATCTCCTGAGACACCGCTGCCGTGATGTTCCTTCCACGCCGCGCCTTGGACGGAGAGCGGATCCGTCCGCTCCGTTGGATTCTCGACCACGCCCCACCCCCTGGCCCAACCCGATAAAGCTGCCCAAAGCTAGGCAGTCTCACGGGCCATGCCACCCGGATGTTCACCAGCGGGCAGTGGCTCCTTCCGCTAACAGGCACTGCATCCCTAGAGCGTCGCGTGCCACGCAGCAGGACCCGCTCCCAAGGGTGTAGGCCCTTCTTCTCGCAACACGGCCGCCCATCTCGTGCCGGACTACTCCTGGGCCGCGATCCGCCGCGTGGCGAGCGGTGCCAGCCTCCGCATGGAGGCCTTGCCGACCACCACGTCCACCATCTTCCGCACCCGCGTCCAGACGCTCTCCTGCACGTAGGGCACACCATACCGCTCGCACAGGGCGCGCACCTTCGGCTGTGCCTCGCGGTACTTGAGCATCGGCAGATCCGGCCAGAGGTGATGCTCAATCTGATAGTTCAGCCACAGGTGCGCGAAGTCGTTCAGGTCCCCGCCCGTGCGGTAGTTGGCGCTCCCCACCACCTGCTGCACGAACCGGGCGCCCCGGCTCTC
This sequence comes from Hyalangium minutum, assembly GCF_000737315.1. Taxonomy (GTDB): domain Bacteria; phylum Myxococcota; class Myxococcia; order Myxococcales; family Myxococcaceae; genus Hyalangium; species Hyalangium minutum. Next base: position 151,263 of record NZ_JMCB01000006.1, read on the forward strand.
GGGCGGCGCGTCGAACCGGTAGAGATCTCCGCCCGTGTGGTTGGGCCCCACCACGAGGAAGGTGTGCAGGTTCGTGAGCAGATCCGCCAGCACCGAGTTGCACAGCGCGCTGAACGCCGCCCACACCCCCAGCGGCAAGAACAGCGCCGGGAGCAGCACGAAGCAGCACACCGCATAGGGCGCGTAGCACCGCGTCACCAGCTCCCACCGCTCGGCCCGGGAGAGCGAGGAGCTCTCCCGGCGGCCCTTGCGACGCCACGCACTCAGCGTCTCCGGCGCGTAATAGCTGGCCCGCCACGTCAGCGCGAGCAACCCGAGCTGCAGATAGCGAAGCACCAGCGGCCGGCGCGTGTCGCGCAGCGTGTCCTCGGCATTGCGCTCGAGCAGATCTGGATCCGCCTCCTCGCCCGTGTGTGAATGGTGGAGCACGTTGTGCTCGAAGATCCACGCGTCCGGGAGCATCCAGTCCAGCCAGTCCAGCCACCGGCGTCCTCCACGCGCAAACCCCTTGCTCGTGCGGCCTGCGGGCAGGGACGGCACCTGGTCATACCCGCGGTGTCCCACGTGGTGCATCAGCAGCCAGCGCGTGGAGCGCCCCAGGCTCAGCGCCGCCGCGCTCAGCGGGTTGGGCACCAGCCAGCACGTGGCCAGCCCCAGCAGCGTGGCCACCCGGCCCCAGCGCTCGATCTTCCGCAGGTGCTTCGCATCGGCCTCCCCCAGCGAGGCGTCCAGTTCCTCCCGCAGCGCCTTCAGCTCCCGCTGAAAGCCCTCCAGGTCCACGGTGGAGGGATCAAAGAAGCGCTCGGGCTGGGACATGCCAAGGTGTCTCGGGCAAGGGGGACAGCGCGGAGCCTACCAGCGTTTCCGCCTCGGCCCGCGCCAGAGCCTGAGTGCCGCAACCCCGCTTCGTTTGGGCCGCCCTTCTGCTATGTGCTGTTCGTGGTGAGACGCATACCCCGAGGCACACTCCCAACCGGCATCTTCCTCCTGGCCTGGGGCAGCCTGCTCGTGCAGGTGCTCCTCCACTTTGCCCCGGGGAATGCCGCCGTCACGGGCTGGAACTCCGACGCCTCCATCACGGTGCTGCAGTCGAATGATCCGGTGTTCGATGCCTTCCGGCTCTACTACTACGGGCAGGATCGCATCGGCGCGTGGCCGTGGCTGCTGGCCCAGGGCTGGCGCGCGCTGACGGGCTTCGACTGGACGCCCTGGCGCGTCTTCGCGTGGCAGGCCACCTGGGCCTGTATCGCCTGCCTCGCGCTCCGAGGGCTCCAGCAACAGGCCGGGTGGCTGCTGGCGGCCACCTTCGGCGCGCTCGCCCTGCTCTCGCCCCTCTTCCAGGTGCAGCTCTTCGCGCTCAGCCAGCCGTTTGGGTGGCAGCTCACGGCGCTCTTCCTCGCGTGGTGGGCGCTGATGCGGCTCTTGCGCCACCTGGGCGGTCCCTCCTCCGGGCCTGGGGCTGTGGCCCGCTGGGCCGCTGCCTCTGTGCTCTTCTGCACGCTGGCGTGCTGGACCTCCCCCACCTCCGGGCCGCTGCTCCTGGTAGCCATCGTGGTGGAGGGCGTTCGCGTAGGGCTTGTCAGCCCGGGGAGACGGCGCTGGGCCTTGCTGGCCGCACTCGTTCCGCTGGCGGCGGGCATCGGCTTCGAGTCCGCGACCCGCCACTTCTTCCATCGCTTCGCGAAGAAGCAGTTTGGCCATGCGTATGCCACCCAGCTGAAGGTGGACAAAGGCTTCCTCGCGGAGAACGCCCGAGCCATGTTCGGACGCCTCCTCGAGGACCCGCTGGGGGTGGTGGTACTCGTGGGGCTCGGGTTGGCGGTGGTGGCGGCGGTGTTCCTCGTGCTCCAGCTGCGCCGGCGCGCCCTGGATCCGCGCCGGCCCCAGGAGGAGCTCGCGTTCCTCACGATCGCGCTCGCGGGCGGGGCGCTCGGCAACGCCTTCATCGCCACCGTGGTGCTCCACGTGCGCATCAATGGCCATGACATCCGGTACCTGGTGCCCACGTTCGTGCTCGGCACGCTGGCCGCAGCCTCGGGGCTGAGCCTCGTCTTGCACCTCGTACCTGCACTGCGCACCCGGGCGGCGGGCCTGTCGGTGCTGGCCGCGGGAGGGCTCTTCGCCGCAAGCCACCTGCTCGTGCAGCCCCGCATTCCCGAGCCGACGCTGGAGCTGGCACAGGCCGCCGCGGACGCGGTGGTGGCCCGCGCGGGCGAGACGGTCCTGCTCGGCGGTTACTGGGACACGTACTTGCTGGGCGCGCTGGATCCCGAGCACCGCCTGCTGTCGGTCTCGGTGGACGGTGACTACCAGCGCACCCCGTTCTGGATACCCAAAGTCCGCGAGGCGCAGCACATCCTGATGGCGTTCTTCCACGGGTATCTCGGGAGCGCGGAGGCTCCCGCCCCTTGGCTGTTGCAGTACGGAGCGCCGTTCCAGCTCGAGGATCCGCGCTGGGAGGTTCACCCACCCTTCACCTTCGCCCGCTACCGGAATGCCTCCTCTCAGCAGGTCCCGATGCGCTCGGAGCCCGAGAAGACCTTCACGCCCTGCGAGCCCGGCGCCACGGTGACCTATCGCTTCGAGCAGCCCGTGGAGCGAGGCCTCCTCCTGGTGAGCACCCATGCGCCCACGAGCGGCGCCGAGGCGCGAGCCGCCGATGGAACCGAGGCCCGCGTGGAGGGAGTGCCTCACCTGTGGCTCGTGCACCTCGAGCGCGGAGCCACCCCCTGGCGTGAGGTGACGCTCCGCACCGGATCGACATCGCGCCCCGAAGACTGTTGGTACCGCAGCACCGCGCTGCTGCGCCTCGAACCCTGAGGAGCTCCCTCATCCTCGGCGGAAGAACTCCTGGTTCAACCGCTGGGCGCGCTCCTCGGCGAGTTCCACTTCCTCCGTCACGTCCCGGTAGACGGTGACCTGGCCGAACTGGCCATCCGCGAAGGCCACGGGCTTGGACATCCAGCGGACCACGCGCCGGGGAAACTGCTGGAGCTCGAAGTCCTCGCGCCCCACGTAGGGACCGTCCGCGAGGACGCGCACCCGCCGCATGAAGTCCAAGGGGTCCTGGAAGCGAGTGGCGAAGGAGCGGACGAACACATCGCGGGGCTGGCCGATCAGCTCGGCCACGGTGCGGTCCGCCAGCAGGGCCATGTACTCGTTGGCGAAGAGGATGACGCGCCGGTGATCCAGGATCATCACCGCGTCATCCAGCCCGTTGAGCGCGGCCGCCAGGACGTCCGCGCGCAGGCGCTGCATCGCATGAGCATTCCGCTCCACATGGAGCGAGTGCTGGCTCCTGCGAAGCTGGACGCGCAGTTCGAGCTCTCCGGCCACCCGGCGTGCCAGCGCCACCAGCGCATCCACCTGCTCGGCGGAGATGGACAGCGGCTGCCGGTCGAGGATGCACAGCGTCCCCAGCACTGTGCCCTCACGGGTGATGAGGGGAGCGCCCGCGTACGAGCGGAACAAGCCCTCGCGCACCAGCCGGTTGGTGCTGAAGACGGGGTGAGTGGTGGCATCGGGGACCACCAGGGGCCCGGGCTGCTCCGCCTCCACCACATGGGCGCAGAGCGCCACATCGCGCTCGGTGCCGCGGTCCTGGAGCACCTGGCCCGCGAGCCCCACGTGCGCCTTGAACCACTGCCGGTCCTCGAACACCAGGGACAGGAGCGCGATGGGCACGTTGAAGGCCTGGGCCGTCTCCTGCACGAGCCGCTGGAGCGACTCCTCGGGCGGCCCCTCATCCACGAGCTGCAGGCTGGCCAGCTTCGCCAGACGCGCCCGCTCACGAGCCAAGGCGGCGGCGGCACTCTCGGCGGGAACACCGGCCCGAAATGGCACGGGGCGGGGCGGTAGAACCGGAGCGAGAGGCCCGGGAGGCTCGCCTGGAGAAGCGGCTGTAGTAGAGGCCTCTGGCGGCGTGCGTCCGAGCACGCGATGGACGGCCCGGCGGTAGGACTCGAGGGGAATGCCCTTGGCGAGGACCTCTTGGATACCCAGCAACTCCTTCCGCTCGAGCGCCGCGTTGCGCATCTTCACGAAGGAGGAGACCACGATGATCCTGGCAAAAGGCGAGCGCTTCCGGACCTCGCGGATGAGCTCGAAGCCATCGATGCCCGCGAGCGACAGCTCGGTGATGACCACGGCGGGATCATCGCTGCGCTTGAGGAGCGTGGCCTTGGCGGCCTTGCCATCCGGAACGGAGATGGGCTCGAGGCCCAGCTCCACCAGCAAGGCATGAAACTTCGAGGAAGACGCGGTATCAGGATCGACGATCAGTCCCCAGGCCATGGGGGCCCTCCCTAATGGGCATTGTGCCGGAACTCAACCGGCTTCCTCGACAGGTGTCCCTAGCATGATTCAAGTCCCTCGACGGTGGATGTGGCTGCTGCTGGGTACAGCGCTGACAGCCTGTGCGTCCGTGCCAGTGGCCTCAAACGAGGAAGCTGAGGAGTCGGAACAAGCCGCACCCTTCGCAGAGCTTTGCGCCCAAGCGGGCAGCCTGGTGCCGATCTGCGGCGCAAGCCAGTGTGGCCTTTACCCTTGCCGGGAGGTGGTGGAGCACCTCTCCACTTCGGGTCAGGTGCTGTTGGCTCGCACCGGCGGCATGGTGCTCCCGGGCCCTGGCAGCTCAGCTCAGAGGTACTGGGGCAGCGCCGATGGCCTGCCGCTGAACTCGAATCCCGTCTTCATCATCCCTTGGGGTCCCAAGCCACCGCTCCTGCCCAGCCAGAAGAAGATGCTGGAGGAGCTGGAGGCTGAGCGGCGTAAGCCTCACGAGAAGCACCACATCTTTCCTCAGGAGCCGGATCTTAAGAGGTGGTTCACTCGGAAAGGCATCAACATTCACGAGTTCACGATGCCGTTGCTCGTGGATGTACACCGTCGCATCCACCATCCCCCACCTCCGGGTGGGGCGTGGAACGAAGCGTGGCGGCAGTACAAGGACAGCCACGACAATGCTCCCAAGGAAGAGATTTACCGGTATGCAGGGCAGCTCATCTATGAGTTCGAGTTGGTCGGCCCAATCGTCCCCTATTACCGGCAGTGGACGCAGCCACCACCGATCGGCGGGTGATGAAGTCCATGCGCTACTACTTCGTGGATTACTCCCGGGCTCCACAGTACTCGGGAACCTTTAGCGCTTCACACAAGTGGGGATTGCCGGGTATCCACTGCCCTCTGTGCGATGCGACTTGGTCCACCGGGTCGAATGCTTACCCTTCGGTGGACCTCTCTCACGTGCCGGATCAAACGAAGTACTCGGCACGGCTGGAAGAGGACTATGCCGAGTTCGAGCGGCTGCGCGAGCAGGTGCGCTCGCTGGTGCCACCTGGTGTACCGCTGTGGCCGGGAACAGAATTCGGACCTCTTGAAGGATCAGCCCGAGGTGAGTTCGGCCCTCTCTACATGTACTTCTCGTACGCCATGTTGCTGCGGGGCGAGACACTCCGACACCTGCAGGCCGAAGCTGTCCAAGGCCTCAAGGGATGCCGCACGAAGGTGGCCTTCCGCAAGAAGGACCCGCCCGAGTTGCTGGAACTTGAGCTGTTGCCTCGAGGCCATTTGCATCCGGACTGCTTGCCCGCAGATCGTGAGCCTCCGTGCCCAAAGTGTGGTCGCAGAGGGTGGAAACGCCCGGATGATCTCATCCTCAGCGCCGCGTCTCTCCCCCAGGACCTGGACGTATTCCGGCTGGAGGACTTCCTAACGACGATCATCGCCTCCGAGCGCTTCGTCGAGACCGCACGGCGCCTCGGCTACGAGCAGGACATCGTCTTCCGCGAGCTTCCCACCCGATAGAAAGGAGCACCGTGGCCACAACCCAGGCCACGGTGCTCAAAACCACCGCTACCAGCGGTCCTTGTCCGTCTTCGGCGCCAGCGGGAACGCCGGCGCGGAGATGCCGTTCACGCTCAAGCCTCCATGCATGAACGTGGGCGTGCCCTGCAGGAAGCCCGCCGGGAAGTTCAGCGCTGGCTTCGACACCTCATCCAGCGCCGCTACCTGCTGCGGCGTCAGCTTCAGCTCCAGCGCCCCCAGGTTGTTGTCCAGCTGCTCCAGCGTCCGCGCCCCGATGATCGTCGAGCTCACCCCCGGCCGGCTCTGCACCCACGCCAGCGCCACCCGCGCCACCGTGCTCTCCTGCTCCTTCGCCACCTTCTGCAGCACGTCGATGATGCTGTAGGCCTTCTCGCCCAGGTTGCCGTCCACCCACTGGCCGCGATCCGCCTTCACCTTGCCCGCGTTCTCCCGCGTGTACTTGCCGCTCAGCACCCCGCTCTTCAGCGGCGACCACGGCGTCACCCCCAGCCCCAGCTCGCGCGCCATCGGGATCAGCTCGCCCTCCACCGTGCGCTCGATCAGCGAGTACTCGATCTGCAATGCAATCAGCGGCGACCAGCCCTTGAACTGCGCCAGCAACTGCGCCTGCGCCACCTTCCACGCCGGCGTGTCCGAAAACCCGATGTACCGGACCTTCCCCGCCCGCACCAGGTCATCCAACGCCCGCATCGTCTCCTCGATGGGCGTGTGCCGATCCAGGCAGTGCATCCAGTACAGGTCGATGTAGTCCGTCTGCAGCCGGCGCAGGGACTCGTCGCACGCGGCCATCAGCGACTTGCGCCCCGCTCCACCGCCGTTCGGATCCGCCGGGAACAGGTTCCCGAAGAACTTGGTGGCGATCACCACCCGGTGCCGCTTGCTCGGGTTCTTCCCCAGGTGGTCCCCGATGATCTTCTCCGAGTGCCCCAGCGTGTAGATGTTCGCCGTATCGATGAAGTTGCCACCCCGCTCGATGAAGCGGTCCATGATGGCGTTGGAGGTCTCGACGCTGCTGCCCCAGCCGAGATCCTCGCCGAACGTCATCGCTCCGAGGCAGAACGGACTGACGCGCAGGCCGGAGTGGCCAAGGGTGAGATACGCATTGAGTGCCATGGGTTCTCCCAAAACAGGTAGAGCGGCGCGGAGGAGTAACAGGGAGTCCTCTCCTCCGCTCGCTCATCTACCTCTGGCACTCTCTCACTCCGTCACCGTCTGGCGAGCTCCTCGGCAAGCTCGACCTCATTCGTCACGTCCTTGTAGACGGTGACCTGTCCGAAGTTGCCATCGGCGAACGCCACCGGCCGGGAGCTCCACCGGACCACGCGCCGCCGGAACTGCTGCAGCTCGAAGTCCTCGCGCCCCACGTAGGGGCCATCCACGGGGATGCGCACCCGCCGCAGGAAGTCCTTGGGCTCCTTGAACCGGGCCGCGAAGTCGCGAATGAACGCGTCGCGGTGCATGCCGATCAGCTCGGACACCGTCTTGTCCGCCAGCAGCGCCATGAACTCGTTGGCGAAGAGAATCACGCGCCGGTGATCAAAGAGCATCACCGCGTCATCCAAGCCATCGAGCGTGGCCGCCAGGATGTCCGCCCGCATGCGCTGCACCGTGTGGGCATCGCGCTCCGCGCTCAGCGAGCGCTGGCTCTTGCTCAGCTGGCCGCGCAGGTCGAGCTCTCCGGCCACTCGGCGCGCCAGCGCCACCAGGTTGTCCACCTGCTCGGCGGAGATGGACATCGGCTTCTTGTCGAGGATGCACAGCGTCCCCAGCACCGTCCCCCCACGGGTGATGAGGGGAGCGCCTGCATACGAGCGGAACACGCCCTCACGCACCAGCCGGTTGGTGCTGAACACGGGGTGAGTCGCGGCATCGGGGACCACCAGGGGCTCGGGCTGCTCCGCCTCCACCACATGGGCGCAGAGCGCCACGTCGCGCGGCGTGCCGCGCTCCTCGAGCAGCTTGCCGCCGAGCCCCACGTGCGCCTTGAACCACTGCCGGTCCTCGAGCACCAGGGACAGGAGGGCGATGGGCACATTGAAGGCTTGCGCCGTCTCCTGCACGAGGCGCTGGAGCTCCTCGTCCGGAGGCCCTTCATCCACGAGGTGAAGGCTGGCCAGCTTCGCCAACCGCGCCCGCTCGCGCGACAGGAGCGCGGCATCCTCGGAGGCAGGGCTGGAGCGGGGCACCCCTGGGCGAAGCGGAGGATCCAGGAGGGGCAGCTCGGGCAGGAGGGGCAGCTCGGGCGGGAGCTGCAGCTCGGGCAGGGAGGGGAGTGCGGCCGGGGCCTCGGGCGCCGTGCGCCCGAGCGCGCGGTAGAGGATGCGCCGGAAGGAGTCGAAGGGTGCACCCTTGGCAAGGATCTCCTGGATGCCCAGCAGCTCCTTCTTCTCGAGCGCCGCGGTGCGCATCTTCACGAACGAGGAGACGACGATGACCCGCGTGCTCGACGAGCCCTTCCGGACGTCGCGAATCAACTCGAAGCCATCCAGCCCCGCCAGGGACAGCTCGGTGATGACCACGGCGGGCTGCTCGCGGCGCTCCTGAAGCGCGGTCTTCGCGGCCCGCCCATCTTGAGCGAGGACGGGCTCGATCCCCGCCTCCCTCAACAAGGCCTGGAACTTCGAGGAACACGCGGTGTTGGGCTCGACAATCAATCCCCAGGACATGCAACCCTTTCCCTTCTCTGTGCGCAGACGGGCAGTGCCCCTAGCTTCCTGCGCGAATGATTTCAGCAATGGACCGCTCCGCCAACGCGGTGATGGTCAGCGACGGATTGACCGTCCCCGTGCTCCCGGGAATCGCTGCGCCATCGACGACATAGAGCCGGTCGTAGCCTTTGACACGGCCGTAGGCGTCGGTCGATCGCCCGAGCACCGACCCACCGAGCGGGTGCGCCGTGAAGGTGGCGTTGACATCCGTTGCGAGCACCGGAATGCCCACCTGTGTGCCGCTGGCGGCGGCGATGCGGTTGTTGACGGCTCTCAGCGCGGCCACGGCGGCGTCGTTGCCATGGCTCGGCCAGTCGAGCACCACCTTCTTGCGGGTGCTGTCGTACCGGAAGCTCGCGCGCTGGGAGTCCAGCGCCATGCCGAGCGTGCCAATCAATCCTGGGTTGAGCGGCAGGTTGGGGACGTACCAGTTCTCCATCGTCACCGGCATCCCGCGCTCATCGAGGATGCGCGAGGCGCACGGTGAGCCCTGGTTGAAGCCCTCGAGGCCGGAGAACACGCGCGCCACGGCCGCATCCCCGTTCGTGCCCCAGCCCGTGCCAATGGTCTCATCGAGGTGGGGCAGTGCGCCCGTGTCGCGGGCCGCGACGAGCAGCTCGCTGGTGCCGATAGAGCCCGCTCCCAGGAAGAGGCGGTCGGCCGTCAGGGTGCGCTGGCGAAGGACCGTGCCGTTCGGAGCGATGACGTTGACCTGCACCCAGTAGCGGCCATCTGCCTCGCGGCCAATGGCCGTGACCTGGTGCCCGGGGTGGATGGTCACCCTGCCGGTGGCCTCGGCCTGGGGGAGGTAGTTCTGCCCCAAGTCATACTTGGCCCCGTTCGCGTTCCCGAAGGTGCTCTCCCCGAGGATGGCGGAGGCGCGCGACGTGCCCGCCAGCTCGCGCCGCACGATGTCCCAGCGGAAGATGGAGTCGATGCGCTGCGGGGTGTATCCCGCCTGCATGACGTGGGTATCCCAGACGCGGGAGTGACCAAAGGGCGCGCTCTGGTACACGTCCGCCGGCATGGGCGAGACCGCAAGCATCTGCCGGGCGAGCGGGTAGTAGACCCGGTCCATCTCCTCGTAGCTCACGACGCCCTGGAACACGTGGTCGAAGAAGCGCCGCTCGGGCTGCACCATCGCCCCGGTGAAGACGACCGAGCCCCCGCCGACAGCCGCTCCTCGCCACACCTTGATGTGCTCATAGTCGGTGACGTCGAGCACGCCGCCAAAGGAGTCGACCGGCCGGACGATGCCGTCGAACCCCGGGAAGCTCGTCCTGAACCAGACGGACCGGCCGTCGATCAGGGACTCGGAGGAGAAGATCTGGCGCCACAGATCACGCGGCCAGCGCGAGCCGCGCTCGAGCATCGTCACCTGCACGCCCGCCTGTCCGAGCCGCAGCGCGGACACGGCCGCACCGAAGCCCGTGCCAATCACGAGCGCCTGGGAGTGCGAGGGAGCCGTGGGCAACGCCCGGAAGATCTCCGGCACCTCGAGCCGGTACACGAGCTCGTTGAGCGAGCCCACGGGAGGCGCTGTCTCGGCCGCCCGCGCCGCACTGGGTCCCAAGAGGGCGGAGCCTGTGCCCGTCATGGCTCCCAGGGTCCCGAGTTTGAGCAAGCTGCGTCGAGAGAGCTTCATCCCGTCTCCTTATAAGGACCTGACGCGGAGCTCCCGTTACCAGCTCAGCGGGGTCTTCCGGGTATATTGAAGTGAGCCCCTACCCTTGGATCGCTAGGGGTTGTCCCCAATCCACGAGGAGGTGCCATGAAGCTCCTGCAAGGAATCGCTCTCGTCATCCTGGGGGCCAGCTGCGCCCACACCCCAGAGAAAGCCTCACCCGCCGAGTCCTCACCGGCAGACCGAGCCCAGGCACTGTCCTCCCAGGCCGACAAGGCCTACAGCGCCCAGGACTTCTCCGGCTGCGCCGAGCTGTTCCGCCAGGCTGCCGAGGCCAGCACCGAGGATGACCCGCGCGCCACCGCCTTCTACAGCGCCGCAGGCTGCTCGGCCCTGGCGGGCAACCCCACCCAAGCGCTCGAGCTCCTGAGGCGCTCGGTCCAGAGCGGCTACTTCGATCCAGACACCCTGCAGCATGACCCGGAGCTGGTCTCGGTCCACGCGCTCCCCGGCTGGCAGGAGGTCGTCGCCGGAGCCCAGGCCAATCTGGCGAAGGCCCCGAGCCCACCGCTCCCTGTCGCCAAGCTCGCGGGCATCGACGTCTACGGCTCGCGCCGCGCCAGCACGGAGGCCGTCCGCCAGATGCTCGGCTTCGAGCTGGGCCAGCTCATCGTCCCCAGCAAGGCCCTGTTCAAGCAGAAGGAGGAGGCCCTCCAGAAGCAGTTCAACCTCGCCTTCGCCAAGATCGCCTTCATCTACTTCTTCGGGGGCGATGACAAAGGCAGCGCCTTCATCACCGCGGACCTCGTGGATGCCGAGGACGCGCAGCGGCTGCGCTTCCTCCCCGAGCCCACGGGCCATGTCCCGGATCCCGAGAGCCTCGTCGCCGAGTGGCAGGCCTATGACTTCCAGACTGAGCGGCTCATGAAGACGGGCCAGCTCGATCCGGAGAAGGGCTTCACCTGCCGCGTCGCCCACTGCACCTTCGGCTTCGCGCACCCCACACTCGAGCGCTTCGAGCCACTCTTCCTGGAGAAGGTCCCTCGCCACCAGGACGCGATCACGAAGGTGCTGCGTGAGGACGCCGATGCCGCGAAGCGCGAGGCCGCCGCCTACCTGCTGGCCTACGCCGCCTCGCCCGAGCAGACCGTCGCCCGGCTCGTGCCCTCCATCCGAGATCCCTCCGGCTCCGTGCGCAACGGCGTGCTCCGCGTGCTGATTGCCACCCAGGAGGCCGCGGACCATCCGCTCGTGGACGCTGCGGTGGTGGCCGACGCCGCCTCCATGCCGGAGACCACCGACCGCAACAAGGCCCTCTTCCTGCTCAAGATGCTGCTGGATGACCTGAAGCCCGACGCGCTCAAGGCCCAGCGCGGCCCACTCCTCAAGCAGCTCGGCCCGCAGCTGGTGACCCTGGCCGCCATGCAGCAACCCATCAACCGGGAGCCCGCCATCGAGGTCCTCCAGGCGCTCTCCGGAGAGAGCTTCGAGACCGCCGATCAGTGGAAGGCCTGGCTCGCGCGCCAACCCCAGTGAAGCGAGGCCCTCCCCCATGACTGCTCCCTCCGTTTCCCTCGGCCTCGACTACAAGCCGCTCGAGCCGCCCCTGCTGGATGAGCCGTTCCCCTTCTACGCCCGCCTCCGCCAAGAGGCCCCCGTCACCTTCGCGCCCCACTTCCACCTCTGGCTCGTCAGCCGCTACGCGGACGTGATGACGGTCCTGAAGGATCCCCGGCGCTTCAGCTCGCGCGACATCCTTCGCCCGCCTGTGGATCTCCCCGCCGACCTGCTCCAGTTGCTCGAGGCCTCCGGCTACACGCCCGACTACCCCCTGCTCGGTGACGATCCGCCCGCCCATACCCGCATCCGCGGCCTGGTCGGCAAGGCCTTCAACATGGCCAGCGTCAACGCCCTGGAAGCCCGCATCCGAACCGCCGCGCGCACCCACGTCGATGCCCTGCTCCGCGGCGCCACCCGCGCGGACCTCGTCTCGGGGCTCGCCTGGTCCTTGCCCATGGACGTCATCACCGAGCTGCTCGGCGTCCCTCGCGAGGACGGAGCGCGGATCCGCCAGTGGATCGAGGATGAGAAGCTCTTCTTCGTCCCCCACCTCCCGCCCGACGGCCTGCGCCGCGCCGTCGAGGGCGTAGCCGCCTTCCGCCGCTACCTTCGTGCCATGGTCGAGGACCGCCAGCAGCACCCGCGCGAGGACTTCCTCTCCACCCTCATCGCCGCCCGGCTCGAGGGCGAGCGCCCGCTGAGCACCCTGGAGCTCTCCAACCTGCTCAACGTGCTCGTGTTCGCTGGCAACGAGACGTCCACCAACCTGATCAGCACCGCACTGCTCTGCCTGCTGCGCCACCCCGGCCTGTGGCAGGAGCTGCGCGCCAACCCCGCCGCCGTTCCCAACACCCTCGAGGAGGTGCTGCGCTTCGACTCGCCGGTGGTGGGGATGATGCGCACGGTCACCGAGCCCACACAGCTCGGCGGCGTGGAGCTCCCAGCCGGGGCGCGGCTGCTGCTCCTGTTCGCCTCGGCCAACCGGGACGAGTCCGTCTTCGAGCAAGCCGCGCGCTTCGACATCCGCCGCGCCAACGCGAACCGCCACCTCGGCTTCGGCCACGGCACCCACTACTGCGTGGGCGCGCCGCTCGCCCGGCTCGAGGCCCGCGTCGTCCTGGAGCTCCTCATCGAGCGGCTCCCGAACCCGCGCCTGGTGGCTGGAGAGTCCGTCCCCTACCTCCCCAACCTCATCCACCGAGGCCCCCAGCGCCTCATGGTCGAGTGGGACACAGCTCCCACAGCGTGAGTGAGCCCGTGGGGACGCCCGTGCTAGAAAACGGACGTGCCCACGCTCCCCAACCCCAAATGGTTCGAAGCGCTGAAGAAGGATCCCAAAGCCGCTGAGGCCGGGATCCACTGGTTCACCCCCGAAGAAGCCGAGGCCAAGCGCGCCGAGGTCGCCAGCTGGTACGTGCAGGGTGACGCGCGCGTGCGCCACCACCTCCCGGACGCCGCGCTCGCCGCCGCCAAGGAGCAGTTCGCCCAGTTCGTCCCCGTGGGCGAGGGCCCCACCGCCTCGGATCGCGAGGGCAACAAGATTCGCAGCTGGCTCCTGCTCGCCAAGCAGTCTCCGGAGGAGCTGAAGGTGGCGCTCTCTCCCGTGCACCCGCCCTTCCTGTGGCTCGGGGCCGGGCAGACGCTCGCCTCACTCAAGGAAACAGTGGCGCCCTACTTCCCGGCCCATATTCCGTCCGAGGACAAGCTGGAGCACACCGTGCGCGGCTTCATCGGCACGAGCGCGGTGAACCACATCGATCTCATCCAGCTCCACGACCGCTACCAGGCCTCGGACTTCCTCGACGGGCTCACCTGGGGCAGCGCGTACAAGAAGGATCCCTTCCTCGAGATGCTGCCCAAGGGCCACTACGGCCAGGAGATGATCCAGCGCTACCGCGCTCAGGCTCCCGAGGGCATTCCCACCTTCAGCTTCCGCTCGCTGTTCACCAAGTCCATCCTCCGCGCCGAGGCCCACGCCAACGTCGCGGAGGGCGTGAACATCTTCGTCGTCCAGGTGCGCTACCACCCCGCCAAGCAGCAGGCGCTCATCCGCGACCTGAACCAGCAGCTCGGAATGCGGCTCCCCGAGGACCTCCCCGTGGACCTTGCCGGCGCCTTCATCGGGCTCCCGTTTGATCCACCCGAGGTCATCCGCGCCGCGCTGCCCAAGCAGACAGACCTGGCGAAGATCTCCTTCGGCCTGCTCTGCCTGGACTGCCTCGCCCGGGACTTCACGGAGGCCGAGAAGGACCTGCGCGAGTACTCCACCCATGCCGAGGGCGCCGTGCGGCAGCTCGTCGCCAACCTCGCGCTCCGCCGCGGACTCAAGTCGCTGCTCACGGAGATGGCCAGCCGTGAGCAGCATCCCGAGTTCAAGAAACAGCTCACCGAGGTCTCTCAGCGCCTCCCCTCCTGAGACCTCTGCCCTCAGTGCCCTCCCAGCACCTTGTCGAGGGTGACGGGCAGGCTCCGGACGCGCTTGCCCGTCGCGTGGAAGATGGCGTTGGAGATCGCCGCTGCCACTCCGACGATGCCAATCTCCCCCAAGCCCTTGGCGCCCAGCGGGTTGACGACGGTGTCGTCCTCGTCAACGAAGAGGACCTCGATGTCCCGCACATCGGCGTTCACGGGCACGTGGTACTCGCCGAGGTTGTGGTTGATGAACCGGCCGAGTGCCGTGTCGACGACGGACTCCTCCTCCAGGGCCATACCGATGCCCCAGACGACGCCTCCCAGCACCTGACTGCGCGCCGTCTTCGGGTTCATGATGCGCCCGCCCGCCACGGCGGTGACGACGCGGGTCACCTGGATGATGCCCAGGTCCTCGTCCACCTTCACCTCCGCGAACACCGCCGAGTGCGCGGCCCGGGTGTACTTCTGCTGCTCGGAGAGGTTGGGCAGCGCCATCGTCTGCTCCTCGATGCTCAGCACCTCGCCGTGCCGCATCGCCTCGAGCAGGGACACGGCCTTCGTGGGGTCCGCCTTTAGCCTGATTTGCCCACCCGCGAAGAACACCTCCTCCAGCTCCGACTTGGCGAGCGGTGAGCCGCGCACCTTCCGGGCCAGTTTGAACAACTGCTCGCGCACCTTCTCGCAGACCTCCTTCACCGCTGTGCCCACGGAGGCCACCGTCCACGAGCCTCCCTCCAGCGGCGCGGGCGGCAGCGAGGAGTCGCCGAGCTTGAACGTCACGTCTTCCATCGGCAGCCCCAGCGTCTCCGCCGCGATCTGGGTCATCACCGTATAGGTGCCGGTGCCAATGTCCGAGGTGGCGCTGGACACGGTGAGCTTGCCGTCGATGCTCAGCAGGGCCTTGGCGCTGGCCGGCTGCTGCATCGCCTCCCAGACACCGGTGGCCATGCCCCAGCCGATGAGCTGCTTCCCGTCACGCATCGAGCGGGGCGTCGCCACCCGCCTGCCCCACCCGAAGCGCTCGGCGCCCTGGTGGTAGCAGGCCCGCAGCTCCTTGCTCGAGAACGGCTTGTCCGCGTTCTGGTCGCGCTCCGCGTAGTTCTTGAGGCGCAGCGCGAGCGGATCCACTCCCGCCGCATAGGCCAGCTCATCCATCGCGCACTCCAGCGCGTAGACGCCCCAGGCCGCTCCCGGCGCACGCATGTCGAGCGGCGTGTAGTGGTCCAGCGAGGCCACCTTGTAATCGAGCCGCACGTTGTCGCACTGGTAGAGCAGGCCGGACCAGTTGACGATGATCTCCGCGTAGTCCTCGAAGCGCGAGGTCTCCGAGATGGCCTCGTGGATGAGGGCCTGGAGCGTGCCGTCCGCCGACGCGCCGAGCGCCAGCCGCTGCAGCGTCGCGGGGCGGTGGCCGAACGTGAACATCTGCTGGCGCGTCATCACCACCCGCACCGAGCGCTTCAGCTCCCGCGACGCCATGACCGCGAGGAACAGCTGATACTGCGGCCGCAGCGCCGAGCCGAACGCTCCCCCCACGAAGGGTGAGCGCACGCGCGCCTCGCCCTCGGCCAGGTTGAACACCTTCGAGAGGTACTTCAGGCTGTTCTGCACGCCCTGCGTCTTGTCGTAGATGGTGAGCGTGCCGTCGTCCTCGTAGACCACCGTGGCCGCGTGCATCTCCATCGGGTTGTGGTGCTCGACCGGCGTCTCGTACTCCACGTCGATCCGCACCTCGGACTGGGCCAGTGCCTTGTCCGCATGGCCTCGGGGCTTCGGCGGAGGCTCGAAGCCGCCCTTGCCCATCTTCGGCGCTCGGGCCTTGCCGCGCTGCGCCCGTAGATCCGTCTCGTGCTTCTTGACTGAGTACTCGGCCCGGATGAGCGAGGCCGCGTAGCGGGCAGCCTCGAACGTCTCCGCGACCACCAGCGCGATGGGCTGCCCGCTGTAGAGGATCTCGTCATCGTAGAGCGGCCGGAACGGTGAGCCCGCGGGCGAGTCCTCGTCCCGGTAGCTCTTATCGAACCATGGGAGCTTCGGCCGGTTCTCGTGCGTGAAGACGTGCAGCACCCCGGGCACCTGGAGCGCTTCCCTCGTCTCCAGCTTCTTGATGCGGCCTCGGGCCACCGTGCTCGACACGACGACACCATAAGTAAGGCCGGGAGCTTGGAACTCTCCGGCGTACTTCGCCTGCCCCGTCACCTTCAGCGGTCCATCGACGCGGCTGACCGGCTTCCCCAGCAAGGGAGTGTGAGTGGTCATTGCTGCACCTCCGTTCCCGCCGCCTGCTCCAGCGCGCGGACCACCGCCCGCCGGGCCAGCTCAATCTTGAAGGTGTTGTGGCCATACCCCTTGGCGTCGCGAAGGATCGCGTCCGCCACGGACCGGAAGCTCTCCCCGGTGGCGCGCTGGCCGCTCAGCATCGCCTCGGCCTTCGTGTCTCGCCACGGCTTGTGCGCCACGCCTCCGAGCGCGATCCGCGCCTCCCGGATGACGCCTTCGTCCAGCTCCAGCCCCACCGCCACGGACACGAGCGCGAACGCGTACGACTGGCGGTCGCGGATCTTCAGATAGCTGAAGTTCCTCGCGAACCCCTTTGCGGGCAGGTCCACCGAGGTGATCAGCTCGTCCGGCCGCAGGTTCGTGTCCAGGTGAGGCGTGTCCCCGGGCAGCCGGTGGAACTCGGCGATCGGGATGGTGCGCTCGCCGTCAGGTCCTTTGACTTGGATGGACGCTTCGAGCGCCGCGAGCGCCACGCACATGTCCGACGGGTGGGTGGCAATGCACTTCTCGCTCGTCCCAAGGATGGCGTGGATGCGGTTGATGCCCGCGAGCGCTCCACACCCCGAGCCGGGCTCGCGCTTATTGCAGGGCGTGCCCGTGTCATAGAAGTAGTAGCACCGCGTGCGCTGGAGCAGGTTGCCACCCGTGGTCGCCATGTTGCGCAGCTGCGCCGAGGCTCCCGCCAGGATGGCCTTCGACAGCAGCGGGTAGCGCTGCTCTACTCGCGCGTCGTACGCCACCGCCGAGTTCGTCACCAGCGCGCCAATCCTCAGCCCGCCGTCCGCCTGCTCCTCGATGGTGTTGAGAGGCAGCCGGTTGACGTCGATCAGGTGGCTCGGGCGCGACACGTTCTCCTTCATCAAGTCGAGGAGGTTCGTGCCACCCGCGATGAACCGCGCCCGCTCGTTCCGGGCAATCGCGCTCACGGCGCCCGCGACGCTGCCGGCCCGCTCGAAGGAGAACCGGTTCATGGCTTCTCCTCCTTCTCGCACTCCTGCTTCGCCTGCTCGATGGCCGCGACGATGTTGGGATACGCGCCGCACCGGCAGAGGTTGCCGCTCATCAGCTCGCGGATGTCGTCTCTCGTCTGGGCCTTGCCCTCCTTGATGAGCCCCAGCGCGGAGCAGATCTGCCCCGGAGTGCAGTAACCACACTGGAACGCGTCGTGCTCGACGAAGGCCGCCTGCAGCGGGTGGAGCGTCTCGCCCGAGGCAATGCCCTCGATGGTCGACACCTCCGCGCCGTCCTTCATCACCGCCAACGTCAGGCACGAGTTGATCCGCTGGCCATTCACCAGCACGGTGCAGGCGCCGCACTGCCCGTGGTCGCAGCCCTTCTTCGTGCCCGTCAGCTCCAGGTTCTCCCGCAGCAAGTCGAGCAGCGTCGTCCAAGGCTCGACCTCCAGCTGCTTCTCCGAGCCGTTGACCTTGAGGGTGATCGAATGCTTCGAGGGCGACTCCGCTGATGACACCCTCGCCGAGGGCTCATGGAAGGAAGGCTTCACGTGAACACGCTCCTGCTGGAGATGGATCCGGTCCTAGCGAGGTAAGGACTCGGAGCGCTCGCGTCCTTCCGGGGGAGCCCGCACCCACGGCGGAGGATTGGCTAATGGATACTGGCGCCCTACAGCTCCCCTCATCGTGTTGAGTCGTCGAAAGCGGCGCTGCGCTTACATAGGTCGACACCCCACGACAAGTGCACCTACGTGGAAACCCGCTCTCTCGGAAAAACAACCGTGGCCGCGTAAGCTGCACGCAACTGATCCGAGGGCGCGCGGAGAACCATTCCAGCCCCTTTTTTTCCCTATCGAAGGAGAAGTCCCATGGCCCGCCCCATTGAATCCGGCTCCGCCGACGTCGCCGCCCGCGAGGCTGCACGCCGCGCCGCCGAAGAGGCCGCCCGCCGCGCCGCTGAAGAGGCCGCTCGCCGCGCCGCTGAAGAGGCCGCCCGCCGCGCCGCCGAGGCCAAGAACAATCAGGTGACGAACAAGGCGACCACGCCCGAGAAGCCGGTCGCCACCCGGGACGAGTTCGCCGCCACCAGCACCCCCCAGGCCAAGGGCCCGGACCTCGAGGGCGGCAAGCCCACCGAGTCGAAGCTGCCGGAGAAGCCCGAAGACTTGCCCAAGCTCTTCCCCGAGCTGAAGGACAAGCCCAAGGAGGTGCTGCAGAAGACGTATGACTCGATGAAGAAGCTCACCGAGGGCGACTTCTCCGAGAAGGCCACCGCGCTAGGCGAGCTGTCCAAGACGTTCCCGGACACCACCAAGAACGTCCTCACCAAGCTGGGCATTCAGGACAACAAGCTGGCGAAGCTGGCCACCAACTCGGACGCGCTGTCCGCGCTGGGCAAGCTCACCAGCAAGGACTCCTCCACCGCTGACAAGGCCAGCGCCGCGCTCGAGCTGGCCAACGCCGCCGGCGACATCTTCAAGCCCGAGGACCTCAAGGGCGTGCTCAACCACGCGCTCAACGGCCTGCCCGCGGGCGCCAAGCTCGCCGAGGCCATTGGGGCCTTCACCGACCCCAACAAGAGCGCGCTGGACAAGACTAAGGCCTCGCTGGAGCTGGCCTCGGCGCTCAAGGACTTCGCCGGCAAGTCCTTCCCGCAGGTGGAGAACACCCTGCGCAAGCTGGACGGCACCTTCCGCGCCGCCAACGCCGCCGTGAAGCTGCTGGACCCCGAGGCCTCCGCCAAGGACAAGGCCCTGGCCGCCGCTCAGCTCGCCGCCGAGCTGCCGGACCTCAAGAAGGACCTCACCGAGTTCAAGAACCTGCTCAAGCAGAACGGCGTGAAGGGCGCGGACGCCGCCGTGGACGAGGGCGCGAGGCTCGCCGACGCCGTGGTGAAGGGTCTCGACCCGGCCGTGGCCCAGAAGCTCACCCCGGATCAGCTCAAGGGGCTCCAGGACGTGGCCGCCAAGGTCGGCCCGGAGAACCTCGAGGGCGTGCTCAAGGGCATCCAGGACCCCAAGGCGCTCGAGGCGCTCACGGGCCAACTCGACAAGCTGGATGCTGACTCCGGCAAGCGGCTGCTCAAGACGCTGGGCGGCATGGAGCACGGCAACCTCGCCAAGGTCCTCACGGATCCGAAGACGGCCGAGCAGCTGGGCACCCTGGCCACCAAGCTGGACGACGAGGCCGCCGAGCTCGTCGGCAAGCTGGCCAAGGACATGGACGTCGACGGGCTGAAGACGCTGATGAAGTTCACCGACGGCGTCAGCGGCGACGTGCTCAAGACGGGCCTCAAGGGCCTCAAGCCCCTGCTGGAGGAGGGCGGCGGCAAGCTGGTGGGCAAGGGCCTCAAGCTGCTGGACGACATGCTCGGCAAGATGGGCGTGAAGGTCACCGGCGAGGTGGCCGGCAAGGTCTTCAAGAACCTGGCGAAGGCCATCCCGCTCGCGGGCGCCGTGCCGGGCCTCATCGACGCGGGCAAGTACGCCAAGGAGGCGATGGACCTCCGGGACAAGAACAAGGACCTGGGCTTCTTCGCGCTGGTGGGCGCCAACCTCAACGCCGCGGATGCGGTGGTGGGCACGGCGCTGGACTTCACCGGCGTGGGCGCCGCAGTGGACCTGGGCGCGGGCGCCGCCTTCGGCGTGGCCGAGCTGGCGCTGGACCTGGCCTTCGACGCCGAGAAGAAGAAGATGGAGGCGGATCCGCAGAACTACCAGGCGCCGGACTGGATGAAGGCCGTAAACCTGGGCGCCGCCGCCGCCATGGGCCCCGCGGGCATGACGCAGCTCGCGGCCTACTACGGGCCCGAGGGCGCCGCCGAGCTGACCCAGTGGGGCATCGAGAAGGGTGCCAAGGGCGCGGTGAAGCTCGCCGAGTTCGCGGGCGTCAGCGCCGCCAACGCCACCGGCGATGGGATGAAGCTCACGGCGGGCTTCATCCACGGGCTCGCGGATGTGATCCGCAACCCCTCCAAGTACGGCGAGGCCGTCGCCACCAAGGCGCGTGATGCGTTCAACGCCGCCATGGAGAAGGGTGGCGAGATTGCCGCGGAGGCCAAGAAGGTCCTCGGCAACGTCATCGACGAGGCGAAGCAGCTCGGCGAGAAGGGGCTCGACACCCTGAAGTTCATCGCCCAGAACCCGGGCGAGGCCGCGAAGATGGCGCTCGACGGCGTCAAGAGCATGGTCGACAAGGGCATGGAGCTGGCGCAGCAGGGCAAGGAGGCCCTGCTGAAGAAGGCCACCGAGACGCTCGACGCGCTCAAGACGGGCTGGGAGAACCTCAAGGGTGCCGCCAAGGAGAAGGCAGCGGAGCTCATCAACGGCGCCAAGGAGGGCATCCAGTCCGCGCTGAACAAGGCGAAG
The DNA here is from genome assembly GCF_000737315.1 of Hyalangium minutum. GTDB lineage: Bacteria > Myxococcota > Myxococcia > Myxococcales > Myxococcaceae > Hyalangium > Hyalangium minutum. The sequence goes on from NZ_JMCB01000006.1 coordinate 171,994, forward strand.
GAGCTGGGCGAGAAGGGCCTCGAGACGCTCAAGTGGGCCGCCACGCACCCGGGTGAAGTGGGCGAGATGGCCAAGAAGGCCTTCACCGACCTGATGGCCAAGGGCGGTGAGGTGGCCAAGAAGGCCTGGGACGGGCTCAAGAGCCTGGGCGCCAAGGGGCTCGAGGTGGCCGAGGCCGCCGTCAAGGGACTCAAGGACGCGGGCGGCAAGGCGGTGGAGACACTCAAGTACATCGCCGAGAACCCGGGCGAGGCCGCCGCCAAGGTGCGCGACTGGGCCGGCCAGACGCTCTCGGACATGGCGCGCAAGGGCGGTGAGATGGCGAAGGAGGCCGCCACCGCCATCAAGGACTTCGTGGACCGGCGCGTGGACTGGGCCAAGCAGTTCGCCACGGACCTGCTCAAGGACGGCGTGGAGTCCTTCAAGGAGGTCGCCAAGGCCTGGGGACAGAACCTCACCGAGGGCGGCAAGGAGATCCTCGGCGCGCTCAAGGATCTGGGCGGCGCGGGCGTGAACGCGCTGCAGGACCTCGCCAAGGCGGGCGGGCAGCTGGCTGAGGCCGCCGTGGGCTACTTGGGCGACCTGGCGAAGATGGGCGTGGACGCCGCGAAGGGCGCGCTCGAGGGCCTGGCGAACTTCGGCGGCGAGGTCGGCCGGCTGGCCAGCGGCGCGTTCGATGCGGTGAAGAACGCCACCAACGGCGAGATGAGCGTCTTCGGCCACAAGGTGGACGTGAACCCGTTCTGGTGATGCCGCGCCCCAGGGGGCGGCCTGGAGACGGCGGGCTAGATGCGCGCGAGCTTGTCCGGGTTGAGGATCGCCCGGATGCCGTGGATGCGCTCCCCGTCCGTCTCCAGCGAGATGACGTCGAAGACGGTCCCGTTCAGCCGCACCACCAATGAGGGCCAGCCGTTCACCTCGAGGACCTCCGCCCCGAACCCGAACTTCGCCTTCTTCACGATGCCGATGTACAGGCGCGCCACCGCATCCGCCCCATGGACAGGCCGCGTGGAGGCCCCGAAGGCCTTGCCTCCACCGTCCGACCAGGCCGTCACGTCATCGGAGAGCATGCGCTTGAGGCCTTCCAGATCCCCGCTGACGCACGCCGAGAGGAACCCGGTCACCAGCCGCTCATGGGCCTGCTTGGAGGGCGCGAACCGGGGCCGCCGCGCTTGGAGGTGCTCGCGGGCCCGGTGCAGCAACTGACGGCACGCGGCCTCCTCCTTGCCCACCATCTGGGAGACCTCGGCGTGGCTGTAGCCGAACACCTCGTGCAGCAGGTACACGGCGCGCTCCACCGGCGTGAGGCTCTCGAGCAACACCAGGAACGCGACGGAGATCGTCTCGGGATCCACTGCAGAGTCCGTGCGCACGGGCTCGGGAAGCCACGGCCCCACGTAGACCTCCCGGTTGGCCCTCGCGCTCTTGAGGTGATCCAGGCACAGCCGCGTCACCACCGTGGCGAGGAACGCCCGGCCCGAGCGCACCGCGTCCCGCGGTGCTGACTGCCAGCGCAGCCAGGCCTCCTGGACGATGTCCTCTGCCTCGGCCGCCGAGCCGAGCATCCGGTAGGCGATGGCCACCAGCATGGGCCTGTGGGTCTCGAAGACCGCCATGAGCTCTCCCGTCATGCCGCCAGTGTGCTCCGGCCCGGGACTTCGAGCGAGCGCGTTCGCCCCGTCTTGACCCACAGGGTCCGCACCCAGCGCCTGCGCTCGCCCAGGAGCGTCCACACAGTGAAGCGGACGATGAACTCCTTCACCCAGGCCGCCGTGCGGCCCTTGAGGACCCAGTGCGCGGGCGAGCCATCCCGGCCCATCGGTTGGATCAGACCGTCCTTCCGGCCGAGGCTGATGCACACCCCCGCATCCATATAGTCGAAGGGCAGCTCCGGCAGGCCGCGAGCAAGCCGTGCGAGGTTCTCTCCGACGTGGGCGCCCATCGGCAGCGCGGTCTTGCAGCCCATCCCTGTGGGAGCGAGCGGCTCGACCACGCAGGCCGCATCCCCGACGACGCAGACGTTCTCGTGCCCGAGCGCCCGGAGGTACGGATCCACCAGCACCTGCCCCCGCGTGTTCACAGGCAGCCCGGACTCGCGCACCACGGACGGCACCACGAAGCCCCCGACCCAGACACAGGCATCGAACGGCACAAACCTGTCTGACAACTCGACCGCTCCGGCCTGGACGCGCCGCACCTCCCCCTGCTGCACGGAGATCCCGAGCCGGCGCAGCACCGCGTTCAGATGCGAGCGCCCCGCCTCCGAGAGGTTCTCCCCCAGAGGACTCGAGGACAGCAGGGTCACCTGGAGCCCCGGATAGGACTCCGCCATCTCCGTGGCGCTCTCGATGCCAGTGAGCCCGCCTCCAATGACGACCACGCGCCCCTTGCGCGCGGCGATGGAAGGGAGCTGCTTGGCCAGCTCCGCCGAGGAGCCAGCATCGATCGTCCACGCGTGCTCCCGGACACCTGGCACCCGGTCCCGATCCACCTGAGAGCCCAGCGCCACCACCAGACGATCGAAGGGCACCTGCTCTCCCTCCACCGTGACTTCACCGCGAGGATCCACCCGGGTGACCCAGCCGCGCTTCAGCACAACGCCCGTGCCCTTCAGCATCGAGGCGAGCTCCCGCACCACCAGGGACTGGCCCGCCGCCTGCTGGTGAAGCCGGATGCGCTCCACGAAATGATCGCTCGCGCTCACAAGCGTGATGTCCGCCTGCCCACGGGCCTGCCACGCAAGCCGCAGCGCGCACACAACACCTGCATACCCACCACCGAGAATGACGACGCGCATGGTTCCGCTCCTTTTTCGCCAGGGAGACGACCTGGGAAATTCGGGCGTGACACTGCGCGACGAATCGCTGAATCCCCTGTGAATCCGGGACCTTACAACTCAAGCCGCCTGGCCGGTGAGCCCCGCGTGCGCGCGCTTCACGCCCTCGCGTATCAGCTCGCGCAACCGCTCCGGGTCGAAGGGCTTCTCCACCCGGGGGTTGCTCACCTGCTCCAGGAACTCCTTAGCCGCGGGGGTGTAGGCCCCCCCGGTGATGAACACCATGCGCCGGGCCTGCTCCGGCGCGGCCCGCACGAGCTGGGCGTACAGCTCCATGCCCGTCATCTCCGGCATCATGAGATCGCAGAGGATGACGTCGTAGTGGGCCTTGGGCGAGCACAGCATCTCCAGCGCTCGCCGCGCGCTCACCACCACCTCCACCTCGTGGTCCTTCGCGAGCGTCCGCCGCAGCGCAGCGCTCACCAGCGGATCATCGTCCACCACCAGCACTTGGCCCCGCTCCACGGTGCCCGCCTGCACCGGAGCGCTGCGCTGCACCCGATCGAGCTGGCTGCTCGACCGGGGCAACGCCACCCGGAACACGGTGCCCTTGCCCACCTGGCTCTCCACCTCGATGCGCCCGCCCATCGACGTGACGAACGCATGGCACAGCGCCAGTCCCAGCCCCGTGCCCACGCCCACCGGCTTGGTGGTGAAGAACGGATCGAAGATGCGCCCGAGCACCTCCGGCGGGATGCCGCAGCCCGTGTCCCGCACCTCCGCCACCACCTCGCCCTGGGCCCCGTGCTTGAGAACGAGCCGGACCTCGTGCTGCTCGGGCCTGCCCTCGGGCAGCGCCTGGGCTGCGTTGATGATGAGGTTGAGGAACACCTGCGACAGCCGCGCCTCGTTGCCCTCCACGGGCGGCACCTCCGCCGCGTACTCGCGCGTGAGCTGGGCCCTGGGGCGCAGCTCCCCTGCCGCCATCTTCGCCGCCGAGTCCATCACCGCCCGCAGGTCCACCGGCCCCCGCGCGTCATCGTCCTGGCGCGAGAACGTCTTCAAGTCCCTCACGATGCGCCGCACCCGATCCGCGCCCATGAGCGCCTCGCGCAGCACCTGGTGCATGTCGCGCAGGCGCTCGCGCAGCGGCTCGGAGGACTCCGCCAACTGCGCCAGCGTCTCCGTCTCCTCGCAGGAGTGCTCCAGGTTGGACACGATGTACGAGAGCGGGTTGTTGATCTCGTGCCCCACGCCCGCGGCCAGTGTTCCCACCGCCGCCATCTTCCCAGCCTGCACCAGCTGGACCTGCGTGGCGCGCAGCGTGCGCAGGTTGGCATCCAGCTCCTCGTTGGCGCGCGCCAGCTCCTGGGTGCGCTCCTCCACGCGAGCCTGCAGCCAGCGCTCGCGCCGCTTGAGCCGGCCCACGCGCCACGCGTAGATGCCTGCCGCCATCCCACCCGCCCCCAGCGCGCACAGCCCGTAGAACCACGCCGACTGGTAGAACCAGGCGCGCAGCACCACCTCCAGCACGGCCCCGGGCGCCACCCAGTTGCCCGTGCGGTCCATCGCCTGCACGCGGAAGGTGTAGCGGCCCGGCGGCAGCCGCGTGTACGTGGCCACGCGCCGGCCCTCGGCCTCCACCCACGCGCGGTCGTGCCCCTCCAGCATGTACCGGAACTGCACCCGGGGAGCCCCCTCCTTCACGAAGGCGGTGAAGCGGATGTCCACGTCCTGCTGCTCCGGCTCCAGCTCCAGCAGGCCACTCAGCGGCACCGGCTGGCCCTGCACCCGCACCTCCTCGATGCGCGGGTGCGGCGGCGAGTGCCGGAGCCGGACATCCTTCGTGTTCACCATCATCGCGCCCCGCAGGTTGGCGAACCACATCCGGCCATCCCGCGTCTCCCACCCGGAAGGCAGGCCCGCGTTGCACTCGCCCGCGCGCATCCCGTCCCGCTCATCGAAGAGGACGCCGCTCACGCGCGGGAGCTTGCCGTCCGCCACCGCCTCCAGCTCGTGCCGGCTCACCCGCGAGACGCCCTTGTTGCTGCTCATCCAGAAGAAGCCCTCGGCATCCAGCAGCAGGTTGAAGATCGTCTCATCCGGCAGCCCCTGCGCGGCGGTGACCGAGGCGAAGCGCCCGTCCTTCCAGCGCGACAGGCCCGTGGAGGTCCCCACCCACAGCGTGCCGTGCGCGTCCACGAAGAGGCTCATGATCACATTCCCCGCCAGTCCCTCCTGGGTGGTGAAGCGGGTGAGCGTGCCGCGGTCGAACCGGACCAGGCCCTTCTTCGTGCCGTACCAGAGCACCCCTGACTCCTCGCGCACCAAGGCCGTGGCGGCGTCCGCGGGAGTCCCCTTCTCTGGCGGGTACAGCGTCACCCGCCCATTGCTCAGCCAGGCCAGTCCCTCCGAGGTGGAGAACCACATATCTCCGTCCGGCTCGGGCACCATGGCGAAGATGACGGCTCCTGGCGGCATCCCCGACTCGGTCCCCAGCGGGACGAAGCGGCCCCCCTGCTGGTAATAGGCGCCGGAGGACGTCCCCACCCAGAGCGCCCCGTCCGAGCCCAGCGCGAGCGTGCGGATGCGGTCCTCCAACAAGCCCTCCTCCGCTCCCACCCGGCGGATGACGCCGTCCTTCATGCGCTCCAGGCCCTGGGAATTCGAGGCCATCCACAGCGTGCCGTCGGGTGTCTCCAGCACCATCCGGACGTTCTCGAGAACCGAACCCTCGGGCGCCCCGATGGGAATGAACGGGCCATTGCTCAGCCGATGCAAGCCATCCGTCCCGGTGCCGATCCACAGGTGCCCGTCGCGGTCCTCGAGCAGGCTGGCCACGAGCGCATGGGCGAGCTCCTTGGACGCGGTGACGGCGCTGAACGTCTCACCCGTGCGCCGCAGCAAACCCTGGTAGGTGCCGATCCACAGGTTGCCATCCCGGTCTTCGCGCAGCTCGCCCACCGCCACGTTCGGCATGCCCTGCTCCGGGCCGTACCGGGTGAACTGGCCCTCGCGCAGGGCGAGCAGCCCCTGGTTGGTGCCAATCCACAGCGTGCCCTCGCGCGACAGCCACAGGCTGAGCACGTAGAGCGGCTTGATGGGAGACTCCCCCGGCGGCAGGAAGAGCATGTCCACCGAGTCGTCGGTGATCCGCGCCAGCCCCTGGCCCGCTCCCACCCACGCGCCGCCCGAGCCATCCACGACGATGGGGCCCGTGCCTTTGACAGGCAGCCCCTCGTCCACCGAGTACCGCCGCCATGCCCTCTGCCCCGAGCTCGGCGCCCGCATCACCCCCAGCGGCGAGCTGATCCACACATCCTGGCCGTCCGCCGCCAGCCCGACGATGGGGACGTTGGCCAGCGCGGCGGCCTCGGGGGGGCGGCGCAGCTGTCCTCTCTCGTAGCGGAACAGTCCCTGGCTGGTGCCCACCCACAGCACCGCCGCGTCGTCCTCGACCAGTGCGTGGATTTCGCGCTGCCCCATCTCCGGCGAGGTGCGCTGATCAAAGGTGGTGAAGCGCGTGCCGTCGAAGCGCGCCAGGCCCTCGTAGGTGCCGAACCACAGGTAGCCGTCGGCTGTCTGCTCAGCGCAGAGGACGGAGTTCTGCGGCAGGCCGTTCTCGCTGCGCCAGCTCTCGTGGTTGTACTGGGAGAGGCTCCGGCCCGGTTCGAGTGCGAAGCTGGGTGTACCGAGACCCAGCGCGAGGACGAACCACAGCCCGAGAAGCCTTCTCCCACCCCGCCGCCCCTGTCTCCTTGTTCCCATGGCGAGCATAGTGTCCAGCACAGAGGGCCCTCTCCGCAAAATAGGGGACAGGACAGCCCCCCTTGCCCCCCTATTCCCCGAGGCAGCGACGCTCTTCCCCCGGGGGGCCGCTGTGCGGACATGGGACCCCAGCGCTACAATCGCCCTCCGCCGAGGAGCCCCCATGAGCCAAGCCGCCATCCTGTTGCAGGACCCCGCTCCCCCGAGCGTCCCCGAGGCGATCTCGAAGGGCCGCAGCACCCTCATCGGGTTCTCCACGCCGCGCCACTTCAACCCCGTCTCGTGGGTCGTCCGCCGCTTCACCAAGAGCGAGGCCAGCCACTGCTTCTTCCTCTACTGGGACGACGACTTCGAGTGCGACATGGTGCTCGAGTCCCATGAGCTGGGCTTCCGGCTCATCACCTGGAAGCGCTTCGTGAAGAAGAACCGCATCATCGCGCTCGTGGAGCCGGCCCATCCGCTCGACAAGGGCTTCCTGCGGCTGGGCGAGTGGGTGGGCAGCGTGTACGACTTCGGCGGGCTGATCGGCCAGTCCGTGGTGCAGTTCGGACGCTTCCTGCAGCGCAAGTGGCGCAACCCGTTCCGGTCCTCGCGGGCCATGTTCTGCAGCGAGTCCATTGCTCGCTGCATGCAGTGGGCCGAGCACCCGGATGCCAAGAAGTTCTCTCCCAAGGAGACAGCGCCGCAGGACCTGCTCGTGTTCTACCGGGAGCCGGGCCGAGCGGTGCTCCTCGACATCCAGAAGTGGAAGTGAGGTGTCTCGGCGGCTCTAGGGCTGCGGGACGATGACGAACGCCACACCCGGGAGGCTGAGGCCGGGCCCGGCGATGCGCAGGGTGCCTTCCACGCGCAGGATGTCCTGGGTGGACGGGTCCACCTGTTTGACGGTTCCGGTGATCTGCATGGCGTCGCCTACACCCGTGGGCGAGATGGGGATGGCGAAGGGCTGCATGCGCAGCGTGTCTCCATCCACGCGAGCCCAGACCTCCTGGCGCTGCTGAGCGCCGAAGCGCTGCGGGAGGATGCGCAGGGTGAGTCCTCCGGGCCTCGGCGCGTCGAGGGACTCGAGCAGGAGGTCCACGGGCATTGTTCCCGAGGGCCCCGCCGGCACCTGAAGGGTCATCTTCATCGTCTTGCGCCACTGGCCTGAGGCGGGCTGGGCCACAGTGAAGGAGGTGGAGCGCTCGCCCTCCAGCTCGCCTCCCGAGAGGAACGGCAAGCCTGGGCGTGCCCGGAAGGTGTAGCTCGCGCCGGGCGTGAGGGGCGCGGTGGGGACGAACTCGATGCGGCCTCCCTGGAGCTCCACGGTGCCGGGGACGTGCTGGCCCTGGGCGTCTTCGAGCACCACGTACTCAGCGGCCCACTGCGCGGAGGTCTTCCCGGGCGTGCTGTCATCCACGGGCTCCGCGAAGGCCACGAACGGGCGGACGTCGGGGTACACACCTTGATTGCTGTCCGTGTCGGGCCAGATGCCGAGCGGTGCAGCACCCTTGGGCGTCAGCTCTCGGAGGAACTCGACGAGGTCCGCCCGCTCCTCGGAGGTGAGCGGCACCTGGACGTAGTCGAGCGCCACGTCCACCGCGTCCTCCAGCGTGCGGGCTTGTCCCTTCACGAAGTAGATACCGTGGCGGTAGGCGCCGAGCAGCGAGGGCACATCGGCGGGCTCGCCGGACTTGCCCTTCGGCAGGTAGGCCCGGCTGGTGTAGAGCGGCGGCACGTGGCAGCTGGCGCAGGTGGCCTTGTTCTCGAAGAGTGCCTTTCCGCGCAGGCCCGCTTCCGTGTAGCTGCCGTCGAGCCGGGTATGGCCCGTGGCCCTCGGGGCGCCGAGCAGCGACTCCAGGAAGGCCTCGAGCCCGAGCGCCTCCTGGGGCGTGACCGGTCTCGCGACGATGGACGAGGGCCCCTGGTAGCCGAAGTTGTCCGCGTTGGAGACGTAGGCTCCCCACTCGAGCGGAGTGGTGGCGGCCAGGAGCTGCAGCGGCCGGGCGTTGTGCCAGATGGACGGCCCGAAGCGCCAGATGAGCCCGTTGTTCTGCGTCTCGATGTGGCAGCTGGAGCAGGCGTGGTTCTGGGCGAAGCTGCCGCCTGGACGCGTGAAGACGCGCTCTCCGAGCGCCACGTCCGCCGGGCGGGGCTCCTCGGTGAGCTTCACGGTGGCACGCACCTGGGCGTCCGCGCCGAGCACCCAGGCCTCGAAGGTCTGGAAGCAATGGACGGCCACGGTGCCCTGCGCATCGAGCGCCACGAGCTGCCGCGCGCCCGGCCCCACGGTGACGCGGGCCTTCTCAGCGAGCGTGGTCCGGTCGAGCGCCACCACGAGCTCGGAGGACTCGGCGGAGACCCACACGGTGTCCCCCACCACGAGCACACCCGCGGGGTTGACCACGTACCCGCCCGAGCCCGCCTGGCGCCACAGGTCCGCGCGCCGCAGGACCTGCCCGTAGCCAGGGCGCGCGGGATCGGCACCGACGACAACCACCTCGTGAACGAAGGGCTTGGCGTTGGCATCGGACTGGGAGGGCTCAGGGTCGCCATCGGTGGCGGCGATGAACAGCTCGGCGCCATCGTCCGAGAGCGCGAGGGCGCGCAGATCGGCCGAGACGCCCTCCACCACGGTGTCCACCTTCAGCGTCTCGGTGTTGATGATGTGGACGTCCTGATCATCCCCAGCCTTGTAGGTGCCGCGCGTGTCCTTGATGCGGTTGCCCGAGCGGTACGAGGCCACGAAGAGGCGCTTGCCCTCCGGAGACAGCACGAGGGCGCGCGGGTCGAAGCCGACGTCCACCCGGGCCACCACCTGGCGCTGCTCCAGGTCCACCACGGCCACCTGCCGCTGCGTGGCCAGGGACACGTAGAGGGTGCGGGCATCCGGAGAGAGCGCGAGGCCCGAGGGCTCGTCTCCGACCCAGAGCGCATCTTCCAGTACACCGCGCTCGCGGTGGATGAAGCCCACGGTGTCACTGCCTCGGTGGGCCACCAGGACGTAAGGCAGCGGGGCTCTCCACGCCAGGGCCGAGGGCCAGGCGCCCACGGTCACCTCGCCCACCTTGCTCCAGAGGCCATTCACCTGGGAGATGCGCGACACCGTGTACGCAGCGCCGTTGGCGGTCCACAGCTCGTCGCCGACACGGGCGGCGCCGTACAGCGGGGTCAGGTAGTGGTTGCGGAAGCGCTCCGCCGGGGAGCGGGCGACGACGTGGAGCGAGAGCCGGGAGTTGTCCATCTCGCCCAAGCGGAAGGTGTAGTCGCCGGGGACGTCCGGAGTGAAGCGCGGCTGGGGACTGCCCTTCGAGTGGACGGTGTTGGCGCTGCCCTCCGGAGCCGAGAGGACCTGCCACTCGAGGGTGGAGGGGCACTCGTCTTTCTGGAGGACAGCGGGCAGGTAGAAGGTCTCGCCCAGGGTGTGTGAGCGGGGATTCTGGAGTGGGAGCGGAGCCTCGGCGCAGAGCGGCTCGGACTTCGGGGGCGCGTCGTCGTCGTCACAAGCTCCCAGGCTGAAGACGAGGGCCGCGGCGGCACAGAGCGGAATCACGATGCGGACTTTCATGGCGGCCCCTGCCATAAGAATCGGGCTCCGCCCCCGCCAACCTCCCGTTGCAGCCACAGTTGGCCTGAGGCCTCGCGTCCCATTATGAACAGGCCTCATGCACATGAATCGACAGTGGATCGTGTCCCTCCTGGCCTGCCTCTTCCTCGCGGCGTGCTTCCCCAAGGCGGGGACGGTGCCTGGGCCTTTGTCTTCGGCGGGCCTCGAGAGCGCCCAGGCCCGGTGGCCCGGCACATCGGCCGAGGAACTCGAGCAGGGGCGTCAGCTCTTCTTGAACCACTGCAACTCCTGTCACTCCTATCCGGATCGCACCGCGTACAGCGAGGCGGAGTGGCCAGGACTGGCCCGGCGGATGGGAAAGAAGGCGGATCTAAAGGAAGCGGAGAGCGAGCTCGTGCTCCGCTTCATCCTGGCGAACCGCTCCGAGCCGGCCGCTGCTCCGGAAGCCCCGGCCGCCCGCTGATCAGCGCACGGCCAGGGTCCGGCTGCGCCAGTCGGCGGTGCTCCAGCGCTGGAAGGTGCCCGAGTCTTGGGGGCGCCCGGCGGTCTTCTCGGGCATGAGCGTCTCGCGCTTGAGCACCTGGAAGGAGGACTGGATCTTCCCCTCCACGAGCACCTCGCGCGCCACCAGCACCCGCGAGCCATCCGGGGTGAAGCCCGCCAGCTCCACGTAGCCCACGCCCGGCTCCGTCGTCGCGGGCGAGAGCGCGTCCAGCAGCCACCCGTCGCCTTCCTGGTGGAAGACCCACAGCTCCGTCCACCCTTCCAGGAGCTGCACCGCAACGGTGACAACTGTGCCCTGCGGCGACTGGCGGAGGGAGCCCGGCCACACCAGCCCATAGGTGCAGCGCTCCGCCAGAGGAGAAGCGGGGGCCTTCGGGTTGGCCGAGGCCTTCGTCGGATCCATCAGGCGCAGGCAGGTCTCCCCGGGCCGTCCCTGGGTCAGCTCGAGCCGAGGGCCTGCGCCGGGCTTCTCCGGAACCGGCACTGACGCCCAGCGCGAGGCCGCCACCCGGACTGCCGCTACCGCGTAGGCGGAGCGATCCTCGTCCGCCAGCTCTGACTTCAGCACCCGCGCCAGCTCCTCCACAGAGCGCTCGCTCGCCTTCGCTCCCCGCACGGCCTCGCCCCGGCGGGTCCATTGGTAGGCCAGCGAGGCGTACACTTCGGCGCGCCGCAGATGGAGGCGATTGGCCTGCCACGCGGGGAGCTGAGCGGAGTCCACCTGTTCCAGGACGCCACTGCGCCACTCGTCGACGGCCTGGCGCTCCACCTGGCTCAAGGCGGGGTCCATGCACTCGGGCCGCGTCAGTGCGAGCGCCGCCCGGAGCCGCGCCTCGGGACTGCCGCCCATCCCGAGCACCCGGCGGAAGGCCTCGCCGTCGTAGCAGATGCGGGTTCGGCCTTCCTGCTCGATGCTGAGGAGCTTCACGCCATAGCTGGCGGCCACGTCCAGGTGCGCGGCCAGGGTCTCGTCATTGGACTTCTTGGAGGAGGCCCGCCGGGCCAACCGGTCCGCCAGGGTGCCCATGGCATCGAAGAGCTCCGGGCCCACCTGCGAGGGGTTGGCCGCGCGCAGCAGCGCCGCCGTGTAGCCGATTCCCAGCGCCTCGGCGCCCGAGGTGTCCCGGAGGAACTCCACCACCGCCTGGAGCCGGGGCACGCTGGCCTCGTCCAGGGTGTAGACGCGGACCTGCTGCTGACGGATGTAGCCGGGGCGCTCCCGGCGGTGGTCATAGACCTGGAGGAAGCCCTGGCGCTCCCCTCGGACTTCGAGCCACTCGCCCTGCCAGAGCGTGGCCTGGCGGGTGGCGGAGTCCTGCGGGGCGGCGCGCAGGGGCGTCTGGTCCTGCACCACCAGCGCGAGCGTGAGAATCGTGGCGAGCATGGCGGGGCGCTCCTGTCAGTACTCGCTCTGGGAGTTCTCGGAGCCGGACTCGGACTCTGACGGGCCTCCCGAGTGCGACGCCGACGCGGCGGGGGCGTTCGCGTACGAGGGCGCGGGGGGTTGCTGGCCGAGGAGGCCGCTGGCGAAGAACCCTCCCACCTGAGGCGGGGCGATGATGACCTGGATCTTGTCGGACAGCTTGTCAGCGAGGGTCTTCTGGATGAGGAGGGGGTTCTTGCTGATGAGGCTGGCGTCGCGGGCGAGCTGCTCGGAGGCGGCCTTGCCCGTCACCTCGACGCGGTAGGCATCGGACTCGGCGAGCTTGCGGCGGGCGTCGGCTTCTCCTGCGGCCTCGATGCGGCGAGCCTCGGCCTCGGCGCTGGCTTGGGTGAGGCGGCTGACCTTGGAGGCCTCGGCCTCCAGGCGGCGCTGTTCGATCTCCTTCTCCTTGAAGGGGAGGACGTGGCGCATGGCCTCGGCCTTGGCCTTGGCGGCGATGATCTCCTCGCTGGCGGCGGCCTCGGCGGCCTTCTCTCGGCGGACCTTCTCAGCCTCGGCGCTGAGGGCCGACTCCTTGATTTGCTTCTCCTTGAGCTCCAGCGTGTAGCGCATCTTCTCGGCGCTCAGCTCCTCGGCGAGCAGTGACTCCAGGCCCTGGCGGTACCGCTGGGGCAGGTCGACGTTGCCCAGGGTGATCGAGCGCAGGAGGACGCCATCGGCGGCCAGCAGGGGGCCAATCTCATCGGTGAGGGCCTTTTGGATCTCCCTGCGCTGGGTGGAGAAGATCTCCCGAACTGTGTGCTGGGCGAAGTGGCGGCGGAGCACGCCGTCGATGACGGGCTCGACGATCTCCCGGCCCACATCCTCCGGCATGGAGGCGGCCAGGGAGGCAACGCGAGACGGCTCGAGCGCGTAGCGGATGGTCACTTCGATGCCGATGGACAGGCCCTCCGCGGACTGGAAGGGGGCGGCGCCCTCGGCCTGGGTGCTGCGGCTGGGCTGGAAGACCTGGTCCTTCAAGCTATAGAGGTGGAGCCGGTGGACGTGGGGCACGAGCAGGGCCCAGCCCTCGCGCAGCTCCTGGCTGTTGCCGGTGAGCAGGTTCATCCGGATGCCCACCTGACCGGGCTCGATGAGGGTGACGGGGCGGGTGGAGACGGCCATGGCCACGAGGCCGGTCACCGTCAGCCCGGTGGCGATGCGGCGGCCGCGCGAGGTGAAGATGAGCCAGCGGACCTGACTGACTCCTGCGCCCGCGACGGCGCGGACTCCGAAGACGCTCTGCTTGATGACTGCACTCAGCTTCTCTTTGACGTTCTGCCAGTTCATTGGTGGTTGCCCTCTCCCGCGAGGGAAGGGCAATGCATGAGAGATACCCACCGCGTGGGCGGAGCGTGCCGGACGTGGGCGCTCGGAGCGCGTGAGGCGCGTGGCTGCGTGGACTCAAGCACTGTGGCTGGCGTGGCTCAGTGCCGCGCGCGGGTGCGTCCGGCAGACCGCGCTTCCAGCGCGGAGGGGGCTCACGCCATGTCAAAAAATGCGAGTGAACTGGCGTGTGCTCTTGGCGGTCCTGGGTGGGCTCCTCCTGTCCGCGCACCCAGCAGCAACCCTGGATGTGCCAGACCGACCTGTAAGCTCTAACCCGCCTCAGCCCTTCTTCCCGTCATCGCCCCCGCCCGGGGCAGCGGCGCGCACCACCGTCTCCGCGTTGAAGTCCTCGGGCTTCACCGCTCGGAGGCCCGACGAGGACAGCCGCGAGCTCGCCTTGCGCCAGTACTCGCGCGGCGGCAGCCGCTCCACCTTGGGGCTTGGCCGCGGCCAGAAGTCACACTCGGTCAGCCCCAGCCGCTTCACCAGCACCTGCCGCTCCTCGTAGATCCGCGCCGCCCCCGCCACATCCCCCAGTTCCTCCAGCGCCTCCGCGTACCGCTGCAGCGAGGGAATCGAGTTGCTCAGGTTCTCCACCGCCCGCAGCCGCATCAGCGCCTCATCCCCCTTCGCCCACACCTCCTCTATAGGACCTCCAGCGAGCGCCTGCAGGTGCGCCAGTCCGATGAGGGACAGCGGCCCGGCCTGCTCATCCGTCGCCCCGGCGCTCGCCAGCTCCAGCCCCTTCTCGTACGCGGCCTTCGCCTCGATGTGCCGGCCCGCCACGAACTCCACATCCCCCAGGTACGCGTAGGACAGACACAGCCCATGGGTGGTGCCCTGCTGCCGCGCCAGCCCCAGCGCATGCACCAGCAGGTGCCGCGCCCGATCCAGCTGCCCCACATGGAACTGGTGCCGCCCCGCGTAGGCCGTGCCCATGCACAGGTACAGCCCCGTAATATGGTGGGCCTCGGTGAAGGCGAGCAGCTCCGCGCTGCGCTGCACCCCCTCGTCCCAGCGGAACTCCGCCTCTGCGATGGCCGCGTAACAGAAGGTGGAAGCCGCCATCCGCACCGGGTTGCCCAGCCTCAAGGCAATGCGCGCCGCCGACGCCGCGTACTCCCGGGCCCGCTTGAACTCGCCGCCATATGCCAGCCCCAACGCGAGCATCCCCTCGGCGTGCGTCTGCTCCACATACTCCCCCGCCTCCGCCGACTGCTGCGCCACCTCCGTGAGCATGGAGATGGAGGGCCCGAACCGCCCCCACCCCGACAGCGCTCTCCCCATGATGCTCAACGGAGCATGGAGGTAGGAGCGCAGGTTCGGCTCCATGGCCGCCTCCAAGCACAGCTCGCTGTACTCCAGCGCCTTCGGGAAGTTGCCCTGCGCGTAGTACGCGCCCGCCCACGAGCTGTTGAGCGCCGCCTGCTGCTCCATCGTGGGGTCCTGCAGCAGCGCCTGCCCCTGCTCCAGGTACCGGAGCATCTCCACCGCACTGCCCAGCAAGCACCCGATGCGCACCAGCCAATACAAGGAGCGCACCAGCACCTCATCCCGCTCGGCCGAGGGAGGCTGAGCACTGGCCACGGTGAACGCCTTGCGCAGGTGCTGGTTGGCGCCGATGGGGTCCAACAACCGGTCCGCCTCCAGCCCTGCCTCCAGGTACGCACTGGCCGCCCGCACCGGCTGGCCCGCCTTCTCCCAGTGGTAGCCCTGCGTCCCCGGCGGGGCCTTGCGCTGCTGCAGCCGCTCGCCGATGCGCCGGTGGATGTCCTGCACGTTCTCCAGCCGCCCATCCGCCGCCAGCCGCTCGCGCAGCGTGTCATGCGCGAAGGTGCACCGGTCCCCCGCCACCACCAGCAGCCGCGCCTCCTCCGCCTCGGTGATGGCGGTGTGCACCTCTAGAGGAGAGAACAGCCCCAGCGCCTCCAGGTCCGACAGCCGGAACCGCCGGTCGAAGAGCGCGGCCACCCGCAGGACCTTCAGCACCCGCTCGTCCAGCCGCTCCAGCGCGCGCCCCACCACCGTGGAGACGGAGTCCGGAGGCCGGTACTCCCCACTCAACCGGTCTGACAACCGGACACGCCCATCCGCCTCCCGGCTGAGGTAGTTCCCCAGCTGCAAGTCTCGAATGATCTGCGCGGCGACCAGCGGGTTGCCACTGGCCAGGAACGGCACGGCCTGGACCAGGGCCTTCACCACGGCCGGGCTGGCGCCCCCCGCAAGCTGCGCCAGGAGCTGGCCGTTCTCCAGAGAGCTGAGCGCATCCAGGGTGAGCATCTCCAGCTCGCCGGTCTGCGCCAGGCGCGGCGGCGGCCGGGTGGTCGCCAGCAGCAGCACACCGGGAGGAGGGGCGGCGCTGATCCGCGAGAGCACGGCCAGGGTGCCCTCGTCCGCCGAGTGCACATCCTCCAGCACCAGCACCATCGGCCGCGCGGTACCAACGGCGGTGAGCAGGTGCATCAGCGCCTTGCCCACCCGCTCCGGCCCGAGCCCCTGGACGAGCACGCCCTCGGTGTCGCGCTCGGCGCCCTCCGGCAGCAGGCGGCTCAGCTCCGGCACCAGCCGCCGCAGCTCCTGGGCCTCGCCCGCGAGCGCCTGCCCCGCCAGATGGCGCACCCGGTGCCCAGGCTCGCTGCGGATGCCCAGCAGCACCTCCACCAGCTGCCCCAGCGCCTCGCGCAGCGGAGAGCACGGCACCAGCTCGCCCAGCTGCCGGCAGCGGCCGTACGTCACCAGCACCCGGGCGCTCACCTCGGGCGAGAGCAGCACCTCGGAGATGAGGCGGCTCTTCCCAATGCCGGCCTCGCCCACCACCATGAGCGCGCGGCCCTGGCGATCTCCCACCGAGTCCACCGCCTCGCGCAGCAGGGCCACCTCGCGAGCGCGGCCGACGAACGGCGCATTGTCCGAGGAGACCATCTCCGGAGGCAGGGGAGGCGGCGCCCAGTCGCTGGTGTTGCCGTGGAGCAGCTCGAAGTAGAGCCCCTTCAGGCGGCTGGCCAGCTGGCTCGCGCCGCCAAACCGGTGCGCCACGTCCGGCGCCAGCAGGGAGCGCACCAGCGCCGCCACCGGGGGAGGCACCAAGGGCGCCACCTGCTCCAGCGGCGTCATCTTCCCCGCCCGCTTGAGCGAGCCCAGCGCCGCGTACGAGGCGTTGGTGGGGAACGGCAGGATGCACGCGAGCATCTCGTACAGCAGCGTCCCCAGGGAGAAGAGGTCCGCCTTCTCGGAGAACTCGCCCGTGCCGAAGAAGCACTCGGGGGCCATGTAGGCCAGCGTCCCGGCCATGGGCCCCCCCTCGTGCGTCCGGAAGCCGCCGGACAGCCGGGCCAGGCCGAAGTCCAGCACCTTCACCTTCGGCTCCACGGGGTCCGTAATAATGATGTTGGCCGGCTTGAGGTCCAGGTGGAGGACCTTGGAGTCGTGGCAGTAGGCCAGCGCCTCGGCGATGCGGCGCGTCAGTTGCAGGGCCTCCAGCACTTCCAGCGAGCCGCGCTCCTGAAGGTAGTTCCCCAGCACCACCCCGTGCACCAGCTCCATCACCAGATAGAGCCGCCCATCCTCCAGGAAGCCGTAGCCGAGCACCTCCACCAGCGCGGGGTGCCGCAGCCGCGCCAGCGCCTCAATCTCGTTCTGCTGCCAGACGAGCTGCTGCGCGGTGATGTTGCGGGCGGAGTGCTTGCTGACCTTGATGGCGACCTGCCGCTGCTCCGGGCCGCGCGCGCGGTACACCACGCCGAAGCCGCCCGAGCTGAGCACGTCCTCGATGACATACGCCCCCACCGGCGTCCCCGGTTCGAGCGTACGGGGGACACCCTTCACATCGGATTTCTCCGGCGAAGGCAGTGCCATGATCCTGGAAAATGCCGATCATGCCACCGCGGGGCGGATGAAGCGAATACGTCACCCGGCGGAGGCACTGTGGGGGCATGCATGACCCAACCCGTCACGTCCTCGCCCGGAGAGAGACCCTCTCGGCCGGATGAACCGTTGGGTGGCCAACGGGGCGAGCCTCTCCAGTCCCCTGGAGGAGCGCCCCCTGCCTCATCTGGCACGGCTGCTCGCCGGTCGGGAGACCCGCTCAGTGCGCGGCGGCCAGGGACGGGATGCCCGCCAGCGCCGGAGGCCGTACGAAGTGGCCATACCTGCGGCTCGCGGCGTACCAGGCCACGTGTCCGTTCACGTTGTAGAGCAGCGTGTCGACGAACCCGAGCATGTGGCGGTCCTCCGGGAAGGACTCCCGGAGCTTGAGCGCGATATAGGTGATGTCCGCGGCCAGGGAGTTGAGCCGGTCGAGCAGCGACTTGAAGCGGCGCAGCAAGGCCTCGCGGTCCTGCCCCCGGTCGAGCAGCAGCACGTTGTCCAGCTCGCCGCACGCCAGCTCCTTGGCCAGCGAGAACACATCATTGACGAGGATGATGTGCCGGCAGGTGTTGGTGAGCAGCAGCTTCACGGGGTGCATCTCGCGGTGCTCGCGGCTCAGGCGGATGCGCTGGATGGCGAGGAACGCCTCGACTGACTGCACATAGGTGATGGTCTGCTCCCGGTTGTGCATGTACGTGGACACCGTGGGCATGTACCCGGTCTCCGTATGCGCGCCATGCTCCCAGGCCACCGCGTCGAAGTAGTTCGCCATGCTGGCGATGAACCAGGCCAGCGGCATGTCCGTCTCCAGGCCCAGCTCGCGGATGTCCCGCAGCGCCTCGCAGAACGACTCGAGCAGCGGGAACTCGGAGGCCGGAGGGCTCAGCGCGCTCGGCACCTCGCCGGTGAGCATGCTCATGAAGAGCCCGAACGTCTTCTGGAGCTGGCTGTAGGGCAGGTATTGCGCGCCCGCGCGCAGGTCAATCATGTTGTCCAGCGCGTCATCCAGCGTGAAGAAGAACGCCTGCAGGTAGATGAACCACTTGGTGCGGTGGACGGGCAGCTGCGGCAGCGTGCACGCCGCCAGCGCCGCCAGCTGCGTCTGGCCGAACTTGTGGAAGTACGGCTCGCCCTCTCGAATGAGTCCCTTCCGCAGCGCCCAGGTGATGCACTCCTGCTCCGCTCGGGCGACATCCGCGGGCGAAGACACGGGGTGCGGCCACCCATGGCCGGGCGCATTCAAGAGGTGCAGGTGCCCCTCCAGGCGCACCTGCGCGACGTTTCCGAGGTCAAACTCAACAGCCAGCGGGGAGTGCTTGTCGAGAGGCATGGCGGGGATCCTCCAACACAGACATCGTACGTCAGTGACACGGCAGGCTTCCCCTCGGAAACACGCGAGACATGAATCACAGTCACCGTGAAAAAGGCCGTTCATCCTCTCTCTTTTCCAAGGGCGCGCGGTGTCCGTGATTACCCAGCGCGTGAACCCGGCCCTCCCGCCTAGCCTGTGCGGGACATGGATCCCACCCCGCTCGTCGTCGTCGCCGTCATCGCCATCCTCGGTGTCGCGATCTTCTCCATCGTCAACCAGGGCCAGAAGCGAAAGGCCCTCTGGGAGATGCTGGCCGGACAGCTCGGGCTGGAGCACCGCGGGAGCGTGCTGCTGGGCGAATACCAGGGCGTGCCAGTGCGCATTGCCGTGGAGACGCGGCGCAACCCCCACGGCTATGACCAGCTCTGCGTGGTGCGAGCGGACATCCCGGGTGCACTGCCTGAGGGCTTCGTTGCCGCACCGCGCCGTTGGACGTCGGGACTGGACCGGATGCTGGCCGACAACACCTTCCAGGCCTCGGACCCCGCGCTCCAGGAGTGCTACGTCTTCCAGAGCGACCAGCCCCAGCAAGGCCAGGCGCTCATCTATGAGCCCGAGGCGCAGAAGGCCCTGCTGGAGCTCTACAGCCCCAAGCGCGTGGGCTTCGTGGAGAAGAACCGGGTCCACGTCGCGTACACGGGGCTGGTGGAGGACGCCGAGGAGCTCCGCGCGGCCCTGCTGGACGTGACGCAGACAGCGCACACCCTGGCCCGGGCCCAGGCGCGCCTCGCGCAGGGCGCCTAGCCCCGGCGCTCAGCCCCGCCCGGGGCTCAGCAGCCGCTCCAGGCACGCCAGCAGCTCGTCCACGTGTGCGCCCTTGTGGAACACGGCATCCACCTGCACGGGCGGCGCGGCGCGGCCCTGGCCGGAGACGAGGACGATCTTCGCCGCGGGCACCCGGCGGCGCACCAACGGAATCAGCTCCCGCGCGTCCCCATCCCCGAGGCTCCAGTCCATCAGGACGGCGTCGTAGCGCGGCTGTCCCTCCAGGAGCTGGCCCGCCTGGGGCAGCGACTCCGCGACGGCCACGGTGAAGCCCGCCTCCTCCAGCACTGCGGAGAGCGTCAGCCAGTTGGCTGGGTCGTCCTCCACCAGCAGCACGCTCCGGTGCGGTGTCCCCGAGTTCTCCATCGGTGCCCCTCCCTCGGTGCCCGCTCAGGTACTGCGGGCGGCGCCGGCCTCGTCGGCGATGGGGAAGGAGACCTGGACCCGCGTGCCCACCGGCTCGGCGGGCTTCAGCTCCACCCACGCGCGGCAGCGCAGCGCCAGCCGCTGGACGATGCACAGCCCCAGGCCCGCGTGCCCCGCCTTCGTCGTCATGAAGGGCTCGAACACCCGCGTCCGGAGCTCCTCGGGGACGCCCGATCCGGTGTCGCTCACCTCCAAGACAACGCGGCCCTCGTCCGTCCGCAGCGTGCGCATCGAGAGCAGGCCTCCGCGCGGCATCGCCTCCACGGCGTTCTCCACCAGGCAGCGGATGAGCAGCGTGAGGCGCGCCGTGTCCGCCTGCACCAGGGCCCGCTCCTGCCAGGTGCTCTCCACCCGCACGAGGGAGGGCACCCCCGCACGCGCCAGCGCCTCTTGCGCCACGTCACACAGCCGCAGCCGGGTGCTGTCCTCGTCGGGCACCGGCAGGCCCCGTGTGGACAGCACCTCCTCGGCGGAGACCAGCTCGCGGTCAATGAGCTGGAAGAACGTCTCCATCCGCGGATCCGTCTTCCACAGCTCCGTCTTCTGCGCCTGGCGCATCAGGTAATAGGAAGCGTTGCGGATGCTGGAGAAGCGGTTGCGCAGGTCATGCCGCAGCACGGCCGTGACCACCTCGGCCACTGCCGCACGCTCGCGGGCCTCCAGCCCAGGGGTTTGCTCGTCCATGTCAGCTCCTCGCCAGGGCCCGGCCACGGGTCCGTGCAATCGTCTGTGCCAGCTCCCGGATGGAGATGGGCTTGCGCATGCAGGCGACATCCCCCAGTGCTGCCACCTGCCGCATCATCTCGGGGACTTCGTGCCCGGACACCGCGATGAACGCCACGGGCTGACCCGAACCCCTCAGCCGCTCCACCACCTGCGCGCCCGTCATCCCCGGCATCACCAAGTCCACCACGCAGACATCGATCTTCCCGGTGCGCATGCGCTCCAGCGCCTCGTCCCCGTCGTACGCCGCCTGCGCCCGGATGCCGCAGAGGCGTAGCCCCTCCACCGTCGCCTCCGCCACGTCCTGCGAGTCATCCACCACCAACACCTCGGGTACGAGTGCCGCGCGGCGCAGCGTCCTCAACAGGTGCGCCACGTCGAACGGCTTGTGGAGCACGGTGAAGACGCCCTCGGCCAGCGCGTCCTCCACCAGGTTCTCCTGGGCGAACGCCGTCATCAGCACCACGGGCAACCCGGGCTGCTCGCGCCGCAGGTGGCGGGCCAGCTCCACGCCGTGCAGCCCCGGCATGCGGATGTCCGCCAGCACCACGTCCACCGGCCGCTGGCGCACCACCCGCAGCGCCTCCTCGCCCGTGGGGGCCTCCACCACCTCGTGGCCCTCCAGCTCGAGGTTGGCGGCGAGCGTCACCCGCATCGACTCCTCGTCATCCACCACCAGGACGCGCGCCGGGCTCACGGGGCTCACCTAGGCCGCTCGCGCCTGGGCCGGCGGCAACTGGATGACGAACTCACTGCCCCGGCCCTGCTCGCTCGACACCTGGAGCGTGCCGCCGTGGCGCTGCACCCGCGTGGCGACGATGGCCAGCCCCAGCCCCGTGCCCTCCTTCTTGGTGGTGAACAGCGGCTCGAAGATGCGCGGCAGCACGTCCGGCGGAATCCCGCCGCCATCATCCACCACGCGCACGCGCAGCGGCTCGGCGCCGCCGCCGTCGGCCCGCACCACCACCTCGCCCGGGCGCCCCGCGGGAATGGCCTCCACCGCGTTCTGCACCAGGTTGATGAGCACCTGCCGGAACTGATCTCGGTCCAACAGCGGCACGGGCAGCGCCTCGGGCACCTGGTTGAGCACCCGCACCTGCTCGCGCGCGGGCACCACCCCCACCGCCTCCTCCACCAGCGGCCGCAGCGGACAGGGCTGGAGGCTCACCGGGCGCTCGCGCGCGAAGTCCAACAGGTCCGAGATGATGCGCGCGCAGCTGTTCAGCTCCCGGTCCATCAACGCCAGGAACTGGGGCACGCGCGCGTCGTTCGCCAGCGGCTCCGGCCGTGCCAGGCGCTTGCAGAGGTACGCATGCGCGTTGCGCACGGCGGCCAGCGGGTTGCGCAGCTCATGGCCCACCCCGGCGGCCAGCTGGCCCACCGCCGCCAGCTTCTCCACCCGGATGAGGTGCTCCTGGGCACCCTTCAGCTCCGTCAGCGCCCGGTTCAGCTCCGCCGTCTTCTGGTGCTCGCGCTCGGAGGCCA
Organism: Hyalangium minutum; assembly: GCF_000737315.1. Taxonomy (GTDB): domain Bacteria; phylum Myxococcota; class Myxococcia; order Myxococcales; family Myxococcaceae; genus Hyalangium; species Hyalangium minutum. Next base: position 193,979 of record NZ_JMCB01000006.1, read on the forward strand.
GCTCCGCCACCGCGCGGCGCTCGGCCATCTCCCGCATCTCGCGCACCGCCTCGCGGATGGAGCGCAGCAGCACCAGGTCCAGGAACACCAGCCACACCGCGTGTTCCAGCAGCCGCCACCACTCCGGGCTCGGCGTGCCGTAGATGGACTCCGGCCACAGCATGCCCCGCACCCAGTGGTCCAACACCACCACGCCGCTCGCGGTGAGCAGCACCGGCCACTCCCGGTAGAAGGCCAGGAACGTCAGCGAGCCCAGCGTGTGGAAGTGCGTCTCGATGCGCCCGCCCGTCAGGTGGATGAGCAGCGCGGACCAGAGCACCTGGCAGATGGCCACCGTGTGCCGGGTGAGCGAAGTACCGGGCCGCCGCCACACCTGGACAATGGTGACTGCGCTCAGCACCCCGCCGAGCACCACCGCCACCCAGATGTGCGAGTCAGCCGCCCGCGCCTTGCCTGCCCAGCCGTACGGCGAGAACACGGCCGCGAGGACGAGGGCCGCCAGCCACTGCGCGCCCATCAGCCAGGCGAAGAGCCGATCCACCCTCCGCCACACTTCCTGCTGGTGCTGAGAGAAGAGCCGGGCGACGCGCTCCTCGAGCTGCTCCGTCGCGCCGGGCTCCACCACCGCCGGCTTCATGGCGGCAAGCCCTGTGCTGCGCTCCACGCCATCACATCACCCGTTTCCAGGCCCCAAGCTCTGTCGTCAGCGAGCTCATCACCCGCTTGAGCCGCGCGGACTCCGCCGCGCGCTGCACAATCTCAATCAGGCGCTGCGGCTCGTACGGCTTGATGAGCAGGTAGTAGAGCCCCTGCATCTCGTACTTGTCTCGCTTCTCCAGGTACTCGGCATGGCCGGTGACGAGCACCCCGGACATGTGCGGCTGGCGCGCCATCGCCTCGCGCAACAGCTGGATTCCGTTGCGACCCGGCATGTTGAAGTCCGTGCACAGCACGTCCACGCTGTTGCGCTCCATCAGCCGAAGCGCCTCGGTCGCATCCGGCGCCGTCAACACGCGGAAGTCCTCGGACAGGACCGCCGCCGCGGTGATGAGCACCGGGTGCTCATCATCAACCACCAGGACCGTGAGCCTCTCGTTCATGACTTCCAAGCGCCTCGTGGTAGCCCCCAACCTCGGGGTGGGTACAAGTAGGACAAGCGCCGGAGAACCCGGCACTGCCCGAGACGTTGTTGAAACACCGTACCCTGGGTGGATCGACACCGCCCCTCGCAGGCAGGGCTCAGGTTCGGCAGCGGACAAAGTCCGGCCCCAGGCTTTCCCAGAAGTCCTTTTTTTCACGCTATGACTTTCGGAAGTGAACGCTTGCGGGGCCTGCACGCTGATAGGTTGCGGCGGATCGCAGCCTCAGGGGGGCTCCCTTCATGGAAGTTGAGGTCCGCTTCGCCACCACGGAAGACGAGCGTGCCGCCGTCTACCGTCTGCGCTACGCGACCTATGTGGAGGAGATGCACGTCTACACCCGGCAGGCCGATCACGAGCGCCACTGGTTCCTGGACTCGGAGGACACCGCGGCCCACTTGATGTACGCAAAGGTGGAAGAGGACGTGGTGGGGACGCTCCGGGTGCAGCTGGAGGCAGAGGGAGCCCTGCCCGAGCCCACGGCCTCGCGCTTCGCGCTGGAGCGCTTCCGGCCGCTGGTGCGCCCGGAGCAGATCTGCGTGGTGGGCCGCTTCATGGTGCGCCAGGACATGCGCGGCACGGCGGTGCCCTACCGGCTCATTCAAGAGAGCATCCGCTTCCAGCTCGCCCAGGGCCAGGAGCTGGCCTTCTGCGACTGCCAGCCGCACTTGCTCAACCTTTATATGTCGCTGGGGTTCCGGCCCTACCTGGGCACGTATGACCACCCGGAGTTCGGGGTGATGGTGCCGCTGGTGCTGGTGCTGCGGGACCGAGAGCACCTGGAGTGGGTGGGCTCGCCGCTGACGCCGCTGCTGCCCACGGACGCGCCGCCCTCGGAGGTGCCGGAGCGGGTGGCGCCGCTGCTGGCGAAGGCGCGCGGGGTGATGAGCCAGGAGCTGAGCGATCCGGACTCGTACTGGCGGGAGGTGCACGGGCTGATGGGCACGGCGCGCCCGGCCGTGTTCGCCGGTCTGTCCGAGCAGGAGCTGCAGGCGGTGCTGGCCAGCAGCCACGTCATCCAGTGCGCTCCGGGGGACTACCTCATCCGCAAGGGGCAGGTGGCGCGCACCGTGTTCGTGGTGCTCGCCGGCTCGCTGGAGGTGCGCGACGGAGAGCGCGCGGTAGCCACCGCGTCCGAGGGCGAGGTGCTCGGGGAGGTGGCCTTCCTGCTGTCCAGCTCTCGCATCAGCGACGTGTGCGCCACGGGCAATGGCGCGCGAGTGCTGTGCCTGAGCGAGAAGTCGCTGCGCGCGCTGATCGACTCCAGCTCGCGCGCGGCGGCGCTGCTGCTGCTCAACCTGTCGCGAGCGCTGGCGCACAAGCTGGTCCAGCGCGCGGACAACCCCAAGTCGGGCGGTTAGGGCCGCCCGCGCGCCGGAACCTCCTCAGCGGTGCGCGTGCTGAGTCTCCGTGTAGTGCTGGAGCTGGTGGCGGACCGCCTCGAAGGCGTCATTCACCGCCTGATACGGGTCCTCGTGCTCACGGCGCTCGGCGTGCTCGCGCCCGGCGAAGAGCTCCTTGCCCGGCACGTGCAGATCGACGCGCACGTGGAAGCGGTTGCCCTGGCGCTGGTGCTTGTGCGGCTGCTCCACCACGACGTGGCAGCCGACGATGCGATCGCAGAACTGCTCCAGCTTCTCCGCCTCACCCCGGATGTACTCGGCCATGGCCTCGCTCGTGTCCATCCCCCGGAAGGTGATCTGCAGCGGTCGGTTCATCTGTCGCCTCGGTAAAGGCCCCGTGGGCCGGTTCACCCTCTCTCCATTGCATTCCCAGGGCCAGCACGCTCCCAGGCGATTCAAGGGGTTACGCGCCCCCCGGACGCAGGCTTTGCGGCAAATCGCCTCACGGCCGCAGCGGCTGCGGGGCGTTCTGACACTCCTGCACGGACAGAGGGGCGCGCCTCACCGCCCGTCCACCGGCCGAGCGGCCCGCGAGGGGTTGCGCCAGCGTGCCTACCTTGTCCATCGGAGCCCTCCTGGCTCCCGAGGAGGCGGAATGATTCGGTTTGGCCCCGCGGGGTGGACATATAAGGACTGGGAGGGGGTGGTGTACCCCAAGCCCAAGCCGAAGGGGTTCGATCCGCTGGAGGCCATGGCGTCGCTGTTCGACACCATCGAGCTCAACACCTCCTTCTATGCGCCCATGACGCCGCACAACGCGCACCTGTGGCTGGAGCGCACGGCGTTCAACCCGGACTTCCGCTTCACGGCGAAGCTGTGGCGGCGCTTCACCCACGAGCGCTCCGAGCCCTGGACGGCGGAGGAGGTGCGGTGGACGCGGGTGGGGCTGGGCATCCTGGAGAAGGCCGGCCGGCTGGGGGCCGTGCTGGTGCAGTTCCCCTGGTCCTTCCGCAACGTGCCGGAGAACCGGGACCATGTGGACGCCATCGTCTCGGCGTTCGAGGGCTTCCCGCTGGTGCTGGAGGTGCGGCACGCCTCGTGGAACGAGCCCTCGTACTACGCGGAGCTGGTGGAGCGGGGGCTGGGCTTCGTGAACATTGATCAGCCGCTCTTCAAGGACTCCATTGCCCCGAGCGCGCGGGCCACGGCGTCCGTGGGCTACGTGCGCGTGCACGGCCGCAACTACAAGGAGTGGTTCCGGCAGAAGGGCTCGGCGTACGACCGGTATGACTACCTGTACTCCGCGCGAGAGCTGGAGCCCTGGGCGGCGCGGACGAAGGAGGTCGCCTCGCACCCGCGCACGGAGGACGTGTACGTCATCACCAACAACCACGCGCGGGGCAAGGGCGTGACGAACGCGCTGATGTTGAAGGCGATGGTGACGGGCGAGCAGGTGGAGGCCCCCGCGACGCTGCTGCGCGAGTACCCCGAGCACCTGGCCCCATACGCCCGCCCGGTGGACCTGGCGGCCCGGGAGTGGGGGGCCCCGGGACTCTTGGGGGAAAGGTGACGTAGGGGGAATTGCATGTCTCCAGGCAAGCCGCTTCAATCCGCACCGGGATGCGTAAGGAGCCATGACCCGCCCGTGAACACAGCCCGTATCGAAGTCCTGGGGAACGCCATCCTCTCCGCGATGGAGGCGATGAAGATCGCTCCCGAGCGCGCTCAGCGCATCTTCGCGGAGCACGGCATCACCCAGCCGGAGAAAGACGCGTGGTACCCCGTGGACAGCGTGCTGCGGGCGTACCGGGACATCTTGAAACAGATCGGCCCGAACACCATGAAGGCGGTGGGGCGCAACATCCCCAAGAACGCGGAGTTCCCCCGAGGCCTCACCACGGTGGAGCAAGCGCTGAAGTCCCTGAACACGGCCTACCGGATGAACCACCGGGGTCCGGGCGGCATCGGCGGCTACCACTACGAGTCCACGAGCGCGAGGGCGGGGCAGGTCACCTGCGACAACCCGTATCCGTGCCCGGTGGACGAGGGGCTGGTGGAGGCCATCGCCGAGCGCTTCAAGCCCAAGGACGCCTTCTTCATCCGCCTGCATCATGATCCGGCGACGTGCCGGGGCCGTGGGGACGCCGCCTGCGTCTACCACGTGGCGTGGTAAGGGAACGGCGGATGCCGCAACGCTTTCAGTTGGAGAAGTTCGAGGTGCAGGGCCAGGCCATCATGTCGGTGGTCGCGGCCATGGCCCTCATCCAACACCGAGCGCTGAAGATCCTCGCGGATCGCGGCATCACCCCGCTGGAGAAGGACCGCTGGTATCCGCTGGATCGGCTCATGGAGGTCTTCAAGACCATCAGCACGGAGATTGGTCCCAACACGGTGAAGGCGGTGGGGCGGAAGATTCCGGAGAACGCGCAGTTCCCTCCGAACCTCAAGACCATCGAGGAAGGCTTCCGCTCCATCGACGTGGCCTACCAGATGTGCCACCGAGGCCCAGGGAACGTGGGGGGCTACCACTACGCGCCGACGGGCAGCCGCACGGCTCGGATGGTCTGCGACAACCCGTATCCGTGCGGCCTGGACGAGGGGCTGCTGGAGGCCATCGGAGAGCGCTTCCGGCCCATCGACTCGCTCTGGGTGCGGGTGGAGCACCCACCCGGCCCCTGCCGGAAAAAGGGTGCGGCCTCCTGCACCTACAACCTGTCCTGGTAGCTGCGCGCTGCGCGAGCGGTCCCCCCTCCCAGCACCCCGAGCGCCACGAGCGCAAAGCCACCTCCCACGAGGCACACGCCCGTCCAGCCGAAGCGCACCCACGCCGAGGTGCCCAGCCAGGCGCCAGCGGCTCCTCCCACGAAGTAGGTCACCATGTAGACGGTGTTGAGCCGGCTGCGCGCCTCGGGGCGTAAGGAGTAGACGCGCGTCTGGTTCGAGATGTGGTTGGACTGGGCTCCCAGGTCCAGGAGGATGACGCCCAGCGCGATGCCCCACAGCCATTGCCCAAGCAGCGCCAGCACGACGAAGGAGGCCAGCAGCACGCCAATGGCCAGCGCGTTGATCTTCCGGTCCCCTCGGACGTCCGCGTAGCGCCCCACGAGCGGCGCCGCGGCCGCTCCCACGACTCCCACCGCGCCGAAGAGGCCCGCTGTCTGAGGACCGTAGTGCTCGGGCAGGCTCTGGAGGTAGAGGGCCAGCGTGGCCCAGAAGGCTCCGAACGAGCCGAAGGTGAGCGCTCCCAGCAGCGAGTGGAGCCGCAGCACGGGCTCCTCGCGCACCAGTCCTCCGATCGATCGCAGCAGTGCACCGTAGGGCATGGCCGCCACGGCCTCCTGAGACGGAAGGGCCAGCCGCAGGACTCCCGCCATCACCAGCATCAGTCCAGCGCCGATCCAGAACATCGCTCGCCAGCCCAGGTGCGTGCCGATGAAGCCCGCCGCCGTGCGCGACAGGAGGATGCCAATGAGCAGCCCGCTCATCACCGTGCCCACCACCCGCCCGCGCTCGGCCGGCGGGGCCAGATGCGCGGCGAAGGGCACCAGGAGCTGAGGGACGACGGTGGTGATGCCCACGGCGAAGCTCGCCGCCACCATCCACGCCAGGCTCGGCGCGAGCGCTGCGCCCATCAAGGCCAGGCTCACCAGCACCGTCATGGTGACGATGACGCGCCGCCGCTCGAGGCTGTCTCCCAAGGGGACGATGAGCAGCATGCCCGCCGCGTAGCCCACCTGTGTCATCGTCGGAACCCAGCCGAGCGCACTGCCCATCGCGCCCAGCTCCCGCCCGATGTCTCCCAGCAGGGGCTGGTTGTAATAGAGGTTGGCCGCCGCCATCCCCGAGGCTCCCGCCATCAGCCACACCAGGCCGGAGCTCAAATGCCCCGGCTGTCCTTCTGATTCGCCCATCTCGACCGAGCCCCCTGCTTCCTGTTCTCGCGGGACTGTCCCTCAACGCTATGACGAAAGCATGACGGAAAGATGGCGGACGCCCGGAGATCACCGCTGGCGGACTTCATACCCTGCACGTTGGGAGGAGCCCACCGATGGTCCCATTCGGCACCGGACAGCAGAAGAGAGGCGCCATCCATCCCAGCCTCGAGGCGGGAGGAGCGTGGCTCGGTTGCATGGGGATCTTCACAGGCCTGCTGTGGTTGTCATCGCAGCTACCCGCACGGCCCTCGGCGGCGGAGGAGAAACCACCGGAGCGCCCTCTCGCTGTGGCTCCTGTGCCTCCTCCCCTGCCCGAAGAGAAGGCCGAGCCCTTTGGGACGGACCTCGTGCTGAACCCCGCGCGCATGGGCGATGAACTCAGTTGCTCCGGCCCCAACGAGGACGTGATCCCCTTTGGCGTGGGCATGACGCGGCCGGAGTTCCTCTCCGGACCTGCGCTCGTACACACGCCCGAGGCACGCGAGGCCCACGTTCAGGGCCTCATCATCGCCAAGTGCACCGTGACCTGCCGGGGTGAAGTCCGCGGCTGCCGCATCATCAAGCCGCTACCTTATATGGAGCAGGCCGCGCTCGACGTGCTCCAGAGCCGCCGCTACAAGCCCACGCGCTACCTGGGCAGGCCCGTCACCGTCTCCTATTTCTTCGGGCTCCGCGTCGAGCCTCCGGTGGACCCGCCCCCCTCTCCATAGATAGCACTCGGATGCCGCACTCCCGCCAAGCGCCCTACTCGGCCCGCAGCGTGAGGCCCGGATCCACCTTGGCCGCCCGGCGCGCGGGCAACCACGCCGCCACCAGGCCCACCGTGCCCAGCAGCGCCGCGCACCCCAGCAGCGTGGGGATGTCCGCCGGAGTCACTCCATAGAGGAGACTGCGCGCCACCTGCGCCAGCCCCACCGCCGCCGGGAGCCCCACCAGCAACGCAATCCCCAACATCCGCCCCACCGAGCCCACCACGAGCCGCACCAGGTTGCGCTCCGTCGCTCCCAATGCCCTGCGGATCGACAACTCGCGCGTGCGCTGGGTGATGCCGTAGGACACCACGCCCCAGATGCCCAGCGCCGCCAGCACCAGCGCCAGCCCCGAGAGCGCGGACAGCAGCGCCAGCAACAGCTCATGGCGCTGCCGGCTCCTCGCCACCAGCGAGCCAAGCTGCTCCAGCGCGGGCACCGGCAGCTCGGAGTCCACGCCGTGCACCGCCTCGCGCACCTGCGCCAGCGTGGGCGCGGGCGTGCCTCGCATGAGCAAGTACAGCTGCGGCGGCCCCACCTGCGCCACGGGCCAATAGAACGCCGGAGCCGGAGCCGCCGTCAGCTCGCGGTGGCGCACGTCCCCCACCACGCCCACCACCGTCCACCACGTCTCACGGTCGATGGTGAAGCGGCTGCCCAGGGGCTCCCGTCCCGCGAGGAAGCTCCGCACGAAGGCCTCGTTGACCACCGCCACCGGAGCACTCCCCCAGGCGTCCGTCGAAGCCAGGAGCCTGCCCGTCTTCAGCGGCACGCCCAGGGCCTCAAAGGCGCCAGGGCTGACCACGCGGTGCTCGGCGCTGCGAGGCACTCCCGTGGCATCCGTCCCCTCCACCGTGACAGTCGACGAGGTGGTGGAGCCCCCCAGGTGCAGCTCCCGCTGCACCCCCACCGACTGAACCCCCGGGAGCGCCGCAACGGCCTCCTCCAACCGGTGGGCGGCGCGAATGCGCGAGGCCTCGTCCGGGTAGCGCTGGGCCGGCAGTTGCACCGCCGCGGACACCACGCCCTCGGCGTGGAAGCCCAGATCCACGGAGGAGAGGTGCGCGAGCGTCCGCACCAGCAGCCCCGCCCCCGTGAGCAGCACGAGCGCCAGGGTGAGCTGCACCACCACGAGCCCCGAGCGCAGCGGGTGGCGAGCCCCCGTGCTGCCGTGGCCGCCGCCCAGCAGCGGCAGGAGCGAGGCCCTCGAGGAGTCCAGCGCTCGCACCAACCCCAGGAGCACCGCCACGGCGCCACAGAGTCCCGCTGTGAAGAGCAGCACGGGCAGGTGGAGCGTGGGCGGGGCCAGGTTCCGCAGCGCCGTGGGCAGCAGCGCCGAGAGCGCATCGGTCCCCCACAGCGCCAGGAGCAGTCCCACCACGCCGCCCAGCAGCGACAGCAGGAGACTCTCGGCGAGCGCCTCGCTCACGCGGCGGCCCACGCTGGCCCCCAGCGCGGTGCGGATGGCGCCCTCCCGCCGGCGGTGCATCGCACGCGCCAGCATCAGGTTGGCCACGTTGGCGCAGGCAATGAGGAGCACGAAGGCCGCGGCGCCCCACAGCGCGAACACCACGCCCCGCGCCCGCCCCGTCACATCCTCCTGCCAGGCCAGAGCGTGCACCGTGTGCGCCGACTCCGTGGCGTCACTGGACTCGCGGGTGCCTCGCAGCATGGCACTGCGGCGGAGGGCCGCCTGGCGCGCGGACTCCATCGGCACGCCGGGCTTCAGCCGTCCCATCACCGACAGCATGTGGTTGCCTTGGGCCTCCGAGGAGGTGTCCAGGTGGAGGGGCAACCAGACCTCCACTTCGCGCGAGGAGTCCCCCAGCGCAAAGCCCGGCGGCAGCACCCCCGCGACCCGCACGCTGGTGCCATCCAGCCAGAGCGTCTGATCCGCTGCCGCAGCCGCGGAGGTGAACACCCGCGTGGCCAGCCCGTTCGAGATGAGGGCGGAGGACGCCGCCCCTGGGAGCGCATCCTCGGGCGTGAAGGCACGGCCTGCGGCAGGCGCCACGCCCACGACGGAGAGGAAGTTCGGGGTGATGCGGGCCGCCAGGAGGCGCTCGGGCAGCTCGCCACCCGTGCGGTTGACGAAGGTGTAGTGGAAGCTCATCACCCCACTGAAGGCCTGCGCCTCCTCGGCCCAAGCCGCAGCCTCGGGCTGGGAGACACTGCCGACTCCCCCCGAGGGCTGGTTGCAGTACAGCCGCACCAAGTCCCCGCTCTGGGGAAAGGGCAGCGGGCGCAGCACCAGCGCATGCACCATGCTGAAGATGACGGTGTTGGCCCCCAGCGCCAGCCCCAGCGTGAGCACCACGGCGAGGGTAAAGCTGGGGGTGCGGCGCAGACCGCGCCAGGCGAACCGGGCGTCTCTGAGGAAAACTTCCATAGGGGCGACAGCCTCCGGAGCCCCCATCAAAGCAGGTTCCGCGCCAACCCCGCCGGGAGCCTCCCCCCTGCGAGCCGCCGAAGGGCCTCGCCTCAGACGAGCGGAGGCTGTCCGGTGCTGGGACGGCCCGTCCCGAATGCGGACACCGGGTGTGAATCCACCGGGGACTCCCGGTACGAGCGGAGCTGACCGAAGAACCCGTTCGCCAGCGCATCCCTCCGGGCCAAGAGCCGCCGCTTCACCTCACGGAGCTCCTGCAGGGCCTCCCGGTGCTCCATCGAGAGCCAGGACAAGGACGAGGGCCGGGAGAACAGCTCATCCAGGCGCCGCTCGAACGTCTCGGCCTTCTCCACGAGCTGCCCCGACACCATGTCCGCGTAGCTCGCGTATCCCCGCCGGATGACCAGATCCAGGGTGAGCACGCCCGCGCCCCAGCACAGGCGGGTGTACGCGGTCCAGAGCCCCACCTGCTTCCGCATGACGTCACTCTGCGACAGGAGCGCCTCGGCGACCGCGATCAACTGCACGACGCTCCGGTACAGCTCCGTCCACAGGCCCGTGGCACGCTCCGCCTCCCGCGCGGCGAAGTGCATCTTCACCAGCTGGACGGCGGAGAGCAGCTGTCCCAGCAGCAGCATGTCCAGCGGGGCGGCCGTCACCGGCCTCTGCACGGACCGCTGGACGATCTCCTGAGACAGGGCCCGGAGCTGGCTCTCGGCGCTGAGCATGCGCGAGTCCAGGGCCTCGTGGAGCACGAGAGGAACCAGGGGCCGCAGGCACTCGGCCAGGGTGTCCTGATCCACGCGGGCCTCGCGGATCAACTGGATGATACGTCCTGTCTTGCCGTCTCGAATGACTCCGCCTTCCAGGTAGAGCTGGCCAGCCTCGATACCCTGCTGGACTTCCTGAGCGATCCCCCACTTCGCTTCCATGACGGGCATGTCTCGCGCCTCCCACGGCTCGAATACCCGACTCGGAGGCGAGGCACCGCTGGCCACGGCCGGGCCTCGGCGGGAAACGTCCAGAACCCGGTGACTGGAGCGGTAGCCACGCGCGCTCGCTTGCACTGGTGAACGGTCGCCCGCTGCACGGCACCGCCCCCTCAAAGTCTCATGATTTGAGCAACAAACCCTCGGGCCGCAGGCCGGTGGGGTGATTGTCGCTCAGAGGAGGTACGCTTGCGTGCATGGATGACCAGCGCCACCACGACGCACGGACCCCACGCGGGAGCACGGACTCTGGCCTCTCTCGCCGGGAAGTCCTCGCCGCGGGGCTCGGCAGTGCCCTCCTCCTGGGTGCCGGCCCCGCCCAGTCTCCCTCCCAGGGCTCCGCCTCGGGCCCGGCCTCCGACGAGAAGCCCGCGATGATCACCCGCCCCATCCCTCGCACCGGCGAGCAACTGCCCGTCATCGGGCTCGGCACGTGGCAGACGTTCAACGTGGGCACGGACGCCAAGGAGCGCGCCCCGCTCAAGGACGTGCTCAAGCGCTTCCTCGAGCGCGGCGGCCGCGTCATCGACTCCTCGCCCATGTATGACCGCGCCGAGCTCGTCGTGGGTGACTTGCTCACGGAGCAGGGCCAGCAGCGCGCGCCCTTCCTCGCCTCGAAGGTGTGGACCATGGGCAAGACCGAGGGCGAGCAGCAGATGCGCACCTCCATCCAGCGCATGGGCCGCGGGCGCATGGACCTGATGCAGGTGCACAACCTGGTGGACGTGAAGACGCACCTGGCCACCCTGCGCGAGTGGCAGGAGGCCGGCCGCATCCGCTACGTCGGCGTCACCCACTACCAGCCCTCGTCCTTCGACACGCTGGAGAAACTCGTCCGCCAGGAGGCCATCGACTTCGTGCAGCTGCCCTACTCCATCGTCCAGCGCGAGGTGGAGAACCGGCTGCTGCCCGCCTGTGCCGAGCGCGGTGTGGCGGTGCTCGTCATGAGCCCCTTCGAGCAGGGCGGCCTCTTCGAGAAGGTACGCGGCAAGCCGCTGCCGCCGTGGGCCGCGGACTTCGACTGCTCCAGCTGGGCGCAGTACTTCCTCAAGTTCATCCTCGGCCACCCCGCGGTGACGTGCCCTATCCCCGCCACCAGCAACCCCAAGCACCTCGAGGACAACCTCAAGGCCGGCTTCGGCCGTCTGCCCGACGAGAAGACCCGCGCCAAGATGGTGAAGCACCTGGGCCTCTGAGCGCTCGCCCTCCCGCCTGCACTCCTGGGAGACGGGCTCTCACCCTGGGTGTCCTCTCCACGCACCGCTGCTTACCCTGAGCGCGGGAGGCATGCATGGCCAAGAAGAAGGCGGAGAAGAAGGACGGAAGCCAGAAGGACGCCATCACCCACCTCGGCGAGCTCATTCACGGCATCAAGGTGGCGATGATGACGACGGTGGAGAGCGACGGCAGCCTGCGCAGCCGTCCCATGTGGACGCATGACCGGGACTTCGATGGGGAGCTGTGGTTCTTCACCCGCGAGCACTCGGCCAAGGTGGGTGAGGTGGAGCATGACCACCACGTGAACCTCTCCTACGCCGAGCCCGGCAAGGACCACTTCGTCTCCGTCAGTGGGCGCTGCCGCCTGGTGCTCGACAAGGAGAAGGCCCGCGAGCTGTGGAACCCCTCCTTGAAAGCCTGGTTCCCGGACGGCCTGGAGGACCCGGAGCTTGCGCTGCTCTGCGTCAAGGTGGAGAAGGCCGAGTACTGGGACACGGCCGACAGCCGCATGGTGCAGCTGATCGGCTTCGTGAAATCCGTCCTCACTGGCGAGCCGTACAAGCCCGGCGAGAACGAGAAGGTGCAACTGGGCTCGGAGGATGCGGGCCTCAACGTGCACTGAGCGGCCCCTTCCGGACTGAGACACAGGGGCTCTGCTGTTTCACACCCACCCGGCGCACCGAGCGCCCGGTGGGTGCGTCTTTTGTCGCACCCGGGTTTTACTCAAGGGAGCAAGCGCGCTGGCTTCTTCCTCGGGGGCCGCCCTCTGAGCATTTCAGTGAAATCGTGGTAACGGAGCGGCGTTGAACTTCAAAACGCTTTAGAGTATCAACCATCCGCATCCGAGAGTTTCCCCCTTCCGGGGGACCGTGCCAGGCCGGGGCCAGCCGCATCCGCGGACTTGAGGGGCGTCACGAGGGCGGGACTCAGCCCGCAGCCTCGAAGGAACCTACATATGACTACGAAGGGAAGGTCTGTCTCCAAGCCTGAGGGGAAGCTGGCGGTGTTGCTGCCGGGCCTCGGGGCGGTCTCCACGACGCTGATCGCTGGCGTCGAGATGATCAAGCAGGGCAAGGGCGCTCCGGTGGGTTCGCTCACGCAGATGGGCACTGCCCGCCTTGGGAAGCGGACCGAGGGCCGCACCGTCAAGATTCAGGACCTGGTGCCCCTGACGAACCTCAATGACGTCGTGTTCGGCGCGTGGGACATCATCAGCGAGAACGCGGCGCAGGTGATTGAGCGCTCGGACGTGCTGAGCAAGGAGCACCAGGCGCTGGTGCGTCCGGCGATGGAGAAGATCGTCCCGAAGAAGGGCGTGCACAACCCCGAGTTCGTGCGCCGCATCGCTGCCAACCACGTCAAGGACACCAAGACGCACCGCGAGAGCATCGAGGCGCTGCGCCAGGACATCCGCGACTTCAAGAAGGAGCTGGGTGCCAAGCGCGCGGTGATGATCGTCACCTCGTCCGTGGAGACGTACACGGGCTCGCCGGCGGCCACGCACTCGCTGGCGGCGCTGGAGAAGGCGCTGGACGCGAACGACTCGTCCATCAACCCCACGATGCTGTACGCGTATGCGGCCATCAAGGAGGGCGTGCCCTTCGCCAACGCGACGCCGAACGCCTCGGTGGACACCCCGGCGCTGCAGGAGCTGGCGCGCCAGGAGAACGTGCCGGTGGCGGGGCGTGACCTGAAGAGCGGCCAGACGATGATGAAGACGGTCATCGCTCCGGCGCTGAAGGCGCGCATGCTGGGCCTGCAGGGCTGGTTCTCCACCAACATCCTCGGCAACCGCGACGGCGAGGTGCTGGATGATCCGCAGGCCTTCAAGGCGAAGGAAGTGACCAAGTCGGGCGTGCTGGACACCATCCTCCAGCCGGAGCTGTACCCCGAGCTCTACGGCAAGGTGAGCCACAAGGTCTCCATCCACTACTACCCTCCGCGTGGCGACGCGAAGGAGGGATGGGACAACATCGACATCTTCGGCTGGCTGAACTACCCCATGCAGCTGAAGATCAACTTCCTGTGCCGCGACTCCATCCTGGCCGCGCCGCTGGTGCTGGACATTGCCCTGTTCATGGACCTGGCCAAGCGCCTGGAGTGGAAGGGCATCCAGGAGTGGATGAGCTTCTACTTCAAGAGCCCCATGGCGCTCGAGGGCCTGCAGGTCGAGCACGACCTGTTCATCCAGACGACCAAGCTGAAGAACACGCTGCGTGCGATCGCGGGCGAAGAGCCCATCACCCACCTCGGCCTCGACTACTACGGGGATGACCTCCCGCTCTGACGCCAAGACCGGGTCGAAGACGTTCACGTGGCTCGTCACCCTCGCGGCGGCGGGCCACCTCGTCTTCGTCACCGCGATGGGGAGGCTGCGGTGGGAGCACGCCGCGGCCGACCTGTTGCTTGCGGGGCTGGCTTGGGCCGGCCCCGCGCCGCGGCGTTTTCTCCAAGGCGGCTTCCCGCTGTGGCTCACCGGCATGCTGCTGGACAACCAGTGGCTGTGGCTGGGCCTGCGCGGCCGCGTCCACACCGGGGACTTGTGGGAGCTGGAGCGTGTGCTCTTCCCGTGCCCGGACGGCACCACCTGGCCTGCGTACTTCGCCACGCGCACCCACGCGGTGCTCGATTTCTTCTGCGGCTTCTCCTACGCGGCCTACCTCTACGAAGTCTTCGGACTGGCGCTGTTGTTCTTCTTCCGCAAGCACCCGCGCTTCGCGACCATGTGCTGGGCCTTCTGCCTGCTGAACGCCATGGGCGTGGTGACGTACATGCTCTACCCCGCGGCGCCTCCCTGGTACGTGATGGCGTACGGCCCCGGTCCCGCGGACCTCACGGCTCCACCGAGCCCCGCCGGCACCGCGCGCTTCGACGCGCTGATGGGCATCAGCTACTTCGCGAAGTTCTACGCCCGCAACCCCAATGTCTTCGGGGCCATGCCCTCGCTGCACGCCGCCTACCCGACCCTGGTCGTCTGGCAGTCGTGGGGGTTGGGCCGGAGCTGGCGCGTGGGCACCATTGCATTCGCCGCACTGGTGGCGTTCTCCGCCATCTACCTGCAACACCACTACATCTTGGACGTCGTGGCGGGAGTGGTTGCCGCTCTGGCCGCCTGCTGGATTGTTGAGTACGCCCTCGTCCGGCGTGAATCTCCAGCTTCCGCGACCGTCCCCGTCATGCCTGGAGGCGACAGCCGTGCTTGAAACCCTGATGGCCTGGATCATGGGAGACCTCTCCCCTTCCGCGCGAATCTGGACGGCGCTCGGCCCGGCGCTGCTCGCGTGTGCCTACTTCATCCTGGGGCTCGTGGCGTTCTGCGTGCGCGTGGCCATCAAGGGCGTGCCGCAGGATGAGGAGACGCTCAAGCGCGGCAGCACCATCCTGGTGGGCATGTTCCTGCGCCACTACTTCTTCTGGGTCACCCAGCCCCTGTGGAAAGTGATTTACCGCTCGGGGCTGCCGGCCAACGCGCTGTCCATGCTGTCGGGCCTGCTGGGCGTGTCCTCGGGCGTGGCGGTGGCGGCGGGGCGCTTCACGCTGGGCGGCTGGCTCTTCCTGGCCTCCGGCATTCTGGACGTGATGGACGGGCGCATCGCCCGCATCCGCAAGCAGGCCAACCCGGCCGGCGCGGCGCTGGACTCGGTGCTGGACCGGTACGTGGACTCGGCCATGCTGATGGGCCTGGCCTGGTACTACCGGGACAACTGGGTGCTGCTGCCGGTGCTGGTGGCGTTCCTGGGCACCTCGCTGGTGCCGTACGTGCGCGCCCGCGGCGAGGGCCTGGGCATCAACATCCGCGGCGGCGCCATGCAGCGCCTGGAGCGGGTGCTCTTCCTGGGCGTGGGCGTGGCGCTGGCGCCCATCTTCGAGGCCATCTGGTTCCCCGAGCAGAAGCACCCCATGCACTGGCTGGCGGTGGTGGGCATCGTCTTCGTGGCCATCATGAGCAACGTGACGGCGTTCTCGCGGTTCCGGGCGCTCGTCAACGCGCTGGCGCCGCCTCCTCCTACGAGCCGCAAGCGCTCGGGGCTGGCAATCCTGGGCCTCAACGCGCTGGCGGGCGCGGTGGCCACGGGCGTGGACTTCGTGTCCGTGCTGGGAATGGTGGAGAAGCTGAGCTTCACGCCCGTCATCGCCACGGCGCTGGGGTGCGTGCTGGGTGGGGTGGTGAACTACTCGATGAACCGGCTGCTGACATTCCGCAGCCAGAGCGCGGTGGCGCCGCAGCTTGCCCGTTATACGTTGGTGAGCGCGACAAGCGCGCTGCTCAACGCGGGGGGTGTGGCGTTGCTCACGCTGCACCCGCAATTGGCGTACACGCTGGGATGGTGGTTGGCTCGAGGGGCGGTGTACTTCGCGTGGAACCTCCCCCTCCAGCGGGACTACGTCTTCAATGACCCGCCGGAGGCGCTCATGGAGCGCCCTCATGCGGCATGACAAACTGTCTCTGCTAAGCCTGCTGGCCGTGCTCGCCCTGCCCTCGCTGGCGGGCGCGAGCGCCGTGCTGGAGCCGCTGCCCTCCTCGAACGACAACTACGGGGAGAGCTTCACCTTCATGGTGGACCTGGAGGACGGCACCTTCGTCTTCACCCAGTTCTCCATCACCAACCTGGGGCCGGGCTCGCGCCACGGCATCTGCCGGGCCACGGTGGTGCGCCCGGGGCAGAAGACTTGGTCGCCTCAGGTGAAGGTGAGCTCGGACGAGTGGGGCTACGACGCGGCCACCTCCACGCTGAAGATGGGGCCCTGCACGCTGCACGCTGGCACGGGCACTTTCCTGTCGCTGCCGCTGGACAACGGGCTGGTGAACATCACCTTCAGTGATCCGCCCTCGCCCAAGTCTCCTCCGGGCTCGGAGGTGGTAGTAGGCACCACGCGCTACCGCCACGAGGTGCTGCTGCCCTTCAGCGCGGCGAAGGTGGGTCTGCGGCTGCCGGGCTCCAACGCGCTGCTGGAGCTGTCCGGCGTGGGCTATGCGGACCACTCGCACTCCACGGTGGCTCCGGCGAAGCTGGCGCGCAGCTGGGTGCGCTTCCGGGCGCTGCGCTCGGGCGGCTCCAACCTGCTGCTGCTGGCGCGCGAGGGCTTCGACGGAGGCTTCACCCCGGCCTACGTGTGGCCCGCGGGCGGTGAGCCGCAGGTGCTGCAGCGCTTCGAGCTGCGCCGCCAGCCGGGTGACTCGAAGAAGGCGGGCTGGGAGGCGGACCTGAGCGGCGCGGGGGGTGCGCTCTCACTGAAGGCCACCTCGCTGATGCTGCGCACCGCGCCGGTGCAGGACCTGGGAATCTTGGGCAGCCTGGTGCGGCCGGTGGTGGGCTCGCCGGTGACATACCTCATGCGGGCGGTGCTGCAGCGCCCGGGGCAGCCAGACGTGCACGGGCTGATGGAAGTCACGCTGGATGAGGGGTGAGGAGAGGGGTATGGCGTCGGCGGACAGAGGTGCGCCGTGAACGTCTCGTTGCTACGAGAAGTGCACCACGTGCCGGGCGTGCGAGGGTGGGTGCGCAAGCAGGTGCTGCGCTCGGTGGCGCGCGTGGTGGAGTGGACGACGAAGCTCCCAGGGCGTGGAATGAACGTCTCCCAGGTGAACGACTGGCTGTGGGTGGGCGGCTCGGTGTCCCGCTCGCAGTACGCGGCGCTGAAGGCCCAGGGCATCACCGCGGTCATTGATTTGCGCGCCGAGCGCGTGGACGACGCGGCGGCGCTGGCGGCGCTCGGCATCGAGCTGCTGCACCTGCCGGTGACGGACCGGTATCCGCCGTCCGTGGAGCAGCTGATGAAGGGTGTGGAGTGGGCGCTGCCGCGGCTGAAGGCGGGGGGCAAGCTCTACACGCATTGCGAGCATGGCGTGGGCCGAGGCCCGCTGATGGGGCTGGCGGTGCTGGTGGCGCAGGGGGCCGATGTGAAGGAGGCGTACCGCGCGCTGCGCGAGCGCCGCTGGCAGGCCACCCTGAACGACCGGCAACTGGGAGGGCTCGCGGACTTCACCGTGGCGTGGGAGGCGAGGAAAGCCCCGGAGCGCGTCTCCCTTCCCCCCGCCTCACCGGGAGCCACCGGTACCTGACAGAGACATTCCCCCCCGCATAAAGGTCTGGCTGCGGTCTGAGAGTTCCCTGCTAAAGAGGTCGTGCGTATGAGCCGTTCCTACCTCCGCCATCAATCCGGCCGCATGTTCGAGAACAACTTTCTCGAGGCCTGCTCGAGAGTGCACCCATCGGTGCCGTTCCTCTTCTACATCCCGCTGACGCTGGGCTTGTATGCCTGGTCTCTCTACGGGGGAAAGACGACGCTGGGGTACAGCGCGCTGTTCGTGCCGCTGGGCGTGCTGACGTGGCTTGGCATGGAGTACAGCCTCCACCGCTACTTCTTCCACTGGGAGGGCAACGGTCCGTTCACGCGGCGGGTGCATGAGATTACCCACGGCTACCACCACAAGTACCCGGACGACGCGGACCGGCTGGTGATGCCGCTGGGCGCGAGCATCCCGCTGGCCATCGTGATTGGCGGACTGCTGTGGCTGGTGGGCCAGCCGGTGGCGACGATTCCGTACTTCCTGGGCATCGTCTGGGGCTACCTGGTGTACGACTTCCTCCACTGGTCCACGCACCACCGCACGCCGCGCACGGCGTGGGGCAAGGCGCTGCGCGCGCACCACATGGCGCACCACTTCGCCACGCCGGATCGCAACTTCGGCATCAGCAACATGTGGGTGGACATCCTGGTGGGCAGCGGTGGCCGCCGCCCCAAGCGGACCGAGCAGCCGGAGCAGCCGGAGGGCCAGCGCCCCGAGGTGACCTCCGGCGTGACGGAGTAGCCGAGTTACTGCGTCTCCTTCCCGGCGCGAAGAGGCACCCGAGCCGCTATACTCGGCTCGGCGGCCGGGCCTGATTCCAACATCCGTTCTCTCGGGGAGGACGGTCTCGAATCAGGGGTTTCGATGAGACACCTCTTCGCGGTGCGCTCCTTTCTCTCCGCTCTCGCCTGCGCGCTCCTGTGCTCCTGCGTGACCTCCCGTGGCGCCGCGCCCGAGGAGGAGGACGAGGGTGCGCTGGGGTCCTTCCTGGACTCAGGAGCCTCGGGCCTCGTGTGCGATGGAACGCGGCTGGTAGGGGCCACCTCCTTCTCGCAGACGTGCCTGCCGACGGGGAAGAGCCCTGGCCCCACCGTGTCCGGCCTTGAGCCACTGTCCGCGCCGCTGCGCGAGTGCGTGCTCACGAGCCTCCCGGTGGAGACCGGCGGCGGCACCTCCCCCGAGTGCTTGAAGGGCGCGGCACAGGTGCTCCAAGGCCGACTGCGCCAGCTGGGCTGGCTGGAGGCCGAGGTCCTCCCCGCGACGGGCCGGCCGGACGTGTCCGAGGCCCAGCTGCAGGCCCAGCTCCGGAGCCGCTACCGGGTGGGCGTGATGCGGGTGGAGCACAGCGAGGAGCCCGGCGTCGTGGATCCGGAGAAGATCCTCGTGAAGGCGCGCGCGGCGGTGCCCGAGGGCTCCTGGTACACCTCGGGTGCCCTGGCGGAGATCCACGCCCGCGTCTTTCAGATGAAGAAGTTCCGCTCGGTCTGGGTGTACGGCGGCGAGCCGGATTACCGGAACAAGATCATCCCGGTGATCATCGACGTCTGGGAGAAGCCCCAGAAGCCGCGCAAGGTGAAGATGGCCCGGCCCGAGCGCCCGAGGCCGCGGGACAACTGCCCGAGACGCGACGCCATCTGCCTCAACGGGCAGGACTGCTCCTACGACACGGAGCACCGCTGCACCGTCTGCTTCTGCCGGCCCACCTTCCGCTGAACCGGATGAGGTCCTCCTCCATGCTTCGCTCCCTGCTGCTCGTCTTCATCCACCTCTCGCTGGTGTCTTGTACCGCCAGCGCTCCGAAAGCTTCTCCGTCCTGGTGGCAGAGCCTCGACGACACCGAGGCACCCGTCGAAGACACCGAGGTGTCCTGCCGGGGCATCCGGGCGAGCGATGAACTCGATCGGCTCGCGAACTGCTGGCCCCAAGGCTCGCCTCGGCTCACGCCCATGGATGTGGCGGGGCTCGACGAGATGCGCGTCGAGCTCCGCGAGTGCCTGCTCGCGGACCTGCCAGCACCGGGAATGACAGGAGAGAACCAGGCCCGGTGCCAGCAGGGCCTGGCCGAGGTGCTCGATCAACGGCTCTACCGGCTGGGATGGCTCCGGGCGGAGGTGGCTCCTCCGGGGAACGCGGAGGCGGGAGAGGCCCAAGCCCGGCCGCAGCTCACCGTGAAGCTCGGGCAGCGCTACCGGATTGGCCAGCTCTTCGTGGCCACGGGCCCGAGTCAGCGCGTGAACTCCAAGAAGATCATCAAGCAAGCGCAGAAGGCGATCCCCAAGCCTCGCTGGTGCACCGAGACAGCGCTGGAGGAGATCCACGCCCGGGTGTTCGACACGTCGAAGTTCCAGGAGGTCCGGATCAATCGCGGCGAGCCCGATGAGCGGGCAGGGCGAGTGCCCATCGTCATCGTCATTCAGGAGTAGGGGCAGGCCAGAGCGGAAGCTAGGCTCTGGCCCTCCATGGCCTTCCACTTCGACCGGAACTGCCGGCTGCTGGGCCCGTTCATCGGCCACACCACCGAGACGGAGGCCCGCATCTGGCTGCACGTGGCGGACCTGAAGCCCGGCGAGCGCCGCACGCTCCATGTCACCCTCCATCCGGACCGGCCGAACGCTCGCGCCGTGCAGCGGCTGACGCTCACCGTCTCCGAGGAGGACTGTGGCGTGGGCGTGGTCAACATCTCGGGGCTGGAGCCAGACACGCTCTACGTGTACCGGCTGACGTGGGACGAGGCAGGGCTGGCACCGATTGACCCCGGGGGCCTGGCGCCCGAGGAGCTGTGCTTCCGGACGCTGCCCCGGGCTGGCTTCAACCAGCAGCTCGATTTCCTGGTGATGAGCTGCCACAACCCGGAGACGGCGGTGCGCGATGGGGCGAACGGCTTCGCGGTATGGGAGCAGATGCCGGAGATCATCGCGCACAACAAGAACGTGCGCTTCGCGCTGCTGATGGGCGATCAGATCTACGCGGACGACATCGAGCGGAAAGCGCTGCGAGAGGAAGACCCGCTCAAGCGCGTGAAGCTGTACCTGGGCATCTACCGCAAGTACTGGAGCGACTTGCGCTACCGACGGGTGCTGTGTCGGCTGCCCGCCTATCTGATGTGGGACGACCACGACATCACGGATGGGTGGGGCTCGCGGGAGGACTCCTTCGAGGAGGCGCAGTCGGATGAGTTCAAGCCCTCGTGGAAGGGGATGTTCCAGTCGGCGCGGACGGCGTTCCAGCACATGCAGGCCTCGCGCAACCCGCCGCCGCTGTCGCCGGGGTACCAGGAGGGCTTCGACACATGCTTCCGGGTGGGGCGTGCGGGCTTCGTGCTGCCGGACCTGCGCAGCCACCGCAACGTGCGGCAGGGTCGCATCTGGACAGAGGCGCAGCAGGCCGCGGTGGAGCGGTGGGTGGCGTCGGAGCGGGAGAACCTGGACGTACTGTTCTTCTGCAGCAGCGTCGTGTTCTCGCACGGGCACCACGGGCTGGAGGCGCTGATGCGGAGCGGCTGGCCGTACGTGCTGCAGGCGGTGTCGTGGATGGGCTCCATCCGCTACGCGGGCCTGCGCAGCATGGCGAGCAGCTTCCACAAGAACATCGGAGACCTGCGGGATGATCTGAACGACAGCTGGGGTGCCGAGCCGAACCGGCGAGCCGCGGATCGGATGCTGGACTTCCTGTTCGGCCTGCAGAACCCGCCGAAGGGGCAGCGGCCGCTGAGCGTGGTGGTGCTGGCGGGGGACATCCACACGCCAGGGTACTCGACGCTGTACTCGTCGGATCCAGCGCACCGGGAACGGCCGTCCATTCCGCACGTGGTGGCGTCTCCGGTGTCCTATCAGCCGTTCAGCTGGATGGCGGAGGCGGTGTACCGGCGGCTGACGCGCGTGGTGACGCTGGGGGAGCGAGGCGTGTACAGCGCGCAGGTGAGTCACCACTTCTCGCAGCGCAATGTGGTGGTGACGTCGCTGCGCAACGTGGCGGCGGACGAGTGGCACCTCAAGGTGAAGTTCTACCTGGAGGGCTACCCGGAACCGCGCATCCTGCTGTTCGACTTGCACCGCACCTCGGGCCGCGAGGACATTCCCTGGCCCCAGGCGCGCGAGCCAAGCTTGCTGGGGTGACAAACGCCATGCCCCAGCAGTTGAATCAAGAGGAGCGCCTCATGCGCTGGGCCCGAGAGCGGGAGAGCCTCTTTCTCGCGCTCCAGCGTGCCTCCATTCCAGAGAAGCTCGTCGCGTATAAGCAGCTCGAGAAGCGCATCCTCAAGGAGACGCGAACGGCCCAGGAGCGGCAGGTGATCCAAAGGAGAATCTCCATGGATCTGCTTGTGGCTACCAGTGATGGTTCGTGGAGGGGATTTTCCCCTTACCTGAGGCGAGCGGAGCGGCTCGGCTACGCCTCCATGTTTGATCGGTTGCTGGCTTGCGTCCTGGCAGCCCAGGCGTCCAAGCAATCTCCTGTAGGCAGGACCAAGGCGACCGCGCTCATCACCGACATCGAGCGGCGAACGCGTGGCCGGAAGCTTCATCCGGGAGTCCGTGAGGAGATTGATGGCGCACTGTCACGCGCCCGCCGGATCTTGGGTATCAACACGATCAAGGCTGGCGCGCACAGCTCAGCCTCTCCAACGAGCTTGAGTGCTCGCAAGCGCCGCCCGAGCAAATAACCGGTGCACCCGCGCCTAGCCTGCGGCGGCCATATGGAGGCGCTATGCTCCGCGCGCCATGCCCTCTCCCTTCGCCGAGCACTTCCCCGCCCTGCGCTCGGGCTTCAGCTTCCTCGACAACGCCGCAGGCGCCCAGGTGCCCTCGCACACCATCGAGGCCATCACCCAGTTCCTCTCCCAGGGGAGCTGCAACGTGGGCCAGCCGTACCCAGCCTCCCGCGTTGCCACGGAGATCAAAGCCCAGGCACGCGCTGCCACTGCGGACTTCCTCCACTGCAAGCCCGAGGAGGTCATGCTCGGCACCAGCGCCACCGCGCTCACCTTCCAGCTCGCCCGCGCCTTCTCGCGCATCTTCCAGCCGGGCGATGAGATTGTCGTCTCCGAGCTCGAGCACGAGTCCAACGCCAGCCCGTGGCGCTCGCTCGAGGCGCAAGGTGTCCACATCAAGGTGTGGAAGGCCCGCTGGCCCGCGGGGCAGCTGGAGCCCTCCCAGCTCCGCTCGCTGCTCACGCCACGCACGCGGCTCATTGCCGTGACGGCCGCTTCCAACTCGGTGGGAAGCACTCCGGAGCTCGCCGCTGTCTCGGAGCTGGCTCGAACCGTGGGCGCCTGGGTCATCGTGGATGCCGTGCACTCCAGCCCTCACCACCTGCCAGACGTGCAGCGCTGGGGCGCGGACTTCGCCGTGTTCTCGCCCTATAAGGTCTTCGGCCCCCACCTCGGGTGCATGTACGTGCGCCAGGAGCTGCTGCCCAGGCTGCCAGCGGATCGGCTGTGGTTCATCCCGGAGGACAGCCCTCAGAAGTTCGAGCCCGGCACCGCCAACCACGAGGGCCTCGCAGGCTGGCTCGGCACGTTGCGCTACGTGAGAGAAGTGCTCGGGGA
The DNA here is from genome assembly GCF_000737315.1 of Hyalangium minutum. Lineage (GTDB taxonomy): Bacteria > Myxococcota > Myxococcia > Myxococcales > Myxococcaceae > Hyalangium > Hyalangium minutum. Next base: position 217,359 of record NZ_JMCB01000006.1, read on the forward strand.
CGGAAGTACCGGACGCCAGGGCCTGGAACAAGCCTGGCGCCGCATCGAATCCCTCGAGCGCCCCCTGCTCGAGAACGCCCTGGAGCGCCTGCTGCGTCATCCCCGCGTGACGCTCTATGGTCCCCCCGAACCCCAGGGCCGCGTGGCCACCTTCTGCTTCAACGTGCCGGGCCTCTCTCCCCGGGCCGTAGCCGAGCACCTCGCCCAGAACGGCGTGGCCGTGGCGGCGGGCCACTACTACGCCACCCTGGCCGCGCAGGCGCTCGGCATCATGCCCGAGGGAGCAGTGCGGGCCTCTCTGCTCCACTACAACACCCTCGAGGACATCGACCGTCTCCTCGCAGCCCTGGATACTCTCCCGTAGACACCTGCTTCCAGAAACGAGGCAGGCACTTGGACTCCTGTTTGGGCAGCATGAACTCTCTGCCCCCAAGAGCCGGTTGTGGGTGGCATGCGTTTCTTCTCCGCCTCCCTGCTCTCTGTGCTCGTCGCGGGCACTGTCTCCGCCGCGCCCGCGGTCTGGACTGAAGGCCCGCTCCTCAAAGTGGGTCCCTCGACACCGGCCCAGAACCTCGCGCCCGCTCGCCTCTTGGCGGCTCGCAACGAGTTCGAGTCCTTCCAGATCGTCATCCGCGGGGAGGCCCCCGTCTCCGGCGTTCGCGCGAAGGTCGGCGAACTGACTGGCCCCCATGGCGCGAAGATCCCTCAGTCGAATGTGCGCCTCTACCGCGAGGCGCTCATCAACGTCACCACGCCATCGGGCGCGATCGGCGCCAAGGGGCGCTTTCCGGATGGCCTCATCCCAGATGTGGACGAGGTGGACGGCCAGATGCGCTCCGCTTTCCCCTTCGATATTCCCGCGGGTGAGGCGCACGCCCTCTGGGTGGATGTCCTCGTGCCCCTGGATGCACCGGCCGGCCTCTACACCGGCACCCTCCAGGTCTCCGCGGACGGGCTCGACACCCAGGTCCCCGTGGAGCTCGAGGTCCTCGGCTTCACCCTGCCCTCCACCCCAACGCTCTCGACGGCCTTCCGCGCCTGGCCCGCGTTCGTCTGCCTCGCTCACACGGGCACGGCCGACTGCGGGAGCCCCGAGACGGCCATCGAGCTGCTCTCGAAGTACGCGCGGCTTGCGCTCGATCACCGCATCTCGCTCTCGAACCTCTTCGTCCTGCGCCGCGATCCCCAAGACACCGGAGTGGTGCTCGGCAAGAACGGCGAGGACTGGTCGGGCTTCGATACGGCTTTCAGCCCGCTCCTGAACGGCACCGCGGCGACACAGCTCACCGGCGCGAAGCTCACCGCTGTCGAGTATGGCTGGGAACTCTCCCCCGAGGCGCTCGCGTCCTATGGCCAGCACGCCCGTGACAAGGGCTTTTTGGACCGCGTCTTCGACTACACCGCCGACGAGCCTCCTTATGGAAGCAAGTGGGAGGACATCGCGCCCCGGTCCGCCATCGTCCACGCCGCCGTCCCGGACATGCGCACGCTCGTCACCACGAACGTCAACGCCGCCACCGACAACAAGCTCGCGGACAGCCTCGACATCCTCGTGCCCGTCGTGAACCACATGGATGCACCCTTCGCCCCGTTCGCCGGCAATCAGCGGCCTCGCTACGAGGACTTCACCCGCCGGGGCGGAGAGCTCTGGCTGTACCAGAGCTGCATGAGCCACGGCTGCTCGTTCGGCGGCGCGGAGGAGGGCGCGTCCTGGCCGAGCTACATGGTCGATGTCTCCGCGCCTCGCAACCGCGCCATGCAGTGGGTCGACTTCGCGTACGGCGCGACGGGCGAGCTCTATTACGAGACCGTGCTCGCCTATGACCGTGACCCGTGGGCGGACCAGTTCACCTTCAGCGGCAACGGCGATGGCACGCTGCTCTACCCCGGCAAGCCTTCGAAGATCGGCGGCAGCTCCGAGGTCCCCGTGCCCTCGCTGCGGCTCAAGCACATCCGCGACGGCATCGAGGACTACGAGTACCTGACCCTGCTGGCGAAGCTGGGGGACCGGGCGCTCGCGGAGAAGCTCGCGCGAGAGGTCGTCCCCACGGCCCACCGCATCAGCGAGAACCCGAACGTCATCCTCGAGGCGCGCCGCACCGCAGGCCGCCGGATCGCGGAGCTCAGCGCCCAGGCCGCTCCGGGCTGAGGCCCGGACCTCATCTCGGCGGACTCAGCAGGGCATGGACGTGAATGTCTTCACCCGCGGTGCGAATCGGCACCTCTGGCAGAACGGATCCTTGTGTATCCTCGGGTCCTCTTCCGGAGCCTCCGATGCCCACCACCCTTCGTCACTCCTTCTGTACCCTGACGTATGACTCCACCCACCGGCGCGAGGGCTTCGCGGACTGGGTGGTAGGCAATGCGTTCGCCTTCCACGCGGGCCAGGGTCCGGGGCCGCAGGTGCTCTTTCTCGGGAGCCCGGGCACGCTCGGCCAGGCGAGCAACCCGGTGAAGATCCAGCCGGAGGGGCTCGGCTTTCCTCCGCTCGTCGCGGTGATCACCGACAAGATGCTGTACCGCGAGGGCGACGACACCGTGCGCATCGTGGTGTACGCGCCCCGAGCCAGCGGCGCGGTGCAGCTCCGGCTCCTGCTCAACGGCTCGGAGCTGGCGAAGGTCCAGGTGGACGTGGACGAGAACGGCCTGGGCCTGTTCGAGCTGAGGGATCCTGTCGCGGGCTCCTACTCCGTGGAGCAGGAAGCGGCGAAGGCCTCGTTCACCGTCGCGGCCTACAAGCTGGCGCCCCTCACCGGGCGGCTGGATCAGGTGCGCATCGAGGGCGGCAAGGGCGCGGAGACGCTGCACTTCACCGCGGTGCTGGAGACCTATGGAGCACCGCTCACGGGCTCGGTGAAGGTGACCCTCGTCGACATGGGCAGCCACCCGCCGGTTCATCGGACGTCTCTCACGCTGGAGGCCGATTCCGCCGGACGGCTCGAGGGCTCGGTCGCGCTCTCGGGTGCGGGCCCTTTCGCGCTGCAGGTGCAGGCCACGCGGGATGCGATGAAGACGGCCACCCTGCCCCTCCCCGGCTCGCGCCAGGAGGAGCGCGAGGAGGTGGTGCTCTCCGCGTGGGGCACTCGCACCGTGGCGCGCTTGGTGCCCTTCGAGGGCGCGCATGAGCGGCGAGGGCTGTGGATCGGCTCCGGCGGCGAGAGCAAGGGCGCGCCCCTTCAGCTCGTGGAGGAGAACGGCAAGGCGCGGGTGCGCTTCCGGGCGGACATCGATGCGTGGCGCATCGTCGTGATGGATGTGCACCGGGGCTCGGTCCAGGAGCTGTCCGGCGGGGCCACCGAGGCGGGCACTTCGCTGGATCTCCCCCTGGCCGGAACGTGGACGCTGGTGCTCGCAGGGCTCGCCTATCTGGGCCAGCGCTGGGAGGGCCGGGCCGCGCTCGTGGTCCCCGGCAAGCAGGTCCAGGTGCAGGCCCCGAAGACCGCGGGCCCGGGTGAAGAGGTGGACATCACCCTCCGAGGCACTCCGGGCGCCAGCGCCTTCGTGCTCGTCAAGGATCTGCGGCTGCAGGTGGCGGACACGCCTCAGTCCGCGACCGCCGCCTCCCTGCGCCGGCAGCTCGAGCATGCGCTCAAGGGCGTCAGCGATGGTCCAGTTCAGCGGACCCTCGATGCGCTGATCCCGCATCCTCCCCCACCGATGCCTCCCATGATGCCGGCCATGCCGATGATGGCCGTGCCCGCCCCCGCCCCCGGAGGTGCAGTGGTCCGGCGAGCTGGCGGCATGCCACCCTCTCGGGCGCTGAGGGAAGAGAGGGCCACCGGCTCTCACCAAGCCCTCAGCAAGCAGGGAGGAGCCCCCGCGGCGGAAGCCGCCGCACCGGACGAGAAGCCCGCGGAGGGACCCTCTCGGAGCTCATTCCCGGACGTGATGCTGGCGCGCGTCGTGCGGCTGGATGCGGAGGGCAAGGCAATCGTCCCGGTGAAGCTCGGCGACGGCATGGGCTCGCTGGCCGTGGAGGTCTTCTCGGTGACGCGCGAGGACTGGGCGGTGGCCCGCGCGGAGTTGCTGGTGACGAAGCCTGTCTTCGGAGAGCTGGTGCTGCCACGCTTCGTAGCGGCCGGAGACCACGCCGAGGGCGTGCTGCACGTCCGCGTGGCCTCAGGCGAGGCCACCGTCACCCTCCGGCGCGAGGGCAAGCCCGTGCGCCTGTTCTGCACCAATGAGAGCGGCGAGCAGCTGACCCTCACGGCACCAGGACAGGTGGTGCGCTTCGCCGCTCAGGCCGGCCGCTACCAGGCCGAGGTCCGCGGCGAGTCGCTCGTGGATCGCGCCGAGGGCAAGGTGGAGGAGCCCGGCAAGCTGGTCTGGCTGCAGCAGGCGCTGCGGATGCTGTCACCCGGCGAGCGCGTGGACCTGGAGCAGGAGCCGGGAGGCCTGGCGCTCAAGGTGCTGCCCTCGATCGACAAGACCTTCGATCGGATGGTGGGCGGCCTTCGCTCTTACGCGCACTGCTGCTGTGAGCAGACGAGCGCCGTGCTGCTGGCGGCCACTGCCGCGTGGCTGACGGCGAAGGATGAGGACACGAAGCGCTCGGCGGCGGCGCACATGCGCGCGTGCATCGCCCGCGAGGAGTCCATGTACCTGCCGGGCAAGGGCTTCAAGGGCTGGCCCGAGTATCCGCCCGAGGTGTTCACGTACTCGCCCGGCGCCACGCTCAACCTGCTGCAGATGGACATGGTGAAGGCGTTCCCCATGGACAAGGAGCTGGCGAAGTCCGTGGACCGCTGCCTGGAGATGGCCCGGGATGCGGCGAAGGCCCACGGGATTGATCCGGCCCCGCCGTCGCCCAAGTCCGCCCGGGAGGCCTACGGCCGCTTCTCGAAGTTCACCCAGGACCGCGAGAAGATGGCCGCCTTCATCCGCGAGCGCATCGAGCCGTGGGAGAAGCAGCTCAAGGCCATCCTCAAGTTCGAGTTGCCGGCCCTGCGCACGGAGAGCTACCACCACACCCCGGCGATGATCCGGGCGGAGACGGCCTTCGGGGCGGCGGCGCTGATCGAGGCCGGCGGAGAGCACCTGCCTCACGGACTCGCCCTGGCCAACACCGTTCTGGGGGCAGTCCAGGAGAACGGCAGCCTCTACTCCACGCTGGACTCGGTGGCGGCCATCACGCTGCTGGCGGCGCTGCGCAATGCCCGCATCGCCGTCGGGCCCGAGGGGAAGATCCGCGTGGATGGGCAGGACACGACGCTGGCCCAGGCAGTGACTCGCACGGGGCTCCGCCAGGTGGAGGCCGTGGAGGGCAGCGTGCAGGTGCAGGTGGATCGCATCGTCGAGGAGGACTACACGGCGATCAACGAGGGCGTGAAGGCCCACGTCGCGCTGATGCGCAGCGGCCGCGCGGCGGGCGTGCTGGCGCCGGGAGACTCGGTGGACCTGGTCATCACGCTGGAGAGTGGGTACCAGGCGGGAGACCTCGTGCACGTGTTCCTGCCGGATGCACTCTCGTGGGTGCATGGAGGCGGACAGGTGAAGCGCTTCTCACTGGACCTCGTGGGCCAGAACGAGATCCGCGTCCCGCTGGCCGCCACGGGTTTGACGCTGGATGCCAGCGGAGGCCCCGGCCGCCAGCGCTTCGCGGTGGCCGTGCGCAACATGTACGACGAGAAGCGGGGCAAGGGCTTCGGAGACCTCGAGGTGTCCGTCCACAAGACCGCCGGGCCCGGTGGATTGGCCCAGCGCGTCCTGAAGGGGCTCAAGGACCTGGTCGGCTGACCTGACACCAACGCCTCGTGGACAACCTCACGCACGGATTGCTGGGCCTCGCGGTAGGCGCGCTGCGCCGGCCTGACGCCGCAGGAGGCCCTCTGTCCGCCACGGACAAGGCCGTGCTGCTGGGGTGCGCGCTGGCCGCCGAGCTGCCGGATCTGGACAACCTGCTGCCCTCGGAGAACTCGGTGGTGCACGCGCTCCAGGCGCACCGCGGGCTCTCGCACGCGCTGGTGTTCACCCCGGTGGTGGCGTTGGCCGCGACGGCGGTGGCGAAGGCGGTCTTCCGCACAGCGCGCGTGGGGCCGGTGTTCCTCTTCAGCCTGATCTCGGTCTGCCTGGCGCACCTGTTGGCGGACCTGTGGACAGGCTGGGGCACGCGCGTGCTGCTGCCCTTCTCGGATCGGCGGTGGACGCTGGACTGGACGATGGTGGTGGATCCGTGGGTGACGCTGCCACTGCTCGTGGGCGCGGTCTGGGCCTGGCGCCGCAGGACCGTGTGGCGGCGAGCACTGCTCGTGGGAGCGGCGCTCTCGGTGGCGTACCTGGGGCTGCGCGTCGCACTTCAGAACGTGCTGAGCGGGCGTGTCCGAGAGGCCTTGCCCGCCGCGGAGCGAGTGCAGGTGTTCCCCGCGTGGCTGTCGCTCACGACCTGGCGCTACGTGGCCCTGCTGCCGGATGAGTACGTGGTTGGCACGGCCTCCCTGGGCAGAGCGCCCATCGAGGAGCGGAGGTGGCCCCGGCCCGTCCCTGACGCACTGCCGGAGTCCGTGAGGAACATCCCCACCGTGCGCGAGGCGCTCGCCTGGGCGCGCTTTCCCCTCGTTTCACAGGTTCCCCGCCCTGACGGAGCCTCCGAGATCCGCATCGGCGATCTGCGCTACCACCTGAACGGCGAGCCGACGCTCCAGTTCATTCTGGAGCTCAATCCGGAGGGAGCCCTGCGCGCCGCCCGCCTGGAGCGAGGCGGGAGCGCGGCGGAGTTGCTGCGGCGGTGGCGAGGCCAAGACCGCTGAGCGATGCGCTCCGCTCAGACCTGAGGTACCGCTGGCGCCTCAGGCCTCCTTGGCCGGAGCGGTGGGGCCGTGCTTGCGCCGCCAGCGCTCCACCAGCAGCAGCAGCGAAGGGAAGCCCAGCAGCACGATGAGAATGTTCACGCCGAACCCCAGGTTCGCCACGTTGCCGATCGAGTTGAGCCCCGGGTGCTGAGCAATGGCCAACGCCAGGAAGCCGATGGCGCTCGTCAGCAGACCGCCCGTGATGGCCCGGCCCGTCTCCGCGTACACGGAGATGAAGTCACTGTCCGGCTCGGACAACCGTTGGATGAGGTGCACGCCCGCGTCCACTGTCGTGCCCACCAGCACCGGCAGCACCACCAGGTTCAGGTAGTTGAACTGAATGCCCAGGATGGCCATCAGCCCCACCAGCCCCGCCACCGACAACAGCGTGGGCAACATGCAGATCAGCGCCGTGCGCAGCTTGCCCAACGTCACCCACATGGCCACCAGCACCGAGAGCACCGCCGCCGCCAGAATGCGCGGCCCCTCCTGCGCCACCATGTCCAGGATGTCCGCCACGATCAGCGCCTCGCCCGCCGCCGACACCTGCGAGCCGTCCGGCAGCTTCATCCCGCGCACCTCCTTGGTGAAGCGCCGCGTCCCGTAGCCATCCGCCAGGTTGATGGATGCGTACACCAGCACCACGCCGCTCCGGTTCCCATCCAGCCCCTCCAGCTCGTGCCGCATCGCCTCGGGCAGGTCCTTCTGACCGAAGGTCTGCGCCTGCGTCATCTTCAGGTACGTGGGCCAGTGAGCCTGCACGTCCTTGGGCAGCCGCTCCGGATCCAGCTTCGCCAGCTTGTCGTGGATGGCGTGCAGGACCGCCGCCTTCTCCTCCTGCTTGTCCGGCACCAGGTCCTCCTGCGAGCGGACGAAGTCGATGGTGGAGTCCTTGCCCTTCTGCGCCTTGCGCTCCTTGAGCTGGCGCACCACCTCGCGCTCCATCGTCGGCGAGTCCGTGACGACCACCACCGGAGACTGCGAGTGGCCCAGAATCTTGTCCATGCGCCGGTCCAGCCGCACGGACGGCAGCTCCATCGACTCCAGCTTGGAGCCGTCGTAGTTGAAGCTGACGTTCCACGCCTGGCTGATCAGCGCCACCAGCCCCACGCCCACCACGATGGCCACTCCGCGGTAGCTGCGCGGCAGCCACCGGGCCAGCATGGCCATCGGACCGGCCGAGCCCACGTGCTCGCGCGGCGTCCAGCCCCACTTCGCCGCCAGCCCCAGCAGCGCCGGGAGGATGAGCACGTACGAGGCGATGCTCACCAGCATGCCCACCGCCGCGATGATGCCGAACTCGTGGAACGCGGCGAACTCGGAGATGGACAGGCTCAGGAACGTGAGCGCCGCCACCACCGCGGAGATGAGCGCGGAGAAGCCCGTGTGACTGAAGGCCTCGCGCACCGCCTCCAGCGAGTCCTTCCCCTCCGAGCGCAGCGTCGTGTACCGCCCCAGGAGGTGGATGCCGTGCTCCACGCCCAGGCCGCCCAGCACCGCGCCCAGGAAGCCGGTGAGCAGGTTCACCTGCCCGTAGAACAGGCCCACGAAGCCGTATGTCCACGCCAGGCCTCCCAGCACCGGCAGCACCGCGAAGGCCACGCTCAGCACGCTGCGGAAGTGGAACCCCAGGTAGAGCAGCAGCAGCACCAGCGCGATGCTCGAGGCCTGCGCCAAGTCGTTGGTGATCAGCGCCTGGTGGTCAATCTTCTTCTTGAAGGTGCCCGACAAGGCCGTCTGGAAGCCGGGCCCATACTTGGACAAGTCCTGCTGCTTCAGGAACTCGTCCACTTGGGACACCACCTTCTTGGCGTAGCCCAGGTCGGCGCTGTTGCCCTTCGGCTTGAGCATCAGCACCACCATCTTCTCCTCCGGATCCAGGTAGTACGGATCCTTCGCCACCGCCTGCTCCTCGCTGCCGCGGCGCAGGAAGAGCTTCTGTTCCAGCTTGTGCTTGAAGTCCTCGAAGCCAATGGAGGGCGGAGGCGCATCCTCCAGCTCGACGAAGAGCGGGTTGGCCCGCTGCTTCTCCCAGGTGATGCGATCGTCGAGCTGCTTCTGGAGCCCTTGCAGGTCCTCCAGCTCCGCGTAGTACAGCACGCGCTCCTCGAAGAAGGCGTCCGAGCGCTTGTAGTTGACGTAGCGGACCTCGGAGAGCTGGCCCAGCTTGGGAGCCATGTCGTCGGCGAACTGCTTGAGCTTGTCAGCGTCCGCGTTCATGCCCACGACGACCAGGTAGCCCTGCCCGCCGAAGCGCTTCTTCAGCTTCTCCAGGTCCTGCACGCTGGGGAAGGACTTGGGCAGCAAGCCCACCAGGTCAGAGCTCAGGGAGAGCTTCCGCGCGAAGAAGCCGCCCACCACCACCAACAACGCCGCCAGGGCCAGCGCCTGCCAGGGCTTGCGATGGTTGCGCGCCGCCAGCGCGCCCATCAACTTCTCCATCCGCTGCCCCAACCCGATCTCGCTCATGTGTGTCTGCTCTTCTGTCCGAAAGTCCGCGATTGCAGCCGCCCACCATGGCGAGGGCCCTGACCGGAGTCAATGAATCGCCGGGGGGCGGCCAGGCAGGCAGGGGGTGCTCAGGCACCCCGGGCCAAGTCCCCTGACAGACCCCCAAGAGACATGGTTTCTTCCCGGCCGCCATGCTGAAGCCACGTCGCAAGCGCTGGCCCTGGTTGCTCGCTGGGCTGGTCGTCCTGGGAGTTACCTACATGCTGCGCCCTGCTCCCCCCAAGGGACGCCCTGCGGATCCTCCGTATCTCACCTTCTTCCTGGTGGATGGCCTGTCCCAGGAGGTGTTCCAGCGGGAGTTGGAAGCCGGGCGCCTGCCAAACTTCTCCCGGCTCATCTCCGAGGGCCTCTATGTGGAGGACGGCATCGCTGCCTTCCCGAGCATGACGGGCTACGGCTTCTACCCCTTCATCACCGGGCAGGATGCGGTGCGCAGCGGCGTGCTGGGCCTGCGCTGGTTCCGGCGCGAGGCCCCCGAGGGCAACTTCCGCGCCTACGTGGGCCGCACCAACGTGATGATGAACGAGGACTTCGCCGCCGAGCCTCGCACGCTCTTCGAGTGCTTCCCGGGGCAGCACAGCTTCTCGGTGAACAGCTACGCCAACCGCGGCGTGGTGCGGAACGAGAAGCTCGGCTGGGGCTTCAGCATGGCCAAGTACCAGGAGAAGTACCCGCTCATCCGGTTCCTGGGGGGCACGCCGTGGCTGGGGCCTCGCTTCATCCCGGACTGGTACGGCGCCGAGACGCAGGTGCTGGAGCTGGCGCTGGAGGACCTGGCCGACAAGCCCAAGGTGCAGTGGGTCACCTTCGCCAGCCCGGACGGCCGCAACCACATCGTCGGCACGGACGACACGTACGTGAAGCTGGTGCGCCATATCGACTCGCTCATCGGCCGTTACCGCGAGGAGAGCCAGCGCCTAGGCCAGGAGGAGCACCGCCTGTACGCCGTCATCTCGGACCACGGCGTCACCGACGTGCACAAGAACGTGGATCTGCGGGTGGCGCTGGGCACGGCGGGGCTGCGCGCCTGGCGCGGCGAGGCCACCCACCTGCGCCAGAGCCGCCTGAATGATCCGATCTCCACCTGGGCGGACACGGACGTCGTCCTCGCGGTGAACGGCAACACGATGAACTACGTGTACCTGCGCAACCCGGCCGCCCAGGGCGAGCAGGCGTGGCGCACGCAGCCCGCGCCGGGCACGGCCTTCCAGCTGCCTCCGCACCAGGGCGGCGCGCCCGTGGACGTGGTGAAGGTGCTGCGCGAGGCAGAGGGCGTGGAGCTGGTGGTGACCCGCGCCGACGCCGCCGGACAGGTGCGCGTCTTCTCGCGCACGGGCGAGGGCCGCATCACCCCGAGTGAGGGTGGGCTCTCCTACTCCTGCGAGGGCGAGGATCCCCTGGGCTACGCGCAAGGCGAGGCCAGCCGGGTGCTGTGCGACGGCCGTCCGCGCTCGGATCGCGACTGGCTGAAGGCCACCCACGCCCTGGGCTTTCCGGACGCGGTGGTGCGGCTACACCGGCTGATGTCGGCGCCGGACGTGGCGGACCTCGTGGTGACGGCGGCGCTCGGTTACGACTTGGCGGCCGACTACGAGCTGGTGGTGGGCAACTACCGGGGCGGCCACGGAGGCCTGCGCGCGGATCAGCTCCGCGTGCCGTACATCCTCTCTGGCCCTGGAGTGCCGATGGGCCAGCGACTGGCCACGGCCCGGGCCGAGGACATCGGGGCAACAGTGCTGCGCCTGGCCGGCTGCCCGCCCGCCGAGCAGCGGGCCGGCGAGGATTTGATCCCGGCCGTGGCCACGCCCGCTCCCCCCTGAGCAGGCGGACAGGCATTTCACCCTGTCCTCCAGGGCAGGGCATGGCCACCTTGCGGCCCGAAGGGACCCACGTTTCGTGGGCCCTCTGGAGGGGGATTCGCCCTCTTCCGTGGCGCCAGGAGGGCCTGGACACGGGGGATCAGGCGAGGCCGCGATATGGCTTCGGATCCGACAACGCCCGCCGGCTGGCGGGGACGTCTTGAGCAGCGCCTCGGCGGGCTGGCGGACTACAACTACCGCCACCCCTGGCTAGCGCTCGCCATTGCCCTGGCGCTGAGCGTGCTGGGGGTCTTCTTCGCGCGGGGACTGTCGCTTGATGCGAACCTGGTGAGCCTGCTTCCCCAGTCCTTCCAGAGCGTGAAGGATCTGCAGGAGCTGGAGGAGCGCTTCGGCGGGCTCGGGTGGGTGGCCGTGGTAGGCGAGGGGGCGGACCCCGAAGCCCTGCGCCGCTTCGCGGACGATCTGGCGCCCCAGCTGGAGGCCTTGCCTGACATCCGCTTCGTGGAGTCGAAGCGCCCCGGGCCCTTCCTCCAGGAGCACGCGCTCTACTTCCTCTCCTTGGAGGATCTGCTGCAGGTGGAGCAGCGCATCGACGCGCGCCTCACGTACGAGAAGCAGCGCGCCAACCCGCTCTATGTCCCGCTGGTGGACGAGCCCGTGCCCTCGCTGGACTTCTCGGACCTGGAGGCGAAGTACGGCGCGGGCAGCGTGCGCAGGCTCTCGGGCCCCACGGGGGGAGAATACTATCTGGATCCGGTGGCGCGCCGTGTGGTGCTGCTGGCCAAGCCCGAGGGCATCTCCGCGGACCTGGACTTCTCCAAGCGCGTCGTCGGCGAGGTGGAGAAGCTGCTGGCCGCGCAGGACCTGTCCAAGTACGGGCCGGACTTCCACACGGCCATCACTGGTACCTTCCAGAAGAAGCTGGATCAACAGAAGCAGATCGGCCGGGACATCGCGGTGTCCTCGGCGGTGGCGGGCGTGCTGCTGCTGATCTACCTGCTGCTGCACTTCCGCAGCGCGCTCGCGGTGGCGGTGGTGCTGGCGCCGGTAGGCATGGGCCTGGCGTGGACGTACGGGCTGGTGGGCGTGGCGTACGGGCGGGTGAACCTGCTCACGGGCTTCCTGGGCGCCATCCTCGGAGGTCTCGGCATCGAGCACGGCATCCACCTGCTGGGGCGCTACCTCTATCTGCGCGGCCAGAAGTGGCAGGCGGAGGCGGCCACGCGCGAGGCCTTCACGCACACGGGCAGCGCGGCGCTCACCTCGGCGCTCGTGGCGGCGCTCACCTTCTTCCTGCTGGGCACCTCGCACTTCCGCGCGTTCCGTGAGTTCGGCGTCATCGCCGGCTTCGGCATGCTGCTCATGGTGCTGGCCTACGTGCTGGTGCTGCCCGCGGTGCTGGGGCTGGCAGCGAAGCTGGGCTGGAAGCCCGGCCCGGGCGCCACGAAACACCAGCGCTCTCCGCTGGGCCGCCTGCTGGTGCGGCTGCACCGCCCCCTCACCGTGGTGTCGATGGTGGTCATCGCCCTGCTGGTGGCGAACGTGGGCCGCGTGCGCTTCAACTACAACTTCGGCTCGCTGGCGGATCAGCACCTGCCCTCCTTCGTGCTGGACCGGCAGGTGACGCAGCTGATTGGCTACTCGCAGTCTCCTCTGGTGATGCTGCCCCACAGCCCGGCGGAGGAGAGTGCCGTGGTGGAGGAACTGCACGCGAACCAGGCCCGTCTGGGCGAGCACTCCACGGTGGACTTCATCGCCTCGCTGGACACGCTGGTGCCGCGGGACCAGGTGAAGAAGCAGGAAGTGCTCCGCCGCCTCCAGACCCTGCTGGAAGATGTGCCCGAGGGGCAGCTCGACGCCCAGCAACGCGAGCAGCTCGCGGAGCTGCGCCAGGCGACGCGGGCCGAGCCCTTCACCCTCGAGCAACTGCCTGCCTCCATGCGCCGGCCCTTCACGGACCTGAGCGGCCAGAGCCACTTCGTGCTGGTGTACCCGCGGGTGAGCCTGGATGACGGGCAGGGCATCCGCGCCCTGGCCCGCGAGCTGCGCCAGGTGAAGACGCCCAGCGGCGGGCCCGTCGCCGTGGCGGGCGAGCCCATGGTGCTCGCGGACATCCTCAACATGGTCACGCGCGAGTCGCCGTTCATTCTCATCGGCTCGCTGGTGGCGGTGCTGCTGGCCATGTGGGTGACTTTGGGGAGCCTGCGCCTGGCGCTGCTGTGCCTGACGCCCACCGTGGTGTCGCTGTTCGCGCTGGTGGGGCTGATGCCGCTGCTCAACGTGCAGTTCAACTACCTCAACATCCTCGTTATCCCCGTGCTCATCGGGACGACCGTGGATGCGGGCGTCCACCTGCTCACGCAGCTCGTGTCACCGGAGAGCGACTTCGTCTCCGTCTACTCAGAGACGGGCCGCGCCATCACGGGCGGTCTGCTGACGAGCGCCTTGGGCTTCGGCGCGCTCTTCCTCGCCGATCACCCGGGCCTCAACTCCATTGGCACGCTGGCCAACCTGGGCTTCGGCGTGAATCTGCTGGTGATGCTGGTGGCCTTCCCCGCGCTCCTGCTGCTGCTGTCCGAGCGGCGGCGGCGCAAGCGGCTCCAGCAGCAGGCCCATGCCCGGGACGAGGCGCTCCCTCCCCCGGCCCGGCCGAGCGACGCTCCCTCGGCGAGCTGATCCACACGCTTCAGATGGAAACGGGCCTCAGGGCGCGCTCCGGCGCACCCCTGGGGCCCGCTTGCGTTTCACAGAGGTTTCGTCGAGCCCCGGCACGAATTGACAGGCCCATGGAGCCGCCGCCCGGAGAGCGTGCAGCCACTCGGGCGGTCCCTGCACGTGTGGGTCTTACTGCTCAGGTTCCCGGCCAGAAGCGACACGGACACGAACAGACAAAGGGAGAGACACCATGAAGACCACGATGAAGTTCCTGGCCGCCGGTCTGCTCGCGAGCGCGCTGACCTTCGTTGGCTGCAAATCGAACTCTTCCGCCGAGCGCGCGAGTGAGCCCGCCACGGCACCCGCCACGGACACGGGTACTGACACGGGTACGGGTACCAGCACGACTCCCCCTCCGGGCACGGGCGGCTCGGGCGACATCAGCAAGACGAAGCAGTCGGATGACAACCTCCGCATGCCGGAGGAGGATCCGCTGCGCACCCCAGAGAGCGAGAGCATCCGCGACGCCGAGTCCGAGCCGGGCGTCCATGAAGGCAGCAAGGTGGATCCAGGCATCGGCGGCTCCGGCTTCCCCGACGACTCGGCCATCGACGAGAACCTGAACCCGGGCGGCAACGTGGACGACACGCTGCGCACGCCGGGCTCGCCCGCGGACATCGTCCCCGATAACAACCTCAACAACGACAGCACGCTGCCCGAGAACACGCGCTAACCCGCGCCTCTCCGCGAGCAGCAGCCCCGGCAGCGCCCACGCACCCGCGTGGGCGTTGCCGTTTGGAGCGCGGGAGAACAGGTCACCTTCTCCCTCCCATCACCGCGAGGAGCATCACGCGCCGCATCAACGCCACGCGTCACGGCCCAGGAGGCTCGACATGGCGGCGCAGGGTTGGTGAACCTGGAAGAACCCCCATGAAACAGTACGAGAAGAAGTACGACGCCGACGGCCACCCCTACCTCGAAACCTCGCTGCCGGGCCTTTTGCTCACGCGCCTGCCGCTGCTCAACAAGGGCACCTCCTTCACCTGGGAGGAGCGCAAGCAGTTCGGGCTGATGGGCGTGCTGCCCACCCACGTCTCCACGCTGGAGGAGCAGGTCGAGCGCTCCTACGCGAACTTCAAGAGCTTCCGCACGGACCTGGAGAAGCACGTCTTCCTGCGCGCGCTGCAGGACCGCAGCGAGGTGCTCTTCTACGCGCTCATCGATCGGCACATCGAGGAGATGATGCCCATCATCTACACCCCCACGGTGGCGCAGGCGGTGGAGCAGTTCAGCCGCATCTACCGCTACCCCCGCGGGCTGGTGGTGAACCCGGAGAACATCGGGCAGATCGACTCGCTCCTGGAGAACACGCCCTTCCCAGACGTGCAGCTCATCGTCGCCACGGACAACGAGGGCATCCTCGGCATTGGTGACCAGGGCTTCGGCGGCCTGGCCATCTGCATCGGCAAGCTGTCGCTCTACACGGCGGCGGCGGGCATCGACCCGGCGGTGACGCTGCCCGTGGAGCTGGACGTGGGCACGAACCGCAAGGACCTGCTGGAGGATCCGCTCTACCTGGGCGTGAAGCGGCCGCGCATGGAGGGCCAGGAGTACGACGACTTCATCCACCGCTTCGTCACCGCGCTCCAGCGCCGGTTCCCCAACGTGCTGCTGCAGTGGGAGGACTTCAGCAAGCAGAAGGCGTTCGACGTGCTGAGCCGGTACCAGGATGTGGTGCCCTCACTGAATGACGACATCCAGGGCACGGGCGCGGTGGTGCTGGCGGGACTGCTGGCGGCGGCGCGCACCAGCCAGCAGGACCTGAAGCAGCAGATGTTCCTCATCCACGGGGCGGGCGCGGGCGGCGTGGGCGTGGCGCGGCAGATCGCCCGGGGCCTGCAGCTGCAGGGGCTGACCCTGGATCAGGCGCGGCAGCGCATCTTCCTGATCGACTCCAAGGGCCTCATCCTGAAGGACCGCAAGGGGCTGGAGCCGTACAAGCTCGAGTTCGCCCACGAGCCAGCGCGGGTGGCGGGCTGGAAGCTGCAGAACGGCATCCCGAGCCTCCTGGAGACGGTGAAGGAGGCGAAGGTGACGGTGCTGCTGGGCCTGTCCGGGCAGCGCGGGGCGTTCGGCGAGGAGGTGGTGCGAGCGGTGGCGGCGAACACGCCGTACCCGGTGGTGTTCGCGCTCTCCAACCCCACGGCGAACAGCGAGGCGGTGCCGGCGGACATCTACCGGTGGACGGAGGGCAAGGCGCTGGTGGCCACGGGCAGCCCGTTCGACGACGTGATGTGGGACGGGGCGGCGCACCCGGTGGGCCAGGGCAACAACGCGTTCATCTTCCCAGGCCTCGGGCTCGGCGTGCTCGCGAGCCGGGCGCGTCGGGTGACGGATGGGATGCTGACCGCCGCGTCACTGGCGCTCTCCGAGTTCGTGGACAAGGGGCGGCTGGCGCAGGGCGGGCTCTACCCACGGATGGACAAGATCCACGTGGCGAGCAAGCAGGTGGCGGTAGCGGTCATCCGCCAGGCCCAGAAGGAGGGCGTGGCCGCGGAGCAACTGCCGGAGGATCTGGAGGCACACCTCGAGGCGCGCATGTGGCGCCCCGAGTTCCTCCCCATCCGCAAGGGCCGTGGCGGCTGAGCCTCCTCAGCTCACCCCCACGCCCGGATAGGGAATGGACGAGGGCTGCGGCTCGATGACGCGGCCCTCGTGGTGATGGCCCGGCGTCTTCGCGGGGCCCTCAGAGGGCCGCATCGGTGGAACGCTCGGGGCGCGCTCGTCGTCCTCCGTGTTCGCGGTGCGGCCCGGGTGCGGCTTCTCGGGGGTGGGAATGTGCAGCACGTCCTTCTTGCTCATGGCCAGCCTCCAGGTGCTCTTTCGTCTCCTCCAAAAGTGGTGAGCCCTCGGTTGGCCAGGTACCCTCTCCAGGAGAGCGCGGACGCCCCGCTTGCATGGCAGGCGGGAGAGCGCTCCATCCCTTGAAACGAAGACTCCCGCACGCCAGCGCCCAAAGGCACTGGCGCGCGGGAGAGGCGAGGGGCGCCTAGTACTTCTTCGTGTTGCCCGGATCCATCTTGTTCTGGGTGCCGATGTCCTGGGAACCCTTGTGGGTGTCACCCGCGCCGCCGGTCCCCGAGTCCATGGGCTTCATGCTGCCCGAGCCGCCCACGCCCGTGCCCGCGCCCGGACCGATCCGGCCGAGCAGCGTATAGGCCTGCTGCCGGTGCTGGGTGACAGGGGTGATCAGGTCCTGGAGCAGCGGGGTCAGCGAGGCGTCCGTCGTGCCCTGCTTGGCCGCCATCAGCTGGCCGAGCGCCTCGTCGTGGCCCCCCACCATGATCGCCAGGAAACACGAGTCGAACGGGGTGCCCTTGAGCGCCTGGAGCTTCTCCATGTTGGCCTTGTGAGCCGCCATGGACTTGCGCTCCACGTCGTTCATCGGCTGGGGCTCGGCCAGCTTGAGGCCCTTCTGCTGCGCGTAGCTCATCACCTTCTGGTCCGCCGCGGTGTGGTCCTTCACCAGCGTCTCACCGTAGGACTTCACGTCCGGGCTCTGGGCGTTCTGCTGCGCCAGCTGGCCCAGCTTGATCTCCGCCTGGTTCACGTGGTGCAGCCGCTCGAGCATCGCCTTCTCGTCGGCTGGGATCATGAATCCCGTGTGCTCCAGCATGCCGTCTTTGGCCATGCTCTTGCCCTTCATCGCTTGGCCCTGGGGAATTCCCTGGCTGCCCCGGTTGACTCCCTGGCTGCCCGGGTTCACGCCCGGGGTGGCCTGGGTGGTGCTCTGAGCGAGCGCGGTACCACCCAGCACCAATGAACCAGCGAGGAGGAGTCCCTGAATCGTGCGCTTCATGTGCTGCTCTCCCTTCGTCGAGGAGCCGCTTGGGTGGGCCCCTCTACGGGTTCCCAACCTCGCGGCGGATGAAAAGCGGGCGCACCTTGGCCGTCCGGAGCGCCGAGGTCACCTCCTCGCCTGTCACGGACGTGCACCGCCGCACGTTGTGGCTCCCGGGGGTTCCTCCACTGGACGGTGCCACTGTCCTTCAGGAGGGAGAGCACCCGGGGTGCCCGGGCCAGCCTCAGCGGCGGCGCTTGCCCAACACGTCGATCTGAGTGGCGTACGTATCCCCGGCCACGAGATCGAATGAGGCGCGTACCTCACTCCCCTGCCGGATGCGGGTCACCGGAATGCGCCGCTGGCCACTCCTGGCGCGCGAGTCCTCGTTCAGGCGCAGGACGTACGGCTCACCGGTCTCGGAGTCGATGACCTCGATGGAGCGCTTGGAGACCTTGCTCACGCGGCCCTCCACCATGGAGCTGGCGATGGGCTGTGGCTGCTGCTCCTGCTGAGAGCCCGAGCCCCCTGTGCCCGTCTCCGCGCTCTGGGCATGGGTGGAGCGGCGGACGCCCTTCACTTCGTCAAGCTCCGCTCGGAGCCGATCCACCTCGGCCCGCAGCTGGGCGACTTCCACCCGAACATCATTGGAGGCAGAGCCCACCGAAGTGCGCTCGTTCGCACGAGGTGAGCTGGTCGCGATATCGCCACTGCCAGCACCCACTGCGCTCCCCGCGCTGCCCACGGTGCCAGTACCTGTTCCGGTACCTGTCCCGGTTCCGGCCATGCCCGGCTCAGCAGGCCCATAGAAGGTCTGTCCCACGCCCGGGGCGGCTCCGGGGGCCTGGCCTCCCGCGACCTGCGACTGGGGCTGGGGCTGGGGCTGGACCGAGAACGAGCCCGCTGCCGGTGGCCCGCCCAGCGCCGCACCCCCGCTCGCTCCCTGGCCTTGCGGGGTGACTGCACCACCGGCAGCGCTTCCAACGGGCGCACCAGTGCCCGCCCCTCCGCCACTCTGCTGGGCGTGGCTCGTCTGGGACAGGCAGAACGTGGCCGCGAGTGCAGCCGCCAGGATGACCTTTCTCATGGGCTCGGCTCCTCTTTCATTCCCCTGCAGGGAAGTTGGGTTGCCAACACCCCGTCACCAAGGGGGGCGCGCCCCGCCCTCCGCATGCCTGCCCGCTGGCGAGAGGCTCCTGCGAGCCAGACTGCTGTTCAGTGCCGGTCACAACACACGCTCAGTACAGAGCGAACGCTCTTTCATCTCTTCGACAGACCTTGAACCCCCCCCGACATGCCTCCACCTTGGACTGGCACGCAACAAAGAGAGGGACGGCAGGGCGATGGGAATCGAAGTGTGGCCAGGGAAGCCTTACCCCCGTGGGGCGACGTACGACGGCACCGGAGTGAACTTCGCGGTCTACTCCCAGGTCGCGACCCGGGTAGAGATCTGCCTGTTTGATTCGAACAACCCCTCCAAGGAGATCGCCCGGTTTGATCTGCCCGAGGTGACGGAGTTCGTCTGGCACGGCTACGTGCACGGCCTGGAGCCGGGCACCTTGTACGGTCTGCGCGTGCACGGCCCGTATGATCCCGCGCGCGGCCAACGCTGCAACCCGCATAAGCTGCTGGTGGATCCCTACGCCAAGGCGCTCTTCGGCGAGGTGGACTGGAAGCAGCCGGTGTTCGGCTACACGCTCGGCAACAAGGACCAGGACCTGGCGCGCGACGAGCAGGACAGCGCCGCCGGCATTCCCAAGGGCGTGGTGGTCAGCGACTTCTTCGACTGGGGCAATGACCGGCGCCCGGATGTCCCCTGGCGCAAGACGGTCATCTACGAGGCCCACGTGCGTGGCCTCACCAAGCTCCACCCCGCCGTGCCCGAGCACCAGCGCGGCACCTACGCGGGCCTGGCCCACCCGGCCGTCATCGAGCACATGCAGAAGCTGGGCATCACCGCCGTGGAGTTGCTCCCGGTGCACGAGGCGGCGGACGACTCGTTCCTCAACGAAAAGGGCCTGTCCAACTACTGGGGCTACAGCACACTCAACTACTTCGCCCCCGATCAGTACTTCGCCAGCCGCCGCACCCCGGGCTCGCAGGTGGCCGAGTTCAAGTCCATGGTGAAGGCCCTGCACGCGGCCGGCATCGAAGTGATTCTGGACGTCGTCTACAACCACACGTGCGAGGGCAACCACCTGGGCCCGAGCATCTCACTCAAGGGCATCGACAACGCGGCGTACTACTGGCTCATGCCGGACCCGCGCTACTACCTGGACTTCACCGGGTGCGGGAACAGCTTGAACGCCTCGCTGCCCCAGGCCGCGCGCCTCATCGCGGACTCGCTGCGCTACTGGGTCACCGAGATGCACGTGGACGGGTTCCGCTTCGACCTGGCCACCACGCTGGGCCGCGCGGGCAAGGGCGAGTTCAGCCCCAACGCGCCGCTGTTCCAGATCATCAACCAGGACCCGGTGCTCAGTAAGGTGAAGCTCATCGCCGAGCCGTGGGACGTGGGCATGGGCGGCTACCAGGTGGGCCACTTCCCGGCGCCGTGGCGCGAATGGAACGGCAAGTACCGCGACGCCGTGCGCCGCTACTGGAAGGGCGACGAGAACCTCGCGGGCGAGGTGGGCTACCGGCTGGCGGGCTCCTCGGACATGTTCCAGGAGGCGCGGCGCCGGCCCCAGGCCACCATCAACTTCGTCACCGCCCACGACGGCTTCACCCTGCACGACCTCGTCACCTACAGCCATAAGCACAACGAGGCCAACGGCGAGCACAACCGCGACGGCGCGGACGACAACCAGGCCTGGAACTGCGGCGTGGAGGGCGAGACGGACAACCCGGACGTCGTCGCCCTGCGCGAGCGGCAGAAGCGCAACCTGCTGGCCTCGCTCTTTCTGTCGCAGGGCGTGCCCATGCTGGTGGCGGGCGACGAGATGGGCCGCACCCAGGGCGGCAACAACAACGCCTACTGCCAGGACAACGAGCTCTCCTGGGTGGACTGGAACCTGGACGCGCGCCGCAAGGCGCTGCTGGAGTTCACCTCGCGCATCATCCAGTTCCGCCACCGCCAGCCCGTGCTGCAGCGGCGCCGCTTCTTCCAGGGCGAGCACATCTGGGATTCGCACTTCAAGGACCTCTCCTGGTACCGGCCGGACGGCACGGAGATGGGCGCGGCGGACTGGGAGAAGCCCTTCGTGCGCTCGCTGGCGTTCCTGCTGGGTGGCGATGCCATCCCGACTCCGGACGAGCGAGGCCAGCGCATCATCGGCTCCGGGCTGCTGGTGCTCCTCAACGCCCACCACGAGCCGGTGCGCTTCACGGTGCCGCAATCCCCCGAGGGCAAGCGGTGGGTGCTCGAGTTCTACACGGGGGATGACTCGGTGAGCACGGAGCCGGTGAAGCCCGGCCCCTTCGAGCTCACGGGCCGCTCGCTCGCGGTGTTCCGCGAGGCCCCGCGCGACGACAAGGCCTGACCCCACAAAGACCACGGGCCGGCTCCCAGGGGGTAAGAGCCGGCCCGCTTGGCGCTTCAGGCGACTGCCAGGGTGGGGGCCCCGCCCTGAAGCTAACGAGTGCTCGCTGGCCGCGGATCAAGCGCCTTCGCTCCGGGGGAACAGCGAGACAAGAGCTTTCTATCAATTCACGAGTATTCTTGTAAACCGCGAATTTAGCAAAAGACGAATTATCCAATTTTGGCGGGCCCTTAGCCCTGCTCCGCTTCGAGGGCTCAGACGTCGAAGAAGTCCACTTCGCCGCTCTCCAGGCTGTACTCGGCGCCCACCACGCGCAGGCCCTGCTCCAGCACCAGGCGCTCCAGCAGCGCCGAGCCGTGCTTGAGGTGGCTCACCGAGGCGCGGACGTTGGCGCGCACCGCCTCGTGGATCAGCCGCGGCCGGTCCTTGGCCAGCTCCGTGTGCACCAGCGCCTCGATGGCGGGCCGCACCCGGCTCACGATGGAGAGCAGGTTGGGCGAGCGCGGCACGTCCGGCTTCTCGATGACTTCGAGCGTCGTATCGATGGCGCCA
Source organism: Hyalangium minutum (assembly GCF_000737315.1). GTDB lineage: Bacteria > Myxococcota > Myxococcia > Myxococcales > Myxococcaceae > Hyalangium > Hyalangium minutum. The sequence continues at coordinate 239,008 of NZ_JMCB01000006.1, forward strand.
CAGAACGTGTGGCCCATCACCACCACGAGCCGGGTGCCGAAGGCCTCGGCGGCGAACTCGACGCTGCCCACCTGCGAGGGCGCGACGATGTTGCCCGCCACGCGGATGACGAACAGGTCTCCAAGCCCCTGATCAAAGACGATCTCCGCGGGCACCCGCGAGTCCGAGCACCCGAGCACGATGGCGAAGGGCTTCTGGCCTTGCACCAGCTCGTCCCGCCGGAGCTGGCTCATCATGGCCTCGGTGCTGCGGAGGTGGTTGACGAACCTCCGGTTGCCGTCCTTCAGCCGCTGCAGCGCCTCCTGGGGATCCACCATGCCGACTCCTCTACCCCAGGGCCCCGCCCTGCCGCGAGGAGAACCGCGCCCCCGTTTGTGTCGCCCCCGGGACGGGACACGGGCCTCGCTGTCCCCACGGGCTCGGGGTAGCCTGCGCCCCCTTCATCCCTCAGCCGCCGGCCGTGGCAGCGCGGACCGGCGCAGGAGCCCGCCGCATGTCGTCCCCGAACCACTACAAGCCCAACCTGCGCGACCTGTACTTCAACCTCTTTGAGTTCCTCGACATCGGCCGCACCTCGCTGGGCAAGGGTCCCTTCGGCGACATCGACGAGACGGCGGCGCGGCAGACGCTGGAGACATTCGCGCAGGTGTGCGTGAACGAGGTCGCCCCCAGCTTCGCCGAGTCCGAGCACGCGCCGCCCGTGCTGGAGAACGGCGAGGTGAAGCTGCCGCCGCTGCTCAAGAAGGCCATCTCCGCCTACTACGACGCGGGGATGAACCAGCTGGAGCTGCCTCCTCACATGGGAGGCCTGGGCGCGCCGCCGTCGCTGGCCTGGGGCGCCTTCGAGCTGCTGGTGGGCGCCAGCGCGCCGGTGGCCTTCTACACGCTGGGCACGCTCGTCTCGCGCGTCATCGACCGGCTGGGCACCGAGGCCCAGAAGAAGCGCTTCCTGCCCGCCATCACCGAGCAGCGGTGGATTGGCACCATGGTGCTCACCGAGCCGGACGCCGGCAGCGACGTGGGCGCCGCGCGCGCCAAGGCGCGGCACGTGGGCGGGGACGTGTGGGAGATTGAAGGCGTCAAGCGCTTCATCACCAGCGCGGAGCATGACGCCTCCGAGAATATCATCCACATGGTGTTGGCGCGGCCCGAGGGCGCGGGGCCGGGCACCAAGGGCCTGTCGCTGTTCATCGTCCCGAAGTTCTGGGTGGAGGAGGACGGCAAGCTGGGCGAGCGCAACGGGGTGGTGTGCACCAAGCTCGAGAAGAAGATGGGCCTCAAGGGCTCCGTCACCTGCGAGCTGACGTTCGGGGACGGCAAGCCGGCGCGCGGCCTGCTGCTCGGCGAGGTGCACGAGGGCATCCGGCAGATGTTCCACATCATCGAGCAGGCGCGCATGGCGGTGGGCATGAAGTCCATGGCCACGCTGTCCACCGCGTACCTGAACGCGCTGGAGTTCACCCAGGACCGCAAGCAGGGCTCGGACCTGCTCGCCGCGCGCGACAAGACGGCCCCGCGCGTGGCCATCATCCGCCACCCGGACGTGCGCCGCATGCTGATGGCGCAGAAGGCCCACGCCGAGGGCATGCGCGCCCTGGCCCTCTTCACCGCCTCCATCCAGGACCAGGTGGAGATCAAGGGCGGCCACCGCGCGCTGGAGGCCGCGGAGCTGGACGCGCTCAACGACTTGCTGCTGCCGCTGGTGAAGGGCTACTGCTCGGAGAAGGCGTACGAGCTGCTGGCGGTGTCGCTGCAGTGCTTCGGCGGCTCGGGGTACCTGGCGGACTACCCGGTGGAGCAGTACATCCGCGACCAGAAGATCGACACGCTCTACGAGGGCACCACGCACATCCAGGCGCTGGACCTCATCATGCGCAAGCTGGCGCGCGACGGCGGGGCCACCTTCCAGGGGCTGCTGGGGCAGATCCGGCAGACGGCCGAGTCGGACCTGGGTGGCAAGGAGCTGGAGACGGAGCGCAAGGCGCTGGGCGAGGCGCTGGGCGCGCTGGAGACGATGCTCGGCGCGCTCATGGGCAAGCTGGGCGAGTCGCTCTACCACGTGGGCCTGCAGGGCAACCGGGTGCTGGCCTCGGTGGCGGAAGTGGTGATCGGCTGGCTGCTGGTGCGCCACGCGGCGGTGGCGCTGGAGCGCACCAAGGTGAACCCGGGCGACAAGGCCTTCTACGCGGGCAAGCTCGCCTCGGCGCGCTGGTTCTGCAAGGAGGTGCTGCCGAACATCGCGCACCATGCGCGTATGGTGGAGCAGGGCAGCCTGGACCTGATGGAAGTGCCCGACGAGGCCTTCTAGAGGAATTCCGCGGGGTTGGCGGCGGGCACGTCCCTCAGTGAACATTGACTTGCCCGTCAGTACGACGGTAGAGCCTCCTGCCCGGAACGCCTGATCGGGAGGATCGATGTCGTCGAGGACAGCCCCAACAGACTACGAGGTCGTGCAGAACGCCGAGCCGCACCCGGCTCGCACGGCCGCCATCCTCAGAGCCCACCCGGAGGTGCGCAAGCTGTTCGGGCGCACCCCGGCCACCGCGCTGTTCGTGCCCATCATCCTGGTGATGCAGTTCGGCACGGCGTGGATGGTGAAGGACCAGCCGTGGTGGGTCATCGTCCTGGCGGCGTACACGCTGGGCGCCATCGTCAACAACACCTGCTACGTCATCATCCACGAGGCCACGCACAGCCTCATCTTCAAGGGCCGCATGGGCAACCTGCTGGCGGCCATCGGGGCGGATCTGGTGCACGTCATCCCCTCGGCGGTGACGTTCACGCGCTTCCACCTGGTGCACCACCGGCACCAGGGCGAGTTCGACCTGGACGCGGACCTGCCCTCGCACGCCGAGGCGAAGCTGGTGGGCAACAGCACCCTCATGAAGGCGCTGTGGGTCACCTTCTTCCCGCTGATGCAGGCGCTGCGCATGCCGCGCTTCTCCAAGCTGGTCAGCTTCTGGGAGCCGTGGACGGTGGTGAACGCGCTGGCGGTGTTCGCGGTGGACGCGGCCGTGTTGTTCCTGATGGGGCCCTGGGCGTTCCTCTACATCGTCCTGAGCATCTTCTTCTCCATCGGCCTGCACCCGCTGGGCGGCCGGCTCATCCAGGAGCACTTCATCGTGGCCCACCCGCAGGAGACGTACTCCTACTATGGGCCGTGGAACCTCACCGCGCTGAACGTGGGCTACCACAACGAGCACCATGACTTCTCCGCGGTGCCGTGGAACAAGCTGCCGCAGGTGCGCGCGCTGGCGCCCGAGCACTACGACACGCTGGTGTGGCACCGCTCGTGGACGGGGCTGCTGGTGAAGTTCATCTTTGATCCGTCGCTGAGCCTCTACAGCCGCATCACCCGCCCCGGTCCGCAGAAGCGCAAGGTGCTCACGGGCGGCGTGGGCCGCGTGCCGGACTCGGTGGAGTCGCTGCAGAAGCCGCCTTCCGCCGTCGACTCGGCCGCCTGAGTGCTGCGATAGTCTCGCGCCTCAACACCACTGGAGAGGAACTCGATGGGTCTTGCAGAGAAGCGCGCAGTGGCGGCTTACCAGAAGGACAAGTGGCCGACGTGGCAGCAGAAGCTGAACGCCATCACTGGCTTTGAGCCCACCTACGAGATCGCGTGGGATCAGCTGGCCAAGGAGGGCTACTCGGCCGAGTACCCCACCATGTTCGACTACAACTTCTTCGAGCCCTTGGAGATCGCGCTGAAGTCGATCTGCCAGGACGACCTGGGCAAGGACGCCCTCAAGGAGAAGATCAAGAAGGTCTCCATCACCAGCACCCGGAGCTGGTGCTCGCTGGAGGTCAAGATCGAGGGCGACACGCTCAAGCTCGACGCGGATCCTTCCTATGAGCGCTCGAACGGGAGCGTGACCTCCTACGCGGACAAGATGCGCCTGGCGCTCGAGGCCGCGCTGTAGCTCCGGACTCAGCCCCGGTTCGGCTCTTGGGAGACCGGGAGCCGGACCATGCGGTCCATCAAGTGCTCAAGGGCCTTCGCTGGGTCCTCGCACAGCCCCGAGTGGAACGGGGACGTCTGAATCACGGTGCTGCGCGGCGCGATGAGCCAGTGCCACCGCTCCTTCTGAGGCAGCTGCCCAATGGGCCCCGCGGTCCGGCCTCCCGCGCAGATGCGGGGAATGGCCTCCAGGTGGGCTCTCACGCCTTCCACATCCACCTCGGGCGCGAGCGCGAGAAGGCGCCGCTCGTCCAGCTCCACCTGGGCTCCGAGGAAGCGGTGGGTGAGGCAGTAGAGGATGACGCCCGCGTTGATGAACTCGCCGCGCTCCACGCGCGGCACGACGCGGATGATGGCGTAATCAAAAGAGCTGGGCGCGGGCACGCTCCGCCTCCTCGATGAACTTCGGGGCCGCCTCGAGCCGCCCGCGCAGCCACGCCAGGTACGCCTCGCGGTGGGCCTGCGGGGTGGAGAAGGCCTCCTCGTTGCCCAGCCACGCGTCGGGGATGAGCGCCACCGTGCGCTCCAGCACCTCGGGCGTCAGCCGGGTGCGCAGCGTGGCCTCCGTCGCGCGCAGCGCCGTGGCCCAGCGCAGCAGCACATGGTCCTTGATGGGAGCGAAGGCCGTCCCCGCGCGCTCCAGGTACCCGTCCCACGAGTGGTGGAAGTACATGGACGCGCCGTGGTCGATGAGCCAGAGCGCCTTGTGCCAGTGCAGCATGTTGGGGTTCTTCGGGGTCCGGTCCACGTTCGTCACGTAGGCATCGAAGCAGACGATCTCCGAGGCCTCCTGAGCGGAGGGCGGCGGGCCGGCGACCGGGTCGAACGTGATGGAGCCCGGCAGGTAGTCCATCGCCAGGTTCAGCCCTCCGCTGGCCTTGATGAGGTCACGGATCTCTCCGTCCGGCTCGGCGCGGCCCAGCACGGGGTCCAGGTGCATGAACACAAGCTCCGGGACGCGCAGGCCCATGGCACGGGCCAGTTCGCCCGCCACCAGCTCGGCGATGAGCACCTTGAGCCCCTGCCCCGCGCCTCGGAACTTCAGCACGTACAGCCCGGAGTCCTCCGCTTCGACGATGGCGGGCATCGAGCCCCCCTCGCGCAGCGGCGTCACGTACCTGGTCGCCGTCACCGTCCTCATGGTCCCGCACTTATCACGGCACCGCGCGTGCACCTTGAGTCCTGAAACTGGAAACAAGTAAGACGCGCTGAACCTGAATAATCGGAGGCGCCCATGCGGATGCCCAGGACGGCGGTACTGGCGTTGCTCGTCACCCTCGCGTTCACCCCCGCGGCCCTGGCGGGCCAGAGCGCCTCGAAGCGCTGGGCGGCGAGCCGCGGCGACTTCACCGCGTGGCAGCTCAGCGGCGCGAGCCGTGCGGCGGATGGCTCGCTGCAGTTGCTGCCGGGCCAGTCGTGGGCGGGGACGGATCCGTATGGGCCCGGCGGCTTCGCGGGCGGCACGTACTACAACGGCGGCTCGTTCGTGCAGGGCGAGGTGACCAGCCCCATCGTCACGCCGTCCTTCGGCTTCCGGCAGGCCATTGCCTCGTGGGAGGCGCGCACGCCTCCGGGCACCTGGGTGGAGAGCTTCATCCGCGTGCAGGTGTCTGGCACCTGGACGAAGTGGTACAGCCTGGGCGTGTGGGCGGCGGATGGCTCGGCGGTGCAGCGGCACTCGGCCACCTCGCAGTCGGACAGCGTGGCGTACGTGGCCACGGACACACTTGTCGTCACGGCGAAGAAGGCCTCGGCCACGGCGTGGCAGGTGAAGGTGCGGCTCTTCAGCGCCGATGGTGTGGCGACGCCGAGCCTGGATGCCAGCGCTGTGACGGTGTCTCTGGCGCCAGACCGGCCCTCCTCGTTCCCTCCGGGCAGCTCCACGCGCTGGAACACGGTGCTCGCGGTGCCACAGTGCTCGCAGATGGTGTACCCGGACGGCGGCGAGGTCTGGTGCAGCCCCACGTCCACGGCCATGGTGCTGCGATACTGGGTCGGCGAGTCCACGACCACCTGCGAGCCGCACGTGCGCGCGGCCGTGAGCGGCGTCCATGACTGGTACTACGACGGGCACGGCAACTGGCCGTTCAACACGGCGTATGCGGCGGCCCAGGGGCTCCAGGCGCATGTGTCTCGCTTCACGAGCTTCTCGCAGCTGGAGCCGTGGATCTCCGCGGGCGTCCCCGCCATCCTCAGCGTTGCCTGGCGCAGCGGTGAGCTGACGGGCGCGCCCATCTCCTCCACGGCGGGTCACCTCATCGTGCTCGTGGGCTTCGATGCGGCGGGCAACCCCGTGGTGAATGATCCGGCGGGCGCCAGCAACACCGCCGTGCGCCGGACGTACCTGCGCTCGCAGCTAGAGCCGCTGTGGCAGAACGCTTCGGCGGGCACCGCGTATCTCATCTATCCCCAGGGCTGGACGGTGCCCGCCCTGTGAGCGGTGCGTCCCACACCTTCTCGTTCGCCTCGATCCTGGCAGCGCCTCCCGAGAAGGTGTGGGCTCGCGTGAGCACCTTGTCGGGCGTGAACGCGGAGATGGCGCCCTGGTTCCGGATGACCGGGCCCCAGGGCGTCGATCACCTCGAGCCCGGGCAGCTCGCGCTGGGCCAGCGGCTCTTCCGGTCGTGGCTGCTGCTCTTCGGGGTGCTGCCGCTGGACTACGACGACCTCACCTTCGTGCGGTTCGAGCCGGGCAAGGGCTTCCTGGAGCGCTCGCGGATGATCTCCGCGAAGGTGTGGGAGCACGAGCGAACACTTGAGCCCCACCCCGAGGGCACGCTGCTCACCGATCGCATCCGCTTCGAGCCGCGCCTGCCCCTGCCCGGGCTCCGAGGGCTGTACAGCAGCGTGTTCCGCCACCGCCACGCGCAGCTGCGGCGGCACTTCGGCGGGCGGCTCGCGAGCTGAGGGTTCGGAGCCCCGCTCTTACTGAAAGACAGGCACACTGCGGGTACGCCCGGTCCTCACGGCGCAGAGCGCCATGCTTCCGCTCGTGCTGGACAGCCGCGAGTGAAGCAGGCACCGTGCCCGCCCTCGCGCCGTGCTGCCGTGGCGCGAGGGACACCCCTGTCACTTCGACTCGGAGGAAGCCTTGCCCCTGTCGCTCTTGGCGGCGCTGGCGCTCACCGCCGCCCCCGCTGCCTCTCCCCGCCCCTATACCGTCCAGGACCAGGTGACGATGCGCCGGCTCAGCGAGCCGCGCGTCTCGCCGGATGGCCAGCGCATCACCTTCGTGCTGCGCACCACGGACATGGAAGCCAACCGCGGCCGCACGGACCTGTGGCTCGCGAACGCGGACGGCTCCGGAGCCCGCCAGCTCACCTCGCACCCGGACAGCGACACCCAGCCGGTGTGGGCACCGGATGGCCGCAGCCTCTTCTTCCTGTCCTCGCGCGGTGGTTCCTCGCAGGTGTGGCGCCTGCCCATCGACGGTGGCGAGCCCCAGCAGGTGACGAAGCTCCCGCTGGACGTGAATGCGTTCGCCCTGTCGCGCGATGGCTCCAAGCTCGCCGTGGCGCTGGAGGTGTTCCCCGACTGCGCCACCCTGGAGTGCACTCCGCAGCGCGCCGAGGCGAAGGCCAAGAACAAGAGCTCGGGCCGCGTCTACGACAAGCTGTTCGTCCGGCATTGGGACGCATGGAAGGACGGGACCCGCTCGCACCTGTTCGTGGTTCCCGTGGCCGGCGGCACCCCCGTAGACGTGACGAAGGGCATGGACGCGGATGCTCCGAGCAAGCCCTTCGGCGGCGCGGAGGAGTTCACCTTCACGCCGGACGGCAAGGGCGTGGTCTTCACCGCCCGGGACGTGGGCCGTCAAGAGTCGTGGAGCACGGATCTGGATCTGTTCCTCGCCTCGGCGGATGGGCAGGGCCAGCCGCGCAAGCTCACGGTGAGCAACCGCGCCACGGACACCTCGCCGGTGTTTAGCCCCGATGGGAAGACGCTGGCGTACCTCGCCATGGAGCGCCCGGGTTACGAGGCGGACCGCCTGCGCGTCATCGTGCGCTCGTGGCCCGAGGGCAAGGAGCGCGTGCTCACGGAGAAGTGGGACCGCTCGGCGGACGGGCTCTCGTGGAGCACGGACGGCCAGACGCTGTTCACCTCCGCGTACAGCAATGGCCAGCACCCCGCGTTCGCCATCGATGTCGCGAGCGGACAGGTGCGCCAGCTGACGCAGCAGGGCCACGCCTCGGATGTGCAGCAGGCGGGGGGCCGCATCGTCTACGGCTTCGACACGCTGAAGACACCTGCGGACCTGTTCTCCAGCAACGCGGACGGCTCGGATGCGCGCCAGCTCACACGGGTGAACCAGGAGGCGCTGGCCTCCATCCGCTTCGGCGACTACGAGCCCTTCACCTTCGCCGGGTGGAACGGGGAGCAGGTGTACGGCTACGTGGTGAAGCCGGTCGACTTCGATGCGAAGAAGAAGTACCCGGTGGCGCTCCTCATCCATGGTGGGCCGCAGGGGAGCTTCAGCGACCACTTCCACTACCGCTGGAACCCGCAGGCGTTCGCGGCGCGCGGCTACGCGGTGGTGAGCATCGACTTCCACGGGTCGACGGGCTACGGGCAGGCGTTCACGGATTCGATCCGGGATGACTGGGGCGGCAAGCCGCTGGAGGACCTGCAGAAGGGGCTGGCGGCGGCGATCTCTCGCTACAGCTTCCTGCACCCGGAGCGGGTGTGCGCGCTGGGGGCCAGCTATGGCGGGTACATGATCAACTGGATCGCCGGGAACTGGCCGGACCGCTTCAAGTGCCTGGTGAACCACGACGGCATTCTCGACGAGCGCATGGCGTACTTCGACACGGAGGAGCTGTGGTTCCCCGAGTGGGAGCACAAGGGCACGCCGTGGGAGAACCCGGAGGCGTACGAGAAGCACAACCCGGTGGCGCACGTGGGCAAGTGGAAGACGCCGATGCTGGTGGTGGAGGGCGGCAAGGACTTCCGGGTGGTGGAGACGCAGGCGCTGGGGACGTTCAACGCGCTCCAGCGGCGCGGCATCCCGTCCAAATTCCTCTACTTCCCGGACGAGAACCACTGGGTGGTGAAGCCGGCCAACAGCGTGCTGTGGCACGAGACGGTGTTCAGCTGGCTGGACCAGTGGACCAAGCCGGGCGCCGCGGCTCCCTCAGTCAAGGGCTCGCCTTAGTCCCGTGTCACGCCTGCTTTCTCTGGCATTGCTGATGCTGCTGTCCACCGCGCTGGTGGGCGGCAGTTGTGACGAGCCGGAGGCGGTGGGCCTCGAAGAGCTGCAGCGGGACGTTCCTCCGCCCTTCGATTACGCGCTGTACTGCGACGTCCACGGGAAGCTCGTGGGCGATCGCTCCGCTGTGCTGCTCGTGCACCGCGCCGAACACCTCGAGCGTGTGTATGCCGACGCACAGGCGGGAGACCGTCGCGCCCAGGCCCTCTTCCGCCAGCTGGAGGCCGTCCTCCAGCGCACCGGAGCGGAGCTGGCGGACCGTTCGCTGGGATTCACCTGTAACTCCCTGCCAGCCTGCGTGGTGGCCTGGCACCAGCTGGACGCGTTCATGCCTTCGCGCGGCGCGGGAGGCATGCGCCTGCGGCAGGTGATGGCGGACAGCTTTGTTTGCGCGCGAGGCCAAGCTCAAGCACGTGCGCAACACCGTCATCTCCGCGGCGCTCGACGTGCTGCTGGTGGGCACGGTGCTCAAAACGGGCGCTACGGGTACGGCTGGGGTGGCGGCGGGCACGGCAGAAGCCTCGGCAGGCACCGTGGAGGCGGGGAGACTGGCGCTGGCTGGGGTGGAGACACGTCTGGCGGAGGAGGAGCTGCCAGCGCTGGAAGCCCGGATGGTCGAGGCCGAGGCGCTGGAGGTGGGCCCTCGATACCCCGCCCGCCTGGAAGCATTGACACGCTACCGGCCTTCGGGCGCCCAGCCACCCTCGGGAGTGGAAGCCGACCATCCCCGGTGGACCAGCTACGTGGCCTACTGGGAGCGGCGCTACGAGGAGCTCGCGGGCACCCGACCTCTGTCACAGGGGCAAGTTGCGGTGAAGCCTCCTCTGACGTGGGACGCCTATTCGTCCCTACTCGGAAGGTTCCAACGCTCGCTGGAGTTTCAGCGCAGCGCGTCGCGCATGCTTCAGCAGGCTCGCGAACCTGGCAGCCCTCGGGAGTGGGTGCCCGACATGAAGCAGCCGCTGGCCGCAGAGAACACGGGCCTGAAGCATGAAGGCAGCGACCTTGTCACCTACGCGGATGCTCTGGTCGTGGACGACGCCTCACTAGGCTCGGGCACTCGGCCGAATGTTCAAACCTTCAGCATGAAGCAGCGCGACTTCGCCGCCATGAGCGAAGGCGACGCCTTCAAGCAAGCACAGATTGATGCCTTTGAAGCACAGACGAAAGACGGGGGAACCGTCGAAGTGCGCAGGCGTGGCCATCCTCTCTTCGGAAAGAAAGTGGTCGTGACCCGAGTGCACCTCGTTTATGACGGGAAGGATCTCTCGCTCTCCATCAAGAACGCCCTCTTGAGAGGAGCGCGCAGCCAAAAGGTTGAACTCCACCTCCATGTCCCCTGAAGAGTGGACCCAATCTGACGATTTCGTCCTTGAACTCATCTCGCCCATTGATCCGCTGTCGCGCGGCTTTGCGGGGCTCGAGCCCCTTCTGGACGTTATTGAATCGCTGGACGAAGCGCTTCGCCCGGACACGATGCACTTCATGCGCGGGCGCCGGACTCTGCAGTACTCGCGCCAGATGCTGCGCAAGCGGTTCCAAGACACTCACGGTATTGACACGGTCAACATCCTGTTTGGCCGTTCTCGGCCTCCTGAGATCATTCTCGACCTCATGGGCAGAACCAGCGAGGAGGAGGTCACCTGCAGCTTCCATCTGGTGGTGAAGCCTTTCTCCTTCGTCTGCGAGCCCAGCCGCGCAAATCATCATGCTGAGCATTTCGTCTCCCTCGTACGCGCTTTGGCTTCCTGCATGCCTCTGTTTCACGGCGTGGCTCACAGCCGCACCGATTTCTGGCTGAGCAGCGACCCTCGCGCGAAGAACCCCCTCGCTGCACCTCGTGTCCAAGAGGCCTTCTGGCTCAACGTCTATGGTCCCCAGATGGTGGAAGAGCTTGGCCGCGAGCGCGTGCTCTCCACGCCGTGCGCTCACATAGAGGAACTTCCCCACGGCGCCGTCCTCATGCTCACGCGCCCCACCCCTGTGGACTTCGCCTCGGAAGAGGCCCGGCTCGCCCAGGCCCGTGCCCTGGTCCACCTCCGCCCGGAGCTCTCGCTGGACTCCACCCTGGCTGCCCTCCGCCAGCGCTCCCTCGAGTTCACCCCCGTCCCCATCCACTTCGATCCAGATGTGGCCGACATCCTGCTCAAGAAGATCCATTTCGAAGGCGTGGCCGGTGGAATGCGCAAGCACGTCGAGCACTTCAACCAGTACCACCCTCCTCCTGTCTCCGAGTGGATTCCCGCCTCCCAGGCCCCAGCGCCGGACGTGGACAACGTCCCCGCTGCCATCGAGCAATACGACGGCCTCTATGCCGAGCAGCTCATGGCCCTTTTCCACGAAAAGGTCCCCGAAGTGATGGACGTCTCCCAGGAGGCGCTTCCCCTCCTCGACTGGCACCTGTGGAACTCGCGCTGGGGTAAGGACATCACCCATGAGCAGCGGGAGATTCTCGTCCCCGCCCTGGGCGGCTGGCTCGGCCGCTACTTGGTGAACTGGCTCGGCGGACGGTGGGTCCCTCGCCGCAAGTTGGAGGAAGCCGCCGTCATCGTCGGCGACAAGGCCTGGCTGCCCTTCCTCCGCGCGCGCCACGCCCTTAACGGGCTGGATGCTCCACTCGATTACTCCTGCACCCAGTTCTTCCGCGCGGCACAGCGCAGCGCTCACCCGCAGGCGCACTGAAGCACCTGCCTCCGTGAGCTCCTCCCGTGCTGGCGCTCACTTCGTGGGTGGAGGCGTCTCCCCAGGTGCCGTGGCCGGCGCTGCAGCCGTGGCCCCACCCGGTGCGTCCACCTTGAAGCCCGCTCGCTCCAGCATGGCCCGCATCTCGGAGCGCGCCACCGACTTGCTCAGCGCCTCGTTCGGCTCGATGACCTTCTTCTTCACCAAGTCGAGCAGCGAGTCGTTCAGCGTCACCATCCCCTGCCCGCGCGACGTCTGCATCACCGAGGGAATCTGGAACGTCTTCCCCTCGCGGATCAGGTTCGACACCGAGCCCGTGCACAGCAGCACTTCCTGCGCCGCCACCCGCCCGCCGCCGATGCGCTTGCACAACGTCTGGGCAACGACGGCCTTGAGCGACTCGGAGAGCATCATCCGGATCTGCGGCTGACGATCCGCCGGGAACTGGTCGATGATGCGGTCCACCGTGGACGCCGCCGTGTTCGTGTGCAGCGTCCCGAACACCAGGTGCCCCGTCTCCGCCGTCTCGATGGCCGTGGCGATCGTCTCCAGGTCCCGCATCTCGCCCACCAGCACCACGTCCGGATCCTCGCGCAGCGCCGCCCTCAGCGCGTTCTTGAACGAGGCCGTGTGCACCCCCACCTCGCGCTGGTGCACCAGGCAGCTCTTGTTCTTGTGGACGAACTCGATCGGGTCCTCCACCGTGATGATGTGGTCCTCACGGTGGCGGTTCACGTAGTCGATCAGCGCCGCCAGCGTCGTGGACTTGCCGCTCCCCGTCGGCCCCGTCACCAGCACCAGCCCCTTCGTCAGGAAGCACAGGTCCAGCACGTGCCGCGGCAGGCCGATCTCCTCCGCCGTGCGGATCTTGTTGGGGATCTGCCGCAGCACCGCGGCAATGCCCCTCCGATCCTCGAAGATGTTCACGCGGAAGCGCGCCGCCGACGTCTCGTAGGCAAAGTCCGTGTCGCGCAGTTCCTCCCACTGCCTCCGGTTCTTGTCCGGAGCGATGCTGAAGAGCATCGCCTGGAGCTTCTCGTGGGTGATGACGCCGTAGTCCTCGATGGCCACCATGTCGCCGTCGATGCGCATGTGCGGCAGCGTCTCGCTCGTCAGGTGCAGGTCCGAGGCCTCACGCTCCAGCATCTCCTTCATCAGCGCGAGCATCTGCGCCTCAGCCGCGCGCCGGTGGTCCTGGGCCTCCTCGACGGAGACGGCGGGCGCGGCGGGCGTCAGCACGGGAGCCGCTGCGGCAGCCACGGGCACCGGGGCCTGAGTCACAGGAGCCGCAGGGGCAACCTGGACAGGCGGAGTGACCGGAGTGGGCGGCACCGGAGCGACCGGTGTAGCGGGAGCCACGGGAGCCGCAGCCGGTGCGGCGGCCACAGGCACCGGAGGAAGCGTCGAAGGCGCTGCGGGAGCGGCCGGCGCCGTTGAAGCAGCAGGCGCGGAGATAGGAGCGGCTGGAAGGGGAATCGGCGGGAGGGTGGTCGGCCCCGCCGGTGCGGCGGGCGCAGCCACAGTGGCGGTGGGTGCAGGCACCGGCGCGGTGGTGACCGGTGGCGCCGGAGTGATCGGAGCGGCCGGAAGGGGAATCGGCGGGAGGGTGGTCGGCCCCGCCGAAGCAGCAGGAGCGGCCGCTGCAGGAACAGGAACCGGCGGGTGCGTCGCAGGCCCTGCATGCGCTACCGGAGCGGCCACAGCGGTGACAGGAACTGGCGAGCGCGTCTCGGGCACGGCAGCGATTGGAGCCGCCGCAGCCACAGCGGGAGCAGGAACCGGAACCGGTGGATGCGTCGCAGATCCCGCGGGAGCAACAGCAGCAGGAACCGGAACCGGCGGATGCGTCGCAGGTCCAGCAGGAGCCACCAGAGCGGCCGTGGCAGGAACCGGAACCGGCGCGTGAGTCGCAGGTCCAGCAGGAGCCACCGGAGCGGCCGTGGCAGGAACCGGAACCGGCGGATGCGTCGCAGGTCCAGCAGGAGCCACCGGAGCGGCCGTGGCGGGAACAGGGACCGACGGATGCGCTGCAGGTCCTGCGGGAGCCACCGGAGCGGCGGCGGGAACAGGAATCGGCGCGTGAGTCGCAGGTCCCGCTGCACCAGGAGCCGCCGCAGCCGGAGCAGGAACCGGCGCGTGAGTCGCAGGCCCCGCATGCGCGATAGGCGTAGCGGGAAGAGGAATGGGCGGGAGGGTGGACGGTCCCCGCTGAGCGGCCGGAGCCGCTGGCACAGCGGCAGGCGCGGCAGCCGTCGGCACCGGAGGCATCGTGAGAGGCCGCGCGGGAGCGACACGCGCGGGAGCAGCCGCCACCACCGGAGCCGCAGGAGTCTCCGCGAAGGCATTCGAAGGAATCGGCGCGGGCGTCACCGCCACCGGAGCGGAAGATGCGGCCGCGGCGTTCGGCACCTGCGCGTAGACGACCGCGGGCGCCGGGGGCTCTAGCTCGAGCGGGGGCGTTGCCGGCGCCTCCTGCGCGATCGTTCCTGGGTCGACAGCCCGGGCCGCCAGCTCGAGCATCTCGTACGGCGAGGCCAGCTCGAACTTCTCCTCCTCCGCGGGCGCCGGAAGCTGCGTGAAGGGCACCATCGACACCTTCACATGGCCCTGCACGTGCTCCAGCGTCACCTGCACCTGGCCCGCCGGCGCGGCATACGGGAACGCGAGCGTGCCCTCCGGCGGGAAGCCGGAACGCCGCTCCGCGGGCAGCAGTTCCCCAATCGCGCTGAGTATCTGCGGAGTGGTGAGGTTCTGCTTCAGCACCGGTAGGAGCCCGTTGGGGGTGCGCATGTTCACACCGCCCCCGGTCTCGATCTGCAGTTCCTGACCGGAGTCCTTGAAGAGCTTTTCGATGATGGGGTCGAGCCTGGCCATGGCTTCGCTCGATGTAGCACGAGAGCGACAACCCCTCCCAGTCCACGCCGAGGTAGCGTCCTCCCTCCCACACCACGAGGACACGCCAAAATTACAGACCGGTTAATCCCGGAATGCCTGCCTGCTCCCAGTCTGAAGTCCGAGCGCTCCCTGCTCAGCGCGACGCAGTGCGCGAGGCCAGCTCGCGCTCCACGAAGAGCCGGAGGATGTGCAGAAAGTCCTGCGCGTTGGTGACGACGCCGAAGGCCTGGTGCGTCCCGCGGTCCTTCAGCTTGCTCACCACGAATTCGGACGAGTCCACGCAAATGGTCGCCAGTTCTCTCAGCGAGCCGTCGGTCTCGGTGCAGAACGAGGGCAGCATGTTCCCCGTGGCAATCGCGTGCAGCGCCGTGGCGATCATCACCGCCATCGTCGCCTTCACCGTGTGGCGCCGCATCGCGTCCTGCGCCGCCAGGTTGTCCGTCACCACGTCCGGCAGCGGCCCGTCATCGCGAATCGAGCCCGTCAGCACGAACGGCACCCCGTGCACCACGCACGCGTGCATGATGCCGTCCTGGATGAGCCCTCGCTCCACCGCCTTCGCGATGGAGCCCGCCCCGCGCACCTGGTTGATGGCGCGCATGTGCAGGCCGTGGCCGCCCGAGGTCGCCTCGCCCGCCCCGCTCATGCCCAGCGTGGTGCCGAAGATGGACGCTTCGATGTCATGCACCGCCACCGCATTGCCCGCCAGCAGCGCCTTCACGAACCCGTTGGCGACGAACCACGTCATGTCCGCCCGCGCCCGCGAGTGCACCAGCGCCGGCCCCGTCACCCACACCGGATAGCCCCCGCGCTCGCGCTCCTCCACCAGCAGCCGGGCCATGCGCGCGTAGTCGATGGGCTTCTCGCGCGACACCTCGCTCGTCATGAACTTGAACTCGCCCTCCGCGCCCCCCGCCAGCCACGAGGCGTGCACGTAGACGCCCTGGCTCCCGTCCTCCGCCTGCCCCATCGCCACCCGCTCGCCCTGGCGCACCCGCCGCCCCTCCCGCGTCCACAGCTCCCCGTTCGCGTCCAGCACCAGCGCGCAGTCCATCCGAGGCTCGCGCGGCATGCGCCAGCGCCCTCCCACTCGCACGTAGGTGGGCAGGTTCGTCGTGGAGAAGAAGCCCTCGGGCAGGACACCATCGGCCGGCGCGGGCTCGAAGCGCGCGTCCGGGGCTCGCGCGAAGCGCTCGGCGCTGAAGTCAGGGTGCGGAATCGTCGTGCTCACCCCGCCACCATGGACGGACGCCCCACCCGGTTCAAGCACACTGGCCAACCCCCGGGACTTCCAGGAGAAACTCCGCCTGGAAACTCCCGGGAAAATGGCCCCGCAACTTCCGCCCGCCGCTTGGGTTCATGAGGCCAGAGACGCTGCCGGCACCGCCGGCAAGAACCCAAGGATGACAACCATGATGAAGACCTTCTCTCTGGCAGTGGCGGTGGTGGTGGGCGTGATGATGGCGGCTCCGGCCGAGGCGGCTCGCGCGGACCGGCGGCAGGTGAAGCAGCAGGCGCGCATCGTCCAGGGCGTGAACAGTGGCGAGCTGACGAAGCGAGAGGCCGCGCGGCTCGAGGTGCAGCACCTGGCCGTGAAGCGCGAGGTCCACCAGGCCCGCGCCGATGACGGCCACATCGACGCCGCCGAGCGCGCGAAGATCGAGCGCCACCAGGACCGGCTCAACCGCCGCATCTACGTCCAGAAGCACGACGGCCAGTCGCGCTGAGCCTGCCTCGCCGACTCTCCGACACTCCCTGGCGGGGGAGCGAGCAACGGCCGGGACCGGACGCTACAATGGGTCCTGATCGTGGAACGCACCCGCCAGGCCCCTCCGGCCTCCTCCGACGAGAGCGAGGCTGTCTCCCTCCCCTCTGTCGAGGGAGAGGAGGCCGCCGTCTCCCGTGCCGAGCGCCCGAGGGTCTCCGTCCCGGAGGACCTGCCACCACTGGCCACGCTGGTGGAGGAGGTTCGCGCTCCAGGCGCTGGCCGCGCCGAGGTCGACGCGCTGCTCGCGGGCCTCTCCCAGCCGCTGCCCCCCGAGCACTCCCCGCGTGAGCGCGCCGACCTGCTCCTGTCAGTCATCGGAGACGAGGTGATCGCCACCTATACGGGCTCGGACGGCGGCACGGTGCGCGGGGCCGCGATCCAGGCATTGATCGCGCTCGGCTATCCCTATGCCCTGGAAGTCCCTCCCGAAGCGCTGGAGGCCTTCTCCCGCGAGAAGGGAGCCCTGGACAGCCTCTCCGCCGGCACGAGCGGGTCCGGGTTCGGGCTCGTCATCCTGGCCGCCGTGGCGCAGGCCGCCTATGTGGGCTACGCGCTCCTGGCGGAAGGGCTCCCCACATTCACGGCGGGGGCCGCCCTCGCCATCATCTTCGCCACCACGCTGCTCCCCGCCCTCCTGGCCATGGGGGGGCAGCGAACGGGCTCCAGCGGCCTCAAGAAGGTGGGCACCGTCTGGCTGAAGATCGTCTCCTGCCTCTGGGCCGCCGTCGGCCTCCTGTCCCTGGGCAGCCTGGCGTTCGCCCTGATTCCCCTCATCCTGGCGGCCCTCATCTACTGCGGTGCCCGGTTCATGGACTCGCCGGACGAGCGCTGACGCTCCCGGGACTCCATCCCACCCCCGTCTTTCCGGGCACTTCCACACCCGCACCTCAATTCTCGGGAAATGTGGGGAAAAATAATCTGGATACGCAACTTGTGGGACTCAGGTTTCGAGAATCCTGGCAAATCTTCCAGCCGCTCTCGGAGCCCGCCCCATGAACTACCGCATTCAGTCTGGCGACACCCTCTCTCGGATTGCTCGCAACTACGGCACCTCCGTCAGCGCGCTGATGAAGGCCAATCCGCAGATCCAGGACGCCAACAAGATTTACTCCGGGCGCTCGCTGAACATCCCCGGGTCGCGTGACGAGTTCATCCCCAGCAGCGGCCGTCCGGGCTCCGCGGGCCGTCCTTCCGCTCCCTCGCAGGCGGGTGGCGCCACGGGCCCCTCGGCTCCGTCGGAGGGCACGCGCGGCCCCGGTGGCAGCCCGTTCGACATCGCCCAGGCGAACCTGGGCAAGAACGCCGGCTCGCTGAAGATGGAGAAGAGCGGCGTGGGCGCGGACATGGAGGACTGGGTCCCGAACGACGTGAACTGCGCCAACTTCGTCTCCGCGTGCCTGGAGCAGGCCGGCCAGATCAAGGACAGCCAGCACAACAACTCGGTGTACGGCCTGCAGGGCAACCTGGACAAGGACCCGAACTTCAAGCGCGTCTCGCTGGCCGAGGCCAAGCCGGGCGACGTGGTGAGCATGAAGACGCCGGGCGGGCAGCATGTGGTGATGTTCGCGGGCATGAAGGATGGCAAGCCCCAGTTCATCGGTTCGAACAACGTGAACCCGGACGGCTCCCAGAAGATCACCATCTCGTCGATGAACTACCCCATCATGTCGATCCACCAGTATCGTGGCTGAGACAGTCTGAAATATCCGGTTGGAGCCTTCATCCCCCACTTCAGCCGTCCATCACGGGGCACCCGTCTCATCCCAGCGGGCGCCCCGTGTCATTTGCGGGGTAGGGCTACTGGGGCGGGGCCCAGGACAGCCCGTAGAAGCCCAGCGTCGTGTCGAGCACCGAGCGCAGTTCGCCGATACTCCACGGGCGGGCCAGGGTGAAGTGGCTCACGGAGCCTCGCCGCAGGGAGGAGGCCTGCGCCCGCTCCAGCACACTCGAGAGCAGGATGCGGGGGCCCTCGTAGGCGTGGTCCACCAGCCGGGCCAGGAACCACGGGGCGCCGAGCGCATCGCTCAAGTCCAGATCCACGATGATGGCCGCGATCGCAGGGCGCGCCGAGAGCTGACGCACGGCGGAGGCGAAAGTGGTGGCGTTGAGCAGCTCGAAATCCCGAGCCAGCTCGCGGGCCACGGCGTTACGCACTGCGGCGGCCTCCGCGACGATGAGGACCACGGGCAGCAGGTCCGACACGGGCCGTTCGAGAGGCGTGGCGTGCGGCGAGGGTGTGCCCTGGAGCCACGGCGCGGGCAGAGCCACACTGTCCTGCACGAGCGGCCGGCGGCGGAGCGTGGGGCGCTCCGTGCTCAGGGCGTGACGGACGGCGGCTTGGAGACCAGCACTGGAGAGGGGCAGTCTGGACACGCGAGCAGGGTACGCCTCGGCTCTTGCGTGAATCAATCGCGCGAAGCGCTTGCGTACATGCCCCGCGGGACGAGGCCTTCGTGCGGTAACGCCTACTCGGCCACGAGTGTCAGCTCGGTGATCTCTGGCGCAGGGCCCAGGCGCAGCGGAGGCCCCCAGTAGCCGGTGCCCCGGCTCGTGTACACGCGAACGCCAGCGATGTGCGCGAGTCCCCGGATCACGGGCTGCTGGAGCTTCACGAAGAACATGAAGGGGAACAGCTGCCCGCCGTGGGTGTGTCCGGAGAGCTGCAGATCCACTCCCAGGTTCTTGGCCAGGAAGGCCGTGCGCGGC
Source organism: Hyalangium minutum (assembly GCF_000737315.1). GTDB lineage: Bacteria > Myxococcota > Myxococcia > Myxococcales > Myxococcaceae > Hyalangium > Hyalangium minutum. The sequence goes on from NZ_JMCB01000006.1 coordinate 258,223, forward strand.
TGGTGGGCCAGGAGCACGCGCGGCACGCCCTCGGGAGCGCCCGCCAGCGCCAAGTCCGGACGGCACGCGTGGGCCGGATCCATCCGCCCTCCCTCATGGTCCGTCACGCCTGCGACGACGAGCCGGGCCTCCGAGCGCTCCACCACACGGTGCTCGTTGTGCAGCACGGTGAGGCCCAGCCCGGAGACCTCGGCGGCCCAGGCGGCGCCTCCGTGGTAGTACTCGTGGTTGCCGGTGACGTAGTAGACGCCGAGCGGAGCGCGCAGCTCCGAGAGGGGCTTCACCTCCTCGCGCAGCGTGCGGACGCTGCCGTCCACCAGGTCTCCCGTCACCGCGATGATGTCCGGCTGCAAGGCGTTCACCTGCTCCACGACGCGCCGCAGGAAGTGCCGGTCGAGGGTGGGGCCGATGTGGATGTCGGAGATCTGCACCACGCGGACGCCGTGCAGCCCACTGCCGAGCTTCTTCACGGGGATCTTCAGCCGCTCGATGCGAGCCCGGCCGCGCGCAGTGAGGAAGGCGAAGGCGAGCGCTGGCAGCACCACGGCAAGGATGGCCACGGCCTTGCCCCGGGCGAGCGCCAGGGCCTCGGGCGCGGAGCCGAGCAGGTTCCAGAGGCCGACGACGAGGTCCGCCACGAGCACGGAGGGGAGAAGCAGGCCGAAGGTGCCCAGCCACAGCATGGAGGTCCAGTACAGCACCTGATTGAGCAGGGTGGGCCGGCGGCGGGACGCGATGAACCCCAGCGGGATGGAGAAGAAGAGCAGCCACAGGGCGGTCCAGCCAATCGCCGTCCACGGCTGTCCGAGGTTCGGCTCCGACAGCAGCCGGAGCCCGATGTAGCCGTGGAGGGCGCCCACGAGGCTCACGGCGAAGAGCATCGCTACGAGGCCGCGGATGACGAGCCCGATGGGAATCTGGCTCAGCGGGACTCCGTCCTGCTGCGGCTCGTGCTCCATGCGCTGGGAGGCCTGCGACATCGTTCGTTCGCTCCCCCGCGGCACCGGCTCTGCCGCTGGACTCGGAGCCCCCAGCATAACGGGCGAGCACAGGCGCCGCCCGACATCCGGCAGCCTGCTTTGGGTTCAGGCTTGCTCTCTTACCCTTCGTTTCTCCTCTGGATTCTCGCGGTAGGCTCGGGTGTTTGCTAGGAGCACACTCGTATGAGCCTGGACGTCCCATTCCTGCGCAGCTTCTTTCGAGCTGTCACCGATCGGCCCATCGAGTTCGATGATGGAGAGCCGTCTACCTACGTGCGGCTCTACGACTCGCCCGCGCTGGCACCACACGATCCAGTGGAGATGTTGGCTCGGCCCATCGAGTTCGCGCTCGGAAGCAGTGTCCAGCTCTTCTCTGGCTTCCGCGGCTCGGGCAAGAGCACGGAACTGCGCCGACTCCGCCAGCGGTTGCTCCAGCAGGGTTACAAGGTCGTCCTCTGCGACATTGAGGACTACCTCAACCTCTCGCAGAATGTGGACGTGAGCGACTTCCTCATGGCCCTGGCTGGAGCCTTTGGGGAAGGCCTGCGTGCACAAGGCTACCTGAGCGGCGATCCTGCCGAGGAGAACTACTGGGACCGGCTGGTCGTCTTCCTCAAGGACACGGAGATCCGCATTCCCGAGGTAGGCGCGGGCGGACTGCTCAAGGCCTCGCTCAAGAGCGATCCTTCATTCCGTCAGAAGCTTCAGGAGCGCATGGCAGGGCACCTGGGCGCGCTCGTTGAGAGCATCCGCACTTTTTTCTCCTCCTGCATCCAGCGCATCAAGAAGAAGTTCGGCCAAGACACCGAGGTCGTCCTCCTCGTCGACTCGATGGAGCACATCCGAGGAACCTCCACCAACGCCGTGGGCGTGCAGGACTCGGTGATCAACCTTTTCACAAGTCACAGCGACAAGCTCCAGTTCGCCGACCTGCATGTCGTCTACACCATCCCGCCCTACCTCAAGGTCCTGTACCAGAACCTCGGGACCCTCTACGCGCCGGGTGGTGTCTTCGTGCTTCCCACCCTCAAGATCCGCAACAAGGAGGGCTCCGAGGTCTTCCAGCCGGGTCTCGACCTCATGGAAAAGCTCATCTCCCGCCGGGGCGACTGGCGCAAGCTGCTGGGCGACAACCGCCAGACGCTCGATGAGATCAGCAAGCTCTCGGGTGGGCACCTGCGTGACTTTCTCCGTCTCTTCGCCGAGATCATCCGCCGTGCGGACAAGCTACCTGTACCGGATGCCACCCTCCAGGCTGCGATTTCCCAAGTCCGCTCCGAGTTCCTCCCTATTGCGGACAAGGACGCGATCTGGCTGTCGAAGATTGCCGCCACCCACAGCGTCGCTTTGCCTGACAACAAGGACCTGCACGATCTGGCGCGTTACCTCGATACCCATCTGGCGCTCTGCTACCGGAACGGTGACGAGTGGTATGACGTGCATCCTCTGGTGCGCGATGTGGTGCTGAATCAGGCGAAAGCCCTGACACCGGCTCCCGCCAAGCCGTAGCGAGGAGCGGAGGCAAGATGAGCCCCCCGTTCGAGGACGACCTGGGTCCATCAGGCGAGTTGGAGTGGGCTCGGCTGAAGCGGCAGGTGGAACTGGCCGAGGGATTCTGGCTCGGTTTCATCTTCGCCCCGAGCGCAAGGGCCACGGCGGCACTACGTCAGAGAACGGAGCGGTTACTTCGGGGACGAACGCGCTCGCTCAGCTACTTTGCCCCGGCAGGCTCAGACGAGTTGCCGACAGTGCTGGCTTCACTACTCTCCAAGCCCGAGCATGCATCGGCTGGCGCGTGCTGGATCGAGGCATTGCAGGAGGATCCAGGGGATGGGTCCGCTCAGCCATGGCACGACTCCTGGCTGGAGTTGGTATCACGCATGAACGAGCGCCGGGATGCCATTCGGCGGCACCTCGGCGGCGGACTCATCCTGGTGTCGTCTCCACGGATGAAGCCGCTGTTTCGCGAAGCTGCCTCTGATCTATGGGCGATCAGGGCGCTGGTCATCGAGTTCCAGCCCGGAGAGCAGCTCGCTCATGAATCACATGAGCCCAGGCACTCACTTTGGGAGTCTCAAACGCCGCCCGAGTGGACACTGGCGACGAAGGACCTCGCTTACATCCTGGCAGAGACGGGGAGGCTTTTAGCCAAGCCACATGCACGTGAGACGCCCCAGGCGATCGATGTCCTAGTACGGAGAGCTGCTGCTTTGACCGCCGCAGGCGAGACGGGAGAGGCCCTACAAGACGCGCGGCAAGCCATGAACCTCTTGCGACGCCATCAAGGCCGTGTTTCCACACAACAACAGGTGGCTGTGCTGGAAACGCTCGCGCGAGCCGAAAAGGCCCATGGAGACCTGGATGCCGCTGCAGATCATTTCAGCAGAGCTGCGAAGTTCCTGAAGCCAGCGAGCAACAGGCATCGACTTCTGTTGCTTGACGAAGTCGCGAGCATCTCGCGTGAGCGAGGAGATCTCAGCCTCGCGAGTGACACATACACCGAGGCCCTCGCCCTCAGCCGCCAGCTGCGCTCCTCCCTCGGCGATTCCCCCACTGCCTTGCGCGACCTCTCCGTCTCTCTCGAAAGGATGGGAGACGTGCGCCTCGACCTCGGCGACCTGAACGCTGCGGCTGCTGCCTACGAAGAATCCCTCGCCCTCAGACGCCAGCTGCGCTCCTCCCTCGGCGATTCCCCCACTGCTTTGCGCGACCTCTCTGTCTCTCTCAATAAAGTGGGCGATGTGCGCCGCGACCTTAGCGACCTGAACGCTTCGGCCGCCGCCTACGAAGAATCCCTCGCCCTCAGACGCCAGTTGCGCTCCTCCCTCGGCGATTCCCCCACTGCCCTGCGCGACCTCTCCGTTTCTCTCACCAAGATGGGAGACGTGCGCCGCGACCTCGGCGACCTGAATGCTGCGGCCGCCGCTTACGAAGAATCCCTCGCCCTCTGCCGTCAACTGCGCTCCTCCCTCGGCGATTCCCCCGCTGCCCTGCGCGACCTCTCCGTCTCTCTTACCAAGATGGGAGACGCTCGCCGCGACCTCGGCGACCTGAATGTTGCGGCCGCCGCCTACGAAGAATCCCTCGCCCTCAGTCGCCACCTGCGCTCCTCCCTCAGCGATTCCCCCACTGCTCTGCGCGATCTCTCCATCTCTCTCAATGGAGTGGGAGACGTGCGCCGCGACCTCGGCGACCTGAACGCTGCGGCCGCCGCTTACGAAGAATCCCTCGCCCTCTGCCGCCAGCTGCGCTCCTCCCTCGGCGATTCCCCCACTGCCTTGCGCGACCTCTCCGTCTCTCTCACCAGGGTGGGAGACGTGCGCCGCGACCTCGGCGACCTGAATGCTGCGACCGCGGCCTACGAGGAATTCCTCGCCCTCTGCCGCCAGCTGCGCTCCTCCCTCGGCGATTCCCCCGCTGCCCTGCGCGACCTCTCCGTCTCTCTCGAAAAGGTGGGCGACGCGCGCCTCGACCTCGGCGACCTGAACGCTGCGGCTGCTGCCTACGAAGAATCCCTCGCCCTCAGACGCCAGCTGCGCTCCTCCCTCGGCGATTCCCCCACTGCTTTGCGCGACCTCTCTGTCTCTCTCAATAAAGTGGGCGATGTGCGCCGCGACCTTAGCGACCTGAACGCTTCGGCCGCCGCTTACGAAGAATCCCTCGCCCTCTGCCGCCAGCTGCGCTCCTCCCTCGGCGATTCCCCCGCTGCCCTGCGCGACCTCTCCGTTTCTCTCACCAAGATGGGAGACGTGCGCCGCGACCTCGGCGACCTGAATGCTGCGGCCGCCGCTTACGAAGAATCCCTCGCCCTCTGCCGCCAACTGCGCTCCTCCCTCGGCGATTCCCCCACTGCCTTACGCAACCTCTCCGTCTCTCTCACCAAGATGGGAGACGTGCGCCGCGACCTCGGCGACCTGAACGCTGCGGCTGCTGCCTACGAAGAATCCCTCGCCCTCTGCCGCCAGTTGCGTTCCTCCCTTGGCGATTCCCCCACTGCCTTGCGCGACCTCTCTGTCTCTCTCAATAAAGTGGGCGATGTGCGCCGCGACCTTAGCGACTTGAACGCTGCGGCCGCCGCCCACGAAGAATCCCTCGCCCTCAGACGCCAGTTGCGCTCCTCCCTCGGCGATTCCCCCACTGCCTTGCGCGACCTCTCCGTTTCTCTCACCAAGATGGGAGACGTGCGCCGCGACCTCGGCGACCTGAATGCTGCGGCCGCCGCTTACGAAGAAGCCCTCGCCCTCTGCCGTCAACTGCGCTCCTCCCTCGGCGATTCCCTCGCTGTCCTGCGCGACCTCTCCGTCTCTCTTACCAAGATGGGAGACGCTCGCCGCGACCTCGGCGACCTGAATGTTGCGGCCGCCGCCTACGAAGAATCCCTCGCCCTCAGTCGCCACCTGCGCTCCTCCCTCAGCGATTCCCTCACCGCTCTGCGCGATCTCTCCATCTCTTTCAATAGAGTGGGAGACGTGCGCCGCGACCTTAGCGACCTGAACGCTGCGGCCGCCGCTTACGAGGAATCCCTCGCCCTCTGCCGTCAGCTGCGCTCTTCCTGCGGCAATTCTCCCACCGCTCTGCGCGACCTCTCTGTCTCTCTTAACAAGGTGGGCGACGTGCGCCTTGACCTCGGCGACCTGAGCGCTGCGACTGCGGCCTTCGAGGAATCCCTCGCCCTCTGCCGTCAGCTGCGGTCCATCATGGGCGACACTCCGGATATGCGCCACCTGCTTATCTACGTCCTCACCCAGCTAAGTGACACGCGGCAATCGATGGGAGAGGGGGAGGCCAGTCAGGCTGCTCTCCGCGAGGCCTCCTCGCTCAGGGCGTCTTCCGAGCAGTAATTCTCGCTCGCCCTGCCACTCGCTTGAGCAAAAATGTGGGGTAAATCGCTAGGGTCTCCTCAAATCGCCTTAACCCGCCCTACTCTTGGCGGCGGCGGCGCGCAGCGCCCAGGACCAGCACCAGCGTCAAGGCGCCTACTCCTGCCCCGGGCGAAGCTCCGCACCCGCAGCCCACCTCGAACACCGAAGGTGACGTCACTCCGCCGGTTGAGGACGCTGTCACATCGAAGCGGTTGGGCGTGGACTGTAGGCTGTAGGACCCCAGTTCCTCCGCCGAGGCCCACAGTTCATGTGCACCTTCGGCGAGATCCGCGGGCACGTCGTACACAAAGGCCCCCGTGCTGTCCGCTGTCACCTGCGCATACTCCGTCCCCTCCAGGAACAGATGAACGGAGACTCCCGGTTGCGCAGTGCCTTCGATGCGAGGCTTCCGCGCCACGCCCGTGGCACCATTCGCGGGCTGGGTCAGCACGGGCGCCGAGGGCACTCGGAAAGGCTGTGAGTACGTGGTCTCGGAACCGTAGGCGGCACCGGAATCGATCGTGCTCGGGCCCGCCCCAAAGGGGCCACCGGCCGCCGTCGACTGGCCGGGATAGCCCGCGACCACCGAGACCTTGCACGCGATGAACTCGCCCTGCAGCAGGACGACGCCACCGCCACCGCCTCCGCCAGGCCCCGATTCATTCGTCACGTTGCGGGTGTCTCCGCCCGCTCCGCCCGAGGCCTGCACGAGACCACACGTCAGCGTCCGCTCGGCGCGCAGGGAGATGGCACCGCCCGCACCTCCACCTCCCGCACCGTCATCGCCCGCGGAGGCTACATAGTCCGCGGAGGCGCCCATGGCGCTGAACCGGCCTGTCCCCACCACATCTCTCGCACGGATGAGAACCACCCCACCGCCCGCCGCCCCTGGAGTGCCTACATCCACATGGCCGCTTCCGCCCCCGCCTCCGCCTCCAAAGACGAGGCGCTCGTAGGGCAGATAGACCAGGGGAGCACCTCCCAGCCCTCCCACGTCATCCGGCTGCGGCAGCCGTCCGAGAGAGTACCCTCCCTGGCCTCCCGCCCCCGAGTGGCCTCCGCCTCCTCCGCCCGAGCTGTGGCAGTTGCCCGCCCCGCCCGCGTTGGCCAGGTTCCCCCGTCCCCCCGCGATACCGAAGCGCCCAGCCACCAGCCCCTCTCCTTTATAGGAGCTGCCCACCCCCGGAGCCTCATCGAGCGCCGTGCAACCTTCGCCTGCCAGGTGGTTGATGAACGCGCCGCCACGGAAGCCCGCGCCATCGGCGCCGATGAGCCCTCCATTGGTCAGCGTGCCCGTGGCCATCAGCGCCAGGATGCCACCCGCGCTCCCATTCCAGGGCACTGCCTTCAGCGAGCCGTCCTCGACCACCAAAACATCCGTGTACTCGGGCACGTTCACCACTTGGGCCGCGCTGGCCGCATAGCTCCTCTGCAGCGGCGCGGTCAGCCGCAGCGAGGCCTCTGTCGCCGCCTCCACCCGTGCGTATTCGAACCGTCCCACCGGACTGGCTTCGAGCGGGATGGCCGCTGCATCTCCCGAGGCCGGTGCGGGCAGCAGGCCCGTGGACTGATGCACGAGCACCAGCTCGCCCGCCTTGAAGGCTCCCGCGTTGGAGATCGTCAGCTCCTTCGTTCCAGCCGCCGCGTTCGCGGTGAGCGCTCCCACGTGGTTGATGACCCTGTTCGGGCTCAACACCTGCAACACGCCATCCCGGCCGGTACCGAGCCCGAAGGTGTCCGGCTCGGCCAGCGCACCACCCGCAAGGAGCCATCCAGCCAAGAAAAGGGGGATTCGCATGAGGCGATGGTGCCTCAGCGCACCGAGACCGGTCGAGTCTCTGCTCAGCCGACGCGCCGCACGATGAACTCGCAGTAGGGGGCCCCGTCGTGCATACACTGCTTCTCCTTCACGTCCGCGCGTTGCCCCAGCGCAAGAGCCAGCCCTCGCACGAGGCCGATGCCCATCCCGCACATCTTCCGGGGCGAGGCGTACACGACACGCACTGTGGAGGCATCCACGCGGTGGCAATCCAATCGGGACGGCTGGGCGTGCGGATCCTTGCGTACCTTCTCGTGGATGCGCTCGACGTTCTCGACCACTTCGAGGATGCCCCACCCGGGCTGGATGACTCCCCGGTAGATCTTCATGAGCCCGGGGACGATGAACTCACCGAAGTCCTCGAGTAGGAACCTCACGGAGCGCCCCATCACCCGCGAGGCCGCGTGGACGAGCGCTCCCACCTCTTCATCCGGGTAGCTCTGGAAGGCCAAGTAGATCCGCGAGGGGAGCTTCGCCTCTTTGACGAGCGTCTCCCAGCCCTGCTCGCCCATGCGCTCCTGCGCATAGGTGCGGAGCTGGTTGAAGATGATGCCGTGCATATGCCTGCCTTGTTCGACCCCGCAGGGTTCGAGGCGCGCCCTACCCGCTCACGCCTGCCCCATCTTCCCACGGGGCTCGGAGCAGCCGTCAGGCACTCTCTGTGAGGCTCTGGAGGGACCGCGCGTTCATAGGAGCGAAGAAGGGCTGGCGCAGCAGCCGGGACACCGAGCGCTTGTCCACGCACAGCAACTGGAGCGAGTCCGCCCACTCGCCGAGCACGGCGATGGCGCGCACGTCCGGCGCCTCGCGGTAGAGATCATTCAGGTTGTGCACCAGCGCGCTCAGGTCCTCCACCTCCCAGCGCTCGGTGAGTTCGCCCACCAGCACGTGCAGTTCCAGCGTGCCGCGCTCGCGGACATCCACGAGCTTGAAGCTCCGGGCCGCGCCGCCCATGGCCAGCGTGAGTGGACCGACGAGCTCATCCGGGCGGACGCCCAACGCCACCGAGAGGCCTCCGTGAAGCAGGCCCGCGTCACACAGGCGCAGGAGCGCCACGTGCGGAGGCTCGCCTGGGACGATGACCTCGGCGGCGGCCGAGCGGTCCTTCAAGAGGCGCTCTCGGGCGAGTGTGTCGATCTGGGAGGCCATGGCACGCACCCTACCGCTCTCGCGCTCACAAGGGGGGCGCGACGAGCGTAGGAGCCTCCAGCAGCCGACACACCCTGGCGGCGCAGGGCTCCGTGCTGCTCCAGGAATCCACCTCGGGGGTTCATCTCGACAGTTCATCGAGTCGAGTCGAGAATCCCTCCCAAGGAGCACTGAGGACATGGTGAAGCGGAGAGATGGCCGTTCTCAATCTCGATTCAGCGATCGACATGAGGATCTGCTGACAGCCGCCGAAGCGGCGGAGCTGCTGGGGGTGAAGCGGGCAACGCTCTACACCTATGTGAGCCGTGGGCTCGTGCGCTGTGTCCCCGAAGCGGGCACCAAGGAGAACCGCTACGTCCGCATGGACCTGGAGCGGCTGAAGACCCGGCATGATGCACGGGCGGGCCATGCGGCAGTGGCCTCGGCAGCCCTGCGCTGGGGTGAGCCGGTGATCGACTCCTCCATCTCCCGCATCAGCCCGGAGGGGCTGGAGTACCGCAAGCACCTGGCGGTGGAGCTGGCGGTGCAGGGATGTTCCTTCGAGCAGGTGGCGGAGCTGCTGTGGACGGGTGAGCTGCCCTCCGCACCCGTCCGCTGGCCCGCGCTGGAGCTGCCCTTCCCCCCTTCTTCGATCTTGGGGCTGCTGCCACGGGACGCTCCACCCCTCACGGCCTTGTCAGCCCTGGTGCCACTGCTGGGAGCTTCGGACGCGGCGCGCTTCGCCTCACCCCCCGAGCAGGAGCGGCTGCGAGCCCGGCGTCTCTTGCGCCATCTGGGAGCCTGGGTGGGCGGAGTCCGAGGCGCCTCGCGAGTCGCCCAGGCGTTGAAGGAAGACACTGTGGCGGCCTCTCTGGCACGCGCGTGGGGCGTGGAGGTGAAGAAGGCAGCGGGGCCGCTGGACCGGGCGCTGGTGCTGTGCGCGGACCACGAGCTGAACGTGTCGGCCTTCACGGCGCGCGTGGTGGCCTCCTCGGGCGCGGACCTGTACGCATGCGTGGGCGCGGCGCTGGCGGCATTGTCAGGCCCACGGCATGGAGGCTCCTGCGATCGCATCGAGGCGCTGATGCAGGAGGCCGGCCACCCCGAGCGCGCTGCCACGGTGGTGCGCGAGCGGCTGCGCCGAGGCGAGTCCGTGCCGGGCTTTGGCCACCCGCTCTATCCGAAGGGTGATCCCCGCACGCCTCCCCTGTTGGAGGCAGCCTGGGCTGTGCGTCCGGAGCCTGCGGCGGTGCGGGTGGTGCGAGCCGTCGCCGAGGCCATGGGCGAGGCCGGGCACCCTCTGCCCACCATCGACTTCGGGCTGGTGGCGCTGTCCGCGGCACTGGGGCTGCCACCGGGAGCAGCGGCCGCAGTGTTCGCAGTGGGACGCGGCGCGGGCTGGGTGGCCCACGTCCTGGAGCAGCGTGAGCAGGGCCACCTCCTGCGCCCCCGCGCGAGGTACGTGGAGCCTCCTCCCCGAGGTGTCGCACCCGAGCCGTAGCGCTCACGGCCTCACGCAGCGAGCGTTCACGGATGGTCACGAAGCGGCGGACATCGAGCGGTGGCGGACACTCGCGGGCAGCGTTAAACGGCGCTCCCTCCCCTCTTGGTGCCCTGACAGGAAGATTCGCCTCCATGTTCCGCGTCCCTCGTCTGAACTCCCTCCCGTTGGTGCTGGTGCTGCTGGGCGCTCCGCTCGCCTGCTTGGACACGATCGAGCCAGGCGAGGGCGTGGAGCCCCTCCCCGAGAATGACAGTGGCCGCCGCGACCTGACCTTCGCGTTCGACCCTGATCAGTCCAACTGGACCGGGGGCTATTCAGACTTCGCGGCCGGCCAGGACCCGCAGAACATCCACTTCATCCTCCGGCGAGACACGACCCCCGTGGGGACGGACCGGCAGAGCGGCGCGATGTTCGTCTCGAGCACGAACGTGAGCGATGACCTGTTCACGTTCATCACGCAGCAGGTGAGCCGGCTGAAGCCGAACACGCCCTACGCGCTCACCTTCGAGGTGGAGCTGGCCAGCAACGCCCCTCGCCGCTGCCCGAGCGTGAACGGCTCACCGGGCGAGGACGTGTTCCTCAAGGTGGGCGCCTCGCTCGTGCAGCCCGCTGCCGTGACGGACACGAACACGCAGCAGGTCCGCCTCAACGTGGACAAGGGCAACCAGTCGGTGGGCGGCGAGAACGCGCAGACCCTGGGGGACATCGCCACCGACTCGGAGCAGTGCTTCAACACACCGTATCGGATCATCACCCGCGACAACGTGGGCAACCCGCTCCGCATCACCACGGACGCCAATGGCCGGCTGTGGCTGTTCGTGGGCACGGACTCGGAATACTTCGGAACCACCGAGCTCTACTACGACGTCATCCACGTGGTGCTGGAGCCCTCCTGAATTCGAGCGGGCTTGGCCCGTCCAAGGAGACGAAATCGGGCTCGCCCGCTCTGGAGGATTCTCTTGGCTGCTCTCTCCCTCCGCTCCCTCATGCTCGCCAGCTTGCTCCTGGGCCTGTCGTCCGGCTGCTCGGGTGCGCTCGACGAGCCAGACGATGGCACCGGCCGCCGCGACCTGCTCTTCACCTTCGACTCGGGCACGCAGGACTGGACCGGCAACTTCACGGACCTCGCGTCGAGCCAGGTCAATGACGTTGGCTTCCTGGTCGAGCGCAGAGCGCTCCCCACCGAGACCGGCCTCCCAGGCGGCGCGCTCTTCGTCTCGGGGAGGAACCCGAGCGATGACCTGTTCATGTTCATCACCACCCCCGTCACGGGGCTGCTCCCGAGCACCCCCTACGCCGTCACCTTCGAGCTGGAGCTGGTCAGCAACGGGCCCACGGGCTGCGTGGGCGTGGGCGGCTCGCCGGGTGAGAGCGTCTTCGTGAAGGCCGGCGCGGCCCCGGTCCAGCCGGACCGGGTCCTGGACTCCCGCGGCCACTACGCGCTCAACGTGGACAAGGGAAACCAGGCGAGCGAGGGAGCCAACGCCGTCATGGTGGGAGACATCGCCAACGGCTCGACGGACTGCACGAACCCGCCCTACCGCCCCATCACCCGCGACAACCGGAGCCGACCGCTCCGCGTCACCAGCGACGCCCAGGGAACACTCTGGCTGTTCGTGGGCACGGACTCTGGTTACGAGAGCACGACCTCGCTCTATTACGACACGATTCGCGTCGTCCTCGAGCCCGCCGCGCAATAGGGTGGGGCCATGGAAGAGAGGCGCTTTTACCCCCCCTGGCTGCTCATCTTGCGGATGCTCGGCACCGCGGCCCTGCTCGGCGCGGTGGTGACCCTGGCGCGAAAGAGCGTGGGCCCACCGTGGCTCGGGTTCGCGCTCATCGGCGCGTTCTTCATCCTGCGGCTGGTGGCCGAGTGGACGCTCGCGGTGCGCTTCCCGGATCCCGAGGGGCGGCACAAGCGCTCCGCCATCCTCAACACCTTCATCACCATCGCCGTCACCGCGTTCTGGTTCTACCTCCAGAAGCGCGGCATCCGGCTGGGGTGAGCGGCGCTACACGTTGAAGCGGAAGTGCATGCAGTCGCCGTCCTGGACGACGTACTCCTTGCCTTCCACGCGCAGCAGGCCCTTCTCCTTCACGGCCGCCTCGCTGCCGAGCTTGATCAGGTCCTCGTAGCGCATCACCTCGGCCTTGATGAAGCCGCGCTCGAAGTCCGTGTGGATGACGCCCGCGGCCTGCGGGGCCTTGAAGCCCTTGTGAATCGTCCAGGCCCGGCACTCCTGCTCGCCCACCGTGAAGTACGTCCACAGGCCCAAGAGCTTGTAGCCCGCGCGCACCACCCGGTGCAGACCCGGCTCCTTCAGCCCGGCGCTCTCCAGGAAGCCCGAACGCTCCTCCTCGGGCAGCTGCTGGATCTCCGCCTCCATGGCCGCGGCCAGCACCACCACCTCCGCGCCCTCCTTCGCCGCCATCTCCTTCACCGCGCGCACGTGCGGCGACTCATCTTCCTTGCCGATCTGGTTCTCGGCGATGTTCGCCACGTACAGCACCGGCTTGTCCGTCAGCAGGAACAGCTCGCGGATGGCCGCGTGCTCCTCCTCGTTGAGCTTCTGCCCGCGAACGGTGATGGCGTTGTCCAGCCCGGCCTTGATCTTGTCCAGCAGCGCCAGCTCCGCCTTGGCCTCATCACCGGCCTTGCCGCCCATCTTCGCGTTGCGCTGGGCGCGCTCGCGGCGCTTCTCCACCGTCTCCAGGTCCTTGAGGCACAGCTCCGTGTCCACCACGTCCCGGTCCCGCACCGGGCTCACGCCGCCTTCCACGTGGGTGACGTTCTCGTCCTCGAAGCAGCGCAGCACGTGCAGCACCGCGTCCACCTGGCGGATGTTGGCCAGGAACTGGTTGCCCAGGCCCTCGCCCTTGGAGGCGCCGCGCACCAGGCCGGCGATGTCCACGAACTCCAGCGAGGTGGGCACCTTCTTCAGCGGCTTGATGAGGGCCGACAGCTTGTCCAGCCGCTCGTCCGGCACGGGGACCACGCCCACGTTCGGCTCGATGGTGCAGAACGGGTAGTTGGCCGCCTGCGCGCCGGCGGCGGACAGGGCGTTGAAGAGGGTGGACTTGCCCACGTTGGGCAGCCCGACGATACCAATGGAGAGACCCATGACGGTTCCTTGGAACAGCGCGGGCGGCGGGCCGCTTCCCGGCGAGCCGGACTAGGCGCGCGTGGAGGGGTTGCTGGCGGGCGCCGGCAGGCCCTTGACGAACTGCTCGGCCAGCGCGCGGTGCTTGGCGTCATCCATCCGCTCGGAGATGAGCTTGCCCGCCACCTCCATGGCCAGGTCCACCGCCATGGAGCGGACCTCGGCAATCGCCTTGGCCTTCTGGTCCTCAATCTCGCGGCGAGCCTGGGCCTTGAACTCCTCGGCCTCCTTGCGGCTCTTGGCCATCAGCTCCTCGCGGTACTTCTCCACGTCCTGCTGGTTCTTGCGCATCATCTCCGCGGCCTCACGGCGGGCCTCGGCGATGGCCGTCTTCTGGTCCGCCAGGAGCTTCTCGGCCTCGGCGCGCTCCTTCTTGGCGCTCTCGATGGCGTTGGCGATCTGCTTCTCGCGCTCCTCGACCAGGGAGAGGATGGGGCCCCAGGCCTTCCAGCGCAGCACGAAGAACACGAGGGCGAAGGTGATGAGGGTCCAGAAGATGAGGCCCGGGCGGACCTCCAGGAAGCTGGCGGCGAGGAGGAGGGTGTTCATCGGGTTCATCCTTCGCGAGAAGGAAAGGAGGGGACTGCGAGAGGACTGCTGACTTCAACCTGCTGAAGGCCGAGGCTCCCGAAGCGGAGCGGGCCTGAGGCACGGCGCCCGCGGGGTGCGAGCGCCGGCCGGGGAGAATCCTGCTTAGGTCTTGGTGGCCAGCAGGATGCAGATCACCAGCGCGAACAGCGTGGCGCCTTCGATGAGGGCCGCGGCGATGATCATGGAGGTGCGGATGTCGCCACCGGCGGCGGGCTGACGGCCCGTGGCCTCCATGGCGGCGGCGGCGAGCTTACCGATGCCGAGGGCGGCGCCGATGATGGAGAGGCCAGCGCCGATACCGGCGGCCAGGAACGCGAGAGCAAGGTTGGTCATGGAAGCACTTCTTCTTTCGTGAGGTAGGACCCTCTTAGTGGGGGGGTCGTGATTCCCTTTTGGACTACCTCCGGCGGCCTTTCGAACCGCCGGGTTCTGACCGGGGCCCCGTGGCTACCGGGTGCCCCGCTAACTGGGGTGACTAGCCGTGAGCGCGGCCGTGGTCGTGGTTGTGAGCGCCCTCGGGGTGCTCTTCGCCGTGCGCGTGGTCATGCTGGTGGCCCTGCGCCACGCCCATGCCGATGAAGAGGGCCGAGAGCATGGTGAACACGTAGGCCTGCACGAAGGCGACGAAGAGCTCCAGGAAGTAGATGCCCATGGCGAAGGGCACGGCCACCAGGCCCACCGCCGCGCTGCCCATCAGGAAGATGAGGCCCAGCAGGAAGAAGATGACGATGTGGCCCGCCAGCATGTTGGCGAAGAGACGCATCGTGAGGGCGAAGGGCTTGGTGAACAGGCCCAGGATTTCCACCGGAATCATGATGGGCCACAGCCACCAGGCCACGCCGCCCGTCAGGTGGGCCAGGTACCCGCCAATGCCCGCCGCGCGGATGGCGGCCGCCTGGGTGACGATGAAGGTGAGCAGGGCCAGGGCGCAGGTGACGGCGATGTTGCCCGTGGCCGTCGCCATCCAGGGGAACAGGCCCAGCAGGTTCATGAAGAGGATGAAGAAGAACGCCGTGAGCAGGTAGGGCACGTAGCGCGGGCCCTCCTTCTCACCAATGTTCTTGATGGCCAGCTCGTCCCGGACGAACACCACCAGCATCTCGAAGAGGTTGGCGCCCGCCCCGCGCGGCACCAGCTTGGTCTTGTCGCGGTTGCTCCAGATGAGGATGGAGCCCACCAGCAGCGCCGCCGACAGGAACATCATCAACGTGTGCTTGGTGATGGAGAGGTCCAGGCAGCCCTGGCTCAGGCCCGGGTGCGCCGCTCCATGGCCCTCGGAGGGCACATCGCCGTGCTCGGCGCCCGGCACCGTGCAGGCCCCCTCCTTCAGGGGGATGAGGATCTGCGGCAGGTGGATGACCTTGTGGTGATCGCTCAGGGGGATTTCGAACTCGTACTCGGGCGAGTCCGACACGTGGTGGAGGATGTACTCCGCCACGTTCGGCTTCTCGTGCTCCGCGCCGCCCTCGGCAGGCTCCGCCCCGGAGGCGAACACCGCGCCCGCGAACAGACTGGCGATCAGGACCATTGCCTTGCGCATCACTTGTCTCCGCCCGCCGCATCCTTGGACGCGGCGATCAGGTAACTGAACTCCACCACCTGCAGCACCAGGTAGACGCCGAAGAATCCGGCGACGAACCCCCACGGCCCCATTCCCCGCGACACCATCGCGTACAGCCCCGCCGCCACCGCCACCGCCCGGAGCGCGAACACCAGGCCCACCACCTTCAACGCCGCCGAGAGGCTGCGTTGCACCGCCCGCCGCTTGAACACCAGGGACACCGCCCCGGTCACCGACGCCAACACCGTGCCCACCAGCGCTGGCCACCGGTTCTCCGGCGTCTGCGGCAGCGCCGCCGCCAGCGCGATTCCCACCACCGCCACCCCTACCGCCACCGCCGCGTGGTTCTGGAAGGTCTCCCCAGCCCCGTCCTTCACTTCTTCTTCCCCAGCCGGTTCATCTCACGGAGGAACCCATAGAAGCCCACCGAGATCCCCACCACGCTCAACACCACCAGCAGCCAGGGCTTCGTCCCCAGCCACCGGTCCAGCAACAGCCCGCCCAGCACGCCCACCACCGCCCCGCCCACCATCTTCCAGACCGCGGAGATGTAGGGCATCGCCTCCTGCATCTGCCGGGCGGTCGAGCCCAGTTCCTGGTCCCTCTGGCCCTTCTGACCCGGCTTCCGGGGCTCCTCTGCCATCGGCCGCCTCACCAACTCCCGGGAAAACCTCAGGTTTCCACCCCCACGCCCCGCCCACCGATCCACGCGCGCGCGCCGCTTAGCACTGAAGGCGCGGCGTGTGCAATCGCTACCGCTCGGTAGGGGCCAAACCGGCACCAGCCAGGGTTGGGGCTACTGGAAGCCCAGCTTGATGAAGTTGACGTCAAACGAAACGTTCGGGGTGCCCGCATCGCTGGGCTCGATGAGGATCTCCACCCGCTTGACGTGCCGCAGGTCCAAGGCATTGCTGCGCTCGATCCACCCCCCCGCGCTACCCCGGCCGATGGGGAGCACGGTGTTCACCTCGACGCCGGCATAGGGAAGCAGGGGGTTGGTGCCCCCATCCATGGCCGGCACGTAGCGGGCAAATCCGCTCTCACTGCACAGGATGATCACCGGCTGGCGGTGGGGAGACCAGGGAGGGTTCCCGTTGCCGGCCATGCGGTGATCGAACCGGACGGCCAGGTTGTTGTTGGCGCGCGTCAGGTCCCAGGTGCCGGGCGCCTCGAACCAGGCCGCATGCGAGGTGGGGCGCGAGCCGCTCCACACATTGCTGGCGGAGAAGGACTCAGGCAGGCCCCCATCCCAGAACCGGAGGCAGCTGGGGTTCAGGCCGCTGAAGTTGGCGCGGGTGTCCACCGCGCCGCGAGCGCCCGTGGAGGCCAGCAGCAGCAGATCCGCGGGGCCGCCACAGTCCGGGCGCTCATCCACCCCGCTCCTGCAGTTGTTGTCCACGCCGTCGCACACGTCCAACGCGTCCGGGTTGTTCAGGGCGTTGAGGTCGTCACAGTCGGCGGAGTTGGCGACATAGCCAGGGGGTTGCACGCACGCCTGCTGCCTCATGTCCTGGCGGCCGAAGCCGTCACCGTCCGCGTCGCGGTACCACGTCTCCGTGACTCCCTCGTCGGCGTAGCTGTCGCAGTCGTCGTCGGCGTTGTTGCACTCTTCCGGAGCTCCTGGATAGACGCGAGGGTTGAGCGGCTGGCAGTCGTCCGGAGCGGCCACGTAGCCCGCGGAGGGCCTGCACAGGATGCGCGGCTGGGCCGTGTCGCCATAGCCGTCATTGTCCTCGTCGCGGTAGTAGACGCCTCCGTCGAAGCCCTCGTCGAACTGGCCATCGCAGTCGTTGTCGAGGCCATCGCACTGCTCGGGCGCGCCGGGGAAGAAGAGGCTGCCACCGGCCGCGGGGTTGTCGTTGCAGTCGTCCGAGTTGGTGACGACGCGGATGGACTCGGGCAGAGCGCAGCGGAGGGTGGGCTGGGTGAGGTTGCCGTAGCCGTCCTCGTCCTCATCCCGGAAGTAGCGGGTGGCGGTGCCACCGTCGGCACAGGTACCGCCATCCAGCACCCGGGCGAGGCAGAGCGGAGTGCCCCGCTCGGAGCAGCAGACGCCGTCATCACAGACGAGGCCGCCCTCCCCACACTCGGAGTCATCCGAGCAGCGGTAGTAGCCGTCCTGCCGAGGCGCCTCATAGCAGGCGCCCGCGAGCGCGAGGCTCACGCCGAGGACGAAGAGCGCGAAGCGGGCAAGGCGTTGCGGAGAGGTGGACATGGGCGCCGGAGACTCCTGTGGGGGCGCCCATGGTACCCGACTTGAGGTGTCCCCTTAATCGTCCGAGGACACCAGGTCGAAGACGAAGAGGCCCACGCCCACGGCGCTCAGCCCCCCGCCCGCGCCGAGCAGCACATTGCCCGTGCGCGCGTAGCGGTCTGACTTGTCATACGCCGCCTGCGCCTCCGGAAACCGGGAGCACATCCGGCCCGCGTCCATGCACGGCTCCACTCCTTTGATTGCATTGCGCGACAGCCCCCCCGCCACCAACGAGCCCGCCAGCGCCACCGCCCCCACGCTGAACGTCACATAGGAGGCCACCCGCAGCCCCTTGCCCCGAGCCGCTGTGCCCATCACGCCCCCTGCCGTCTGCCCGGGAGGCGTCAGGCGCAGCCGGGCGCCCT
Organism: Hyalangium minutum; assembly: GCF_000737315.1. Lineage (GTDB taxonomy): Bacteria > Myxococcota > Myxococcia > Myxococcales > Myxococcaceae > Hyalangium > Hyalangium minutum. Next base: position 276,448 of record NZ_JMCB01000006.1, read on the forward strand.
CGGGCACCCACTCACGCGACAGAGCCGCCTCGCCCGACGGCAACAACAGATCCACCTCGTGCGGCCCCGCCGTCACCGGCACCACCGGCCCCGAGGAAGTCTGCGCCCGTCCATCCACCCGCAGGCGCGCGGCGTCCGCCTCCACCACCAGCCCGCCCCACCCCTTGCGCACGAACCCGGGCACCAGCGCCGCCACCCCTGGCCTCAGGGCTCCCTTCAGATCCGCCGTCGACGCCCCCGGCACCCGGCGCCGCACTGCCGCGCCCCCTGCCCCATCCACCCACGTGGCCTCCACGTCGACCGTGCCCTTCCGCGCGGGCGTCACCGTCAGGAACAGGCCCTGCTCGGCCTTCACCTCCGAGAGCATCGCGCGCAGGCAGGCTTCATCTCCGCACTTCCGGGACAGGCCCGACACCGGACTCACCGTGAGGGCCGTCAGCTCGCGGGCCAGCTCCGCCCCCGCGCCCAGCACGAGCTGCGCCTCCGTGGAACCCAGCCCGCCCCCATCGAGGACTCGCACCGCAAGCCGCTCGGCGGCGGATACAGGCAAGGCAACCAGCAGCGGAAGCAGGCGCAGGAGCGTCTTCACGGGGCCTGACTCTAGACCAACGGCGCGAGCCCTCGCCTCTCTCCTCCAAGAGTCGCCACCACCCCCGTCCCATCGCCAGCTTCACCCTGGACGCTTGCGCACGAAGGAGGACTCCATGGCGAAGCCGCTCCACCTCACCTCACCCCGCTTCCGGGATGGCGACCCCATCCCCATCGCCTTCACCGCCGAGGGAGAGGACAAGGCCCCGCCCCTGAACTGGGGCGAAGTCCCACCCGGCACCCGCAGCCTGGCCCTCATGGTCGAGGACCCGGATGCCCCCGACCCTCGGCACCCCCAGCGCACCTGGTGCCACTGGATCCTCTACAATCTCCCACCTGGCACCCGAGGCCTCCCGGAGGGCGCCAGCCCGGACACCCTCCCCCCCGGCTCCCATGAGGGCCTCAATGACTGGCAGCGGCCGGGCTACGGAGGGCCCTGTCCCCCCATCGGCCGTCATCGCTATTTTTACCGCCTGTATGCGTTGGATACCGTGCTGGCAGACCTGGGCTCGCCCACCCGCGCCCAGTTCCTGGCCGCCATCCGGGGCCACGTGCTCGCCGAGGCAGAGCTGATCGGCACCTACGAGAAGACCCACCCCCACGTCAGCGCCTGATCCACCGCCGCCTTCCCTCCCGGCCAGCATCCGGGAGGGCGGGTGTCTTCCCTCCATGCGCCGAGGGTGCAATGGTCCTGGCTCGTGACGACGTCCTCCGAAGCCGGCGCGCAATACCGTCACTTCGACGCCCTGCCTCTCGGACTGGGAGTTATCCGTGAGGGACGGTTCGTCTACGCCAACGCGTCCCTGCTGGAGCTGCTGGGACGCAAGCCCGACGAGCTGCTGGGGCGCACCGTCGCGGAGGTGGTCTCCCTCCGCCCAGGCAACGAATTCCTGGCAGACCGGCACCTGCGCCGCATGCGCGGTGAGCAGGTCCCCGCCGTCTACGAGTTCACCCTGAGGACGCCCGCGGGCGAGCAGCGGCGGCTGGAGATCTCCGTCACCATCGAGGGCCAGGACGCCGTCGTGCTCCTGCGCGACGTGAGCGCCCGCGCCCACCACCGCTCCGTGCTCCAGCGCATGGCGGAGCTCGGCGCCGGGCTGCCCGGCATGCGCACCGAGCAGGAGGTGCTCACCCGTGTCTTCGATGGGCTCGCCGAGCTGGGGTTCACCTTCGCCTACGTGATGCCCCTGGGAGACCAGGCGCTGCTGGAGCGGCTCTACGTCCCCCCCGAGTTCTCCCAGGAGCCGGCGAGCAGCGCCTGGGCCGAGGGCCTGCGGCTGACGGGCTCCTGGTCCCCGCTGCTGGAGCGGACGTGGAAGGAGGGCTCGGCCTATGACGCCGAGTTCGCCGTGGAGGCCTCGCGCTTCGCCAAGGGTGAAATCTCCGACGAGGTGCAGTCCCGCCTGAAGGAGGCGGGGCTCCACGTGATTGGGGTGCGCATCGAGGTGAGCGGCATGCGCCGCGCGGTGCTCGTGGTGGCGGCGCCCTGGCTGCGCGAGGAGGAGCTGCCCCCGCTGCGGCTCTTCGGCGCCCAGGTGTCCGCGGCGCTCGACGCGGCGCTCACCATCTCCCAGCTCTCCGCGCAGAACACCTCCCTGGCCGCGCTCAACCGCCTGGCCTCCACGGCCGCCACCGCCCAGGAGCCCCGGGACTTCTTCGGCCCCGGCGCCAAGGAAATCACCCGCCTGCTGGACTGCGACGCCCTGGGCCTCTTCCTGCGCAGGGACGGCTCCGAGGAGATGGAGCTGGTGCATGCCCAGGGGCTGGACGTGCAGGGCGCGGACTACTACGGCCGCATGCCCACGCGCGGCAGCCTCTCCGGCCAGGCCATGGAGCAGGGCTCGGCCCTGGTGCTCGAGGTGGAGTCCTCCACCGGCCTGACGCGCGAGCACATGGAGCGCCTGGGCTACTCCACCGTGGCGGTGGTGCCGCTGCGCGTGCGCTCGCGGCTGGTGGGCACGCTCATGGTCGCCTTCCGCAAGCGCCGCGGCCTCACCCACCTGGAGCGCGAAACCCTCCAGGCCATGGGCGCCCACTTCGCCGCCGCCACAGAGTCCCACCGGCTCCTCACCGAGGTGCGCCGCCGCGCCGATGACTTGGCCCTCATCCACGAGGTGGGCCGCAACATGGTGGCCACCGTGGAGATGGACCTGCTGATGCGCATCGGCGTGGAGGGCCTGGCGCTCATCGCCCGCGCCCCGGATGCGTTCCTCTTCCTGCTGGATGCCAGGAGCCAGCGGCTGGAGCTCCGGGCCGCCGTCCACAAGATGGAGCTGCTCGGGTACGAGCTGCCGCTGTGGCCGCCCGACAACTCGCTCGCCGTCAAGGCGTTCCACACGCGCATGCCCATCATCATGGAGGACGCGGGCAAGGAGCCCGGCCTCCACCCGGTGGGCCGCACCCTCATGGGCGTCACCGCCGGGCTGGTGCTCCCGCTGGTGGTCCGCGAGCGCGTCATCGGCGTGGCCTTCATCACCGAGACGAGCGGGCCGCGCCGCTTCACGGACTCCGAGGTGGAGCGCGCCTCCGCCATCACCAACCAGCTCGCGCTGGCGCTGGAGCAGGCCCGCCTCATCGAGGACCTCAAGAAGAGCTACGCGGAGCTGGCCCGCACCCAGGAGCAGCTCGTGCAGCGCGAGCGGCTCGCGGCCCTGGGCGAACTGGCCGCCGTGGTGGCCCACGAGGTGCGCAACCCCCTGGGCGCCATCTTCAACTCCGTCTCCTATATCCGCCGCCTCATCGGCGCCGAGCACCCCGCGCTGCACATGGTGGACATCGTCGGCGAGGAGGCGGAACGGCTCAACCGCATCGTGGATGATCTGCTGGACTTCGCACGCCCGCCCTCGCCGTCGCCCACGCCCGTGCCGCTGCAGCGGATGCTGGAGGAGTCGGTGAACGCGGCGCTGGCGGATGCCACCGGCCCGGTGGAGGTGGCGTGGTTCGTCGAGGCCCTGGTGCCAGTGCTGGTGGACGAGCGGATGATCCGCCAGGCCTTCCTCAACATCGCGCTCAACGCCGTGCAGGCCATGCCGAAGGGCGGCACGCTGCGCGTCACCGTGCGCCGCGCCGCCCGCACCGAGGTGCTGTTGGAGTTCACCGACACGGGCCCCGGCATCCCCGCGGACCTGCGCGCCCGCATCTTCGAGCCCTTCTTCACCACCAAGGCCAAGGGCACCGGGCTCGGGCTGGCCATCGTCAAGCGCATCGTCGAGTCCCACTCCGGCCACGTGGCGCTCGAGTCCGAGCCCGGCCAAGGCACCACCTTCCGCCTCTACCTGCCCTGCGAGCCCGGGGCCACGCTCACGCTCCTGCCCGCGGGCGCGTGACGCATCAGGACAAAACAACCATCGACTCAATGCGTCGTCATCACAGCTGCGATGCAGTTGATGTTTGATTCAGTTTTCAAGTGATCATTTTTCACGCGGAGTCTACCTTGCTCGCCCTCCCCCACAAGAAGAGAGGGCTCATGCGCAAGCAGCGTCTTGGAAGTCTCGCCTGCGGACTCCTGGTTTTGTCTGTCTTTGGATGCGAAGCCATGGCTCCGGCCGACGCGCCGCTGGAAGAAGCACCCGAGGTGGCGCAGGTCCAGAGCCGGCTCACGGCGGTGACTGGCTTCGGCACCAACCCGGGCGCGCTGAGGATGTACAAGTACGTGCCCGCGAACATGCCGGCCAACGCGCCGCTGGTGGTCGCCATGCACGGCTGTACACAGACGGCGGCGGCGTATGAGGCCACCGGGTGGACGGCGCTGGCCGACATCCTCAAGTTCTACGTCGTCTACCCGGAGCAGGTGAGCAGCAACAACCAGAACGCCTGCTTCAACTGGTTCGAGCCGGGCGACATCACCCGGGGCCAGGGCGAGGCGCTCTCCATCAAGCAGATGGTGGACGCCATGAAGGCGGCGCACTCCATCGACGCCAGCCGCGTCTTCGTCACCGGCCTGTCCGCTGGCGCCGCCATGACGCACGTGATGGCCGCCACCTACCCGGACGTCTTCTCCGCCGGCGCGGTGATGGCGGGCATCCCGTACAAGTGCGCCACCTCCATGACGGACGCCTTCACCTGCATGAGCCCAGGCGTGGACAAGACGCCCACGGCCTGGAGGGATTTGGTGAAGGGCGCCTACTCTGGCTACACGGGCAGCTATCCGCGCATGTCCCTCTGGCACGGCACCTCCGACTACGTGGTGAAGAACACCAACCAGACGGAGGGGGTGGAGCAGTGGACGGCGGTCCACGGCATCGACATGACGGCGGACGTCAGCGACACCGTCGCCGGCTACCCCCACAAGGTCTACCAGGACGCGGCCGGCAAGGCCCTGGTGGAGACGTACGCCATCACCGGCATGGGCCACGGCACCGCCATTGATCCGGCCACCAAGTTCCCCGGCACCAGTGTGGCGTGCGGCACCGCGGGCGCCTACGTGCTCGACACGGACATCTGCTCTACGTGGCAGGTGGCGAAGTTCTTCGGGCTCGACAACTCCGACACGGCCGCGCCCTCCGTCAGCCTCACCGCACCCGCCAATAACGCCAGCGTGAGTGGCACCGTGCAGGTGACGGCCAGCGCCTCGGACAACGTGGGCGTCTCCAAAGTGGAGTTCTTCATCGACAACACCCTGGTGGGAACCGACACGGCCTCGCCCTACGCCTACGCGTGGAACAGCGCCGCCGCCACCAACGGCACCCACGTGCTGGTGGCCAAGGCCCATGACGCGGCCGGAAACACCGCCACCTCCGCCTCCATCTCCGTCAACGTCTCCGGCGGCATCTCCGACACCACCGCCCCCACCGTGAGCATCACCTTCCCCACCCACGGCTCCACCGTCGCGGGCGCGGTGGACATCACCGCCACCGCCTCGGATGACACCGGTGTGACGAAGGTCGAGTTCCTCATCGACGGCACCGTTGTAGGCCAGGGCGTCTCCGCACAGCAGGCAGGCCCCTATGTCTTCAGCTGGAACACCACCTCGTATGCCGCCGGCAGCCACTCGCTCACCGCGCGGGCCTATGACGCGGCGGGCAACAGCGCCACCGCCCCCTCGGTGACGGTGACGGTGGATCAGAACTCGGTGAACTTCGTCGAGCGCTTCTCCAACAACGGCCCGGACAAGGCCGGATGGACCCTGACGGAGTGGGCGCTGGACGCCAGCGACCAGACGGGCACCACCGGCAGCAAGTCCATCCTCGGCTCGGCCGTGCCTGCCTTCAACACCGTTACCAAGACGGCCACCGTCAGCCTCACCCTGAGCTCCAACCCGCGCCTCACCTACTGGCGCAAGCTGGACCTGTACGGCGCCAACATCTCCGCCTCGGCCAGCTTCAGGGTCGTCCTCAATGATGGCACCGACCATGTGGTGGACTCCGCCACCAAGAGCGGCCTGGGCGCCCTCGCCGAGTCCACCTGGACGCAGCGCGCGAACATCGACTTGTCCGCGTACGCGGGCCGCGCCGTGACGCTGAAGTTCATCGTCACCGCCACGGACACCGGCTCTACCACCAGCCGCGCCAAGGCCTGGGTGGACAGCATCACCGTGGGCCCGCCCTCCACGGCGCTCGACGTGAGCGCCCCCACCGTGAACGTGACGGCCCCCGCCGCCAGCGCCACCCTCAGCGGCACGGTGGACGTGACGGCCAGCGCCTCGGACAGCTCCGGCATCAGCAAGGTGGAGTTCTACGTGGACGGCGCGCTGGCGGAGACCGACACCGCCTCGCCCTTCGTCTTCACCTGGAACACCGCCCTCGTGGCCAATGGCACCCACACACTCATGGCCAAGGCCTACGACGCGGCCAACAACATCAGCACCGACAACGACACCTCCATCACCGTGAGCAACGCCGCCGGAGGCACCACCACCGCCACCTTCGCCAGCATCGCGGCGGAGGATGGCTACGTGAAGGCCAACGCGGACGGCTCCTCCGCTGCGGTGGGCACCTTCTCCACCCCGGCCCTCGGCAAGGGCGCCGACGCGCTGCTCAACCGCGCCTTCTTCTCCTTCGACACCTCCGCGCTCCCGGACACGGCCACGATTGTCCGGGCCTCACTGAAGGTGACGCTGTCCTCGGCCTCGGGAGACCCCTGGGCGGACCCCACGGGCAACACCCTCACCCTTGATCTGAAGAACGGCACCTTCGGCGCAGCCACCACCGAGACGTCGGACTTCACCGCCACCGCCACCGCCACCGACGTGGCCGACATGGTCAAGTTCACCACCGGCGCTCAGAGCTCCACGGACTTCAACACCTCGGGCCTGGCCGCCATCAACAAGACCGGCAAGACGCAGGCCCGGCTCCGCTTCTCGCTGAACCCCACCGGCACCCGCTACCTCTTCCTCACCGAGGGCTCCGGCGCCGTCCTCACCGTGGAGTACAAGTAGCCCCCGCACTGTCTGATCAGCGTCTGATCCCAAACGGATTCCGGCCCTGTCCGAAAACAGGACAGGGCTGGAGCGTGGATTATCCACTGTTCAAGGTTTTCTCGATTCGGTCGTAAGTTCTTGTTTTCACGAGGGAATTTCGAGGCTCACCGGATTCAGGGGGGTAGACTTACATTCTCTCTAAAACGCGGTGGAGCAGCCGTGTCTCGTGGCCAAAAAACCTACATGGGGCTTAACGCGTTGTGAGAATGAGTCGTTTCAGCTGTTTGCGGGGGGATTCTCGGAGACCGAGAGTTGGCATGAGGGGTGCTTAAGGGAGACACGAGCCCCACTCGCCCCCGTTGGGGAGGAGAGACCCCCATGATGAACCCGTTCACGCTGAAGCGCCTGCAGGCAATGACTCTGAGCTCCTTCATGATGCTGGCTGCCGCCGGCTGTGGGGGCGAGACAGCTCCGGACGAGCAGCCGGTCATCGATGATGAGACCACGACGGACGAGACGTGGGATGCGGAGCAGCAGGCGACGCTGGGCAGCACGGTGCTCGGCGCGTACCTGTTCACCAAGGAGACCTTCAACGGCAACGGCCGCACCTGCGCCACCTGCCACACGCTGGCCAACGGCGGCCTGACGCCCGCGCAGGCGCAGGCCATCTACGCCAAGAACAAGAAGGACCCCCTGTTCCGCCCCATCGACAGCGATGACGGCACGGGCGCCAGCTACAAGCAGCTGCTCACCCACGCGACGGTGACGGTGGACATCGACCTGCCGGCGAACGTGCGGCTGGCTGACAACCCCACGGCGCGCACCGTGAAGCTGCGCCGCGCCATCCCCAGCACGTTCGACAGCCCGCGGTTCGACCCGGCCATCATGTGGGACGGCCGTGAGCCGACGCTGCAGCTGCAGGCCCAGCACGCCATCGCGGGCCACGCCCAGGCCAAGCGGGCGCCCAACCAGACGGAGCTGAACGCCCTGGTGGACTTCGAGAAGGCGCTGTTCTCCTCGAAGCAGACGTTTGACTACGCGCTGACCGGCAAGGCGCCGGCGCTGCCCACGGGCAAGACCGAGTCCGAGAAGCGCGGCAAGGCGTTCTTCGCCGAGACGGGCCTGTGCGGTGGCTGCCACTTCGGCGCGCTGCTCAACGAGACCTCGCAGTTCAACCCCATGGGCCTGCCGGCGGGCTTCCACTTCGGCAGCGCGCTGGTGTCCGAGCTCAACGTGGCGCAGAACCCCGTGCGCGAGTACATCGTCAAGAATCCGGACGGCACCGAGGCCCACGTGATGTCGCCTGACCCGGGCCAGATGCTGGTGACGGGCGTGCCGCAGATGGCCGGCCTGTTCAAGATGGTGTCGCTGCGCAACCTGAAGAACAGCGCGCCGTACTTCCACGACAACTCCGCGAAGACCATCGAGCAGATCACCCAGCAGTACAAGATGCTGATGGACGTGGCCGGCATCCCCTACACGCAGCAGGATCTGACCGACATCACGGCTTACATGAAGCTGCTCTAGTCCCCGAACGTCGGGCCTCAGCGCGTCCCCCCCGCGCAGGCCCACAGGACGCTCCTCGCGGCCCGGCGCATGAACTCCATGCGCCGGGCCGTTGTGTTTTCAGCCCCCGCCGGCTCGCGCCAGTCGAAGTCCCGGAGCCGGGCCAAGAACCCCTGCTCCACGCACCCCTCCAGGCTGAACACGTGCAGGTCCGCGCACAGGCGCCGCGCCCGCCGCAGGTCGCCGGAGAGCTCCTCCCAGGACAACGGTGGCGCCGCGCCCGCGCCCGGCAGCTCCACTCCGCCGCCGGTGCTGCCCACGCCGATGGAGCGGGCCTGAGCGCCGTAGCTCTCCAGCAGGCCCGCGCCATGCGGGCGCACGAAGCTGGAGTAGAGCATCAGCACCTCGCGATCCGCGGACAGGTCCACCACGCCGAGCAGCCGCTGCAGCAGGGTGGAGCCCGCCTCGCGCTCGTCGACGATGAGCGGGAGCTGGTACGTGTCCACCCGGTAGCCATCCGCCCGGATGCGCGCCACCAGTCCCTGGTAAGCCTCGCGAGCCTGGCGCAGCTGCTCGCCTCGCCGCAGTCTCCGGAAGAGCACTGGCACGTAGCGCCAGCGCTGGGCGAGCAGCCGCCGCAGCTCCGCCAGATCCGGCTCGATGTCCAAGCCCACTCCGTCCCACTGCAGGCCGTGCTCTGCCGTCCACTGGCGGAAGGCCTCGTAGCGCGCGAGGCCCTGGGGCGCGTTGTCCAGGTTGAACCAGTAGCCCTGCTCGGTGGGCAGCAACTGCCAGGCGATGACGGGCACCCCCGCAGTGTGGAGCCGCCGCACCACGGCCGCCCGCTCCTCCCTCAGGTCCAGCAGGCCCAGGCTCACGGAGGCCCCCAGCGCCACGAGGTGCTCGAGTACGGCCGGGTCCGCGAAGAGGGCCTGCAAGGGCTCGGCTCCCAGCTCGCAGAAGAAGGTGAGGCGCGGAGGGTTCATGTGGGCCCTGTCTCGTATCACCCATGGGCGCCCAAGCCTGCTATCCGTTCGCGGACACGCAGGGACTCTCTCAATGCGAGCGCGATGAACACGATAGCCCCCCGGAACGCGATCTTCTTCGACCTGGACGGGACGCTCACCGACCCGTTCGAGGGCATCACCGCATGCTTCCAACATGCCCTCTCGAAGCTCGGACGGCCGGTGCCGCCCGCGGCCGAGCTGGCGCCGTTCATCGGCCCGCCGCTGCGTGAGGGGTTCGCCACGCTGCTCGCGACACAGGATCAGCTCCTCATCGAGCAGGGGGTGTCGCTCTTCCGGGAGCGCTACGCCACCGAGGGTGCCTTCGAGAACCAGGTCTACGCCGAAGTGCCGGGCATGTTGCGAGCGCTCGGGGAGGAGAGCCGGCGGCTCTTCGTGGCGACGTCCAAGGCCCGCGTCTACGCCGAGCGCATCATCGAGCACTTCGGCCTGAGCCCCTTCTTCTCCCACGTGTATGGCGCCGAGCTGGATGGGCGCTTCGACAACAAGGCGGAGCTGCTCGAGCACGCGCTGAAGCAAGAGGGGCTCGATGCGGCCTCATGCATCATGGTGGGGGATCGAGCCCAGGACGTCCGCGCCGCCCGGAAGAATGGGCTCGTGCCAGTGGGAGTGGCTTACGGGTACGGCTCTCGGGAAGAGCTGCTCGACGCGGGCGCCGCCGTGGTCTGCGCCAGCCCCGCGGAGTTCGTGAGCTGGCTGCGCGCGCACCCGCCCGCGGCTTCCTTTTGATGGACTGGATGCAGATCTACTGAGCCACGGCGTCCGGGGGCTTGCCCTGCGAGCCCTCGGGTGAGGCTCCACTGGAGCCGCCTCGTGCAAACGCGGCGACGCGATCCACGAGCGCGGGCCACGTCTGCTCCAGCAAGTCGTTGTGGTGCGCGCCGGGGATGGTCTCCATCGTCGCCTGGGGGAACAGACGCCCCAGCCGCTGGCCCATCTCCACGGGGATGATCTCGTCCTGGTCCCCGTGAAGGATGAGCACCGGAATGCGGATGCCGGGCGCCTTCGCCGCGTTGTCGAAGCGATCCCTCACCAGCAGCCGGGTGGGGAGGAACGGGAAGGCCCGGTTCGCCATGTCCACCACCGAGGTGAACGGCGCCAGCAGCACCATCCGCGCTCCGTGGCCACGCTTGGCCATCTCCACCGCCACGCCACCGCCCACGCTGCGGCTGCTCAGCACCGTGGACTCAGGGCCCACGCCCGAGGCGCGCAGGTCCGCCAGCGCCACCTCGGCGGCCTGGTACAGGCCCTGCTCGGTGGGCGTGCCCGGATTGGTCGCGTAGCCCGGGTACTCCACGGCCAGGAAGCCCAGGCCGTGCGCATGCAGTGCCTCGCCCAGCTCCACCAGGTGAGAGATCTGCTCCCCATTGCCATGGAAGTGCACCATCGTCGGCTGCCCCTGTGCCGCAGGCAGGTGCAGCACGTCCACCACGGGGCCACCCGGCGGCGACAACCTTCGGAAACCGAGCCGCTGGGGTGGCTCCTGCAGCGCACTGCGCGGCGCCGGGAAGAGGATGGACCGCTGAACGGCAAAGGCCAGCCCCATCAACCCGAGGTAGCCCAGCGCCACAATCGCAAGGAAGGTCATCAGCACGCGCTTGATCCGGATCATCTGAGTCCTGCTCTAGGAATGGGCGAGCAGCCACACCACGCCGAAGCCCACGGCGCAGGCCCCCAGGAACAGGACCACCGCCAGCCACCCCATCCGCCTATAGTCCGTCTCACCGGTCTCGGGTTCGGGGAGCAGGCCCTCGTCATCGCCCTCGATGTCGCGCAACAGTGACGGCCGCGAGGCCTCCACCATGCCCACCTTGGACTCGTCCGCGACGTCCAGGCCAAAGCTGACGCGGGCCTCGCGGGTCTCGTTGCGGGACTGGGGCTGCGCCTTTCTGCGAGCCAGCGAGATCGACGCGTCCTCTCCGGGGACGTAGTCCTCGGGGGCCTCCAAGCCGCTGTGCTCGAACGCGAGTGCGGTGGGCGGTGCGAGCTTGGCGGGGACGAGCTGCTTGGTGCGCGCTCGCGAGGGCTCCTTCTCCAGCAGCTCAGCGAGCACCGCGTCCTCCTGCGTCTTCTCCTCGGCGAAGGCCTCGCGCATCAGCCGCGCCACGTCCGCGTCGCCCACCTGAGGCGCCAGCTTCTCCTTGAGCCGCTTCAGCTCCACCCCGAGCGCCGCTGCGTCGGGGAAGCGCTGCCCAGGCTCGGTGGCGAGCGCCTTCATCAGCACCGCATCCACGGACAGCGGCACGCTCGGGCGCACGACGCTGGGCGCGTCCCACTTGGGGTAGGCCGCCTTGCGCCAGCGCTCCAGCGGATCGCCCTTCTGCGGCAGGAACCTCCAGGTGATCAGCTCCCACAGCACCACGCCCGCCGAGTACACATCCGCGCGCCGATCCACGAACTTCTTCCGCGCCTGCTCCGGGGACATGTACGTCAGGTTGCCGATGACCACCCGCGGCGCCGTCTGCTGCTCCTTCAGCGTGGACTGCGAGGCGCCGAAGTCGATGATCTTCAGCTCCCCGTCATAGGAGAGGCAGATGTTGGCGGGGGACAGATCCCGGTGCACCAGGTGCAGCGGCTGGCCCGAGCCATCCTTCGCATCGTGCGCGTAGGCGAGCCCCTCGCAGAGCCGGATGCCGATCTGCAGGATGGCGCCCAGCGGGATGGCCTTGCCGCGCTGGCGCATGCGGTAGGCGAGCCGGCTGAGCGTCTTGCCCTGCACGTACTCCATGGCCAGGTAGGCCTGCCCGTCAGCCTCGCCCATGGCGTAGACCCGGGCGATGTTGGGGTGCTGCAGGTGCACCACCACCCGCGCCTCGTCCCGGAAGCGGCCGAGGAACTGCTTGTTCTCCATCAGCCTCGGCAGCACCTTCTTCACCACGCACGCGCGGCGCGGCGAGTCCTCGCGAGCCAGGTACACCTCTCCCATACCCCCCGCGCCGATGCGGCGCGACAGGGTGTAGGGACCGAAGCGGATGGGCCCGTCCAGGGCCTCCGGCTCGTGCGGACTAGCCAAGAGTGCGGAAGGCCTTCTTCGCCGCGCCGAGGATGTGCGCCACCTCCGGCTCGCCGATGGCCAGCGAGACGAAGGCCGCCTCGAACTGGCTCGGCGGCAGGTAGACGCCCTCGTGCAGCATGGCGTGGAAGAACTTGGAGAAGCGTGCCGTGTCCGCCTTCTTCGCGCTGGCGTAGTCGTACACCGGGCTGTCCGTGAAGAAGACGGTGAACATGCTGCCCACGCGGTTGAGGGTGACAGGCACCCCGGCCGCCTTCGCCTCGGCCACGAACCCCTCCTCCAACATGGCGCTGATCTGCTCCAGCCGCTTGTAGGTGCCCGGCGCCGCCAGCGCCTTGAGGCACGCCAGACCCGCAGCCACCGCCACCGGGTTCCCCGACAGCGTGCCGGACTGGTACACGGGGCCCTCGGGCGCGATCTTCGCCATGATGTCGCGTCGCCCGCCGTACGCGCCCAGCGGCATGCCGCCGCCCGCCACCTTCGCGAACGTCGAGAGGTCCGGCTTCAGCCCGTACAGCTCCTGCGCCCCTCCGCGCGCGAGCCGGAAGCCCGTCATCACCTCGTCCAGCACCAGCAGCACGCCGTGCTTGCGGCACAGCTCCTGGAGGTCCTTCAGGTAGTTCAGCTTGGGGATGAGCACGCCCATGTTGCCCACCACCGGCTCGATGATGGCGCAGGCGATCTCCTTGCCCTTCTCCGCGAAGATGCGCTCCACCGCCGCCAGGTCATTGAAGGGCGCGGTGAGGGTGAGCTTCGCCAGCGCGGACGGCACGCCCGGCGAGTCCGGCAGCCCCAGCGTCTCCACACCGCTGCCCGCCTTCACCAGGAACGGATCGCCCGCGCCGTGGAAGCAGCCCTCGAACTTGAGGATGAAGTCGCGGCCGGTAAAGCCGCGCGCCAGGCGAATGGCCGCCACGGTGGCCTCGGTGCCGCTGGAGACCAGGCGCACCTTCTCCACGCTGGGCACGGTGGCGCAGATGAGCTCCGCCAGTTCCACCTCGCCCGGAGAGGGGGCGCCATAGGAGGTGCCACGGCGGGCCGCATCGATGATCGCCTCCACCACGGGCGGGTAGGCGTGCCCCAGGATGAGCGGACCCCAGCTGCCCACGAGATCCACATAGCGGTTGCCATCCACATCCGTCATCCACGCGCCCTGGGCCTCGCGGAAGAAGACGGGGTCGCCTCCCACGCCTCGGAAGGCGCGCACGGGCGAGTTCACTCCGCCGGGGATGCGCTCCTGCGCGCGGGTAAAGAGAGCCTTGCTCTGGGAGTGGTTCATGTCGCGCTGCATACCACACGCGAAGGAACCGGAAGAAATGCCAGTGCTTCGTCAAGAGGCGGCTGTAACTCTTCCCGTTGAGTTGCCCTGTGGACGCACCCAAACGTCCGCTTCTCCTCACATTCGAAGATGGCGCGCCGCTTGCTCTCTGCTCCTCAGAACCTTCTTCATGCTGCGTCCCATCCACAGAGTCGCGGGGTCCTACCGCGTCACCTTCTCGCCCGAAGCATGGAGGTTGATCGGCAGCATGCCGTCCGCGACCTTCCAGAGCCTGCAACGTGCGCTGGAGCGCATCGCGTACGCACCCGGCCGCGCAGCCGCGGAGGCCTCTCTGAGTGCGACCCTGGACGGCCTCACCGTCATCTATGAGCTGAATGACGCGGAGCGGAGCCTCACGGTGGTGAACATCCTGCGGACAGGGCACTGATGCCCTTCAGGACATCTCCGTTGTCCGAGCCCCCGGGTTCGACGGATGATACCTCCACATGCAGCTGGGAGATCTCATAGCCGGGCGCTTCGAGCTCAAGAGGCGTGCAGGGACCGGCGGAATGGGCGAGGTCTTCCAGGCGCTCGACGCGGAGACGGGCCGCCTCGTCGCAATCAAGGTCCTCCACGACGCCAACGATCGCGACCGGTTCGAGCAGGAGGCCCGCGCGCTCAGTGAGCTCTACCACCCGGCCATCGTCCGCCCCGTGGCCTATGGGGCGACTTCGGGGGGCGCTCCTTACCTCGCCATGGAGTGGCTGGAGGGGGAAGACCTCGCCTCGCTCTTGCGGCGGCGGCGGCTCGGCGCGGACGAAGCCATCCGGCTCACGTGCCGCATCGCCAGCGCGCTCGGAGAGGCGCACAGCCGAGGGCTGATCCACCGGGACATCAAACCCGCCAACCTCTTCATCGAGCGCGACGACGTGAGCCAGGCGCGGCTGCTGGACTTCGGCATCGCCCGGTTCCAGGGGCAGGCGCGGCTGACGCGGACGAACGCCCCCCTGGGGACACCCGGCTACATGGCTCCCGAGCAGGCCCGGGGCGATCCGGAGCTGACGCCCGCGATGGACATCTTCTCGCTCGGCTGCGTGCTCTTCGAGGTGCTCGCGGGCAGGCCCGCCTTCGAGGGCCAGCACATGATGGCCATCCTGGCCAAGCTCATCTTCATGGAGGCGCCTCCGCTCGAGGCCTCGCGCCCCGACCTTGCCCCCGAGCTCGCCTCGCTCGTGGCGAGGATGCTCGCGAAGGAGCCCGCCTCGCGCCCTCAGGATGGCATGGCGCTGCTCGTGGAGCTCACGGCGCTCGAAGCGCTGCTGGCCCCTGGCATGGCTCAGGAGCGGACGCCGGTCCCGGTGCCGCCCCCGGGCTCTCTCACCGAGCACGAGCAGCGCATGGTCTCGGTGGTGATGATGGGCCCTGGCAAGCCGGGAGGGCAGGACGCGGAGGCCTGGACTCTCCCCCCCGAGGTGTGGCGCATCGCCCAGGAGGCAGGCGGCAACCAGGAGCGCCTCGCGGACGGCTCCATCACCGTGACGTTTGGCGGCCCAGGCATCGTCAAGGATCAGGTGACGCTCGCCTCGCGGTTCGCGCTCGCGCTGCGCGGGCACGACCCGGAGGTACCCATCGCGCTCGCCACGGGCCGGGGGGCCACACGCAAGGACTCGGCCCTCGGCGAGGCCCTCGAGCGGGCGGCTCAGCGTATTGCCCTGCATGACGCCCACGGCCCGGGCCCGTTCCCCGTGGCCATCGACAGCACGACCGCGGCGCTGCTGGATCCGCGCTTCGAGTGGAGGGAGGGCACGCAGGGGCCGGAGCTCTGGGGCGAGCGGGATCAGCCTGGAACGGCGAGGACGCTGCTCGGAAAGCCCACGCCCTATGTGGGCCGGGACATCGAACTGCGGATGTTCGAGCAGGCCTTCGACACCTGCGTGGAGGAGCCCTCGGCGCAGGTGTTCCTCGTCACGGCCCCAGCGGGGATGGGGAAGTCCCGCTTGGCTCGCGAGTTCATCAACTTCATCCGAGGACGGGCTCCAGAGGCCGCCATCTGGCAGGGACGGGCGGACTCCTCGCGCGCGGGCTCTTCGCTGCACCTGCTCGGCCACGCGCTGCGGGGCGCGCTCGGGCTCCACGGCAGCACCTCCCTGGAGGTCCAGCGGGAGAAGCTGCGAGCCCGCTTCGGCGGGCCCCAGGCCCCCCCGGACACGCTGCGGCTGTGTGAGTTCCTCGGAGAGCTGGTGGGCGTGCCCTTCCTGGAGCCGAGCAGCCCTCAGCTCGCCGCCGCGAGGCAGGATCCCCAGCTCATGGCCGAGCAGCTCCAGCGCACCTTCGAGGAGTTCCTGCTGGCCGAGTGCGCGACGCGCCCCGTGGTGCTCATCTTCGATGATCTGCACTGGGGAGATGCCGCGAGCTTGCGCTTCGTGGATCAGGCGCTGCAGCAGGCCCGGCTCCGGCCCGTGTTCGTGCTGGGCCTGGCGAGGCCGGAGGTCCACTCGCGCTTCCCCCGGCTCTGGAGCAGGCACAGCCCTCAGGAGATCCGCCTGCGCTCCCTGTCGGCCCGGGCGAGCCAGCGGCTGGTCCGGTCTGTCCTGGGCGAAGCGCTCACAGAGCCGGAGCTCGAACGGCTGGTGGCCCGATCCGAGGGCAACGCCTTCTACCTGGAGGAACTGATCCGCGCGGTGGCCGAGGGTCAGAGTGCACTGCCGGACACGGTGGTGGGCATGGTGCAGTCGCGGCTCGCGGCGCTCGAGCCCGATGCGCGGCGGGTGCTCCGGGCCGCGAGCGTCTATGGTGAGGTCTTCTGGAGGAGCGCCACCGTGGCCCTGCTGGGGGGCATGCGCACGAACCAGGCCCTGGACTGGCTCCTGCTGCTGGTTCAGCGTGAGGTGCTCGTGCGCCGCCCGGAGAGCCGCTTCCCCGGTGAGGAGGAGTTCTCCTTCCGGCACGCCCTGCTGCGGGAGGGAGCCTATGCGCTGCTGACCGAGGAGGATCGCGTGCTGGGGCACCGCCTCGCGGGCGAGTGGCTGGAGCAGCATGGCGAGGGCGACGCGCTGGCGCTCGCGGAGCACTTCGAGAAGGGCAAGGAGCTGGAGCGTGCCGCCTGGCTCTATGTGCGGGCCGTAGATCGCGCCGCCGAGGCCGATGACTCCGAGGCCATCCTGTTCTGCACGGAGCGAGGCCTTCACTGCTGCAACTCCCACGGCGAGCAACGGGGTGCCTTGCTGAGCCTGAAGGCCAGTGTGCACGTGGCGCGGGCGCAGTACACGGAGGCCATCGCGCTCAGCTCCGAGGCGCTGGACCTGCTGCCCGCGGGGAGCAGGCGTTGGTACATGACGTTCCACCACCTCCTTCCCGCCGTCGCCTTCACCCAGCCGGCGGCCTTCATGGACTGCGCACGGCGCTTCCTGGACGTGCCGCCCAACCCCGAGGCACGGGTCGAGTACATCCGGGCAGGCTCGTGGCTGTTCGCCATGCTCGAAGTCACCGGCGCCAAGGACATCGCCCACAGCCTGTACTTGCGGATCCAGCAGGAGAGCACCCACCTGGATCCGAATGACTCCAGCGCGTGGGCTTACGTCTGGGGGTGCAATGCCAGCCACTGGCACCTCGCGGAGAACGCCCCCTGGAGATGCATGCAGTCCAACGCGGAGGCCGTACACCGGTACGAGCGGTCCGAGCTCTGGCGGCAGCGGATCATCGTCGGCGCCCATCAGGGCAAGGCGCTCACGGACCTCGGGGACTCCGCTGGCGCCGAGGCCGTCCTGAGAGAGAACCTGCAGGTGGCCGAGCGGCGGGGCGAGGCAATGCCGCTTACCTACGCGCGGACTTACCTGGCGCGGAATCAGGCCATCGCCTTGCCAGTCGATCGGCTCGGTGAGGCGGAGGAGCTCGCACGTGCGGCAATCGCCGGAGAGAACCAGTCGCTGCTGGGCCCCGCCCATGGCGCGCTGGCCACCATCGCGCTCCGGCGCGGCGAGCTCGAGGCTGCCGAAGCCGAGGCTCGCACCGCCTGCGAGTGGGTGAAGCCCTTCCCGACCTATTCCTGGGATCTCGTCGCGCTCCGAGCCCGGATCCTGCTCTCGATGGGGCGTGTCCAGGAGGCGCTGTCTCTCAGCGAGGAGACGCTGCGGCAGTTCGAGCACATCGGGATGACGGGCCAGGGGGAGATTGACCTGCGACTGGCCGTCGCGGAGGCCCGCGAGGCCGCCGGCCAATCCGAGGCCGCACGGGAGATGCTCCAGCTCACCCTGCCCCGGCTCCGGGTGCGGATGGAGGACATTCCCAGCGCCGAGGCGCGTGCGCGCTACCTCACCCAGGTCCGGGCCCATGCGCGGCTGCTCGAGCTGGCGCGGGAAAAGCTGGGCCGCGAGGCCGTGCGCGCCGAGGGATTGGAAATCGCGGACTGAGCCGCAGAGAATCGGCGCCATGATTCGCACCACTCAGCGGCGGACCCTCACGCTGGAGGCGCCGGAGCAGCCCGGGCGCCCCGCACATGTCTCGGCGGCCAGCGGCCTCGTGGCGGTGGGCCCGTGGCTCTATGTCGTCGCGGATGATGCGCTCCACCTCGCCGTCTTCCCGCGTGAGGGCACAGCCCCCGGGAGAAGCGTCCGCCTCTTCCCGGGCGAGCTGCCCCTGGAGCACCGGGAGCGCAAGGCGGCCAAGCCGGACCTGGAGGCGCTCTGCCTGCTGGCGCCCTTCGAGGGCTGCCCTCATGGAGCGCTGCTGGCGATGCCCTCGGGCTCCACGGCGGAGCGGCAGCGCGGCGCGCTCCTTCCGCTGGCGGCAGATGGAACGCTGGCGGGCGGGGCGCGCCTGCTGGACTTCACGGCGCTGTACTCCCAGCTGGCGCGGGAGCTGGGGCCATTGAACGTGGAGGGTGCGGCGGTGTCGGGGGCCCGGCTGCGGCTGCTCCAGCGCGGCAACGGAGACCAGGGAACGGACGCGCTGGTGGACCTGGACCATGAGCGGATCATCCGCGCGCTGGTGACGGGACGGGACCCGGGCCCCGAGACGGTGCGAACCGTGAAGCGCTGGGAGCTGGGCCGAGCCGGTGGAGTGCGGCTGTCCTTCACCGACGCCTCGCCGCTGCCGGATGGGCGCATCATCTTCACCGCCGCCGCCGAGGACACGCGAGACACCTACGCCGATGGCCAGGTCACCGGCTCGGCGGTGGGAGTACTGGCGCCGGATGGCGCGCCGCTGTTCCTGGACGGGGTGGACGCGAAGGTAAAGCTGGAGGGCGTGAGCGCGCGCGTGGAGGGTGGACGCGTACACCTGCTGCTGGTCGCGGACGCGGATGATCCGGCCGTGCCGGCCCCCCTGCTGGAAGCGGTGCTGGAGGGCGTGCCCGCCTCCCTCCGCTGAAGGGGACGACGCAGTGTGTTAAACAAGGGGCATGCGCCTGGTCTCTCGCAGCCTCCTCCTCGTCCTCACGCTGTCCTCGGTCATCGCCTGCAAGAGTCAGAAGGAGGAGCCTCCCGCCCCTGCCAAGGCTCCCGCCGCCGCGGCCGCTGCCCCCGCCACGGAGAAGCTGCGCATCGGGCTGGTCCTCGGACTGGGCGGACGCGGGGATCAGTCCTTCAATGACTCGGCGTTGCGAGGCCTGGAGCTCTGGGCCGCGGGCGTGAAGTACGAGGGGAACACATATAAGGAGGCCTCGCCGGAGGAGCTCCGCGCCTCGCTCGCCCCGGAGCTGACGCGGCACGAGCCGCCCATCACCCCGCTGGGCATCACCCCCTCCATCCTGCAGAGCCGCGTCCAAGAGGACTATGAGCCCAACCTTCAGCTCATGGTGGATCAGGACCCGGCGCTGATCATCGGCGTGGGCTTCATGCTGGAGAACGCGGTGGAGGTGGTGGCCCAGCGCAACCCGGGCAAGCAGTTCCTCCTCGTCGACACCCCGCTGTTCAACGCGCAGAACGAGCCGTACACCCTGCCCAACGTGCGCACGGTGACGTACCGGGCCGAGGAGGGCTGCTACCTGGCGGGGGCGATGGCGGGGCTCGCCACGAAGGGGAACAAGATTGGCTTCGTGGGGGGCATGCAGATCCCCCTGGTGAAGCAGTACGAGGCGGGCTTCCGCGCGGGCGTGGCCGCCACCAATCCTCAGGCGACCGTGGTGTCCAACTACACGGGCAGCTTCACCAATTTCGCCCTCGGCAAGCAGGTGGGGCAGGACCTGGTGGCCAAGGGCATGGACGTCATCTTCGCGGCGGCCGGCGTGGACGGGCTCGGCGCCATCCAGGCCGTCAAGGAGGCGCGGGAGGCAGGCAAGTCCCTCTTCGTCATCGGCGTGGACTCGGACCAGTTCCACCTGGCTCCCCAGGCGATGCTCACCACGGTGCTGAAGCGGGTGGACTTGACGGTCTACGAGTCCGTGCGCGACCGGGTCCAGGGCCGCTTCCAGGGCGGCGCGCGGACGCTGGGCTTGAAGGAGGGAGGCATCGCGCTGGCTCCGGTGCGCCTGGACTTCCCGGGCAAAGAGGAGGCGCTGCGCAGAATCGAGGAGCTGAAGGCGAAGCTCATCGCCGGAGAGATCCGCATCCCCGCGGACCCCAGTGAGCTTCCGCCGGCAGGCAAGCCCGCTCCCTGAGGAGGGAGCCGCGCCTCAGTCGCCGTGGTCGCGCGCGGCCTCGTCGGCGCTGCCGCCCACGGCCTCCACCGAGTTGCGCGGAGGACGGGCGGGCGCCTTGCCGTGGTCGAAGGCGACGGCCTTCTGGCCCACGGCCTCGGGAGTAGTCTCGGTGATGCGCCGGCGGGCGCGGGAGATGTAGTCCTGCACCAGGTTGGGGTCCGGGTGCGTCTTGAGGGCCTCGACCCACAGCTCGATGGCCTTCTCGTTCTCACCCGCTTCGGCGCGGATCTTCCCCATCTCCACCAAGGCGTGTGGGGCCAGCTCCGAATCCGGGAAGCGCGAGCGCAGGTCCGCGTAGATGCGCGAGGCCTCCTGGCGCCGGCCCTCCATCATGTGGACAGCCTGGGCCTGGAGGAACACGGCGTCATCCACGAAGGCGCTGGTGGCGAAGCGCTCACCCAGCTTGCGGGCCTCCAGCTCGCACTGCGCGTAGTCGCCCAGCTCGAAGTAGAGCTTGGCCACCTGGTACTGGAGCTCGGCGCCCTGGGGCGGGTTGCGCTGGAGCGCGGCGGCGAGCTGATCAATGGCGCCGCGCAGGTCGCGGTAATGCATGCGCAGCAGCTCCGCGAGGATGATGCGGGCCTCGAGCGCCTCGGGAGACTCGGGGCACTGCTGGACGAGCTCCTTGTAGACGCTGACGGCCTCCTTCACCTTGCGCTGCTCCAGCCAGTACACGTCGCCGGCGCCCTTGAGGGCGCGGGCGCGCAGCACCAGCGCGGGGGCGGACTCATCCCGCCGCAGCAAGTCAAAGGCCTTGCGGTACTCGACGAGCGCCTCGTCCGGGCGCTTCTCGAAGACGGCATCCCGGGCGCGCTGGAGATGGTCGGCAGGCGTCTCGCGGCACCCCACCCAGAAGCCCATCAGGGCGCACAGGAGGAGCAGCCGGCTCAATTGCACGCCTCCGGGATGACCTTGGTGCAGATGGTCTCCTCGCACTTGACGCACTCCTGCTGGGGAGAGACGTCGGTGACACACACCGAGACACGGGAGGAGCGCGGGCAATCCTCGGCGGTGGAGCACCGATAGTTGCCGCCATCCGCGCCCAGGGGTGTCTCCTGACGCGAGCCGCACACCTCGATGTCGTTGCATCCCGAGAGCGCTGTCGCCACCACGGCGGCGAGCGCCCCCTGCCAGAGGAGTCGCACAGGTCCCTTCTAGCCGGATTTGGGAGCCGCGTCACGGTTCGGACGGCCTGCCCGGCAGCCCCCCATCCGAGGGCGGGGGCTGGGGTGACGCGGCGTCCCTGGAACTCACGAAGACCGGGACCGCTTGGGGACCTCCACCCGGTCCAAGTCCTTCACGGCCACCACGTCCGCCACCCGGGTCTTCGCCTCGGCGACGAAGGCAGAGGTGTCCTCGTAGCGCTGCGAGAAGTGGGTGAGGACGAGCTGGCGGGCCTGAGCGTTCTGCGCCAGCTCGGCGGCCTGGAGCGCGGTCATGTGGAAGTGGTCGTGGGCCTCCTGACGCTCGGTGTCGAGGTAGGTCGACTCGCAGACGAGCAGGTCCACGCCCTGCGCGAGCACCGCGGCGTTCGGGCACGGCCGCGTGTCCATGACGAAGGCGAAGGCCTGACCCGGGCGCGTCTCCCCCACCTCCGCGAGGCGGACGATGCGGCCATTCACCATCATGGAGCCCTTGCGCTGGAGCTCACCGACGAGCGGACCCGAGAGGCCCAGCTCCTTGAGGCGGCCGGGGTTGAGCTGCACGCGGGAGCGCTCCTCGAGGCGGAAGCCGTAGGTGTCCACCGCGTGCTCCAGGCGCGCCGCGGAGAGCTTCCACGCCTGGGTCTCGGCGAGCACACCATCCTTGGAGATGGGCCGAGGGACGATGGTCGCCTTGTCCATGAAGATGGTGGCGTGGCGGAGCCGCTCGAAGAAGGCCTGCCCCGAGGCGGGGTAGTAGATCTCCACGGAGTGCGTGGCGCGGTCCAGCGAGAGCCGCTGGATGATGCCGGGCAGCCCGAGCGCGTGGTCCCCGTGGAAGTGGGTGATGCAGATGCGAGTGACCTGGGTGGCGGACAGCCCGGCCAGGGTCATCTGGCGTTGAGTGCCCTCGCCGGGGTCGAAGAGGATGCCCTCGTCATCCCAGCGGAGAAAGTACGCGTTGTGGTTGCGGTGCCGGGTGGGAACCTGGCTGGCAGAACCGAGGACGATGAGCTCGCGATTGGACATGGGGCTCCTCCGGGATGACCCGCGGCCCCCGACGGTACCCC
The DNA here is from genome assembly GCF_000737315.1 of Hyalangium minutum. Classification (GTDB taxonomy): domain Bacteria; phylum Myxococcota; class Myxococcia; order Myxococcales; family Myxococcaceae; genus Hyalangium; species Hyalangium minutum. Next base: position 299,045 of record NZ_JMCB01000006.1, read on the forward strand.
GCAGCCCTTCCTGATATCCCCACGGCCCACCCACGCGCTGGAGGCGGCGCTCAGTTCTGGCTGCTCTCCACGGCATTGCCCGAGGTGAGCACCGCCGAGTCCACCGAGGCCACGTGGCGCCGCCGCAGCCGGCGTGCCTTCTCTTCCTGCCGCTCCTCGTGCTCGATGATGGCCTCGACGTTGCCGTGCGCGTGCTTGCAGTGCACCGCGGACACTTGCTGGTGCCGCTCGGCCAGCTCCTGCCACAGGTGCGTCCGCGCCTGATTGCCCAGGAGCCGCTCCTCCACGTTGTCGAGGGCCTCATCCATCTTCTGGCCCTCGGCCTCCAGCTCGGCCAGCCGGGCCTCGGCATCCGGCGGCGGCTGGGCACAACCCGCCGATAGCACCAGCGCCATCAGCCCCACGCCCCGTGCCCAACCCCGCTTCCCGGCCATCGCCTACCTCGTGTCTCGCGCCGTGAGAAAGCCCCGCGCGGCAACGCCAAGGTAGGAAGCACTTCCCAGACCGACAACCCGAGCCCCCATCCAACCGGGTCGGGTTTCCAACACCCAACGGTTCGCGGTGGGTTCCCCGCCCCGGAGGGCTCAGCCCTTCTGACGGTGACGAAGAATGAACTCGCACACTTCGCGCGCCGCGCCGAACCCCGCCGGCTTCTGCGCGACATAGTGCACTTGTGCACGGACCTCGTCCGGGGCCTCCGGAGGCGCCGCAGAGAACCCCACCGCCTTCAACAGCGGCAGGTCCACCACCTCGTCCCCCATGTAACCACACCGGTCCGCTGACACCTTCAGCAGCTCCAGCAGCTTCTCGAAGTGCGCCACCTTGTCCTGGCTGCCGAAGTGCACGTGCCGCAGCCCCAGCGACTGCATCCGCATCTGCGCCGACAGGCTGTCGCCGCCGGAGATGGCCGCCACCTCGATGCCTACTTCCTGCAGCCGCTTGATGCCCATGCCGTCGCGCACGCTGTACATCTGCGTCCAGCCGGAGTTCGGCACCCAGAAGATGCGCCCGTCCGTCAGCGTCCCGTCGATGTCGAAGATCATCACCGACAGGTGACGCACCCGGGCCTTGAGCGACTCGAGGTCCTGGTTCATCCGCCGCCTACTTCGGCACGGCCTTCAGCGTGGCCTTGCCGTCCTTGATGACGACCTTGAACTCCACCGACTTGGCGTTGTGCTGCTTGAGCAGCTCCGGCACCTGCTTGCGCAGGTTCGCCGCCACCGACTCGTAGTTCATCTTCGAGGTGTCCTCCTGGTTGCGGCGCTTCGCGGTGACGTAAGCGTCGTAGACCGCCTTGAGCTTCTCGTCGCTCAGCCCCGCCCCGCCGCCGCCACCCGCCGCAGGCTTGGGCGGCTGAGAAGGCTGAGAGGCGGGCTTGGCCGCCGCGGGCATCCCCGGCTTGGAGCCCGCCGAGGACGGAGCCCCCGGACGCGCTCCCGCGGAAGGAGGAGGACGCGAGGCGCTGGGCGCCGAGGGCTTGGCGCCCAACGGCTCGTCCGCGAGGCTCTCCAGGGCTGCGGCGATGCCGGACGAGCCCTGCGAGGGCGCGCCGAACGCGGGCACTCCGCGCGCGGGCGGGCTCGAGCTGCCCGAGGTACCCCGTGCCGGCGTACCGCCCGGGGGCACCGAGGCCGTCCCCTTCGAGGGCGTGGCGACGGGAGGAATCGCGGGGGTGCCCTTCGAGGGCGTGGCACCCGGAGGAATCGTAGGGGCGCCCTTCGCCTGAACTCCCGGGGGCGAGCCCGTGCCCTTCGCCGGAGACGTCATCGCGGGAATGGACGGCAGGGGTGCCACCGAGGGCGTACCGCGGAACGGTGTGCCGCCCGTGGCCATGGGCGCCACCGTGGGCGCCACCGCGGGGACCATCGGCCCCACCGCGGGCACCGTGGCCACCGAGGGCACGGGCCGGAACGGCACGGCGGCGGGCCCGGGCTCCACCGGCCGAGGGATGAACCGCTGAGGCTCCGCGACCGGCTTCGGCTCGTTGGGGACGATGTCGAGCACTTCCTCCAAATCGTCCTCGGAGATCTCCTCCGTGAGGTTGTGGGCCTCGCCCTTGCGCTTGTCCGCGTCTCCGGACTTATTCGCGCGGCGCTTGGCCTTGTACATGTCCCGCTTGTACGTGCCCGATTCGATTTCCTGGAGCGTGCGCTGCCACAGGCGCTCGTAGGTGAGGAACTTGTTGTAGAGCGAGGAGATGCGGAACTTCACCGCGGTGTTGCGCACCAGGCCCGTCTTCAGCTTGTTCAGCCGTTTCCTGAAGGTGTCGTGAGCCAGAGTCGGCGGCAGCCGCTCATTGCCCATGAAGTACTGCTCGTACGTCACCTTGAGGACCATGAGCTCTTCTTCGAGCTCCGCGCACTCCTCGATGGCTCTCTCACTCGTGGACTTCTTCGACGCGTCGTCTCCCCCCAGCGCCTTCAGATTGGCGGAGGACTTGCCGGGTGAGGACTTGGCGGCAGATGTAGGCTTTCCGATCTCCGGCGGCATGCAACCTCAGAGTGTCCCCAAGACTCGCCTCAGGATCAACCTCATGCCGGACTGGGAGTAGCGCCCAGGCCTGCCGCCCCGCCCAGCCGGCGGGCGCGTTGGTACATGAGGGTGGCCCCAAAGGTGAACATACACAGGGAGATGAACTGGCTGGTGGAGATGTTGTACCAGGCTTCCAGGGGAACCCACTTCGCCAGGGAAGGGGCGCTGGAAGTCAACAGGCCGTGCAGCGTGCCGCGCTCGGCGTCCCCGCGGAACAGCTCCACCGTGGAGCGCAGCACCGCGTAGGCCATGAGCCACAGGGAGAAAATCTGCCCGTGGAAGCGCCGGGAGCGGCGCAGGTAGAGCAGGCTGGCGAAGATGGCCGCCTGGCCCAGGGACTCGAAGAGCTGCGTGGGGTGCACCGGCAGCGTGGTGCCGTGCTGCGACACCCACTCAGAGATGCGCACCGCGCCTGGAACGGCCTGGGGAAACACCTCGCCGGTGGCCTCGAGGACGTAGCGCGGGTCCATCGCCTGGGAGCTGTAGGCCGTGCTGCCCGCGCCGGTGAGGTGGCCGAAGAGGTCTCTCGCCAGCCCCGCGCCTGGGAAACGCACGGCCAGCGCCGAGTGACTCCCGGCCGGCCCACCCCAGCAGCAGCCCGCGGAGAAGCAGCCCAGCCGCCCCAGCGCCTGCCCGAGCGACACGGTGGGGATGGCCAGGTCCGCCAGGCGCAGGAACTCCATGCCATTCACCCGGGCGAAGGCGTAGGCCGCCACCGCCGCGCCAATGAGGCCGCCGTAGAAGACGAGGCCGCCGCCCAACGAGAAGATGCTGCCCAGGTTCTTCGCGTAGTCCTGCCAGTTGACGATGATGAAGAGCACGCGGCTGCCCACCAGCCCGCCCACGAGCACCCAGAAGCCCAAATCCAGCACCTGCTCGCGGCGCCGAGGGCCCTCGGTGTCCACCCAGCCCTGCCCCTCCACCCACTCCACCTTGCGCCACTCGTCCTGGGCCAGCCGTGCCGCCACGTTCGCCGCGCAGAAGAAGCCGGCGGCCAGCAGCACACCGTAGGTGTGCACCGGAATGCCCTCGCCCTTGCCACCCGGGAAGGCGCTGGCGGGCATCGCGTACTGCAGGCCAAACCACGCCAGCACCGCGCCACCTCCGCCGTAGAGCAGCGCGCGCTGCACCTTGTCCGCGCGCTTCACCTCGGTCCGCGTGCCCTGCTTCGTCAGCTCGCCCTGCGCGCCCATCCAGCCGTTGCGCGCGATGGAGGCCACCACGGCCAGCGCCACCGCGTACAGCAGCAACTGCGACCACAGGGACTCGAAGGTGAGGCGGATGAGGATGGGAAGCATGGGGCCCTGCCAGGAGGAGACGGCAGCACGAAGACTACCCGTTCACGCGGCCGGAGGACGTCACCAGAAGTGGAAGGAGGCCGCCTGACTGCTCCCTGCGGAGGCGCTCGGGCGTCAGGCGCGAGCCCCTGGCTGAGGGTCCTTCCGCACGAAGGCGTCGAGGATGAGCATCCCCACGCCCACGCAGATGGCCATGTCCGCCACGTTGAACGAGGGCCAGTAGGCCTGGTCCTTCCAGTGCGCCTGGACGAAGTCCACCACGAAGCCCCGGGCCACCCGGTCGATGTAGTTGCCCAGCGCGCCGCCGAGCACCAGCGACAGGCCCCACAGCGCCCAGCGCTCCTTGGGGTCCTTCCCGGAGAGCTTGGTGAAGTAATAGCCGATCAGAATCACGGCGCCGATGCTCACCACGTGGAACAGGGGCCCGCGCACCTCGCGCGGCAGGGTGCGGAACATGCCCCACGCGGCGCCCGGGTTCTCCTCGTAGCGCAGGCGCAGGAAGGACTCGAGGACCTCCACCGAGCGCTTGGCGCGGAAGTGGCGGCCATCCACGCCGGGGGGCGGCACATCGCTGCCGTACATCGCCTTCAGGCGCTCACCGGTGGTTTCCAGGCCGTCGAAGCGCGTGGTGAGGCTGCCCACGACGTCGTACTTGGTCCACTGGTCGAGCGCGACAGCGCCCAGGGTGATGACGAGGAGGATGAGATATTTGCGCGGCACGGGGGCGGCTTACACCAAACGCCCCCACCCGTCACGGATTGGGGCTCTCAGCGAGCGGCGGGGTGACCGGCTCGCTCCGGCGCAGGCGCAGCGAATCCAGCAGCATCAGCGCCACGCCGACACAGATGGCGGCGTCCGCCACATTGAAGGTGGGCCAGCGCATACCGGGCTGGTTGCGCCAGTGCCAATCGATGAAGTCGATGACGTAGCCGCGCACCAGCCGGTCCATGAAGTTGCCCAGCGCCCCGCCCGCCACCAGCGCCAGCGCCCCGCGCACCAGGTGCTGCCCGGGCTCCAGCCGCGTGTACATGGTGAAGATGAAGGCCAGGGCCGCCAGGCTCACCACGTGGAAGAAGGCGCGGCGCACGCCGTCGGGCAGGTTGGAGAACAGGCCCCAGGCGGCGCCCGGGTTCTCCACATAGCGGAAGTGCCAGTAGTCCTCGATGAAGCGGTAAGGCCGGGTGGCGCGGTAGCGGCCGCCCTCGGCCGGCGGCGAGTTGTCCAGGTTCTGCTCGGAGAAGTACCCCTGCAGCCGGGCCAAGCCCGTGCGCCCATCCAGCGCGTCCGTGAGGTTCGCCACCGCCAGGTACTTGGTTACCTGATCGACAGCCAGGGTGCTGAGGGCCACGAGGATGAGGAGGCGGAGGTTCTTCATCACTTGCAGTCCTAACCTGCTCTCCCGAGCCCTGACAACCGGCTGTGAGGGTCGTCTGCGTGCCCGCTTGCCTTCATTTCCCGCCAGCGGGCATTTCGGGCATGGTGGGGCCATGCCGCCTGTTGACCCCCCTGTGGAAAAGCCCACTTCGACCGACACCGTTCCGACGCAGGGCCCGGCCCAGGCCCAGACCAAGCCTCCACTGAAGGAGCGCCTCAAGGTGCTCATGACGGAGTACGGCTTCCTGGCCGTGCTCGTCTACCTGAGCACCTCCGTGGTGAGCATCACGGTGTTCACCGTGCTCATCCAGACGGCGGATCTGAAGGCGCTGGGCGACAGGTTCGGCGTCCAGCTCGAGGGCACCAGCGGCCTGCTGGGCACGCTGGGGGCGGCCTGGGTGCTGACCAAGCTCATCCAGGTGCCGCGCATCTTCGCCACGCTGGCGCTCACCCCCCTCATCGGGCGCATCCCCTTCGTGGCGCGGCAGCTCAAGCGCCTCGAGTGAGAGGGGCGAAGAGGGATTAGTTATTGGCCAGGGCCACCAGGAGGGCCTGCCACTCTGGAAAGAGCGCCACGGCATCCTGAGGGCGGTCCTGAATCCACCTGCTGAGCTGTCGACGGAACACCTTGGGATTGGCTTCTGGGCGCGTTGCGATGAGGGGGCTGAGCGCCGCGAGCAGATCCTTCCCGGAATACCAGATGAGCACATCGTCGATAGCAGTGAGGCCCGACAGCCTCTGCATGCGCTCGTTCAACGAGGCCTGAAGCACCGTGCCATCCAGAGTGGCCTCCACCTGCTGCCGGAATGCTCCAACGTGCTGCTGTACCCAGGCGAAGCAGGCCACCTGCGAGCAGTCCGGTGGAAGCTGAATCTCGTTGGTCAGCTCCGAAGGCCGAGTCGGCAGCTCCGTAAAAGGGGGCAGGCTCCGGCGCGCGATGCCCACAGCCCAGCGAGCGGCGGTGTAGGGCAGGAGGCGCTGAGCGGCGGCGAGCAGCTCCTTGGAGTAGTCCGCCGCGCTCCACCCGGTAGCAGCTTCCACGAGGCGGGGTTCCAGCAGGTAGCTCTCCAGCTCATGCCGGCACCACCGCCAGCCCAGGACGACGCCAGTCTCTAACTGAGCATCCACCACAGGCAGGGCTGCACTGGCCGGCGGGTCGAAGTCGAAATCCCGGTCACGCAGGTAGCACGCCACGACACCGGCAGACCCCTGACGCCTGTCGCGCGCCTTGGGCTTGAGCGAGCTCTTCGAACCGCCCGTTTCCAGCGTGAGGCGCACAGGCGCCAAGCCCAGGACCGGGTTCAGAACCTCCGCGTCCAGCTTCCCCTCGACCAGCAGGACACTTACAGGCACCGCTGGCCTCCGGGGAGCCGGATCTCCGCATCATCGGGGACGATGGTCTCCAGGTATGGCGAGTGGCTCGTGACGATGAACTGGCAGTCCGGGCCGATTCGGCGCAGAGCATTGAGGAGCGCCTGCTGCTGGGGAGGATGCAGGTGCAGTTCCAGCTCGTCGATAAGCACCACCGAGCGCGTAATGTCCTGTCGAACGAACTCGTAGAGCAGGGGGAAAATGGCCTGCTCTCCCGAGGACATTTCCGCCAAGTCATAGACGCGCTCGCCGCGCTTCAGCAGGAAGTAGAAGTCAGCGGCGCTGGGAGCGCTGTCGACACTGCGTGGCTCGATGCCGACGAAGGATGTTCCGGGGAAGATCTCCGCGAACCGCTTCTCCAGCCGACCAAGATAGTCAGAGGCTTCGGTCCGACGCTGCGACGTATGAAACCCCCACCACCCCACGAGAAACTCTCGGAGTTGCCCAACGCCTCGTTGCCCGTCTCGCCCCAGTGAAGTCAGGTTCCTGTTCTGGTCGAACCAGAAAACGTCTCCGATCCGCTCGTAGTAACTCCTCCATTGGCTCTGAGTCCGTAGCAACTGACGGATGAGGTGCCGCCCCTCGAAAACGCCCTTCGCCCTTCGGTAATCCCTCTGGTCAAGCCGTCCATTCTCGTAGGTGAGCAGATACTCCGTGCGTTCGAAATAGAGTTCCCCACGAGGACGGTGGTTGGTGTGTTCCCATCCGTCAGAGACGTTTTCAATTGCCCTCAGCTCGTCTGGCTCGAAGCGCACTCCTAGTTCAACGCGCGTGCTCCCAAGGCTGGAGACCCGTTCCGCCATGAAGCCGGGCCAATCAAAACCAGCAGGCTCCTCGGTCTTCCGCGTTGCCAGAGACAACACGAGAGCGATGGCTTGAAGAACCGTCGTCTTGCCTGAGCCGTTATCCCCCAACAGCATCGTCAGCGGGCGTGGCCGGTTCGTTCCCTCCTCCAAAAAGGAGAGTTCGAGCCGCTCGATGCCCTTGAAGTTCTCGATGAGCAGTCGGGTGATCTGCATCCACCTTCTCCCTGAGGCTGCGAACGCGGCACTGTAGCCGACACCACCTCCGTGTCGACCTTCCCGTGACCGCCCTCAGGAAGCCTTCCGTGGAATGAAGGCCAGAGAACCTTCACCTCACGCCTTCGTCATCACGCCCTAGAAGGGGCTCCCGTTCACGCGGACGCCCGGCGAGGACTGGCTGGACGACAGCGAGGTGTGCAGGACGAAGGTGGCCGTGTTGACGCCGTCCGGGCTCCGATTGGCCGACACGCCGTCCGTTCCGGTGAGCGTCGTGCCGAACGTGGCCGAGTCCACCGTCACTCCCCCGCTCTTCACCGTCACCGTATCGCCGCTGTTGGACAGATTGAGGCCTCCGGTCGAGGCGGCCACCGCGTTGGTGAGCCCGCCCGGAATCCCCGCAGGGCCGCCGAAGACCACGATGGCCCGGCCCGCGCCCAGCACCGTGCCGCTGGCGAAGACGTGCCGCACGCTCACCGCGTCCGAGATCGTCCACCCGGAGATGTCCACCGCCGCACCACCCGAGTTCACCAACTCCACGAACTCGTACGCCTCCGCGCCCGCGCCACCAGGCTCATTGATGAGCACCTCGTTAAGGAACACGAGGCCATCGCCCGTGCCGGTGCCGCCGTCCGCCACGCCACCGTCCGCACCGCCCGACACGGTGATGGTGAAGGACGCATTGCTCGTGTCGTTGAGAGCAGAGTTGGAGGCATCGCTCACCCGGACCTTGGCGGCACTGGTGGCCACGTTCGGCACCGTCCACGTGTAGCTGCCCGAGGAGGCCGTGCTCGAGGTGATGGTCGTCCAGGCGCTGCCATCCAGCGTGTACTCCAGCTTCGCGTTCACCACGCCCGAGGAGGTCCAGGTGATGGCGTGGCTGCTGCCGCCCACCCAGCTCTCACCGCCGTTGGGCGAGTTCACCGTGATGCTCGCGGTGGTGGTGCCGCCGGGGATGAGGAAGTCCTTGATGATGGCCATGTGCTGCATGTTGGTGGAGCCACTGTCGCCCGACTGCGCGGGGGAGATCTCCGAGATCGGCGAGTACACGCGCGTGTCCACCACCAAGCCTGCGGGGAACGTGCTGGAGCCAATCACCGTGGCCACCTGGTACTGGCGCAGGTCCGCGTCCACCAGCACGTGGTCATACGGCTTGGAGCGGCCCGCGTTGGTGTTGTTGTTGCCGTTGCGGTCGGCCGGGTACGGGCTGCTCGTCGTCACCACCGAGGAGAAGGTGCTGAAGCACGACTCGCTGCGGTTGTCGGTGTTGAAGTCACCGCCGATGGCCAGGTAGTCGCCCTGGGGGACGTTGGCGTTGATGAAGTTGACCAGATTGCCGGCCTCGGTGTTGCGCACGCCCGCGCCCGAGGTCAGCAGGTGCACGCTCACCACCCAGAGGTCCCTCGGCCCCGGCACATCGATGCGCGCCCACGCGAAGTCGCGGTTGCTCACCTGGGTGTCGGTCCACTCGCCCGCGGCGATGATCGGGTAGCGGCTGATCACCCCGTTGGGGATCTGCGCACCCGTCTCGCGGTAGTAATAGAAGTTGGGACCGAACGTGGTGTCCACGAAGCCCCGGATGTCCGCGGACGAGTTGCTCCCGTAGTTGAACTCCTGGATCATCACCACGTCCGGCTTGGTGCCCTGCATGATGCGGATGCCGTGCCCCGGATCGTAGCTCTGCAGGTTGCCGCTGGAGATGTTGGCCGCCATGAGGCGGATGAGCGTGGAGCTCGGCGGCGGCGTGCCGCCATCCGTGCCCGTGCCACCGTCCGTGCCCGTGCCACCGTCCGTGCCCGTGCCCGCATCGCCCGGGAAGCCCGCGTCCACCGGACCGGCATCCGGGGTCGGCTCAGGACCCGCATCAACGACTGGACCGGCGTCCGGGGTCGGCTCAGGACCCGCATCAACGACTGGACCGGCATCCGGGGTCGGCTCAGGACCCGCATCAACGACTGGACCGGCGTCCGGGGTCGGCTCAGGGCCCGCATCAACAACTGGACCGGCGTCCGGGGTCGGCTCAGGGCCCGCATCAACGACTGGACCGGCATCCGGGGTTGGCTGCGTTCCAGCATCCACCGGAGGCTGGGTACCGGCGTCCGTCTGAGGCTCCGTGCCTGCGTCCACCGGAGGCTGGGTGCCCGCGTCCACGCCCCCATCCACCCCATCGGAGCCCGCATCGCTGGAGCCGGTGCCTCCGTCGTTCCCCGTCCCGCCGTCACGGCCCGGGCCCGCGTCCGTCCTCAGCCAGTCACACTGATCCTTGGGCTGGCAGTACCCACCGGCGCCGCCATCCTCACCGCCGCCGCAGCACTCGACTCCCTCGTCTCCACACTGAGCCAAGGCATCGCAGGGGCGCAGGCACAGGTAGCGCTCATAGACATCCACGTACCGGCACTGCTCGCCGGGAGCGCACGCGCCCGCATCCAGCTCGGAGCACTCGACCCACGCGCCACCGTCCGGCAGAGGCGGCACCTCCGGAATCGGGTCCGGGTTGCACGCCTGCATCACCACTACGAGCGCCAGCCCCGCCCCCAGGAGGCTCGAGATCGTCTTCTTCATGTATCAACCGCTTTCTAGAAACCGGTGGAGGCGAACATCGGTCGGCGCCGGCACGCGAACGACACGCGAGAGTATACGGTGAAGTCAGCCGGGGCCGCGCGGGTCTCGGAGGAGAAAATGTGGCCGCCTGCTTCCTCTGACACTCCGTGAAACAACGTTTTGCGCCACCCTGATCTTTGGTGAAGGTGGACAACCTCCCGGGGCGCGGACGTAGCGTGCACCGCGTGAGACTTCCGGTAGGTGTAGGAGCCTGGCAACGATGAAGCCAAAGCAGGTGCGGGTGCGCCTCTATGGAGCGCTGAACGACTTCCTCCCGCCCGAGCGCCGGGGCACTGAGTTCCTCCACACCTTCGCGGGAACACCCTCGGTGAAGGACCTGCTGGAGTCGCTCGGGCCGCCGCACCCCGAGGTGGATGTCATCCTCGTGGACGACGCGGCGGTGGACTTCTCTCACCGCGTCGAGGACGGCGCGCGCGTGGCGGCCTACCCCGCGTTCCACTCGCTCGACGTGACGCCCATGACCCGGGTGGGACTGCCACTGCCCGAGGAGCCGCGCTTCGCGCTCGATGTAGGCCTGGGGCGGCTGGCGGGCTTCCTGCGGATGCTCGGCTTCGACACCCTGTGGCGCAACGACTTTGCAGATGACGAGCTTTCTCGGCTCTCAAGAGACGAGGAGCGCGTGGTGCTGACGAGAGACTTGGGGCTGCTCAAGCGCGCCGAGGTGCGCCACGGCTACTACCCGCGCAACACGGACCCCGCGCACCAGTTGGTGGAGGTGGTGCGCCGCTACCAGCTCGCCTCGCGCATGAAGCCCTTCACCCGCTGCCTGGCGTGCAACGCGCCGCTGGAGGTGGCCGGGAAGGACGAAGTGCTCGACCGCATCCCCGAGGGCGTGGCCGCCACGCACTCGCGCTTCCAGCAGTGCCACGAGTGCAAGCGCGTCTACTGGCCCGGCACGCACCACCAGCGCATGCAAGCCCTGGTGGACAAGCTGCGCGAGCTCGAGCACGAGGCCTGAAGGCCGCTCACCGCACCGGCTGCCCCAGCCGCTCCCATCGCACGTGCCAGTCCGGGCCGAGAGAGAAGTGCACGGAGACGGCCACGCCCTTCACGCTGAGCTCAGGCACTCCACCCCAGAAGCGGGAGTCGTAACTGTTCGTGCGGTTGTCCCCGAGCACGAAGAGCTGCCCCACGGGCACGGCACATCCGCCATCCTTCGGCTCCAGGCCCTGGGGGCAGCGTCCGTCCTCCGCGGGGAAGCGGCCCTCATGCGCGAAGGCCAGGTCGTGCCTCACACGGTAGCGGCGCGAACCGAGGACTTCTTCGTACTCCTCGCAGTCTCCTCCCTCCGTGGGCCCCTCGGCCGACTCGCAGGAGCCCACCAACTTCCGCTCCAAGGGCTGCCCGTTGAGGAGGACCACGCCGTTGCGTATCGCCACGGTGTCTCCGCCTCGGGCGACCACGCGCTTCACGAAGTCCTGCTCCGGCTTCTGGGGATCGGGAAAGACGATGATCGAGCCACGCTCAATGGGCTGCCACTGCCAGGGGGTGCGCACCGTGCGATCCGCCACGAACTGATCCCCTTGAAGCAGGGTCGGCTCCATGCTCGAGCCCGGCACCCAGAAGGGCTCGGCAATGAACCTGCGGTTGAGCCTCGCGGCGGCCTGGCCCGAGAGCAGGAACGCCACGGCCAGCACGGCGGCCCGCCCCGTGCTCGGGAGACCTCGGGAGGAAGGGCGTAACAGCGCCGCATCGATGATGGAGCCCAGCTGCAGCACCACGATGAGCACCGCCCCCGCCACGCCCGTGAACAGCAGCGAGGCCTGCAACAGGAGCAGCGCGAGAAACCATGCCAGCCCCCGCTGCCACCGGCCCAGCACCCCGTGACCCGCTCCCGCCGGAGTACATAGCGCCACGAGCACTGCCACCGTCCGGCGCCGCCAGCCCACCTTTCCTTCTTCACCCACCATGGCCCAGCTCTCTCACGGCCCGAGTGCTCAGCTCAAGGCCTCACTGCACCGGGGGCACACCTCGCTCTCCTGCTCCACCTCTTCCGCGAACCCGCCGCAGCGCGGGCACTTCGCGCCCCAGGCAGGCAGCACCTCGGCCGCCAGCTCCGCGCCGTTCCATGCCTGGGCCAGCGCGAGCGGCCGCGCCTTCGGCCCAGGCTCATCCACCAGCTCCACCTGGCTCACCCGGAACAGCGCGGGCAGCTCTTCGATGTGCGCGAGGAGAAAGGCTTTCGCCTCACCGGCCGCCGCGAGCACCACCCGTGCATTCAGAGAGGAGCCGAGCCGCTCCTCTCGCAGTGTCTCCTCGATGAGAACCCGCACCGCGCTGCGCATGGCCAGGAGCCGCGCGTACCGCTCCGCCAGCTCCGGGTCCATGGGCCCCACGGGCTGGGGCAGGTCCGTCAGAAAGACACTCTCCGCAGACCGGCCCGGGAGCTGCTGCCAGGCCTCCTCGGCCGTGAAGCTCAGGATGGGCGCCAGCAGCCGCAGCAGCGAGGAAGCCACCTCGAACAGCACAGTCTGCGCGCTCCGCCGCTCCCGCCCCGAGGCACTCGCCGTGAGGAGCCGATCCTCGATGATGGCGAAGTACGTCGCGGACAGCTCCGCCGCGCAGAAGTCCATCACATCCGAGTGCACGCGGTGAAGCGCGTGAGCCTCATAGGCCTCGCGCACGCGCGCCACCATCTCCGACAGCCGTCCCCGCGCCCACGCATCCAGCGGGAGCAACTGCGAGGCGGGCACGGAGTCCCTCGCGGGCTCGAAGCCGGAGAGGTGGCCCAGCGCGAAGGCCAGCGTGTGGCGAAGCTTCGCGAGGTCCTGGATCAGCGCCTCACGGATCGCGTCCGACAGCGGCACATCGTTCTGGAGATCGCTGAAGGCCGCCCACAGCCGCAGCACCTCCGCGCCGTACCGCACCACGAACGTCTTGGCGTCAGCGTCGCGCTCTTGGCTCCTGGACAGCTTCTGGCCATGGGCATCCACCCCGGAGCCGTGCGTGAAACAAGTCCGGTAGGGAGACGCGTCCCGAGTGCCCACGGACACCACCATCGCCGAGGCGAGCCAGCCGTCGAGCTGCTCACGCTCCGTCAGGCACAGGTCCGCTGGCAGGCCCTGTCGCGGACCGAGCACCGCCGAGAACATGCACGCCGCATCGAACTGCGGATCCAAGGTATCGGTCTCGCGCCGGAACCGGCTCCCGCCACACGAGGCACACCGGAAGTCCGCGCCCAGGAACTCCTCCACCGGCGTGCGGTGCCACACGCTCGCGTCCGCCTTCTCCACCGTCGCTGCCACGCGCTCCATCAGCTCAGGAGACACCACCGCCTCGCCGCAGCCCTCGCAGTACGCGATGGGCAGGGGGACGCCCCAGCTCTCCTTCCGGCTGATGCACCCATCCGCCCGCTTCTCCAACACGTCCCGAAGAGCGCCGCGCCCGCTGTCAGGCCTCCACTGCACCCGGTCTGCTTCCTCCATCGCCCGCTCGCGGAGCGTCTTCCCGCCCGGCAGCGGCGAATCCAACGCGATGAACCACTGAGCGGAGGCGGCCCGGATGACGGGCTGATGGCAGCTCCGGCAGTGCGGCAGGGAGTGCTCCACCGTGTCCTTCTTCGCATTCAGCAGGGCACCCCGCTCCGCCAGCAACTCCAGGATGACCGAATCGGCCGCGAGCACCCGCATCCCCTGGAGCGGCGTGCCCACCGTCTCGTCATAGCGCCCGTTCTGGCCCACGGGGTTGTAGAGCTCCAGACCGAGCTTCGGGTCCACCTCGGCGTCTCCCTGGCCGAGCCCCGGCGCCACGTGCACCAGCCCCGTGCCCTGCTCCAACGTCGAGGGCCCACCCAGCACCACCTGCCCTGTCCGCTCCAGGAACGGGTGCTGGTAGCGAAGGCCCGCCAGGTCCTCGCCGCTCGCGTACACGAGGATCTTCCGCAGATCATCGAACGCCACCGTCTCCACATCGCCGCCGGGCAGGCGCGCGTTCTTCATCACCAGCTCGTCCGCCTTCACCTCGGCGAGCACCTTGGCCAGCAGGTCCTTGGCCACGCAGAGCACGCGCTGGCCTGCCTCGTAGAAGACGTACTCGAAGTCCGCATTCACCGAGAGGGCCACGTTGCCCGGCAGTGACCACGGCGCCAGCGTCCAGGTGACGAAGAAGACCTCGCGCCCTTTCAGCGAGGAGAACCGCTCCGCCACCTCGGGCCCCGCGCGGAAGGCCACGTAGACCGAGGGGCTCAGGCGGGATGCTTCCTCCACCTCATGCTCCCCCAGCACCTTCTGTTCCTCGGGGCACCAGAGCAGTGGCTGCTTCCTCCGGGAGAGCAGCCCGCGCCGAGCCAGGGTGGCCAGCTCACGCAGCTCACGCGCCGCGTACGCCGGATCCTGCGTCCGGTATGGCTTTGCCTCACTCCCAAGCCCCCCGAGACGATGGAGCACGGCCTCCTTCTGTTGGAGGAAATCGTCCTCGGACGGCATGCCATGGGTGTCCCAGCCGAAGAGGAAGTCACACCGGCGCCCGCTGAGATGGCGGTACTTCCGCACGATGTCCTGGAGCACCACGCTCAGCGCCTGGCCCATGTGCAGCGGGCGGCGGGCCTCCAACGGCCGAGCCGCCAGCACGAAGGGCTCGGCGCCCGTGCGCTGCTCCCGCATCCGAGCCCCAAGGGAGAGCTCGGACCACCTCGCCAGCATCCGAGGCTCCACCCGCTCTGGCTCTCCCTGCGGAGGAAGCTCGGTGCGCGGGAGGTTCAGGGTGCCGCGGTAGTCCTTCGGAGGCGCGCCAACGTCGCTCATGAAGGACGGGCCGTAGCACGCCCCTCCAGGCCCATCAATGCGCGCCGGGCCGCAGTGTCAGCCGCGAGCGCCGGGGCTCACTGCGGCGCTTCGAGCAGGTCATCATCCGCGCCGTTGCGGCTCATCACGATGACCGTCAGCCCACCGCCCTCGCGGGGGCGGCTCAGCACTTCCACCGACTCGTTGCCCTTGCGGAAGACCCCAGGCTTCGTCTCCGTGTAGCCCTTCTTCGGCATGGCCTCACGGTAGAAGTCCTGCAGTTGCTGCTGCGTGGCCTTCGTGGTGTACGAGAGCGACTTGCCCGACTCGATGTTGATGGTGACGAGGTTGTCCGCCGCCGGGTACACCGCCACGAAGGCCGAGTCCTCGGGCTTGCGGATCTGCCCCACGTTGGCCGTGCCCAGCAGCACCTTCGTCGTCTTGCCGTCCGGGTTGGGCCGCATGATGACGGAGTAGGCCAGCAGCCGGTCCACATCCAGCGCGGTCAGCGTAATAGCCCCGTGCACCACGGTCTGCCCCTTGGGCGGGGGAATGAAGAAGCCGGCCTTCTTGAACTGCTCGGCGAAGTGCTTGAAGAGGGCGTCCGGCTTCCAGCTGGACGTCACCGCGTGCAGCTTCATGGGGATGCCGAGCGCCTCCTGCGTTCCCGCCACATCCACGTGGTGGACGATGCCCGGCACATCCCACTCAAAGTCACCCGCTGCCGACACCGCGGGGGCCAGCGCCCCCACCACCAGCAGCACTCCGGCCAGCGCAGTCCTCACGGCGGCGGCACCCCGCCCAGCCACTTCTCCTGCCGATCCGCGTACGCCGAGTGCCTGCTGCCCGTGCGCACGTTGGTCATCCAGTTCGCGGGGTCCGAGTCTCCGCCCGTCATGCCGGAGTCCGGGCCCTTCATGTAGCTGAGCCGGAACCGGCTCTCCAGGTCGTCGCCGGGCCCCCGCTGCACCACGGCCATGGCCATGGCCCTGCCCGCCGCGGGGCCTTCGCCGCCCAGCTGCCGGTACATCGGGTGGACCAGCTCCTTGAAGCCCGTGTTGGTGCAGCCCTGGAGCGCGCAGTCCTCCTTCTCGTTCGGAGCACCGGACAGGCCCCAGTCATCCAGCAGAATGGCGATCTTGCCCGACCCGCAGGCCCCGCCGCTGGGCAGACCGATGGCGCACACCGGGATGCCACTGACGTTCGGGTAGTTCTTCTCCTTGAAGAAGCCGCTGTTGGCCTCATTCACGAACTCTTTGGGGAAGCGATCCAACACCCGGATCTGCGCGGTCGCGCTGCAGCTCATGCCACCCTCGCCGGCCTGGTACGGCTTGAGCCGGGCCTGGCTGGTGTTGATGCCGCCCACGTTGTCCTGCTGGCACTGCACCTGGAGACCGTCCGCCTCGGTGAACACCAGCCGGGGCGTGCCCCCGCCTGCCGAGGTACGCCCGTCGAAGTTGCCATAGCGGCTGGTGGCATCTCCCCCCGCGGAGGAGATGGCCGAGGTGCGCTTCGAGTAGTTGTTGGGGTGCACGTGCATCTGCTTGGCCGTGGTGTCCCAGAGGGCCCCGGCCGCCGCCTCGTGCACCTTGGGCATCAGGTAGCCAATCTCCGCCAGGTGGATGCCCCACACCAGGATGGAGATGAACACCAGCAGCCCCAGGGCCGTCTCCACCATGGCCTGCCCGCGGCGCGAGCGCATGCCGTGCGTTCTCATTGGAAGCCTCGGAAGCCTGCGTTGTACAGCGCCTTGGCCGCGTCACCCGCCCACGGCACCCCGGCTTGCTGCATCGTCGTGGGAATGTCGCCGCCGGGCATCTTGCCCTGCTGGTCGATGTCCGGCGACACCAGGGTGGCGCGCCAGTAGGGGTTCATCAGATTGGGCGGCTCCTTCCAATCATCCCCCCGGTGGTAGTACGCCATGCCCGTGGCCAGCGCCGTCTGCTTGGAGATGTCGATGGAGGCCCCGCCCGTGGCCCTCAGGTTGGAGCCCAGCTGCTTGCCCTCACTGCGGGTGCCCCGGTTGGAGAAGTGCTTGGGCGAGCCCGGCACGAAGGCGAAGTCGAAGTCCAGGAAGACGCTCTTGTCCAACTGGCCGGAGCCGCCGCCGTAGTCCCGCTGCAGCAGCGCGTACAGCTTGGGCTGTCCGTACGCGTCCGCCTGGTCCTTCACCTTGGCCTCGGTGTAGTCGTAGGTGATGGGCCAGTTGCCGCCCGCGATGTCGCCGATGCCCGAGTGGGTTTGTGTGTCAGACGCGTTCGGGCACGTGCCGCGGCTCCACTCGTGCTTGTCCGGGTTGGACTCGAGGTTGGCCAGCACGTCGGCGCTCAGGGACAGGGGGGGCACCGGGATGGGGCACCCGCCAAAGCGGCCGAGGTAGAAGAGGTTGCCGTGGTCATCCGAAGTCGCCGCACCCCAGTTGGCCTCCGCGCCGTGCACAGGGCCTTGAAGCTGATCCGAGCGGGCGGAAGCCCCCTCGCCCCCGAGATAGGCGATGGTCCCATACCCTTGAACGAGCTGCATGAGCTTGGAGGTCATCAGCATGGTGCCGCCACCGCGGCCCGTGGTGAAGGAGTCGTCACGGGTGCCCATGTAGATTTCATACTGATGGATGCTGGTGCCGCCGACCAGCCCGTTGCACCAGGCGCCCTGGTTGCAGTCGGAGGCGGCCTCGCGCGTGGCGACCATGTCCGCCGCATCCGGTGCGGTGATGGGCCAGGGGCTGCCGCCTGCCTGGG
The DNA here is from genome assembly GCF_000737315.1 of Hyalangium minutum. GTDB lineage: Bacteria > Myxococcota > Myxococcia > Myxococcales > Myxococcaceae > Hyalangium > Hyalangium minutum. Next base: position 316,720 of record NZ_JMCB01000006.1, read on the forward strand.
CGATCACCTTCTTGGCGATGTTCTGGCCCTGCAGCAACCCCGCCAGCATGTCGGAGTTCGCCTTGAAGTCGCTCTCCAGGAAGGTCGCCGTCGTGATGTTGTATTCGCGGACCTGGGCCGAGGCGGCCTTGTCCACCCCGTCCCATACGCCCTGGATGCGTTGGGCCTCCTGGCTGAGCTTCTGCTTCCACAGGCCGAAAGCGATGCCCGCCGGGATCTTCTGAGGGATGGGGCACACGCCGGCGATATAGGCGGCGATGAAGATCGAGGCATCCTGCTGCAGCGCCGCCAGCGCGTCCCGGTAGATGGAGGTCCAGCTGATATAGGCCTGCGTGGCGGACCGGGCCACCGTCAACGCCCACGCGGTGCGGTGCGCGATGGCGACCGTGTTGAAGGTGCGGGCGGTGGCCACCGCGTTGCTGTACGCGGCCGCGTCCGCCAGCGTCTGCAGCTCCATGCGCTCACGCACCCGCATACCGAACGAGACGGTGAGCAGCACCATCAGCGACAGGAACAGCAGCATGAAGGTGAAAATGATCAGGGTTTGTCCGCGACGGAGCATCGTCATCCCTCGGTCTCTCAGGGGGCGCAGTTCTGCTGACTGAAGTATTGCTGCAGCGCAGGGGTCATCATCCGCATCGAGTAGCTGGCGGTGATGGGGAAGATGAACTCATTGGCGCTGCGCGAGGTGTACTCGCCCAGGATCTGCGCCTCCATGGTGCTGTTGGCGCTGGTGGTCCAGTTCGCGTTCTTCTCCGCGAGAATGAGCGGGTTGGCCGCGGTGTAGTCCTGGATGGCGAAGTGCGCCCGGAACATCTTGGTCATCACCCAGTTGGCGAAGGGGATGCGCATCGGGTACCAGTAGACGAGCCGGACCTCGAGCCGCATCGGCGGGGCGAGCCCCTGGTCGAAGTTCAGGTCGTCCGCGTTGACGTTCGTGGGCTGCTCACGGATCAGCCAGATCATGTCCCCGTTGAAGCCGGGCAGGGGGGCCAGCTTGTTGTTCCGGTGCGCGGAGAAGGCCGCCGCCAGAGCGTCCGGTGTATTGGTGCGCTCCATCGTGGGCAGCAGCGCGGCAATGGCCGCGTGCATCATCCTCTCGCAGTTGCCGTTGTTCACGCTGCCAGCGCGCGTGGCACGGAAGGCCGCGTACTGCGTCATGATGCGCGCCTGCAGCATCATGAAGAGCTGCAGCGTGCCCAGAAAGAGGAAGATGACCAGCGGCAGGGTGAGGGCAGACTCGACCGCCGCCTGACCCGACTCGCCATTGCGAGGCTTTTTTCCGGAGGAAGCCATTTTGAGCCACATGCTGACACCAGTAGGTGTTCGGGGCCTATCCGCCGGTTGGCCGCGATCAGAAAGCTGAGGGTATTGATCGGCCCACACTCACGGTGCGGGTCTTTCCTTGACGCACCGGGCCGAAGCGAGGCTTAGCGGCGGCGGATGCCCTGGCTGCCGTGGATGGGCCCCTGAGAGGCGTTCGCCTTCTTCTCCTCCTCCTTCTTCTTCTTCTTTTCGGCCGCGGCCTTGGCGTCCTCTTCGCCGCCACAGCCCTTGGCGCACTTCTTATAGACCTTGATGAAGCGGCTGGAGCAGCCCTCCACGCACTCCTGGAACTGGGCCTGCGCGGCGGTGGTGTCGCCCGGCTTGCCGCAGCGATCGACACAGGACGCGGTCTCGTTGCTCTGGTTGGCCACACAGCGCCGCTCGCACTCGTTGTGCTCGGCCAGCGCGGGCCCTGCCAACAACCAGGCGCTCAAGGCTGCGGCGGCGTACCACGGGGTGATGCTTGCACGGGCTCGGGTCATCTTGTGGCTCCTGTTCCGTTTGGGTTCGTCATCTGCAGGGCTGAGGGCGGCGCTCAGCGCGGCTTCATGCCCTTGGCATCCAGCTGGTACTTCTTCACGAGCCGCTCGATGGACTTGCGGTGCAGGCCGCTCTCGCGCGCGGCGCGGGAGAGGTTGCCCTCGCAGCGGGCGAGCACGCTGGTGATGTACTCGCGCTCGAAGTTCTCGAGCAGCTGCTCCTTGGCGTCCTTGAAGGAGAGGTGCTCGTTGAAGGGCAGCGGGCCCTGGCGGTCCTGGCCGCGGACGCGCGGCGGCAGGTGGGCCGGCAGAATCTCCTCGCCCTCGGAGAAGGTGAGCACGTGGGAGAGCACGTTCATCAGCTCGCGCACGTTGCCCGGCCAGCCGTAGCCCATGAGCATGCCCAGGGCCTCGGGCGAGAAGCGCTTGCGCCCGTGGCGCTCCACCACCTCCGGCTCCGCGAGGGCGCGCTTGAGGATGTTGGGGATGTCATCGCGGCGCTGGCGCAGCGGCGGCAATTGAATCTGGATGACGGAGAGGCGGAAGAAGAGGTCCTCGCGGAAGTTGCCCGAGGCGATCTCCTTCACCAAGTCGCGGTTGGTGGCGGCGATGACGCGGCAGTCCACCTCGATGACGTCGTTGCCGCCCACGCGCCGCACCTCGCGGTTCTCCAGCACGCGCAGCAGCTTGGGCTGCAAGTCGAGCCGCAGCTCTCCGAGCTCATCCAGGAAGATGGTGCCGCCGTTGGCGCGCTCGAAGGCGCCGGGGCGGCTGCTCACCGCGCCGGTGAAGGCGCCCTTCTCGTGGCCGAACAGCTCGCTCTCGATGAGGTTGGGCGGAATGGCGCCGCAGTCCAGCACCACCAGCGGGCCGCGGCTGCGCATGGACAGCTCGTGGATGGCGCGCGCCACCAGCTCCTTGCCGGTGCCCGTCTCGCCCTGGATGATGACGGACACGTCCATGGGGGCGATCTTCTTGATGAGGCCGAAGATCTGCCGCATCTTCACGCTCTGCCCCACCATGCCGCACAGCTCGCCCTCACGCTCCGGCTCGATGGTGACTTCTTCGTCGATGGGCGCGAAGGTGAGGACGCTGGAGCCCGCGCGGATCTGCGAGCCCGCCGAGAGGTAGGCGCGTTCAATCCGGCGGCCATCCAGGAAGGTGCCGTTGGTGGAGCTCAGGTCCACCAGCAAGTGGCCCCGGTCCGTGTACTGAATCTCGAAGTGGTGGCGGCTGGCGGTGCGGTCCTCCACGAGCACCAGGTCATTCTGCGGGTGGGAGCCCACGCGCAGCCGCTCCTTGTCGGACACCACCGTGCGCCCGAGGTCCGGGCCCGCGGACACGGTCAACCGGCACTTGTGGAGCTTGACCACCGTAATGGTGGACACATGGCCCATCACCAGCGTGTGCCGGGCCTGCTCGCCGGTGGGGTCCGCGCCGAACTCCACGGCGGGGCCCGGATTGGTGCCAATTTCGTCTGGGTGGGGTCCCTTGGAAGTCATCCGGCGGCGGAGGATACCAAACCGCCGCGTCAGATCCGCCTGCTTGCTGGCTGCTCGTGCTAGGCTTGCGCGCTCCTCATGCCTCCCCGCAAGGCGAAGCCGAAGAAAGCGCCGGCCCCGGCCCGTCCCGAGGCCCCGGCGAGTGCCCCCGTGCCACCCACGGAGCGACCGGCTCGCCGCCGTGCGAAGAAGACCGTGGTCATCCTCTCCCGGAAGCGCTCGCTGTACTCCACGCGACGATTGGTGGAGGCCATCAAGCACCGAGGGCACCGTCCGCTGGTGCTGGACACGCTGCGATGCAGCATGATTCTGGCCAGGGGAAAGCCGCGGATGATGTACCGCGGAGTCGAGATTCGCGGCGTGGACGTGGTGATTCCACGCATTGGCGCTTCCATCACGGCCTACGGGCTGGCGGTGGTGACCCACTTCGACATGATGGGCGTGCCGGTGGTGAACGCGGCGCAGTCCATCTCGCGCAGCCGGGACAAGCTGCGGTGCCTGCAGTACCTGTCACGCGCGGGATTGGACATTCCACGCACGGTGATGGCGCACGACCGGAGCAACGTCCGCAAGCTCGTGGAGGAGGTAGGCGGGCTGCCCGTCATCATCAAGCTCATCCGGGGCACGCAGGGAGTCGGGGTGATGATTGCCCACACGCAGCCTGAGGTGCAGACCATCGTGGACACCTTCTGGGACCTGGGCCAGGAGATCGTCCTCCAGGAGTTCGTCGCCGAGAGCAAGGGCAAGGACGTACGCGCCCTCGTGGTGGGCGACCGGGTGGTGGGGGCGATGCGGCGCCAGGCGAAGAAAGAGGGCGAGTTCCGCTCCAACATCCACCGAGGCGGCGAGGGGCAGCCCATCCAACTTCCGCCGTCCTATATCGAGGCGGCGGTGACGGCGGCGAGCATCATCGGGCTGGGCATCGCCGGAGTGGACATGCTCGAGGGCCACGAGGGCCCGCGGTTGATGGAAATCAACTCCAGCCCGGGCTTCGAGGGCCTGGAGGCAGCCACCCGCCAGGACATCGCCGGGGAGATGATCGACTACGCGCTGGAGTTCGCGGAGAGCAAGCGTGCAGACAAGCGGACCCACCGCCGGGTGAGTTGAGGTGAGAAGAGGTACCGGGCGTACAAGCCCTGTACTTGAGCGGATCCTGCGGGAATGAGCGTCTCTGCCGGATGTCAGGAGGGGATTGGCAGTTGGGATCGGCCCTTCTAATGTGCGGCCCACCCGATGAGAGCCCTGCTGCCCAAGCCGCTGCAGATTACCGTCTACCAGGATGTGCTGTGCGCCTGGTGTTATCTCGCTGACCTCCGCCTGGAGATTCTCCGGAAGGAGTTCGGTGACACCGTGCGCTGGCGAGTGCGCCCCTACCCGTTGCGTGTGGTGGACACGCTGCCCACGGAGCGCGAGCTGCGTGGGCTCACCGAAGAGGTGGCACGCGCGCAAGCCGAGCCCGAGCCCGTGGCTCGGCTGTTGTCCACCGACTTGTGGCGCAGTGGAGATCCTCCGCGCTCGAGCCTGCCGGGACTGGCGGCGCTCGAAGCGGCGCGGCTCCAAGGTCCGCAGGCGCGCGCGTATCTCGCGCGGGCCATGCAGCGCGCGGCGCTGGAGCAAGGCGTCAACGTGGCGCGCACGGATGTGGTGTTCGAGCTGGCCAGCCGCGTGGGCCTGGCCATGAACGACTTCTCCGCCGCGTTTCATTCCGAGGAGACGCGGCGCCTCATCCTCGACGAGCACCGGCTGGCCTCCAGCCGCGGCGTGCGGGGCGTGCCCACCCTCGTCATCGGCGGCCGGTGGATGATCTGCGGCCTGCGCGACATCGCCGAGTACCGCGAGTACATCCTCACGTGCATGGGGAAGCTGGCGGCGCCGCGCTCGGGCTCCTCCGAGCGGCTGGTTCACTGATCCGCCAGCAGCCCTCCCAGTCATGTAGGCGAAGGAAATACACGAGCCCCGGGGTTCTGCTCCGGGGGTTGAATTTCCTTCCTGCCTGGCCGTCTGTTCGAATGTCGTCGCACGAACCAAGCGGGCTGGCCCGTCCCCTGGCCCGGGAGAACATTCACATGCGTCGCCTCCTCACACTCCTCGCACCGCTGGCACTGATGGCAGGCACCGGCTGCGTCGTCACGCCATCCCACGGCCACATCCGCACCTATTCAACCGTGGCGGTGACGCAGTACCGCTTCTACGGGGCGCACCCCATCGCGGGGACCAGCAGCTGGTGCCTCGAGGAGTACGACCACGTCCACGACTACGCGCCGGAGACGCAGTACTACTCGTACACGAACAACGTGTACCGCTACAGCGGCCCGACGGTGGTCTGGTACATGGACTACCACCCGATTCCGGCGGGCGGTTACTGCAACTACCACGGCCGCCACAACCACGATTACTACCCACGGCAGTATGACGGGTGGACGTACTCGTGGGACCGCAGCCGCGACGTCTACGTCTACAACAACCCGCGCTACACGCACGGCGCGTCGCCGGCGAACGGCAGCTATCAGCAGCCCAGCCGCCCCTCGCAGCCGTACTACCCGCCCACGAACAACAGCGGTGGCACGTACCGTCCGCCTCCGGCGGGCCAGGGTGGCTGGGGCAACCCGCCCGCGAACCACGGCGGCTACAACAACCCGCCTCCTCCGAACAACAACGGCGGTTCCCGTCCTCCCCCTGCCGGCCAGGGTGGCTGGGGTAACCCTCCGAACAACGGCGGCGGCAACAACGGTGGCGGCTACGGCAACGGCGGCGGCAACAACGGCGGCGGCAACGGCGGTGGCTGGGGCAACAAGCCTCCGAACAATGGCGGCAACACGCCTCCGAGCTACCCGCCCCCGAGCAACGGTGGCGGCAACAACGGTGGCGGCAACAACGGTGGTGGCAACAGCGGTGGTGGCAACAGCGGTGGTGGCAACAACGGTGGTGGCAACAACGGTGGTGGCAACAACGGTGGTGGCTACGGCAACGGTGGCGGCAACGGTGGCGGCAACGGTGGCGGCAACAGCGGCGGTGGCTGGGGCACGCCTCCGGGCCACGGTGGTACGCCTCCGGGTCAGGGCGGCACGCCTCCGGGCCAGGGTGGCGGCAGCAAGCCTCCGGGTCACCAGGGCAACCCCGGCAGCGGCAATGGCGGCTGGGGCAACGGCAATGGCAACAGCGGCGGCAACGGCGGTGGCAACGGCGGTGGCAACGGCAACGGCGGTGGCAACGGCGGCAACCGCGGTGGCAGTGGCTGGGGCAACCCGGGCAGTGGCAGCAGCCGCGGCTCGTCCAGCAGCGGTTCGTCGGGCGGCAGCGTTCGCTGGTAGTTAATCGTCCGCAACGGGACGGTCTCCCGCGGGGTGGATTGCCACCCCGCAGGAGCATGGAAATCTTGCCGGGCAGTTATGAAGTCCTCGTACCTGCCTGCTTGCTGTGTCCTCCTCGGCGTGAGCCTCGCGGCTTGTGGCTCCGGTGCCCATCCGGATCCCGGCTCGCGCACCGAGGATGCCCAGATCGTCGATCTGGATAACCTCCTCATCACCGTGCATGGACAGGTGGCGCTGCTACCCGAGGCCGCACGGCTGATGTCAGCGCAAGGGCAACCGCCTCCCGCGCTCGCTGGACTTCCCATCGTCATCGAGGAGCCCTTGCGCGTCGGGGTGAGTGATCCGAGCGCCAGCTTTGGCTCCGGTACACTCGACGAGGCAGGAGGCTTCTCCATCCCGGGTGTCCCGGTGAAGGACATCCACCAGAGCCTCGCGGTGCGCGTCTCGGAGCCAAGCTTCGCGCCCGCCTCGACCATCGTCTTCGACACCGCCTTTACCGGCGCGCGGCCGCGAACGGATGTCATCAACACCCACGTCTGGGCCGTGCCGATGGCGTTCCAGGACGCGCTGACCCAAGCGGTGGGCGCGGAGACGCTCCGCGTTCTCACGGAGGGCCGGGCCCAGACGCTGCTGCAGGCGGGCTTCGTCCTCGGCCGGGTGGTGGATGAAAAGGGCCAACCGGTGGCCGGAGCGCGCGTCTGGCTCGATCGGGGCGAGCTGGCGGATCGGCTCTACTATCCCTCCGACGATCTGGCCCACATGGGCCAGGAAGGCACCAGCGCCAACGGGCTCTTCCTCTACGTGCACTCGGGCGCGGACGCCGAGACGTTCCGCGTGAGCATCCACGGTACGGAGACGTACGTGTGGCGCAACGCGGGGGCTACCCCGGGCCATGGGCTCGTGCTCACGCTGTTTCCGGGCACCTACGCCCCGTAGCGACTCCCCGGCGTATCCCCCGGAGTGTCGGCTTTCCCACCGCTGCGAGTCGCGAGGGTTGATCCTCCTTCACGCCGGGTGAGACCCTTGGGTGTCAGGGCAATGCGCTCCGGGGGGGGGCCGCGAATGTCCAATAGATCGCGCACGAGGAGTGCCCAGATCGCCTGGGGCCTCGTCTGGGCGGGGAGTCTGGCCAGTCCACTCACAGGTGCCTTGGGCCTGTTGGGTTGGGGACTGGACCGCGCCTTCGCGAACTCGGGGCCGCTGGGCCTGATTGATCTGGCACCGCACACGGCGCTCGGGCTCATCCTCGGGGGCATCTCCTTGGGATTGCTGCGCCCGGAGGAGCCAGGCCTGCTTCGCAGGGCCGTGGGCCGGGCCTGCGCCGTGGGCATGGGCGTCATCGGCGTCGCCATCCTCTTCCAGTACTTTGGCCTGGAGTTGGTGCGGTCCGCGCTGACGCAGCCGTGGATTCCCTCGCTGTCGCGGCCACCCTCCGAGACAACGGAGATGACCGCCACCGCCCTTTGCTTCGTGCTGCTGGGGGGTGGGCTGCTGCTGCTCGGGCGCTCGCAGCCCCATCCCACGTGGCGGATGGAGGTGCTCATCCTCCCCGCGCTGTTCGTCACCCTGATGATGATCCACGGGCTGCTCCACGGAGCGCTCGTGTCCGCGAACACGCCGGTGCTCCTGTCCCACACGGGGATGGGGCTGCAGACCACGGTGGGGCTGCTGCTGCTCGGCGTCGGGGCCCTGTGCTCGCGGCCAGAGCAGGGACTGATGATCCACATCACCCGGTCCACGCTCGGGGGTTACCTCGCGCGCCGGCTCGTGCCGGTGACGCTGCTGGGCCCGCTGCTGTTCAGCGTCCTGCTCGAGGTGCTCGTCCGGTTCCACCTCCTGGGCCAGCCCTTGAAGACACCGCTGTTCGCCACGGTGGCGAGCCTTGGCAGCGCAGGGCTCGTGCTCCTGTCTACCTCGCTGTTGGACCGTCTCCACCGGCAGCGCCAGCAAGCGAACGCCGCGCTCGCGGCCTCCGAGGCACGCTACCGGAACCTGCTGGAGACCGCGCCGGATGCCGTGGTCGCCGTGGATCAGCATGGCCTGGTGCGCTTCGTGAACGCGCAGGTGGAGCGGGTGTTCGGCTACCGGCGTGAGGAGCTGATCGGCCAGGACGTGGCGGTGTTGCTCCCCGAGCCCTATCGGGAGCAGCACCGCCTCTTCCGCGAGGCTTACATGCGCAACCCCGTGCTTCGCTCGGTGGGTCAGGCGGTGCCACTGCGGGGCCGGCACAAGGAGGGCTCCGAGTTCCCCGTGGAGGTGAGCCTCAGCCCCTGCCAGACGCCAGAGGGGTTCACGGTCACCGCCATCATCCGGGACGTGACGGAGCGCGAGCAGCACCTGGCGCGCCTGCAGGACGCGCGCGCCGAGGCCGAGCGGGAGCGCCAGCTCCTACAGACCGTGGTGGACAGCGCCCCGGTGGGCATCCTCTTCGTGGACCCCGAGACGGACAAGGTGCGGACCAACGTCGCGCTCACGGCCATGCTGGGCCGCCCGGCGGAGACCACCGAGGGCCAGGGCCCCTACTACGGGAACTTCCTGCACCCGGACGGGCGAAGCGTGAGCCTCGATGAGTTCCCCTCCACCCGGGCCCTCACCGGCCAGGCCGTTCCCGCCCAGGAGTTCCTCGTCGTCCGTCCGGATCGGCAGCTGCCGGTGCTGGCCTCGGCGGCGCCTGTGTTCGGCAGCTCCGAGGCGGTGCGCGGCGTGGTCGTCACCATCCAGGACATCACCGCCCGCCGCGAGCTGGAGCAGCTCCAGCAGGACTACGTGGGGCTCATCTCGCATGACCTGCGCAACCCGCTCCAGGTGATTGCCCTGCGCACCCAGCTGCTGCAGCGGCTGCTCCAGGAGCGAGGCCTCACGCGCGAGGCGGCCCTGACCGGGAGCCTGCTCCAGAACACGCGGCAGATGAACTGGCTGGTCGAGGAGCTGCTGGAGAACTCCATTCTGGAGGCCGGGCAGGTGGAGCTCCGCCGGGAGCCCACGGACCTGGTCCACTTCCTCGAGGAGGTGCTCGAGCGCGACCTGCCGCCCGATGCCCGCGAGCGATTCCACCTCCAGTGGACGAGCGCCATGCCACCCGTACCGGTGGATCCCCAGCGCCTTGAGCGCGTGGTCGTGAACCTGCTCACCAACGCGCTCAAGTACAGCCCAGCGGGCACGCCCATCGAGCTGCGCCTCCAGCAAACCGGGGAGGCCGTGGAGCTCTCCGTGCAGGACCACGGCCTGGGTCTGCTGCCGGAGGATGCCGTGCGCCTCTTCCAGAAGTACTACCGGACGAAGGAGGGCCGTCGGGCAAAGGGCGCGGGGCTGGGGCTCTACATCTGCCGGCTGATCGCCGAGGCGCATGGAGGCCGCATCCGTGTAGAGAGCGAGCCAGGCCAGGGGACCATCTTCACCGTCACCCTCCCCATGACGCTCCCCGCGCAGGAGAACTCCCAGACGCAACAAGGGGCCGCCTGAGCGCCTGAGCGGGCCGGAAGGAGCCACGTCGAAACGGCTCAGAATTCAGAGCAACGGCCCCTGACCACGAGCCGTGTGCCACAACGCATGAACTCGAACCACGCCCTCGGTCTCATCCACCGTGTAGTAGAGGTGGTAGCGCGTCCGAGGGAGCAGAACCCTCCGCATGCCCGAGAGAGACGTGCGCCGGTAAGGAGCACCCGCTCCCGGAGAAGCAGCCACCGTTTCGACTGCAGCAGAGAGCTCCTCCATCAACAAGCCGGGAGAAGCTGGGCGATTGCTTCTCCACCACTGCTCGACTTGCCGAGCTTGCCTCACCGCCTCGGGCGAGAACTCAACGCGGTGGCGTCTCACGGTTCGCGGATCTGCCTCAGCGCCTCGTCAGCCGGGATGCCTTCTTTGTCCCGAAATTGTTCGGCAGACCGCTCGAGGGCCGCATGCAACCGCGCTCGATCCTCTTCCTGGAGGGAGTCGCTGTCATCCGCCAGCGTGAGCTCAACCTCCGTGCCTTCGGGAAGGTCTACAGGCTCATCCATGACGAGCCTGCCACTGCGGACACGCGCCTTGAGAGTGAGCCCCATCAGGAAAGTATAAGTCTCCCCTGGGAAAATGGCTCCTGCTCCCATCTCGGGCAGTTGAGCAGCACCAGTCCCTCTCTTCTTGAGAAGGTCTCGCCTCCCCGCCCCTGCAGGGCCCAGGCAGGCTGGCGCCTACGGAAGGGGTGTTTCGGTCAGTGCGGAACGAACCAGCGCGGCAGCCAGTCCGCGCCCTTCGCCGTGGTGAGGCGCGTCTGCCCCGTGCCGTCCGCGCGCATCAACCACAGGTCCGTGTCCCCTTCCCGCTCCGCCACGAACACCAGGTACTTGCCGTCCGGGCTCCAGGCCGGCGCGTCGTCCCGTGCCTTTCCATCCGTGAGCGCCACCAGCTCGCCCGTCGCGACGTCGGCCCGCCAGATGCGGCTCTTCGCGTCCGGGAGCCGCTCCACGAACACCACCTTCTGGCTGTCCGGACTCCATGCCAGCTCGCGCTCCTCCAGCTTCGTCGAGGTCCCCGAGAGCGCTCGCAGCTCCGTCCCATCCGGCCGCACCACGTAGTACCGGTCCCGGCTCTCGCGGTTGCTGACGAATGAGAGCCACTTCCCATCCGGGCTCCAGCGCGGCTCGCGGTCCTCCCGGTAGAACGCGGTGACGCGGCGCACCTCCGAGCCGCCCACGGGCATCACGTAAATCTCGGGGTCTCCCTCGCGGCTCGACACGAACGCGATCTCCCGGCCATCCGGGGACACATCCGGCTCGAAGCAGCCCTCCGGCACATCCGTCAGGCGCTGCTCGGCCGCGCCCGCCTTGGGCTCCAGCCTCACCAGGTCACTGAAGCTCTGCGCGTCCGACTCGGCCACCAGCCACTTGCCATCCGGCGACCAGCTCGCATTCCGCGCCCGCGCCCGAGGCGCGTTGAGCGGCACCGGCGCCGAGCCATCCAACGGCTGCAGCCGCAGCTGCTCCATGTGAAGCCCCTTCACGCTCCACGTGGCGATGACCAGCAGCGCCTTGCCATCCGGGGCCGGCGCCGAGGTGTAGTCATCCTCCTCGGGGCTCTTCGTGAACTGCGTCTCCTCACCCGTCGGCTTCACCAGCCAGACGTCCTTCTGCACCGCTCGCTCGGAGATGAAGGCGATGACGCCCGGAATGGCCCGCCGCTCCTGCTCGGACAGCGGGCCGGGGCCCGCGGCTGTCCCACGGCCACATTGGCTCGCGGGACAACCGGCACCCACAAGGGCGAGCGCGGCCCACAGCCGCACCCGTCCCAGCCAAGGACGACGAGGTTCGAGGCCCTGGCTCATACGGCTCCCATTAGCGGACGCGGATTGCGTCGGCGACGACCTGGTAGCCCGAGCCCGTCCAGCGGCTCACCTGCACCTTGTTCCAGCCCGCCGGGAAGCTCCACGTGCCCAGCGTGTTCCACTTGCCGCCGTTGATCTGCTGGTTCACGCTCACCGTGGCCAGGTTGGTCCCCGACGTGTTGGTGATGATGAACGGCGCCGTCGTCGAGCGGTCCGTGGCCGCCGTCCACCACGCGTCGATGGTCTTCGTCCCCGCCGCCGGCATGTTGAACCAGAAGACCGCAGGATCCGAGATGGCCTGCGTGGGCGCCACGTAGTAGCCCGAGCCGTAGTAGCCCGCCACGTTCGAAGACGAGGTCCAGTTCGCCGACACCTGGATGTAGCCCATGGAGGTGTCGTTGTTGGCCTGGTTGCTGTCGATGACGAGGCCGGTGGTGCTGGTACCGCATGCCGTGTTGATCTTGCTCAGGTACGTGGACCACGGCCAGTTCGGACCCGGGTCCGTGCGGCTGGCCGGCTGGAGCTTGCCGTGCGCCACGATGTGGTACTGGTCACGCGGGATGCCACGGTCACGCGCGATGTCGCACGACAGCGCCGCGGACGCGTCGATCTGCCCCGCGGGGAAGGACGTCTGGCTGGCGAAGCCGCCGTGCTCGATGCCCACCGCGAAGTGGTTCACCGACAAGCCCTGCAGGTCAGGCTCCATGCCACCGTTCAGGCTTTTGTCATAGGTGGCTCCCACGTGCCAGCCGCGGTCCACCTCGGCCACCAGCTGGGAGATCTCGCTACCGCTCTCGTTCACCACGTAGTGCGCCGACACGCCCGAGGCCGTGTTCACCAGCCAGCTCCAGCAGCTCGAGTAGCTGCCCTCGCAGGTGTGGATGACGATCATCTTGATGCCCGGCGTGGCAGGCCGCGCGTTGTAGTTGGGCGAGGGCCGCCAGATGGAGTTGGCGTAGTCCGGGCCCGCTGCCATCGCGTGCAGCGAGGGCGCCGCGAACTTCGCCTCCACCGGCGTGGGCATGATGGATGCCGTGACCTTGCCGTCCGCGCCCTCGGCCACCACGCCGCTGCGCAGGGTGGCGTAGACACCCTTGTGCACGTGCTCGGCCTGCGCGTCGGTGTGGGTGATGCCGCTCAGGCGCACCGCCGCAGGCGCCCAGGCGCCCAGGTCCGCACGGTCCACCTTCAGCTCATCGGCGTAGGCGGACAACAGCGCCGCGCCCGCGCGGATGTTGGCCTCGGCGTCGTTGCGCACCGCGTCCGGAGAAACCTTGGCCAGGGCCGCACCGCGCTCCAGCTCCGCGCCACGCAGGGCCATCACGCCGAACGCCGGCGCCATGCCCGGGAACTCCTCCTCGCCGCGCACCATGTTCCAGCGCGTCTCCGTGAAGGAGATGGCCTTGAGCAGGTCCGCCGGCACGTTGAACTCGCGCGAGGCCTTGTCGAACAGCGGATCCAGCTGCCCCGTGGAGCCGCGGTTCACCGCGTCCTGCGCCGCATCCGCGACGGCACCAGAGGGATTCTGCGTGGGCTCCTGGGGCTCGGGACCCTGCGGACCGCAGGCAGCCAGCGAGAGGGCCGCGGCGGCGGTCGCCAGCGCGTTGCGCAACGTGGACATGGAAGCTCCTTCCAAGGGGGGAATGGGACAGCGTCGGCTTCACCCTCGTCCGCGAGGGAGCCGGCGCGCACTGCTTAGCAGAATTCTCGCTAAGCAGGAATCTCTATAAAGACCCGCAATTAAATGAAATGCGGTTGTCGCACGGTGTCACAAGCCTTTGAAACATCAGGGAGAGCGGGTCCTCGCCTGGTCCTCCGGTGGCCGAACGTGAGCCGAGCCCCTCAGAGGGGCCGACATTGTGCGAGGGCTTCGGTATGAGGGGGCCATGCGCCTCTTCGCCATCGGCGACACCCACCTGCCCTCCACCCGGAACAAGGACATGCACCGCTTCGGGTGGGCGGAGCACCCGCTGCCCCTTCAACGCGCATGGGACGAGAAGGTGCGCCCCGAGGACGTGGTCATCGTCGCGGGAGACATCTCCTGGGCCACGCGGCCTCCCGAGGTGCTCGAGGACTTGAAGTGGCTGGACGCGCGGCCGGGCCGCAAGGTGCTGGTGCGCGGCAACCATGACTACTGGTGGGGAGACTCTGCGTCGAAGCTGCGCAAGCTGCTGGAGCCCTTCCAGAGCATTGAGGGCTTCCTGCAGAACAGCGCGGTGGTGATGGGGCCGTGGATCATCGCTGGCTCACGGCTGTGGACGGCGCCCGAGGCCCCGCCCATGCCCGGCGGAGAGATGGGCGACGAGGCGGTGGACCTGGGCTACGTGGAGCGCGAGACGCGCCGGCTGGCGGCCTCGTTCGAGGACGCGGTGAAGAAGGAGAAGGCGAGCCCCACGCCGCTCACGCGCGTCGTGGCGGTGCACTTCCCTCCGCTGTACGCGAACGAGAAGCCCACCGCGTTCAGCGCCCCCATCGAAGCCTTCCACCCCAAGGTCTGTGTGTATGGGCACCTTCACGCGGAGGGAATCGCCGCGGGCTTCACGGGTGAGCGCGCGGGCGTCCGCTACGTACTGGCGTCTTGTGACGCCGCAAAGTTCTCGCCGGTGCTGCTCGATGAAGCGTGACACCGCAAAGTTCTCGTCTGTGTTGCTCGACGAGATGTGAGCACCGCGCCTGCATTCCTCGGCGTGAGCGGCGGCTCTACAATTCCCCTCGGGCCTCTGGCGTTCGGGAGGCCAAGGGGAATGACAATGCCGGCGAATAAGGAAGAGCTCTCGGCTCGCCTCACAGCGGCGCATCCGGGAGACAGTGTCCTGGGGTTGTTCTTCACCACCGTGTTTCAGCTCGTCGAGCAGCATGCGGGGCTGGCCACGCTCACGAAGCTCCGCAAGGGAGAGCTCGCGAAGGAGTACTCCGAGCTGCGCATGTACCCAGTGCAGGACTTCCTGCATCTCATCTACGACGTGGCGGATGTGCTCGAGAGCCGGTTCGGCTCTCCGGCGGCCGTGTTCCGCGCCTGCGGGGAATCGAGCATCAGCCGCTACAACTCCGGGCCGGGGCGCTTCCTCTTCAACGTGCTCGTGCGAGGAGATCCGCACAAGCTCTGCTCCATGGCGCAGATCGGCTACAGCACCGCCGTCTCCTATGGGCGCCGCGAGTACAAGCCCACCAGTCCGAAGTCCGGGGTGCTGCACGCGCAGGGAGACATGATCCCTCCGGCGTACCACGAGGGCATCGTCGCTGGAGCGCTGAAGATGCTCAACGTCCAGGGGCGCGCGCGGGCCCGGCCGCAGGGCATCGACCTGGTGGACTACGACATCACCTGGAACTGAGTGTCCCTGCCGGGCAGGCAGCCTTTCGAGCGGACGATGCCTCAGGAGTCGCCGCTGCCGCTCTCCTCGCCCAGCGCCATTGAAGTGATGGAGCCGGAGCCCCCCTCCTCGCCCAGTGCGAGGGTGGTGATGGGACGGGGCTTGCCCTTGCCTCCCTCTTCGGGCGGGGGTTTCGGGGGTTTACCGGGCAGCCGCACGGGCAGCGCGTACCGGATGAAAGAGCGGGTTCGAGGATGACCCGGCATGTTGCCTCCTGAAACGAACGTGGGGGGCTGGGTTGCCACCCACCCATCTGTACGGGAAAGGTGAGTCCTGCTTGCCTGGGGTGGAAGTCTTCAGCCCACGAGGGGGGAACACCATGCGAATCGGCATCTTCGGAGAGGGCTCGGATCCACAGTGCGCCGCGGTGGCGCGGGAGGCGGCGGCGCTTGGGGCGGACACGCTCTATATCGACAGCCGTGCGCTGGACGAGGGCAAGCCCCTGTCGATGCTGGATGGGAAGACGTCCTACCAAGGCGAGTCCGTGGACGACGTGAAGGGCTTCTACGTGCGCTCGGTGCCGTCCCCGTCCGTGCCGGCGATGAAGAAGGACGAGTCGCTGGTGCTTTACGAGGACTGGTTCACCACCTTCACTCAGACGCGCGAGCGGGCGGCGTACTTCCTGGCGTGGCTGCTGCAACTGTCACACCGGGGCGCCACGTTGGTGAACGGTCCGCACGCGGCCAGCGTGATGCAGCACAAGCCCTATCAGCTCCACGCGCTGCGCAGCCTGGGGGCAAAGGTACCGCGCACGCTCATCTCGAATGATCCGGCGGCCATCCGTGCGTTCCACGCGGAGGTGAAGGACGTCATCTACAAGCCGGTGATGGGAGGAGCCGTCACGCGCGCCTTGGACGCCGAGGCGCTGGAGCGGCTCGACGCGGTGACAGCGTCTCCGGTCATCTTCCAAGAGCGGATTCCCGGGGACGACCTCCGGGTGACGCTGGTGGGGGACGAGATTGTGTCGTGCGTGGCCATCGTGACGCCGGAGCAGCACCTGGACTTCCGCGACGACCCTGTCTACAGCAGCGGGGAGGCGATGTACCGCGAGGTGGTGCTGCCCGAGCCGGTGCAGCGCTTCTGCCGGGCGTCGGCGAGGGCGTGCGGCCTGACGCTGGCGGGGATCGACTTGAAGCAGCGGGCGCGGGACTTCGTGTTCCTGGAGCTGAACAGCTCGCCCATCTACATGGACGTGGAGCTGAAGGCGGGGCACCGCATCAGCCGGGCCATCGCGCGCCGGGTGGTGGAGGGCGCCCGCGCCGTCCGGTAAGGCTCCGCCCTCCGAGGCCCTGGCCTACAGCTCCACCTGCGTGCCCAGCTCCACCACGCGGTTGGGCGGAATGCGGAAGTACGCCGTGGCGCTGCGCGCGTTGCGGCTCATCCACGAGAACAGCGCCTCGCGCCACATCGCCATCCCCGGCTTCTTCGAGGGAATCAGCGTCTCCCGCCCCAGGAAGAACGAGGTGCTCATCAGCTGGAACTGCAGCCCCTTCTCGCGCCCCTTCTTGAGGATGTCCGGGATGCTCGGGTTCTCCATGAACCCATAGCGCGCGATGAGCCGCACGAAGCCCTGCTCGATGGGCTGCACCTCCACCCGCTCCTCGCTCGACACGTGCGGCACGTCCTCCGACAGGATGGTCAGCAGCACCACCTGCTCGTGCAGCACCTTGTTGTGCTTCAGGTTGTGCAGCAGCGCCGGCGGCGAGCCCTCCGGGTTGCCCGTCATGAACACCGCCGTGCCCGGCACCCGCACTGGCGCGTGCTCGCCCTGGAAGCTCTCCAACAAGTCCTTCAGGTCCATGCTGGCCGCGCGCAGCTTCGCCGCCAGAATTTCACGCCCGCGCTTCCACGTCGTCATCAGCGTGAAGAGCACCGCCGCCAGCGCCAGCGGGAACCAGCCGCCCTCCGGAATCTTCACCGCGTTGGCGCTGAAGAAGAACAGCTCCACGGTCAGGAACACCAGCATGATGGGCAGCGCCACCGCCCGGCCCACGTGCCAGCGCTCGCGCGCCACCACGTACGCCATGCACGTCGTCATCAGCATGGCCGTGGACACCGCGATGCCGTACGCCCCCGCCAGGTTGCTCGAGGTCCGGAAGCCCAGCACCAGCAGCACCACGCCGATCAACAGCATCCAGTTGAGCCCTGGCAGGTAGATCTGCCCCTTCTCCTCCGCCGAGGTGTGCACCACCTCCATGCGCGGGCAGTAGCCCAGCTGCATCGCCTGCCGCGTGTTCGAGAACGCTCCGGAGATGACCGCCTGCGAGGCAATCGTCGCCGCCCCCGCCGCCAGCGCCACCAACGGGTAGCGCGCCCACTCGGGCGCGATCAGGAAGAACGGGTTGCGCGACGCGTCGGGGTTCCTCAGCAGCAGCGCCCCCTGCCCCAGGTAGTTGAGCATCAGCGAGGGCAGCACCAGCGCGAACCACGCCCAGCGGATGGGCGTGCGGCCAAAGTGGCCCATGTCCGTGTAGAGCGACTCGCCTCCCGTCACCACCAGGAAGACGGCGCCCAGCACCAAGAAGCCGTGCCCGCCGTTGTGCACGAAGAACAACACCCCCTGCACCGGCGACAGCGCCCACAGCACCGACGGGTTGTGCACCAGCTCCTTCACCCCCAGCACCGCCAGCACGATGAACCACAGGCACATGAACGGCCCGAACACGTTGCCGATGCCACCCGTGCCGTGCCGCTGCACCAGGAAGAGTCCCAGGAGGATGATCAGCGTGATGGGCAGCACGTAGGGCTCGAAGATGGGCGTGGCCACGCTCAGGCCTTCCACCGCGCTGAGCACCGAGATGGCCGGGGTGATGATGCCGTCTCCGTACAGCAACGACGCCCCGAAGATGCCCATCGTCACCAGCAGCGGCCGCGCCCGGGGCGCCTCACCGGACCTCAGCCGCTGAGCCACCAACGCCATCAGCGCCAGGATGCCGCCCTCGCCCCGGTTGTCCGCCCGCAGCACGAACACCAGGTACTTCACCGACACCGTGATGATGAGCGACCAGAAGATGAGCGACAGCACCCCCAGCACGTTCTCGTGGGACGGGGCGATGCCGTGCGGTCCCGTGAAACACTCCCTCAGTGCGTACAGCGGACTGGTACCAATGTCGCCGTAGACGACGCCAATCGCCCCAATGGCCAGCAGGGCTGTCCGTTTGACGGCGCCGTCCTGCCCTCCGGTGTTCGTGGGGGGAGCTTCCGTGGTTGCGTTCACGGCTCCCGCTTTAGCCGAACCCTGGCTGGGAGCAACGGGCTCGCGCATCCCTCCACGCCTCCATTCCAGCCCGAGCGGAAGGCTCCTACCTGCCACGTGGATGTACGCCCGCACGTAAGGCCATGTGCGTGTGTCAACGGCTGCACTTCCGGCGCGAGACCCCTTGGCGCAAGACGCACCTCCCGTGTGCGATCCTGTCCTGGGGGGAGTTCCACAGTATGGCCTCGTTGGGCACCAGCCAGACGCAACACGATCCCGGCACGCCGCTGGGCTTGGAAGAACGACTGTCGATGCTGGCCGATGCATCGCGGGCCCTGGCGGACGCAAGCCTGGAGCCCCCCGCGGTGCTCGAGCGGCTGTGCGCGCTGGTGGTGCCCTCGCTGGGCCAGGCGTGCGGCCTGCGCCTGCTGTCCGAGGATGGCCTGTGGCTGCAACCGGTAGGCTCGGCCCACGCGAACCCCTCCGCGCGAGAGCTCTTCCAGACGCTCGTGTCCGGACCCCAGCGCGCGGACGAAGGGCTGTCCTCTCTCGTCGTCCGCAAGGCCGAGTCCCTGGCGTTGGCGGCACTGCCCCCGGAGGTGCTGAAGCGCTCCGTGGCGCCTTCGTTCCGAACGGCGGCCGAGCGCTTTCCCTTCAGTGACTTGCTCGTCGTCCCCATGCGCGCGCGAGGGCGCGTGCTCGGCACCCTGGCCATTGCCCGGGGGCTGGACGTGCGCCCCTTCGATGACACCGAGCGGATGCTCGTGCAGGAGATGGCGGACCGGGCCACGGTGGCGCTGGAGGCGGCGCGCGCCTACGAGGCGGAGCGCAAGGCCCGGCTCGACGCGGAGGTGGCCGCCAACCGCATCCTGCGCATGCAGCGCGCCACCGCGGCGCTGTCCGAGGCGGTGACTCCAGCGGACGTGGCCGGCGCGGTGATGCGCGAGGCCATGGATGCGCTGGGGGCGGACCAGGGTGTCGTCACCGTGGCCAGCGAAGACCCCTCGTGGCTGGAGATCCTCGTCAGCCGCAACCTGCCTCCTCTCTCCCTGGACCGCCTGGCGCGCTTCCCGAGCAGCGCGCCGCTGCCCACCGCGGAGGCCTACCGCACCCGGCTCCCGCTCTGGATGGAGTCTCCGGACCAGCTCGCGGTGCGCTACCCCTCCTCCTTCCAGCGGCAGGAGCTGCTCGCCCAGGCCGTGGCCAGCCTCCCGCTGCTGGCGCATGGGCGCGCGCTCGGCGTGCTCTCGGTGGGCTTCCACAGGCCTCGTCCCTTCCCCGAGAGCGAGCGGGCCTTCTTGAAGGACCTGGCGGGACAGGCAGCCCAGGCGCTGGAGCGAGCCCGGCTCTACACCGCCGAGCAGCAAGCGCGCACCACCGCTCAGCGTGCCGCGGAGCGCACCACCCGCCTCCAGGTCGTCACCTCCGAGTTCTCCCTGGCGCTCACGGCCACGCGCGTGGCGGAGATCGTCGTGGACCATGGCGTGGCGGCGGTGGGGGCGCGCAGCGGTGGGCTGTGGCTCATCGAGCCGGAGGGCACCCACGCGCGGCTGGTCCGCACCGTGGGCTACCCGCAGGAGATGGTGGAGCGCTTCCAGCGGCTCCCGCTGAACCTGAGCGCGCCCCTGATGGAGGCGCTGCGCGAGGGCCGGCCGGTGTGGCTGGAGACGCCCGAGGCCGCCACCCACCGCGATCCAGGACTCTCGCAGCGGCAAGGCGCCACCCCGCCCCCCGTCACGCCGTCCATGGCATGCCTGCCGCTGCGCTCCGAGGGACGCACGCTGGGGGCCCTGGTGCTGAACTTCACCGAGCCCCGCCGCTTCGACTCGGAGGAGCGCGCCTTCCTGGAGCTGCTGGTGCACCCCGCCGCGGAGGCCCTGGCCCGGGCGCGGTTGCAGGAACAGCAGCAGGCGGCCCAGGCGGCGTTGCGCGAGGCGCACCAGACGCTCTCCGCCGTCATCCAGGCCTCTCCGGCCGCCATCGTGTTGATGGATCCGGATGGCACGGTGCGCATGTGGAGCGCCGCCGCCGAGCGCATCTTCGGATGGACGGAGCAGGAGGCCCTCGGGCGCCCGCTGGTGGCGGTGCCCCCGGACAAGCAGGCCGAGTTCCGCGACAACCTGGCCCGGGTGGCCCGAGGCGAGCCGCTCATGGGCGTGGAGACCCAGCGCCAGTGCAAGGATGGAACGCGCATCGACGTGGCGCTGTGGGCCTCGGCGGTGCGCCACACCAGCGGCCAGATGCAGTGCGTCTACGTCATCACCGACATCACCGAGCGCAAGCGCGCGGAGGACGCCCAGCGCTTCCTGGCGCGGGCCGGGAGTGAGCTGGCCAGCAGCCTCGATGACGAGGCGACGCTGGAGCGCGTGGCGCACCTGGCCGTGCCCTCGTGGGCGGACAGCTGCACCATTCACCTGCTGGAGGAAGACGAGCTGCGGTGCGTGGCCGCCGCGCACACGGGTTCTGGGCCCGAGGCCTCGCTGTCAGAGCCGGAGGCGGACGCCGTGGCCCGCATCCTCGCCTCAGGCCAGCCCGAGCTGCGCCGCGAGTCCACACCGAAGCCCTGTACCTCCCTGCGCGTGCCGCTGGTGGTGCGAGGCCAAGCACTGGGGGTGCTGTCGCTCACCACCACCCGGCGGCTCTATGACGCACGAGACCTGGCCCTGGCACAGGAGCTGGCGCGGCAGGCGGCGCTGGCCATCGACAACGCCCGGCTCTACCGCGAGGCGCAGCACGCGGTGCGGCTGCGCGAGGAGTTCCTCTCCATCGCCAGCCACGAGCTGAAGACGCCCATCAGCGCGCTCCAGCTCCAGGTACAGATTCTCCTGTCCACGCTCGACCGCTCGCCCTCGGGCCCTTCGCCGGAGCGGCTGCGCCGCAGCCTGGACACGGTGGACCGGCAGGTCCGGCGGCAGACGCAGCTCATCAATGATTTGCTGGATGTCTCGCGCATCTCGGCCGGGCGGCTGCAGCTGCGCCCCGAGCCCATGGAGCTGTCCTCGCTGGCGCGCGAGGTGGCCGAGCGCTTCGAGCCCGAGCTGGCGCGCGCGGGCTCGTCCCTCCAGCTCCAGCTCTCCTCGGAGGTGGCGGGGCAGTGGGACCGGCTGCGGCTGGATCAGGTGGTGACGAACCTGCTGTCCAACGCGGTGAAGTACGGCCGGGGCAACCCCATCCAGCTCGTTACCTCAGTGGAGGACTCCCACGTGCGGCTGTCGGTGAAGGACGGCGGCATCGGCATCGCGGAGGAGGACCTGAAGCGCCTCTTCAACCGCTTCGAGCGCGCGGTGTCCGAGCGCAACTACGGCGGCTTCGGACTCGGGCTGTGGATTGCCCGGCAGATCATCGAGGCGATGGGCGGGCGCATCCAGGTGGAGAGCCAACTGGGCGTTGGCTCGACCTTCACCGTGGAGCTCCCCCGCCCGCCGGCTTGAGGCCGCGGGCGGCTCAGCCCAGGGAGAACAGGAGGATGGTCGCCTGCTCTGCAGGGGAGAGCTGCTGGAACACCTCGGGGATGGAGACCTCGGTGTCGCGCTGGAAGGCGCGGTCACAGCTGCGCCGGCCGATGTACGTCCCCTCGTTGTTCTTCAGCCTGTAGGTGCAGTCGTTGATGTACACGGTGAGCTCCGAGGGGCTGTAGGTCAGCTGCACGGGGCGCCCGGCGAAGCCGCCCTCGGCCTTGACGGCCTCGCCCTCGACCTTGATCTTGAGGTTGACCGCACCCTGGCCAATGTTGCCCTTGGCCTCGTTCTCCGTGAACTTGATGTCCGCCGTGGACTCACCGACGCGGCCCCGCAGCTCCTTGGGCGAGTGGTGCAGCTGGAAGCCCAGGGAGAAGACATCCTTCCCCGTGAGCTTCACATTATAAGAAGCCTGCGGCAGGCGTACGGAGATGACCGGGTCACTCTCCTTCGGTTCTGCCAGGGCCGCTCCCCCTGCGAGCAACCCAAGTCCCAACATCACACGAACGAAGCGCGGAGTTTTCATGGTGGGGGAAAGATAGTCACCCCGTGGCTGGGACTCCATCGCCTCTGCATCTCAGTTGCATTGCGCAACCAAAAGTTGACGGCTTACTTCGTGCCTGGGGTACCGGCGGCCGGGGCCGCGCCGAGGTGCTTTTCCAGGAAGAGGATGGCGGTCATCAGCGCGTAGTCCCGGTTGGGCTTCTTCTGGAAGCCGTGCCCCTCGTCGAGCGCGAGCATGTACCAGACGTCCGCCCCCTTGGCGCGCACGGCCTTGACGATCTGCTCCGCCTCCGACTGCGGCACGCGCGGGTCGTTCCTTCCCTGCTGCACGTAGAGCGCGGCGCGGATCCGGTCCACCGCGTTCAGCGGGGAGATGCGCTCCTGCACCTTGCGCACCTCGGGGTCTCGCTCGTCGCCGTACTCGGCGCGGCGCAAGTCTCTGCGATAGGCCTGGGTGTTCTGGAGGAAGGTGCCAAGGTGCGAGATGCCCACGACATCCACCACGGCCTTGATGCGCTCCGGGAAGAAGGCCGCGGTGGCCAGCACCATGTAGCCGCCATACGAGCCGCCGTAGACGCCCACCCGTGAAGCGTCCAGGTCCTTCTGCGCGGCGATGAAGTCCAGCGTCGCGCCGATGTCCGCGAGGCTCTGCTCGCGCTTCACGCCGTCATCCATGGCCCGGTACGTCTTGCCGTAGCCCTCCGAGCCTCGGACGTTGGGCAGCAGCACCGCCATCTTCATCTCGGTGGCCAGGAACTGAGCCAAGGGGCTGAACATGGGCTGGCTCTGGCCCTCGGGGCCTCCGTGGAAGATGACCAGCACGGGCACCTTTCCGCTCGCGCCGCGCGGCCGGTAGAGGAAGGCCGGCACCTTCACGCCTCCGGTGGAGGGGTAGCGCACCAGCTCGGGCTCCACGAAGGTGTCCGTGTTCAGCCCGCCCACCTCCGAGCGCGTCCACCGCGTGGTCTTCTTCGTGCGCAGGTCCAGCTGCCACACGTCCGCGGGCGAGCGGGCCGTCGCCATCGAGAAGAACACCGTGTCCGAGCGCTTGCCGGGGAACGCCAGTGACGTCATCACGCCCTGCGGGAGGTTCACAGCCGAGAGCGCGTTCGTGCGCGTGTCCAGCACGTAGAGCCGGCTGGAGCCATCCTGGTTGATGCTCACCGCGAGCTGGCGGCCATCCGGCGAGAGCTCGAGCTTGTCCACGTTCCAGGGGATGGACTTCGTCAGCGATGGGGGCGCGGCGGTGTAGGGCGCCTTGGCGAGCTCCAGCCGGTACAGCTCCGAGAAGTCACTGTAGCGATCGGTGACGAGGTAGACGCCCTGCCCGTCCGCAGTGAAGAGGGCGTCCACGATTCCACCCGGGCTCTCCTTGGGGGTGAGCTGGCGGCGCTCGCCCGTCTTCAGATCCACCACGTGCAGATCCGAGTCGGCCACGGAGCGGAACTGCTGGATGAGCAGCTTCGTGCCATCCCGAGAGAAGTCCACGGGGTACCAGGTGCCCTCGAGCTCGGTGAGGCGGCGGGCCTGACGCGGGTTGTCCGTGGGCGCCACATACACATCCGTGTCCTTCCCGTTGCGGCTCGTGTTGCTATAGGCCAGCCACTTGCCATCCTCCGAGAGCCGGAGCGCCTCGTGGCGGCTCTTGCCGTCGGTGAGCAACTCCGAGCGGCCCGTGCCTCGGTCCCACCGGAAGACCTGGAAGAACTCACCGCCGCCCACGTCCTGCAGATAGAAGAGGATGTTCGGAGCGCCAGGAAGGAACTGGGCCTGGGAGATGGGCTCGGAGGTGAAGGTGAGCTGGGTGCGCGCGCCCATGGGCATTTCCACGAGGTGGAGCTGATTCACCTCGGCGAAGCGCGTGGAGATGAGCACCTGCTGGCCGTCTCCCGACACGTCCAGGAGCTGCGCGGCGCGGGACTCCAGGTACTGATGGATGCGGCTCTCCAGCTCGGGAGGAACCGCGGGGACACCGCTGATCAGCACGTTGGGCTGGCCCGGGAGCGGCGTCACCCCAGGCACCGTGGAGGGCGCGGCGGCGGGCGGGGCCTGCGTGGCGAGCAGGGACACGAGGAGCGGGAGGGTTCCAAGGTTCATGGCCCCGGGACCCTACCAGCGATGACGGGGCCGAGGCTCAGAACTGCGGAGGTTTGGGCGGGCTCACCCACCACTCCACGACAGCGTCCAGCATTCGCCACAACCCGCCTCCCACGCCCTGGAAGCCCGGCGGTTGAGGCTGAGCCGAGCTCTGGAGCTGGTTGAGCGCCGAGGCCGGAGCGAACGTCCCCCAGCACTGGGTGCACGCCCACACGCGCACCGGCTTGCCCTGCCAGGAGATGGGCTGCATCACGTTGCGGCAGACGGGACACCCGGCGTGCGCGGGAACGCCCTCGGGGACTTCGGGGCCGGGCTCGAAGGTCCCCTTCGCGTGCGAGAGAATGAACGTCAGCGCTCCGCGCGGCAGGAAGATGCCGCCGCACTGAGGGCATCGGTGGTAGCCCTGACCCTGGCGATCCTCCGGGCGCATCGGCGTATCGCACGCGGGACAGCGGCCCTTGAGGCCTACCGCGGGCACGGGGCGCGTCCCCTTCTGCACGGGCGTGGCGGGTGCCTGCTGGGGTGTGCTCAGGGCCTCGAAGGCCGCCTGCGGCACCCAGAAGCCTCCACAGCGTGCGCACGCAGCAGGAGAGGATCCTTGGAACTTCTGCTCCATCAAGCTCCCCCCGCACCGGCAGCATGGCCCGATGCGGTGGTCCGTGGAGGGACGTTCGAGTGGGGACTCTCGCCTCGTCAGACGCGAGGACAGGCGCGACGTGAGGACCTCGTGCAGCTCTCCACGATCGAACCACACCCCCAGGCACCGGGGGCACTCATCGAGTTCGATGTGACCGACACGCAGGCTGTCGAGTGGGATGTTGCAAGCAGGGCACCGCATGGCGCGCAGCCTAGACCAGCCCCTGCTCGTAGGTGGCATGTCCTCGGCGTTGCCGGTGGACTGTCAACGGTGTGGACAGTGCCGCCACTCTGGGGCTGCAAGTGCCTGAAATGAGGCCCGTTGTCCGCTGGCAAGGCGCTCGCAGTGACTCCAGCTCGAAAGGAGCCGGAGGCCATGGACGATGCGAAACGCAGCGAGGTGTGGGGCGAGACGCGGCTGAACGGGAGCAAGGTGCTCCGCTGGGCGCTGATCCACACGGGCGCGCTGGTGGGCGGCGCGGTCTTCTTCTCGTGGAGCGCGGTGGGAGTGGCTGCGGCGCTCGTGGCGGTGACGATGTGCCTGGGTGTCTCGGTGGGCTTCCACCGAGGCCTCATCCACCGCGCCTTCCAGACGTCTCGCGCGATGGAGACGGTGCTCGCGGGGGTGGGCACGCTCGCGGGCCTGGGCGGCATCCTCGGCATGAGCCGCGTGCACCACATGCGCGACTACCACCAGAACCAGCCGGCCTGTCCTCCCTACTTCGGCTACGAGGGCGGCTTCTTCCGGGCCATGGCCTACGCGCTCTTCTTCGACTACCTCGCGCCGGATCCTTCCGTGTACCCGCCGGTGGATCCGCGCGTCGCCGAGCGCCCGTTCTTCCACGCGCTGGAGCGCGCGGGGTTGTGGCTCCAGGTGCCGCTGGCGCTCGGGCTGTTCGCGGTGGGTGGCCCCGCCTTCGTCGCGTGGGGCATCTTCGTGCGGCTGGCCCTCACGCAGGATGGCTTCTGGGCCATCCACTGCGTGAGCCACGTCTCGGGCGAGCAGCCCTATGAGATGGCGGGTGCGGCCGAGCAGGGGCGCAACACGGGCTGGCTCGCACTGCTGAGCATGGGCGAGTCGTGGCACAACACGCACCACGCGTACCCGAGCTCCGCGCAGATGGGCGTGGGCTGGCGCGAGCCGGACCCTGGGTTCTGGGCCGTGCGCGCACTGGAGTGGCTGGGGCTCGTGTGGGACGTGCAGACGGTGGCGACGCTCCCGCTGCGCAAGGGTGCGAGGCACACGCAGGCTCCGCGCCCACGACAGGCGCGCCGCGCTCCTGTGCACCGCCGTGCACACCCCGCCACGGCGCGCTGAGTCACGCCGCAGGCCCGTTCGGGCTCAGGGCTGGTCCACGGGTTGCAATCCGAACCCGCTCCAGAGTTCTCTGAGCCCCCATGCGCGCCCTGCTCCTCCTGACGTGCCTCCTCGCCACCGTGGCGGGAGCCCAGACCGAACCCTCCGGCTCCTCGCCGGATGAGCCAGCGTGGGCCCGTCCTCCTCCGAGCACCGGACCCGCCGAGTCCGCGGGCTCCCGGGCCCAGCGCTACAGCCGCTACTCCGCTGGACCCGCGGGCCCCACCATCGCGGTCGCCGAGGTCCTCGTGGGCATCGCGGGCGGAGCCATCCTGGGCAACTCCTTCGATGCCAAGGGCCGGACCAACAACCTCTATACCGGCGCGATGCTCGGAGGGCTCACGCTGGGGACCGGCGGCATCCTCTACCAGTACTTCTTCCCCGTGCAGCGCCGCGAGTCGCTGCTGGCCACCACCGCCTCGCTGGCCGGGCTCGCGGGAGGCATCGCCTACGCGAACAACCAGAACCTGGGAGACCGGGACCGCGCGCTCCTGGCGATACTCACCTCACAGATGGGCATGTTCTCCTCGCTCCTGCTCACCCGGGGCGGCGAGGACCTGAGCGGCGCGGACTATGGCCTCATCTGCCTCACCTCCGCCTATGCCACGGCTTTCGCCGGTCTCATCGAGTTCATCCACAACGCGGAGACGAGCGGCGGGTACAACTTCGCGCCCATGCTCATGGCACCCGCGATCGGCATGGCCCTCGGCGGGCTGCTCGCCATCCCCGTGGAGCTCAACAGCCTCGCCTTCGCCATCCTCTGGCCGGTCCCGCTCGCCATCGGCGGCATGGCGTTCGGCCTGGCCGCGCCGCTCTCGGGCAATGCCACGACAGGGCGCGTCGGGCTCATCGCCCTGAGCGGCAGCCTCGTCATCTCCTCCATGGTGCTGGCCCTCACCTCCTCGCCACCGGAGTGGGAGCGGACCTCCGAGAGCACCGTGAAGGTGGCCCCCGTGCCGGTGGTGCTGGCCGCGGGCCGGGGCAACACGGGGCTCGCCGCGGGCCCTGGCCTGTGGATCCAGTTCTGACCCTCCGTGCCAAGACTCTTGCGGGACAATGGAAAACAGGAAAGATGCAGTGCAGGCCGGCTGACCGGGGGCCTTCGAGGAGCACCCCGGCTGCAACCCGACATCCCCTCGAGGAGCCCATCGCCATGCGGTCCATCGCCCTTCTGCTGAGCCTCACCGCGGCCGTGGCCAGCGCCCAACAGCCCGACGCCCCCACGGCTCCACCGCTGCCGCCTCCCAGCGCCCCCATGGCCGCCCCCACTGAGCCACCGCTGCCGCCTCCTCCCCCGCCGCCAGCCACGACGGTGCCGCCGGCCGCCACGGGGCCCTCGGAGACTCCGGGCGAGCGAGTGGTGCGCTACAGCCGCTTCTCCGCCGGTCCGGGTGGCTCGCTGGTCGCCTTCACCGAGGTCATGAGCGGCATCGTCAGCGGCGCCATGCTCGGCAACAGCTTCGACACCAACGACAGCGACAAGTCGAACAGCGCCTACACGGGCGCGGTGGTGGGCGGCCTCACCCTGGGCACCATCGCCACGATGTACCAGTACTACGTCCCCGTGGAGCGCAATGAGTCGCTCCTGGTCGCCGGCGCGGCCACCTCGGGCTTCGTCGCGGGCCTGGCGATCTCGGCCAGCGAGGACATGTCCTCCAGGAACGCCGCGTGGCTGAGCCTCGCCACCACGCAGCTGGGCATCGTCAGCGTGCTCGCGCTCACCAAGGGCGGAGCCGATGTGAGCACCGGGGACGCGTCGCTCGTGGGCATGGTGTCCCTGTACGCACTGACGCTCACGGGGCTCACCCAGGGCATCATCGACGGGTCCTCCAGCAGGGACGTGAACTACACGCCCACCTTCATCGCTCCGGCGCTGGGCATGGCGCTGGGCGGCCTGCTCGCCATCCCGCTGGAGATCGAGGCTTCGCGCGTCATCAAGCTCACGATGGTACCGCTCGGGGTGGGCGCCTCGATGCTCTTCCTGGGCTCTCTCCTCGCCGAGGGCACCACCGTGCCCCTCACCGCGCTGGCCGGCATCGTCACCTCGTTCGCCCTCACCTTCCTCCTCACTTCGGATCCGGGCATGCCCACGGAGCGGTACAGCATGCGCCGCTCCGACGGCTTCCAGGCCGTGCCCGTGCCCGTGGTGATGGCGGCGGGCCCGGACAACAAGTCCGTCGCCGGTGGGGCGGGCCTCTTCGTGCGCTTCTGAGCCAGCCCTGGCCTCCGTGCCTCGCCCTCAGAGGAGAGGCTGCGGAGACAGCGGCTCCGTCGCGGCAGCGGCCCACAGCGGCCACGCGTTCTGGGGGCGGCTCTCCCGAATGAAGGCCACCGCCTCCGAGACGACGGCCGGCGTATAAAGGATGCGGTGGTGCCCCAGTCCCTGGGTGCGCACCAGCGCCGCTCCTGGCCATGCGCGGGCGATGGCCTCGCCCGACTCCAGCCGCACCTCCGCATCGCCCGCGTCGTGGAAGATGCGAACCGGCGTCTTCAGCGCGGGCGCGAAGGACGGCACCACGAAGTCCTCCAGCTTCCCCACGCGCGCCTCGATGCGCTCCACCGTCCGCGCCAGCGCGCCCTGAGGCAGCCCCAGCCACTTCGCGAAGAAGGCCACTGCCTTGCGAGGATCCGACGGCGGCGCCACGAGCACAGCCCGCTCCACGGACAGCCCATCCCGGATTGCCACGGCGCTGGCCGCCGCCCCGAGCGAGTGCGCCACCAGTGCGTGAGGTCCTCCCGTCGCACGCGCCACCGCCCGGATGACCCGCGCCAGCTCCGGCAGCGACGAGAACTTCCCGGACGACAGCCCGTGCCCCGGCGCATCGAACGTCACCACCGAGAACCCCGCGGCCACCAGCGGCGCCACGAAGGCGGTGAGCTGGCCGCCATACCCGCTCCACCCGTGCACCAGGAGCACGCGAGGGCCCTCGCCCCAGCTCCACACCGCGACTTGCTCACCGCACAGCTCCAGGAAGCGCTGCTGCCCTGGCTCCAGCACCGCGCGCGCCGTGCGCGAGGGCTGGGTCCGCCGCGGCGTGAAGAAGAGCCGCTCCGCCCACTGGCTCGTCCGCTCCGGGGCCACCGTACCGAGCGTCCGGACCGTGGTCCGCAGCGCCCACCGCGTCATTTCCGTCCGAACGTTCGTGCTATTTTTCGCCATGACAAGCTCCTGGGAGAGGCAGGGGAAGAGCGTGGCCGCTCAGGCCGTGGGGGTGCGGTAGAGGCTCAGCAGCGACTCGAAGGAGCGGCGGGCGCGCTCCTCGGCCTTGGGGTCGCGCATCAGGCGCGAGGCGTGGTGGCACGCGAGCATCACCCCGTACAGGTCCGAGGCGAACTGCTCCACATCCGCATCCTTGCGGAAGTGGCCCTCGTTGATGGCCGTGCGGGCTGTCTGTGCGATGCAGTCCATCCAGTCCTTCTGGCTCTGCACCAGCGTGTCGCGCGCGGGGCCCGGGGTGTCATCCAGCTCGGCGGCGGCGGCCACGAAGATGCAGCCGCCCTCATTGGCGGCGCTGCGGGACCAGTCCAGCCAGCGCTCGAAGAGGGCGCGGATGCGAGGCTCCCCGCGAGGCCGTGCCAGCGCCGGGCGGATGACCACCTCCGTGAAGAGGGCGGTGGCCGCCTCCAGCACCTCCACCTCCAGCGAGGACTTCGAGCGGAAGTGCGCGAACAGCCCGCTCTTGGAGAGCTGCAGCTCCTCCGCCAGCCCGCCGATCGTCAGCCCCTGCAGGCCCACACGGCTGGCCAAGCGCACCGCGCGCTCGAGAATGGCCTGACGTGTGAGCTCACCTTTTCGCATCGTGGGAAAGAATAGAACGGTCGTTCTTTTTCCGCAAGCCCGCGGCGTCAGCCCTCGGTGTTGCGGAGGAAGTCGGCAGTCTGGCCGAAGCGCTCCTCGAGGAAGCGGCGCACGTTGCCGGTGAGGCCGCGCGCGTCCATGGCCTTGTGCATGCAGCGCAGCCACGCGTCGCGCATGCCCGAGTCCACGGGGACGTGGCCGTGGCGCATGCGCAGGCGCGGGTGGCCGTGGCGCTCGATGTAGTGCTGCGGCCCGCCCAGCCAGCCGATGAGGAAGAGGCCGAAGCGCTCACGGGTACCCCGGCTCACCTTGCCGTCCGGCTCCAGCACGTGCAGGCGGGCGAGTGCCGGCTCGGTGGCGTCCATGGCGTCATAGAAGGCCGCTGCGAGCGCCTTCACCGCCTCCTCGCCCCCGAGCCGCATGAAGGGGGTGTCCTCCAGCGAGGGGATCCATTCGTCCGTGGTGGGAGTCTTGAGCTGAGTGGACATGGCTGTGTTCAACGCGAGGGAAGCCCGCGCCATTCTCTCATGCGGCCCAGCGCTTGGGGCGGGACTTCAGGGTCGTCACGCCGAGCTTGTCACAGAAGGCCTCGAAGGGCTTCCGAGGGACCCCCGCCCACTCCAGCGCCTTGAGGGACTCCTTCAGCGGCGCGTCCGTCACCAGCGTGGCGAGCTTCCTATAAAGGAGGGCATCCTCACGGTGCTCGCGCAGCGTGGCGGCCAGCTTGTCCGCGCCGCGCGGGCGCACGGTCCACTTCGAGGCATCGGCGGGGATGGCCTCCAGGTGGCCATAGGCGGAGAGCAGCGAGGAGGCGCCCTTCTCTCCAAAGCCGGGCAGGCCGGGGATGCCATCCGCGTCATCGCCCATCAGCGCGAGCAGATCCGGCACGCTCGCGGGAGGGACGCCAAGCTTCGCGCGGACGCCGTCCTCATCCAGCTCCTTCTCCTGGCGCCGGTCTACCTGCACCACCTTCTTGCCGCGCACGCACTGGCCCAGGTCCTTGTCCGGGGTGAGCAGCCGCACCTGCTCCACCTCGCTGGCCCAGCGCGCGGCGGCGGTGGCCAGGGCGTCATCGGCCTCGTGGTCCTTCATGGACCAGACGGTGACGCCGAGCGCGCGCACCGCCTCCTCGACGAGATCGAACTGCGCGTGCAGCTCGGGAGGGACACCTTCGTCGGACTTGTAGCCCGCGAAGAGCGCGTTGCGGAACGAGCGGATGGGATTGTCGAAAGCCACGGCGAGGTGAGTCACCGCCTCCTTCGAGTCATGCAGCAGCGCGAGCAGAGAGGACATGACGCCCACGGTGGCCTTCACATCCTGGCCGCCTGGCGCGGAGTGTCCCGGACGCGGAGAGAAGTGGGCCCGGTACAGCTCATAGGTACCGTCAACGAGGTGCAGACGCATGGGGAGCCGTGTCTAACACCTATTGGCGAATCGCGAGAATGCGCCACGTCTTCGCATCAATGGCGTAGGAGGCACCGGTATCGAGAGCAATGGGCCCCTCACACGCCTCGGGGCGTAGCCAGATCTGAACGAAGACCAGACCTTCGGGTCCCGGCGCGGCGATCATGTCATACGACTCGCGTTTGGAGAGGCATACCTCGCGAGGCGTTGCGTCCTTGGGAGGCTGGAGGTCCCATGGCCGGAAGTCCTCCATGGCGAGCTGCATGGCCACGAACAGGGGGCCTGTGACGGTCACGTTCCCTTCGATGTCGAGAGGCTCCGCCGGGAACGTGACACCTGCAGCTTCTTGCGGCGGGGCATGGACGGGACGCGGAGGGCGCCGGAAGAGCGCGCAGGCGGGGAGCAGGGCGCAGAGCACCCACAGCAGTGAACGCTTCATGGAGTTCCTCGAGAGCGGCGAGGGCCGAGGCCACTGGCCGCGTCGGAGCGGTTCAATCGTTGACAAGGGTGACCCGTCCGCTGGCTTTGTTTTCAGGCTGGATGTGACCGATGAGCTTCCAGCTCTTTCCGCGGCGCTCGTACAGCTCACCTGGGCGATCCTCCTTCAGGTAGGGGATCAGCTTCTGGAGGTGACAGGCCTTGTCGAACTGGATGCGAATGGAAAACACCTGGGTCGCCCCGAGCCGGTCAGACCTGCTCTCGAGCATGGAGGAGGGGGACCACGGATGGCCGTGGTAGTCCGCAAGGGTCTCCGAGCGGCCTCGCGCATCCTCCACCTGCCGTGGCACGTAGCAGCTCTTCTCACGCGAGACGCGGCCAATGTGGGGATCCCCGAGGGGAGAGGGGTGGCTCGCGTAGTACTTGCCGTCTCCCAGGGAGTAGATGAGGCCGCAGTACTCCCGTCCGTGATCACCAAACCGGGCGCCAGGCAGCTCCATGACAGCGGGACAGAGCTGATCGATCACCTCATCGGG
This sequence comes from Hyalangium minutum, assembly GCF_000737315.1. Lineage (GTDB taxonomy): Bacteria > Myxococcota > Myxococcia > Myxococcales > Myxococcaceae > Hyalangium > Hyalangium minutum. The sequence goes on from NZ_JMCB01000006.1 coordinate 349,436, forward strand.
ATCCGCCGAAGGTGTGATGGCCTCCCACGGCCCGCGAACCCAGACCTGGCCCTCCTTGAACCCATAATTCGCAGGCTCCCCGGGAGTCGCCGGGCTGCTGGCACATCCCAGCCAGCCCCAAGCCACCAGCAGTAGCGCGCTTCTGGCCCACCTCATGCGAACTCCCTGAAATTCCCGCCTAAACCGCTTTTACCACCTTAATCAGAAATTCCGGTTCCACGCAATGCTTAACCACTTGCCAGGTAGGGCCTGAGTCCGCCCCCTCCTGCCTCTAGAAGCAGACCCGGTGAGTTGCGAGCCATCCTACCTGCGGGGTTGGACTCCGCCAGCAGGAACCAACCCGGGCACTTCGGAACCTCCTCGTGTGGGGGACAAGCGGCCTCGCGCGAGGCGGGTTGCCGGCCTGCCCGTTCATCCCCACCTCAGCGCGAGGCAGTGGGCGGTGGCGTCCGTCCCACGGGTTCGGAGGTGGACGATGCGCAAGACGCTCCTGGCCGCAGCCCTGGCAGTGCTGGGCTCCGCGTGCGCCGCGAAGCGGGTGACGGCGGAACCTCCCACGGAGCGGCTGGCGGAGTCTCAGGCCACCATCCGCGCCGCGGAGCAGGTGGGCGCGGGGCGAGTGCCCGAGGCCGCCACGTACCTGGGCTTCGCGCAGCAGCAGTTGTCGGCGGCTCAGCAGCTGATCAGTGAGGGCCGGTACGGCGCGGCGGATCTCCAGCTCCGGCAGGCAGCGGCGGACGCGGAGCTCGCGCTGGCGCTGGCCCGCGCGGTGCCGCTGGAGAACGAGGCCCGGCGGATGTTGGAGCAGGTGGAGGCGCTGCGGCGCAGCCCGCGGTAGGCCCGGAGAGGAGACCCGTCATGCACCGGTGGAAGCAGCGCGTGTGGAGCTGGGCGGGAATCACCGCCCTGGTGAGCGGGTGTGCCGCGCACGTCCCGCCCCCTCGCGAATTGATCGACGCCCGTCAGGCGTACCAGCACGCCTCGACCAGCCCCTCGGTGCAGCAGGAGCACCCGCAGGCGCTGCGGGAGGCCTGGCAAGCGCTCGTGGAGGCCGAGCGAGAGTACGACCGGAAGAACACCTCGCCGGCGGCGCGCTCCCTGGCGTACGTGGCGCTGCGCAAGGCCCAGCTCGCGGAGGCGCAGGCGAGCATCTCGGTGGCCGAGCGTCAGCGGGCGCTGGCCGCCCAGAGCCTGGCCCAAGTGCAGGAGGCCGAGCGGCGCCGCGCGGAGGCAGAGCTGCGCTCGGCGCAGCAGCAGCTCCAGGAGGCCCAGCGCCTGAGGGATGAGGCCGCTCGGCTGGCCGATGCCCGGCGGCTCGAGGCGGAGGCCGTGCAGTTGCAGGCAGAGGCTCGGCGGCAGCAGGAGCGCGCGGAGCGCTTGAACCTGGAGGAGCAGCAGCGGCAGCAGCTGGCCCAGACGCAGGCTCAGGTGGAGACGGAGCGCCGCGCGCGTGAGGAGGCGGAGCGCCGGGCCACCGAGCAGCTCGAGGCGGAGCGCCGGGCCCGCGCGGAAGCCGAGCGCCACGCCACCGAGGCCCTCGCCCGCCTGGAGCGCGAGGGAGAAGTCGGAGTCCGCGAGGATGCACGAGGCACGGTGCTGACGCTCTCGGGGAGCGTGCTCTTCGCCTCGGGCGAGTCGGAGCTGCTGCCCTCCGCGCGCAGCCGGCTCAGCGAGGTGGCAGACGCGCTGAAGCAGTCGGACAACGCCATCACCATCGAGGGCCACACGGACTCGCTGGGTCCGGAAGCGTATAACGAGGAGCTCTCGCTGCGGCGCGCGGAGCAGGTGCGCGGGTTCCTGCTGTCCCGAGGCGTTCCTCCCGAGCGTGTCTCCGTGCGTGGGCTGGGCGAGTACCGCCCCGTGGCCAGCAACTCCACGCCGGAGGGCCGCGCGAACAACCGCCGTGTGGAGATCGTCCTCCAGCGCCTGCCCTCGCAGGACAGCGGGCGCACGGGTGTGGGTGGCAGCGGCACCCAGGACGAGCCCCACTGAGCACCGCAACGGAAAGTCGGCTCCCAGGAGCGGGCGCGGTACGATGCGCCCGTCCGCCATGTCGTCCGACCCCTCCCCCGTCCTCCTGACCACAGAACGGCTGCACCTGGCGATGCTGGCGCCTGATGCCGCGGGGCGCGTGCTGGCGTACCACCAGGTGAACGAGGAACACCTCGGCCTGGTGTCACCAGCGCGGCCGCCCACGTTCTTCACGCTCATGTACTGGCGGACGCGGCTGGCGCAGGACCGCGAGGACTTCCAGCATGACGTGGGGCTGCGGCTGTTCCTGCTGCCCAAGGACCAACCGCTCACCGCCGCGCCGGTGATTGGCACGGTGAGCTTCACCAACATCCGCCGGGGCCCCCTGCAGGCATGCGAGCTGGGGTACGGGATGGACTTCCGCTACCAAGGCAAGGGGCTGATGACGGAGGCGCTCCGGGTGGCGTGCGGCTACGCCTTCAGCGCCATGGGGCTGCACCGCATCCAGGCCAACCACCTGCCGGAGAACCTGCGCAGCGCCGCGGTGCTGCGAAAGCTGGGCTTCACGGTAGAGGGCTACGCGCGGGACTACCTGCTGCTCAACGGCCACTGGCGCGACCACATCCTCACGGCGCTCGTGGCTCCCCGGGAGCCTCCAGACCCCGTGGGCCTCTGAGTCGGAAGCTCACGCCCGCTCGCCGTCCTGGCCTACCTGACAGGGCGTCACCCGGCTCCCAACCTAAGCGGGGGCGGGGGAAGAATTGTCACCATTCGGATACACTTCGGGGTGAGCATCTCCTCCCTCTCGAAAAAAGCCCCGGTTTCCCCCACCGGACAGTAGATCTGAAAAGTTCCGGCCCGGATAAGCTTGGGCATACTTCCGCGCATCCCATGTCCCCCCCGCGAGAATCTTCCGCTGGAGCGTCGGCCGCCAGGGCCTCCCTGGAGGAACAGCTGGAGTCCACGCAGCGGCTGCTGCATGCGCTCGCGCAGGTCCACGCGGACTACATCACCCACGGAGATCATCGCGCCCTGTTCGAGCGCCTGCTGTCGCTCATGGTGGAGCTGTCGCGGAGCGGGCGCGGCTTCATCGCGGAGCTGCGGAGCTCGCTCGAGGAGACCGCCTCGCTGCAGCTCCTCGCTGCCCAGGGCTGGAAGACGCTGCCTCTGAAAGACCTCGAGGCGCACGTGGCGCACGTGCTCCGCTCAGGTGCGGCCCAGCGGATTCCTGATCCGGGCTCCACCGTGGAGTCCCCCCCGGAGCTCCTGGCGCTGCCCTTCATGCTCCAGGACAAGGTGGTGGGGGTGGTGGGCTTGGGCCCGCGGATGGACGGCGATGACACGTGCCTGGTGGACTTCCTGCAGCCCGTGCTCACCACCTGCGGAACCCTGCTCCACGCACAGCGGGAGACCGAGCGGCGCCACCTGAACGAGCAGGCCCTGCTGGCCCAACAGGCGCAGCTGCGGAAGCTGGCCCTGGTGGCCGCCCGCACGGACAACGCGGTGATCATCACCGACGCCCGGGGCGACATCGAGTGGGTGAACGAGGGCTTCACCCGCATCACCGGCTACACGCTGCAGGAGGTCCTGGGCCAGAAGCCCGGCACGCTGCTGCAGGGGCCCGGCACGAATCCGAAGGACATCGAGGCCATGCGCCGGTCCCTCAGCCGAGCCGAGGGCATCACCGTCGAGCTGCTCAACTACGGCAAGTCGGGCAAGCCCTACTGGAACCTCATCGAGATCCAGCCGGTGCACGACGAGCAGGGCACGCTCGTGCAGTTCGTGGCCATCGAGAGTGACGTCACCGCCCGGCGCCAGCTCGAGCAGCAGGCCGCCGAGAGCACGGAGCTGCTCCGGCTCGCGATGGAGAGCACTGCGGACGGGATCTGGGACTGGGATCTCCCCAGCGGCATCCTCAAGACCAACGCCCGCTGGATGACCATGCTGGGCTATGAGCCCGCCCCACAGACCACCCTCGAGTTCTGGAGCACCCAGCTCTGCCACCCCGAGGACCTGCCCGAGGTCAACCAGCGCCTGAATGCGCACATCGAGGGGCGCACCCCGATGTTCGAGTACGAGCACCGCCTGCGGCACAAGGACGGCCACTATCTGTGGATCCTCGGCCGCGCCAAGGTGATAGCTCGGGATGCCCAGGGAAAGGCGCTGCGCATCGTCGGCACCAACGTGGACGTCACCTCGCGCAAGCGCGCGGAGGAGCAGCTGCAGGCCTTCATCCAGGCCATCCCGGACATGCTCTTCAGGGTGCGCAGGGACGGGGTCTGCCTGGCCTTCAAGGAGTCGCTCATCGAGCCCCCTTGGAGGCGGCCCGAAGAGTTCATCGGCAAGAACCTGTTTCGGATGCTGCCGAAGCCGGTGGTGGCGTCGCTCCAGGCCGCGCTCGAGCGCGTCTGCCAGGACAGCTCCCTGGAGATCTTCGAGTACTCCCTGGAGCAGGCCTTCGGCATCCAACAGTTCGAGGCCCGCGTGGTGCCCATTGGCCCGGATGAGGGCATGTGCATCGTGCGGAACATCACCGTGCGAAAGGCGCTGGAGGATCAGCGCCGCCGCCAGCGCGAGGAGCTGGAGGAGCGGGTGCGTCAGGCCACACGCGAGCTGGAGTCTCGCCAGGCCCAGCTCATCCAGTCCGAGAAGCTGGCCTCGCTCGGGCAGATGGCCGCCAGCATCGCCCACGAGATCAACAACCCCGTGGGCTTCGTCTCCAGCAACATCTCCACCCTGGGCGTCTACACCTCCGTGCTCCGCCGGCTCATCGAGCTCTACCAGCAGGTGGAGGAGCACCTGGGCTCAGACATCCCCGACGCCGCGGCCTCGCCGCTGGAGGAGATCCGCGCCCTGCGCCGGCAGGAGCGCCTGGAGGAAATCCTCCAGGACACGGACGAGCTGCTGTCCGAGTCTCGGGAGGGCATGATCCGCATCCGCGAGTTCATCCAGGACCTCAAGACGTTCGTGCGCGAAGAGGCGGGCACTGCGCAGCAGGCGGACCTCAACAAGCTGCTCCAGGTGACGCTGCGGATGCTGCGCCATGAGCTGAAGTACAAGACCCAGGTGCGCCTGGACTTCGGGCCGCTGCCGCTCGTGCGCTGCTACCCCACCCAGCTCAACCAGGTCTTCGTGAACCTGCTGGTCAACGCCGTGCAGGCCATCGAGCAGCGGGGGGAGATCCACATCACCACCCGGCGCGAGGGCAACGACGTGGTGATACGCATCAAGGACAGCGGGCGCGGCATGTCGCCGGAGACCAAGGCCCGGCTCTTCACGCCCTTCTTCACGACCAAGCCAGCCGGCGAAGGCACCGGCCTGGGCCTGTCCATCTGCTACGCCATCATCAACCGCCACAAGGGCCGCATCGAGGTGGACAGCGAGCTCGGGAGGGGCACCACCTTCTCGGTGCACGTGCCCCTCGTCGAGGCCTGAGGCGCCAGGGCCCTACTTGCGGCCCGCGAGCAGGTCCTCTCGCAGGCGCGTGAGCACCTTGCCCAAGAGGTTCTGCCCCCGCCACTGCGCGGGGTTCTGGATCCGTGGATCCTCTTCCGAGAGCCCCACGCCCCAGATGCGATCCGTGGGGCTGGCCTCCACCAACTCCGTGCCCGCCGTGGCCAGCAGCTTCTCGAGCAGCTCCGCGTTCTGCGTGAACTTGGCCTGGTTGCCCTCGTACACGATGCGCTCGCGCTCCTGGTTCCAGCGCTTCTCGTCGAAGCCACGCACCTTGCGGCCCAGGGCCTTCTGCGTCTTGGGAGACGAAGACGCCAGGATGCGCTCCGCCACCTCCAGGTCTCCGAACAGCTCCGCCTTGCCGTACATCATGTACTGCTCAGCGCAGGCGAAGCGCTTGCCGTTCACCTCGAACTCAGCCGGGTGCCACTGAGAGAACGGGGACTTCGATTGCCAGAAGAACGTGAACCTGCGCTGCTCGACCGTCATGGCGTCTCCCTGGGTTGGTGTAAAAAGCACACCAACGACGCGGAATGCAAGAAGCCCTGACAACAGCGGGCTCCCCGTTCAACGCGGTGGTTCGAGCGCGAGGACGCTCGGCACCTGCTCGGGCGCCGAGAGCTTCAGCAGGCCGTAGCCGATGCCCGCCAGCCCCATGAGCAGTCCGGGGCTCTCGCTGCCTCGGGGCAGGCCGCAGCGCCAGCCACCCTCCCGGCCCTGACGGAGGACGATGGCCGCGCGTTGAAGTGCGGCCTGGGTCCAGCGCGGCTCTCCCAGCACCGTGCCTGCCAGGTGCAGCACCTCGAGGGCTCCCAGGTCTCCGTGACAGAGGCAGTGGCTGCCTCCGAAGCCCGAACGGAACGTCGTCTCGAGCGCCGTGGAGAGTTCCTCGCGGACCTCTGGGCTGTCCAAGTGCCGCAGCGAGAGGAGCCTCCCGAACGCGATGCCCGGCGCGCCGTGGCACCACATCACCATCGACTTTGTATCCGTGACGCCGGGAGCCCGCAGGTCCTTCCAGTTGTGGCGCTCCGGTGCGTAAAGCGACCGGTCGTAGGCGAGCCCCCGGAGCGCGAGCTCCCTGTAGCGCGCATCGCCCGTGGCCTCGGCCAGATCCAGCAGGGCCCAGGAGATGCCCGTCGCGCCATGGGAGAAACCTCCCAGCGGCAGGGGCCCCGCCTCGCCCTTCCAGGCAACCATTCCTTCCGAGATCGGCTCCGCAGTGGCCACGAGCCTCTCACCACAGTGACGCGCCACCTCCAGCAACCTCGGGTCCTTCGTTCGCCGGTAGATGCCGAGCAGGGACAGCGCGAGCCCCGCCGATCCGCTCAGCAGATCCAGCCGCGTGTCGGCGTCGATGAGCGCGTCCAGGGGTGGCAGACCGGCGAGGAGCTCGTCCATCAACGCGGGCTCGCTCCAGAGCGCCGCCAGGTGGCCGAGCACGTACACCGCCGAGCCGTAGCCCACGAAGACGCCCACGCCCGAGGCACTCTCCCGCCCCGGCTTGCGCCAGTCCTCCCGCACTGGCTCCAGGGCCGCGCGTGCTAGCTCCTTGAAGTCAGCTCGCCCCGTCTGCTTCGCGAGGTACGCGAAGAACAGCGCCATGCCGCTCAGCCCCTCGTAGAGGTCCGTGCCACTGGGCGAGAGGCTCCAGCGCCACTGCTGGAGATCCTCCAGGTTCAGGCCGATCCAGCAGGCATCCCGTGTCCCTCGGATGGCCTGCGCCGCGAGTTCCTCTCCGATGGAGACCGCAGCGGCCAGACACTCCTCGGGCGTCGCGGGAGGCAGGGCATTCTCTGCCTCCGAGGCTGTGGTGCCTCTCACCGGACCGCGGCTCTTGTCCAGCGAGACCATCGCCTTGCGGATGAAGGACACCTGCAGCGCGCGGTCCCGCGCGCCCATCTGATCGAGCCGGCGCAGCACCTCGCCCAGGCTGTCCTGCGTGAAGTAGTTCGGGATGCACTCGCCGGTGCTGCTCCACAGGTGGCGCTCTCCCGGGCGGGCGAAGAAGAAGGGGATGTCTCCCAAGCGGAGGTCCGCGTGCTCGTAGGGAGTGAGCCGTCGCAGCACGGGCACGTGGGCCGCCTCCGCCCACAGGTGATCGAGCACCCGGTCGCGCTCCAGGCCATCACGCAGGAAGTCCGGGTGGTGGCTCTCCTGAAGCAGCATGGCGTAGCGCTGCGTGGGCCGAGCGATGTAACGGACCTCCACCTGCGAGAAGGCACGCAGGCGCGGCGCCAGCGCGTCACGCTGGCTCGACAGCAAGGCGTAGGTCTCCTCGAAGCCCTGGACGAGCTCCTCGGTGAACTCGCTGGGGTCCACCGGCGCCTCGCCCAGTTTGGGACGGTTGTTCGAGCCCTCCACCAGTCCCTGGCGGCGGACCACCCGCATCGTGTCGCTCCCCAGGTTCTCCACCGTGGGCATGGCCTGCGGCGTGAGCTGCCCGGCCTCTCCCCCGAGACCACTGATGTCGAGCCCCGCCTTCCCGTCCCGGCCGAAGAGGAAGATGGGCAGCATGCCCACAGCGACGATGGACTGATCCAGCAGCTTCCAGGCTCGCGTCCGGGCCCTCTCCGGCATGTCGGCCGGCGGCCGGTGGTGGAAGAGCGCCTCGAGATCCACCAGCACCGGCGTCTCGCCCGAGGCGATCAGGTTCTCGAAGTGGAAGTCCACGGCGGACATCAGGTGCAGCAGGGCCAGGAGACTCCCCTGCCTCCAGTAGAAGCGCTGGAGCGCCTCGCGCGAGCCGCAGCCGGTGGCCTGCACGAACTCGACCCAGCCATGGCTCCGCCGGTCCTCGACGGTGAGCACGCGGTGAGGGTGGCGCAGCCCCTGCTCGTTGAGCCCCTGGAGGAGCTGCTGGAAGTGCACGTCCACCTCCAGGGACTTCGGCTTGTAGACGAGCTTCAGCCCTGAGTTGAACCCCAGCAGGAAGACCCCCCGGCCTCGCCGGTGCAGGTCCGAGATACCGCCCTGCAGCACCACGAGCGTGCCGAGCCCCTGGCCCGGCAAGAACCGCTGCTCCAGCAGCACACGGTCCTCGGCGAGGTGCCCGAGCATCTCCAGGCTGCTCTCCAGCCAGCGCTCCAGGGCGGTGACCATCAGCCGGGCGAGCACCGGGTACTCTTCCAGCAGCGCGGCACGTGTCGCGGGGTCTCGGAGCAGGACCGTGGAGAAGTGGTGGAACCGTTCCTGCGGCGTGCTCCCGGGCAGCCGCTCCATGACGCGGGCCACATTGAGCTCCAGGATGAGGACGCGCGAGGCGAGTTCATGCAGCCGGATGGCCAGCGCCTCCAGCAGCGTGGCCTCGACACGAGGGCTGATGAGTGGCTCTTGTGACGGGTGACGCACGCCCAGCGCCGTGAGGCCCTCGTGGAGCCGGGCCGCACCGAGCTGAAGGAACGGATGGAGCAGGCCGGAGAACGACAGTCCGGGCTTGTCTGGGTCAGCGGGCGCGGAGAGTGATGAAGGGAGCGGCATGGCCTTGTGCCGCTCCTCAAGGAGCTCCTCGAGGAGCTTCTCCCAGGACGGGCCGATGGGAGTGCCCGCCTCGCTCTCCGCGCGCGCCAGGACCTGAAGAAAGCCCTCCCGATCCAACCCCACGCTCCTCAGGCGCTCCTCGAGCGTCCGGTCATCGGCGGACATGACCTGGCGCCAGGCGCTCGCGCGGCGCTCGGCCTGATGCAGGGAGGCCTCACCCCCTGAGAGCGAGGCGTCTTGCTTCGACCGCGCCCGCTCGTGGAGAAACGCCGCCTTCTTCCAGGGGGAAACAGGTGAGAGCGCGTGCATGCGTGCCTCGTCGGAGCCGGAGGGAGAGAGAAGCTTCGATCAGCAGGAGGTGGGGAGCGCTCAGAACGCCTCGACGACGGGACAGACGATGATCCCGCAGGTGGCCCGGACAGGTCCGGTGCAGCCCGTGTTGGCGCCGATCGTCTTGCCGGTCCGGAGCCCACCGGTGATCTCGTGCAGCGCCTCCTCGTCGAGCTCGGTCAGCGGCTTGCCCGAGGGGCTGTCCGGGAGAGCAGCACGTTCCTGAGCGGAGAGACGGGCACGGAACTCCGGGTCCTTCCAGGCCCGGACGATCAGATCGGTCTTCATGAGGATCTCCTGGGGGTGCGTCCGCGCCATCGCTGGAACGGACATCTGGAAGGAGTCCCAGGAGTCTTTTTGTGACGGCTTCCGAGGTGGGCCCCGCTCACGCGCTTCGAGGGCGCCCACCTGCGTGCCGGAAATCAGAAGGTCCTGGTGAGGGTGACCGGGTTCACGGTGACCAGGTCCAGCTGGTTGAGGGTGAGCTGCCTGGTCGTCGTCCACGTCCTCGTGGTGGTGCCGCCCGTGTACGGCGAGCAGATGCACCCGTCGAAGTCGTAGTTGAGGACACCGCCGCCGACGGCGTCGTCGAGGTCTCGCTCGTTCAGCTCGGTGAAGGCCGGGCCAGCGGGGCACTCGGGCAGCGACGACCGCTCTTCTGTGCTGAGGCTCGCGCGGAACTCGGGGTCCTTCCAGGCCCGGATGATGGTCTCTCGCTTCATGTGCCTGCTCCTTGCATTGCCCATGAGTGGGCAACCAGAGAGAGTGGGCACCTGGCTGCTTGTGACGGAACTTCCGCACGTCCTCGGCGGAGACGTCACAACCCGGGCGGCGGCGCTCTACCTGTGTGCCCCATAACGGGGCTTGCAAGGAGAAGCCGCCATGATGAAGGACCTGATCATTCGTGCCTGGAAGGACCCCGAGTTCCGCGCCCAGCTCTCGGCGGAGGAACGCGCGGCCGTACCCGAGTGCCCGGCGGGCAAGCCACTCACGGACCTCGATGAAGGCAGCCTCTCAGCGGTGGTGGGCGGCTTCATCGGTCCGGATCAGGATCTCAGCGACTTCAACCCCCGCATCACTCCCTACATCCGCGTCAGCACCCCCGTCCGGTTGGATCAGGTGGCCGCGATCCAGCACGTCGCGGTGCTGCGCTACTGACGCGCGAGGTTGCCAAGGCCTCAGGCTCTCACTCGTGGGAGCCTGAGGTCCTCGAGCGGTACCTCAGAGCTTGGACAACAAGCCCGGCAGCACGAAGATGCCGTCATTGCCCGGGTGGCTCCCGCTGTCGATCGAGATGTACAGATCGTTCCCGTTGATGGCCAGGCCCTCGCAGTCGAGCCACGGCAGCTCGTAGGCCCACGCCTGCGTGAGCGCGTTCGCCGCAGTGGTATTGGATGCCGTGCTGATCGTGAGCTTCTGGAGATAGTCCTTGGCCGTTACCTGGCTGTTCCCCTCGCCGTCATACAAGGCATAGAGCACGCGCGAGGACCCATCGAAGAACAGGTCCGAGATGAGCGGCTTGGAACCACTGGTGGCCGAGGGGTTGGGCACCTGCAAGGGGTTGCTGGCGGACGTGCCCAGGTTCAGCGGGTTGACGTTCGCGGAGTTGCCGCCGCCCTGGGGCAGATCGTACACGTAGACCCGGCCCGCCAGCGCCTGCACGGCCACGAAGAAGATGCCGCCGTAGTGGGGGGCCGCCCCGCCCGTCCAGTTCGACGGGTAGGAGCCGAAGGGCACCAGCGTCATCCCTTCCATGCCGCTGTTGGTCGCCGAGCCGAAGTCGATCCCGTTCAGCGTCCACGTGCTTCCCGTGAAGTCTCCCGCGGGCTTCGAACTGGAGGTCCGGTCCTGATCGAAGCGCTTCACCACGGGAGACGTCTTGCTGCTGCCTTCACTGCGGTCTCCCTCCACGCCAATCATCAGGTTGCCATTGGCGAACGTCACCGACTCGTAGTCGTAGGCCTTGTCGTCCTCGTCAGGGGTCGGGTTGATCAGCCAGTTGAGCGTCCCGGTGGGGCTGCCGCTGGAGGGCAGCTGCGCCTTGGCGACGATGCCGTTGTCGCTCACCATGAACAGCCACTTGCTGCCGCCATCCGAGTAGATCGTCAGCCCACTGGGCTCGGCTTTGTACGTCTTCCCAGACTTCGTGTAGCTGGGGTTGCCGAGATAGATGGGGGTCACGCCCTTCCAGGGCGCCAGCGTGGGGGTCGACATCGCGTGTCCTCGCCAGCGCGGGGGAGATGGCGGGGTTGAGGGGCCATCGAGCGCTGGTGCCCGCCAGCCTGAGCAACCGCTGTGCCACCGCTGTCATCCCCTCGGCGTCCGAGGGACAGCCCTCGGAAGCCCCGCTCCCGACAAGGGCAACCCCCGGGAAACGCTTCCCGGGGGAACACACCTGCGTCAACAACCGACGCACTCGGCTCGCCGCGCTACTGCAGGAAGACGCAGGAGGCGGCCTGCGCCTGCACGTTGTTCACGGCGGCCTGCAGCGCCTGCTTGAGCGCCGCGGGAGTATACGCCGTGGCGTAGGTGCCGTTGCCCACCGCCGCCGTGTTCTTCAGCAGGTTGCTGTTGATGCCATAGCCCACCGTGTGGATGCTCAGGCGCTGAAAGCCGCTGGTGTCGAAGTTCCCCACCACGACCGGCGAGGACATCTGCAGGTCCCAGGTGGAGAGCACCTTCGCCACGTCATCCAGGTAGAAGTTGGCGTTGTCATCCGCGTAGTTGGTGGGGTCCGTGCCCTTGTCCCGCTGCCCCCCCAGGCCGCACGGCTCCGAGTCCGGGCAGTAGACAGGCCCACCATTGATGGTCCTCAGCCGGTTGGCCATCGCCGAGGTCTGGGTGTCGTTGGTGGGGTCTCCATCGCTGATGAGGATGACCGCGTTGTGCTGGCACCCCCAGCAGACGCTGCGGCTCTGCATGGTCAGCGGGTCGTTCTTGAAGGCCGAAGGGTAGGAGTAGTTGGACCCGAACCCGAGGTAGCTCTGGTACACGTCGTTGCCCGACGTGAAGTAGTACCCGACGTTGAGCAGCGAGCGCGCCAGCGGCGTCCCCGTGGTGAACGTCAGCCCGTTGATGGCGTTGATGGAGCTGCCACGCGCGGTGTCGAACGCGAACGGGCTGGCCAGGGACTGATCACATGCCACCTGCTGGCGCTGCCCCATGACGCTGTAGGGCGCGGTATTGGAGAAGTAGCTGAAGCCCACGCGCGCGTTCTGCACGTTGGCGAGCGCATGCTTGATCGCGGACTTGACCGCCACGTACTTGGGCGGATTGAAGTTGAGGAAGCGGCCCCAGAAAATGAAGTCGGGATTCTCGAGGGGCGGGGTGTTCCGGCCATCCGCCCAGGGCAACTTGTAGTAGCCCTTCGTCGTCAGGCAGCTCTGACACCGGTTGTACTCGGCGGCTCCCGTGGTGCTCCAGTTGTCTACCTGCGACTGACAGGCCTCCACCGCGCTGTTCCACTGCGGAGCCGGGTTGGTCTGCTCTCCCCAGTACATGTAGCCGTAGAACTTGCTGTCCTGGAAGAGGTTGGGAAAGCCCCAGTCCGAGCCCCACCCCGTCCCTGTGTCCGGCACCGGGTACGCCACGGCAGGGTTCCAGCCGTTACCGGCCTGCATCGCATCCAGCCGGGCGTTCTGGCACCCGTTCACAGTGATGTTGAAGAAGGTGGCGTGATCGCCATCACTGATCTGGGGCAGTTCCCGCATCGAGCCCGAGGTGTCGATGAGGAAGTGGATGTTCGGCGGTGCGACCTGCTGCGCGGAAGCAGTACTCGCCGCACCGAGCATGACCAGTCCGGCGCACAGACGAGAGGCAAGGGAGTGCATGGAGGCTCCTCGAAAGGGAGCCGTCTTCTAAACAGCATTTACCTGTTTGTCCATGAATCCTATGTGAACAGTTTTCACCACTTCAGCGCTCAGACTGTGCCGCGCTTCGTCATGTCGAAGAGGGCTCGGGCCTGCGGGCCCAGGAAGCCGTCGAAGTGCGGCGCACGTTGGGCAATCTCGAAGTAGGCGTAGGGCCACGGGCGCGTGCCGCCTGCCGCGAGCGTCACGGGCACCGTCGCCGCGTGCGTCGCCGTCTGCCGCAGCGCGGTACCCGGAGCGCCCTCAATGTCCGCCTTCATGGGCACGCCTGCCTCGCGCATCTTCCGCTGCCACACCTCCACGTCATCCACCGAGCCCGTGAAGTGGTTCACCTTCCGCCCGAAGGCCAGCAGCCACGCGCCGTACTGAGACTCCTTCTCCAGCTCCAGCAGCGAGGACTCCTGCGGCGCTGGCGGCGCGGAGAACCACTCGGCCAGTGCCTCCACGGGCTCGGGCGCTGGCGGAGCCTCGGGCAGCGTGGAGAGCAGTTGCTGAGCGCGCGCGGAGAGCCGCTCGGCCCTCAGCTCGGAGATGAAGACGCGCGGCAGCCCGTCCGGGTGGGCCATGTAGATGGCCTCCAGATGCGTGTCCGGGAAGGAGTACTCGCCCGCGCGCTTCCAGCCGAAGCGCTCGAAGACGCGCTCGAACGTCGCGATGCCTCCACCGGGCCGCGCCAGCGTGCGCAGCGCCACGTGGTCATTGCGGAAGATCCCTCCGGACAGCTGCACGAAGGTCCGTGCGTACGGCACTTCGGCGGCGTAGCGATCCCACAGCAAGCCCAACAGGCGCATGGCGGTAGAGCTCATGCCCGCACTTCATATCCGCCCCCTTCGCCGGAGACCATGCCCCCCTGTTCACTTCCGGTGAAAACGCACCACCGTCACCTCCAGGCCGCCCGCCCCGGCCTCCAGCGCCGAGCGCATCACCTCGAGCGCCCGCGCCTCGTTGAAGCCGCCGCTGCCCGCGCCGATGACGGGGAATGCCACCGAGCGGAAACCGTGCTCCCTCGCCCTCGCGAGCGCGTTCGTCACCGAGTCCCGGATGGACTGCTCCGATGCGCGCCACAGCAGGTTGATGCCGGCCACGTGGATGATGCCCTGGTACGGCAGCCGCCCCGCGGAGGTGACCACCGCCGTGCCCAGCGGCATGGGCCCCACGCGCCGCAGCTCGCGGAACGGCTGGTAGCCCGCGCGGCGCTTGATGGCACCCGACACGCCCTGCGGCAGCAGCAGCCACCACGGGAGGATGTTCCGGTTCCACGCGTTGACGATGGCGTCCACGCGCTGGTCCAGCAGATCTCCCTCGACGACTCGCACCATCCCGCGCCTCCAGGCTCAACGCCCACTTCCTTATATAGGCCCAATGGATGCTGGCGTCCGGCCCCTCCGCGCATTACCCCTGCGCGCCATGACGACGACCAAGGTGGCTGCAGTGTTCGGAGTAGGGCCGGGACTGGGCGCTGCGGTGGCCCGGCGCTTCGCTCGGGAAGGCTACGCGGTGGCGCTGCTTGCACGCGGAGAGTCCTCCCTGCGCGAAGTCCACGCGGAGATTTCCCAGAGCGGCGGGAGCGCGGGCGTGTTCCCCGCGGATGCGGGTGACGCGGGCTCCGTCTCCGCCGCGTTCTCCCGGGTGCGCGCGGAGCTGGGCCCTCCGGAGGTGCTCGTCTACAACGCGGGCGCCTTCCACATGGGCGGCATCCTGGAGCTCGACCCCGCCGCCTTCGAGTCCGCGTGGCGGGTGAACTGCCTCGGAGGCTTCCTCTGCGCCCGCGAGGTGCTCCCCTCCATGCTCGAGCGCGGACGCGGCACCCTGCTCTTCACCGGCGCCACGGCCTCGCTGCGCGGAGGCGCCCGCTTCGCGGGGCTCGCCGTGGGCAAGTTCGGGCTGCGCGCCCTGGCCCAATCCCTCGCGCGCGAGTTCGGGCCTCGCGGCATCCACGCGGCCCACGTCATCATCGATGGGCAGATCGACACCGCTCGGGTGCGCAGCATGGCGCCGGGCCGGGATGCCTCCACCCTGCTCGACCCGGACGCCATCGCGGAGACGTACTGGCAGCTCCACCAGCAGCACCCCACCGCGTGGACCCAAGAGCTGGATTTGCGCCCCGCGCCCGAGAAGTTCTAGCGCGCCCAGGCCCCAGCACCGCGTGCGGAGAAAAGAAACGGCGGCGCGCGCTCCGAGCACCTTGGAGGGGTTGCTTGTTCGGAAGCACGCGCCGCCGTGAACCGCGGCCTGCTGTTCGACACCTGTGAGATACGGCGCCGGAGCACCGTCATTTCAGGCACGCACTGTGAACAACCCCTCTGACATTGGGTATTCCACCCACAGGTAACCACCTGAAATCTGGACAATTCCTCCCCTCCAGCCGTGTGCGCGGTGAACCTACCCGTGGGCTTGTGAGAGAGAGCCAGTGCGGATTCTGATCAAGCGCTCGGAGGATTTCTTGCGCGGCAGGCGACGACCGACGGTGACGGATTACAAGCGGGCGGCGGAGGGCCACGAGCGGGACGGCATGGTCTTCAAGGCCGTCTCGCTCTGGAAGCACGTGCTGAAGCTCGAGCCCAATCAGACGGAGATCCACGAACGGCTGGCCAGCCTCTACGAGCGCATGGACTTGCGCCCCGAGGCGCGCGAGCACCTCGAGTCCGTGGCCGAGCACTACGTGATTCTCCAGAACGCGGACGCGCTGGTGCGCACGCTCGAGCGCATTCAGGTGCTCGACTCTCGCAACCGAGCAGGCTGAAGTCACTCGGGCTCGCCCAGACTCCCGGGCGAGTCTTTGTTGACGATAAGTCATTGACTCTTTGCGTCAGCACGTGTTACCGACCGGTCGGTAGGCTGACGGCATGGACCGCAACCGACCGGAAGGAGGACGGACGTGACACCTGGTGGGCGAAGGCCGGACGACGGCGATCGGTACAAGGCCATTCTGGAGACGGCGGCTCGGCTCATCTGCGAGCGCGGCTACGAGGGCACCTCCATGCAGGAGATTGCCGCCGCGTGCCGGCTGACGAAGGCGGGGCTCTACCACTACATCCAGAACAAGGAGCAGCTGCTCTTCGCCATCATGAGCTACGGCATGGACCTCTTCGAGGGCCAGGTGCTCGCGAAGGTGAGGGACATCGCCGACCCGGTGGAGCGGCTGCGCTCGTGCATGCGGCGCAACATCGAGCTGGTGACGCACGGGGCGGCCAAGGAGGTCATCATCATCCTCCACGAGCACGCCACGCTGACCGGCGAGGCCCGCGAGTACATCGACCAGCGCAAGAAGCAGTACGTGCGCTTCATCGAGAGCGCGTTCTCCGAGGCGGTGAAGCAGGGACAGATGCGCCCGCTGGACCCCACCATCGTGGCGTTCTCGTTCCTGGGCATGGTGCTGTGGGTCTACAAGTGGTTCAAGCCGGACGGGCGGCTGACGGCGGAGCAGATCATCAACGGCATGGTGGATCTGTTCTTCGCGGGCCTGGCGGCTCCGGGCGCCGCGGGCTCCAGCTCCGCGACGGTGCTCTCGCTGGTGCCGGGGGTGCCCACCGCCGCGGGCAGTGAGAAGCCGTGAGCGCGGGACGCTGGCGCCCTCTGTCCGAGGCGGTGGCCTCCATCCCGGAGGGCTCGTGGCTGGCCACCGGGGGCTTCATGCTCGGGCGCGCGCCCATGGCGCTGGTGCTCGAGCTGATTGCCCAGGGGAAGCGAGGCCTGCAGCTCATCTCGCTGCCCAACCCGCTGCCCGCCGAGTTCCTGGTGGCCGGTGGGTGTCTGGCCCGGGTGGAGCTGCCCTTCGGCGCGCTGCACCTGGAGGGCCGCGTGCGTCCCATGCCGTGCCTCAAGCGCGCCATCGAGCAGGGCACCCTGGCGTGGCGCGAGCATGACGGGTACCGAATCGTGCAGCGGCTGAGGGCCGCGTCCATGGGCGTGCCGTTCCTCCCCGCGCCGGACGCGGACGTGTCCGAGCTGGCCGAGGCCGAGCCCCTGCGCACCGTGGTGGATCCGTTCTCTGGCCAGACCGTGCCCGTGGAGCCCGCCTTCTACCCGGACGTGGCGCTGGTGCATGCGCGCGCGGCCGATGAGCGCGGCAACCTCTTCATCGAGGATCCGACGACGGATCTGCTCGTGGCGGGCGCGGCGCGCCGGGTGGTCGCCACCGCCGAGGAGCGCGTGCCCCGCCTCTCTCGCGTCACCGTGCCCGGGTTCCAGGTGCACAGCGTCTCGCTGGCTCCGGGCGGCGCGCTCCCCTCGGGCTGCGCGGGGCTGTACCCGCACGATGACGGGATGCTCGCGCGCTACCTCTCGATGGCCGAGACGGGCCGCGAGGCGGAGTTCCTGCGCTCGCTGCTGGATGAACGGAGGGCGGCATGAGCGTTCGTGCCGAGGCCACTCCCGCGGAGGCGGTCGTCGCGCTGCTCGCGCGGGAGATTGAGGATGGGGCCGTGGTGGCCACGGGTGTGGCCTCGCCGCTGGCCATCCTCGCCATCGCCGTGGCGCGCGCCACGCATGCGCCGAGCCTGACGTACCTGGCCTGCGTGGGCTCGCTGGATCCCGAGCTGCCCGAGCTGTTCCCCTCCGCCGAGGACCTGGGCTACCTCAATGGCCGCTCGGCGGAGATCACCATCCCGGACCTGTTCGACCACGCCCGGCGCGGCCGCGTGGACACCGTCTTCTTCGGCGCCGCCGAGGTGGACCCGCACGGGCGGACGAACATGACCGCCTCGGGTGGCCTGGAGAAGCCCCGCAGCAAGTTCCCCGGAGTGGCAGGCGCGGCCTCGCTGCGGCAGTGGGTGCGCCGGCCGGTGCTGGTGGTGCCTCGCCAGTCCCGCCGCAACCTCGTGCCCTCCGTGCAGGTGGTCACCACCCAGGATCCGCGCCGCTCGGTGCGGCTCATCTCGGACCTGGGCGTCTTCGAGCTCGGTGCCAAGGGCGCGCGGCTGCTGGCCCGCCACCCGTGGGTGGAGCTCGACACGCTGCTGGAGCGCACCGGCTTCGACTTGTCCCTGGAGTCGCCGCTTCCCACCACACCGCTCCCGGACGCCTCCACGCTGGCGGCGATCCGGGCCACGGACCCTCGCAACCTCCGCGATCAGCTCGTGGGGGCCTGAATCCACCGCCAGCCCGGGAGTCACCGCATCCTATGAAGGCCGTCGTTCTTCGTGAGTTTGGCGCATCCCACAACCTGCTGCTTGAGAGCGTCCCCGTGCCCAAGCCAGGCCGGGGCGAGGTGCTCGTCCAGGTCCACGCCTGCGGCGTCTGCTACCACGACGTCATCAACCGCCGGGGCAACCTGCCGCGCACCCACGTCCCCGCCATCCTCGGCCACGAGGCCGCAGGTGAAGTCGTCGAAGTCGGCCCCGACACGCCTGGCTGGAAGGTGGGCGACCGGGTGGCCACGCTCCAGCGGCTCTCGTGCGGCGAGTGCGCCCTCTGCAAGAGCGGCCGCAACAGCCTGTGCAAGAAGGACAACCGCTTCTTCGGCGAGGAGCTGCCCGGCGGCTATGCGCAGTACCTCGTGGCGCCGGTGGCCGGGCTGGGCCGGGTGCCCGCGGGCATCTCCTGGGCCGAGGCCGCCACGGTCTGCTGCACCACCGGCACCGCCGTGCACACGGTGCGGACGCGCGGGCGCGTGCGCGCGGGCGAGACGGTGCTCATCACCGGCGCCAGCGGCGGCGTGGGGCTGTCCTCCGTCCAGCTGGCCCGCGCGGACGGAGCGCGCGTCATCGCTGTCACCTCGGGTGAGGCCAAGGCCGAGGCCCTGCACGCGGCCGGCGCCCACGAGGTGATTGTCTCCCGCGGGCTGGACTTCTCCTCCGAGGTGCGCAAGCGCACCGGTGGCGAGGGCGTCAACGTGGCCATCGAGATCGTCGGCAGCGTCACCTTCGACCAGACGCTCAAGTCCCTGGCCCCGGGCGGCCGCCTGGTGGTGGTGGGCAACCTGGAGACGGGCACGGTGAACCTCAACCCGGGCCTCGTCATCGTCAAGGAGCTGGAGATCCTCGGCGCCTACGCCACCACCCGCGAGGAGCTGGATGAGGCCCTGCAGCTCACGGCCTCGGGCACGGTGCGTCAATTCGTGTCGGAGTCTGTACCCCTGGCGGAGGCTGGGCGGGCACACTTCCGGCTGGAGAACCGGGAGATCGCCGGACGCCTCGTGTTGATTCCTCCCGCGCTACAATGATCATCGGGCGCACCGCCGTCATGAAAGCGCCCTCCTCACAGGACTCAAGAACCCCCATGAAGAAACTCGTCGGAATCGAAGCGCTGGCCATCGCAGTTCCCCGCCGCTACGTGGACATCGAGGACCTGGCGAGAGCCCGCGGTGTGGATCCCGCCAAGTACACCTCGGGGCTCGGCGCTCGGGAGATGGCCGTGGCGGATCCGGGCGAGGACTCGGTGGCGCTGGCGGCCACGGCCACAGCCCAGTTGCTGCGCTCCAACAACGTGGATCCGTCCCGCATCGGCATGCTGGTGGTGGGCACGGAGACGGGCGTGGACCACTCCAAGCCGGTGGCCTCCCACGTCCAGGGGCTCCTGAAGCTGCCTCGGGCGATGCGCGTCTTCGACACCCAGCACGCCTGCTACGGCGGCACCGCGGGCATCATGGCGGCGACGGAGTGGATCGCCTCGGGTGCGGCGGCTGGACGCTCGGCGGTGGTGGTGTGCTCGGACATCGCCCGCTACGGGCTGAACACCGCGGGCGAGCCCACCCAGGGCGCGGGCTCCGTGGCGCTGCTCATCTCCGAGCAGCCGGACCTGCTCGCCATCGATGTGGGGCTCAACGGCTCGTGCAGCATGGACGTGTATGACTTCTGGCGTCCGCTGGGCCGCCGGGAGGCCGTGGTGGACGGGCACTACTCCATCCAGTGCTACCTGGATGCGCTCTCGGGCGCGTACCGCGGCTGGCGCGAGCGCGCGCTGGCGCACGAGGTGGTGCGCTGGGGCCCGTCGCTGCCGGGCGATCAGCTCTCGCGCATCCTCTACCACGTGCCGTTCTGCAAGATGGCGCGCAAGGCCCATACGCAGCTGCGGCTGTGTGACTTGGAGGACGCGCCCAACGCGCCCGCCTCCACCGCCGAGGCCCGAGAGGAGCAGGCCAAGTCCGCCGCCAGCTACGAGGCGCAGGTGGCCTCCTCGCTGGGGCTCAACGCGCGCATCGGCAACGTGTACACCGCGTCGCTGTACCTGGCGCTGGCGGGGCTGCTGCAAGGCGAGGGCGAGAAGCTGGCCGGGCAGCGCATCGGCCTGATGTCCTACGGCAGCGGCTGCGCGGCGGAGTTCTTCTCCGGCGTGGTGGGCGAGAAGGCCGCGAAGCGCATGGCGCAGGCGGGCATCGAGTCGGTGATGGCCGGCCGCGAGCGCGTCTCCATCGCCGAGTACGAGCGCATCATGAACCTGCCCTACGAGGCGCCCGATCAGATCGCTCCGGCTCCGGGGGCGTTCCGCCTCGCGGAGATCAAGGACCACAAGCGCCGCTACGTCGAGGGCGCGGCGAGCTGATCCCGGCTCCTTCGCGGCGCGTCAATACGCCCCGAGGGAGCAGAGCTGTCATGCAGGTGGCGGAGCGCCTCGCGGGCGCTCCAGCGTGGCAGCGCCTCTGTGTACGCTTTCGTCCATGCCACCGCCCATGGACGAGAGAGCCTTCATCGCGCGCGTCGAGGCCGCGGAGCCGGAGCTGTTCGCTGCCCTCCTGGCGCGCCCGAGCCGGGACGAGGAACGCGCGCTCCGGGCCTACTTCGGAGATGCCCGCTTCGAGCGGCTCCACACCCTGGCGATCCGCCGCACGGGCTCGGCGCGGGGCGCGCGAGGGCCTCGGGGCAACGTGGTGGTGATGCCCGGCATCATGGGCAGCGAGCTGGCCGAGTATGCGGGCAGCGGCGCGAACCGCATCTGGGTCAACCCGCTGTGCCTGGTGGCCGGACAGGTGCGGCACCTGCGCCTGGATGACGAGGGCCGCCCCGAGTTCGATGTCCGGGCCTCGGGCATCCTCAAGCTCTTCTATGGAGAGCTCATCCTGTCGCTCTCGGAGAACTGGAACGTGCAGACGTTCTGGTTCGACTGGCGCCGGGACTTGAGGGACTCGGCGGCCGCGCTCGAGGAGCAGATGCGGGCGTGGTTCCCCGAGGACGCGCCGGTGCACTTCGTCTGCCACTCCATGGGCGGGCTGGTGGCACGCACGTTCATCCACTCCTATCCGCAGCGCTGGCGCTCCATGTGGGACCGCGATGCGCACCGCCCGGGAGCTCTGGGCGGCCGGCTCGTCATGCTGGGCACGCCGAACCACGGCTCGTTCGCGGCGCTCCAGGTCATCACGGGCTTGGAGCCGCTGGTGCGCTGGCTGGCGCGGCTGGACTTGAAGGACTCGCTCTCGGAGCTGCTCGCCACCCTCAACACCTTCGTGGGCACCTTCCAGATGCTGCCCTCGCCTCGGGTGCTCAAGGAGCTGGAGCCGCTCTTCCACGCCGATAGCTACGGGGACCTGCGCATCCCCCAGTCGCGCCTGGACGAGGCCCGGGCCCACATCGAGCGCCTGGCGAACGTGGTGGACCCGGAGCGGATGATCTACGTGGCTGGTTACAACAGGCCCACGTACCACGGGCTCACGCGCGTGGATCAGCTGCGCTCCGCCAGCGCGTACACGGTGACTCGGGCAGGGGATGGGCGAGTGCCGCACGTGCTCGGGCTGCTGGAGGGAGTGCCCACCTGGTACGTGGAGTGTGCCCACGCGGCACTCACCCGGGATGGGCGGGTATTCAGCGCGCTGGAGGATCTGCTCGCCACCGGCACCACTTCGCAGCTCTCACAGACCAGTCCCGTGCCGATGCGCGGCATGAAGAAGGACGACCCGAGCGCGCGCCGCGAGCTGGAGGCGCAGCAGGCGGAGCAGGACCTGGAGATGGAGAACCTGGTGCAGCAGTTCCAGGCCCGGACCACGCGAGGCTCCGCTCCGCCCTACCTGACGCGGGACGAGGTCCGGATGCAGGACCTGCTCGCGGGCGCGATGCTCGGCGCCGCGGAGGCCATCCTCCCCGAGCCCCGGCCCGTGGGCCCGGCGCCGCGCAAGGTGAAGGTGGAGCTGCGCATCGCCCGGGAGTTCCTCCAGTCCTTCGACGGTGGGGGTACGGTGGATGCCATCTCCGTGGGCCACTACCTGGGCGTCGTTCCCCAGCGGGCGGAGCGGGCGCTGGATGAGGCGATCAGCCGCGCGCTGCTGGAGCGCCAGGGCCGCAAGGGCGAGGAGCTCCAGGAGCCGGACCTGTTGCTCACGCAATACTCGGAGCGCGGCGTGCTCCGGGGCGACCTGGGCCAGCCCTTCTTCGTGGATGACCCGCGCTCGCCTGGCCGGCTCATCGTGCTGGCGGGCATGGGCGTACCGGGCCGCTTCGGCATGCCCGAGCTGACCGTCACCGTGCGCGAGCTGTTCTGGTCGCTCAGCCGCATGGGCAAGAAGCACCTGTCCACGGTGCTGATTGGCACGGGCGAGGGCAACCTCTCGGTGGAGGACGCGGCTCGAGCGTGGGTGCGCGGCATGCAGCAGGTGGCCTCCGGCCTGCAGACCGAGATGCTCCAGCGCATCACCTTCGTGGAGGTGGACGCGGCCAAGGCGCGGGCGCTCCAGCAGGCGCTGGCGAACGAGGCGGCCCGGCTGCGCTCGGATCCGCGTCTGGAGCTCGACTTCGAGCCCCTGTCACCCGCGGAGCTGCGCCGCACCCTGAAGTTCCCGAAGGAGCGCATCGCTGGCCCGCGCGCCGAGCGCAACCCCATCCCCACGCGCGTGACGCTGGCGCTGGAGCACAAGCGCTACCGCTTCGGCGCCATCACCGAGGGCGCGGCCATCCCCGAGCGGGAGGTGCCCATCGATCCGCTGCTGGTGATGCAGGCCAACGACGAGCTGGCCGCGGAGTGGAAGCCAACCAAGCAGCTCTACCATGGGCAGTTCCTGGAGCGGCTGCTCGTGCCCGCGGAGCTGCGCGCGGAGTTCTACCGGCACCGGGAGAGCCCGGTGGTGCTGATGCTGGACGCCTCCACGGCGCGCGTGCACTGGGAGGCGCTCGCCCAGTCAGACGCGGAGATTCCCGCGCAGGAGCTCTCGGACAATGTGGAGGCCTCGCTCGAGCTCTTCCTGGGGACGAGCCGTGGGCTGACGCGCCAGCTTCGGACCACGTTCGCACCGCCACCCGAACCCCCGCCGCCGCCGCGCAAGGTGCTACGGGTGCTGGTGGTGGCAGACCCCGCCGAGGACAACCACCTGCCGGGCGCCGAGCAGGAGGGGCTGGAGGTGGCTGACCTCTTCGAGGCCTTCAACCGCGTCTACGCGCAGGGGCCCAACCGGGTGGAGGTGGTGAAGCTGTTCGGGCCGCATGACGCGACACGGACCAACGTGCTGCGCCACCTTCTGATGAAGACGGAGCCCTACGACGTGCTCCACTACGCGGGCCACTGCATCTACGACGAGGCGGACAAGGCCGCTTCGGGCTGGCTCTTCAGCCGGGGCGAGCGCCTCACGGCCAACGAGCTGCGGCGCCTGGATCGGATTCCACCCTTCGTCTTCTCCAACGCGTGCGAGTCCGGAAAGACGCCAGACCGCTCGGAGCTGCGCTCGGTGGAGCTGGCACCCAACTTCGCCGAGTCCTTCTTCGCTCGCGGGGTGTCGAACTTCGTGTGCACGGCCTGGCCGGTGGATGACTTCGCGGCACGCCAGTTCGCGCTCACGCTCTACGGGGGGCTGCTGGGCCTGCGGCGCCAGGAGGACCACTACGTGAAGGGCCCGATGCTGCCCATGCACGCAGCCATGATGGCGGCACGGCGGGCCATCGCGACCACCTCCTCCGGGACACGGACGTGGGGCGCATACCAGCACTACGGAAGCCCCTTCCTCCGCCTCTTCGAGCCCTCCGCCTTCCGGGAGCCCTCACCCACCCCACCCGCTCGCGCGAAGAAGTCCACCCCAGCCCGGCGGAAGCACCCAGCACGGCGGTGAGGAGGGGGTGCCCGGCACCACGCTGGCCAGCGCCGTGCTCGCAGGAGGGTTCCTCCTGGGCACGGCGGTGGTCCTGGTGCTCGCGCTGCGCGGGGTCACCTTCGAGCGGCTGCTGCGCTGACGCCTCTCACTTCCCCGGCGGCAGGGGCAGGTACATCCCGAAGTTGGTGGTGTCCCGGTAGCCCATGCGCAGGTACACGGGGTGGCCCGCGTCGGTGGCGTGGAGCACCGTGCGATCGATACCCCAGTCCTTCTTGGCCATCTCCAGGCCGTAGCGCATGACGGCCTCGGCGTAGCCGCGCCGCCGGTACTCCGCGAGCGTGGCCACGAAGCCCACGTAGGCAACGCCGTCGACGTTGGTGACGGACGTCACCGAGACCGCCCTGCCCTCCACGTAGCCCACGTAGCCACGGCACTCGTTCGCGAAGATGGCGGGTTGAACGACCGCCTCTCGCGCGTCCTCCAGCGGCGAGCCGTAGGCGTAGGCGTTGATGTCCGCCATGTGGCGGATGGCCTCCGCCTCGGTGGCC
This sequence comes from Hyalangium minutum, assembly GCF_000737315.1. Lineage (GTDB taxonomy): Bacteria > Myxococcota > Myxococcia > Myxococcales > Myxococcaceae > Hyalangium > Hyalangium minutum. The sequence continues at coordinate 374,029 of NZ_JMCB01000006.1, forward strand.
CGGTGGACCTCGACGGGAGGCAGGGGCCGGGTGAGAGGCGCGAGCTGCTCGGCCACCATGCCCTGGGCGTTCATGGCCCGTCCCATCCCGTGTGCCGCGAAGATGGCGGGCGCCGCCTCCTTCACGTTCGGGGGCAGCCACTCATCGCACGCGATATAGAGCCACCCGGCCTTGTTGAAGGCCAGATGACGCGCTGCGGTGGCCACGGAGCGCTCCAGCTCCTCCGGCGTCTCCACGGGCTTCGGGAGGAAGGCCGCGTTCATCATGGTCCACGGGGCATTCGCGGAGGCGATGTACACCTCGGGCGTATCAATCAGTGCCCCCTGGGGACAGGTGACAGCGAAGTGACGCCAGGCGTGACGGAACTGAGCGTTGGACTCCAGAGTTTCGGTGGTGGACAGGACAAGCCTCCAAGCAAGGGGGGACCCTCATCCTATCGAAGGAGGAGGCTGCCCACACCCATGGGGTCGGGTGCTTGCTCACTGACGGTTCAGGTACGACGCGTGACAGGAGACGCATGTCTCCACGAGGCGGCCATAGCTGTCGGCCAGCGCCTTGTCGTCCTTCTTCTCGGCGGCGGTGGCGACGGCCTGGGCCCGGCTGCGGGCCTCGTCCTGGAGGACGAAGAAGCGCTCGGGCAGCAGGGCGTTCAGGTCGTCCTCTCCCCCAGCGATGGGGCGAACCAGCCTCGGCTCGGTCGAGATGCGCTGGGCGGCGGCCTTGGCCGCGTCGTACTGGAGCAGGGTCACCGCGAACATAAGGTCGCGGGCATCCTGGCCGTGGCGCTCCATCTTCTTGCGGAGCAGGGCCCGGGCGGTCTCGGGAAGATAATCGGGCGGGGGAAGACCCGCCGTCTGGGTATCGGCGGCCTTCTTGGCGGTCTGGCCATTCTTGGGCTTGGGCGGCTCCGCGGCGGCATGGAAGAAGAATCCGGCGCACAGGAGCCCGGCGAGAACGAAAGGACGGCGAGAACGAAGGCGTTTCATGCAGTGATCCTCCCGGCGCGGAGTGTATGCACGGAGGTGAAGCGGATCTGCTGGCCTCTCGGGTAGCCCGTGAGGACCGCAACAGTCAGCGACCTCGCGGGGCTCCCTTTTGTGTCAGCCCGGCCCGCTACTTTGGGTTCCGGCACGAAGGAGATTCCCCCGCATGGCCCCATTTCCGGACGTGCTCCCGCTCGCCGAGGTGCCCCTGTTCGTGGAGTACCTCTTGCGCGAGTTCGGTGAGCCCTGCTCCCTCCGAGACGCCCCCGTTCAGCGCTCCTCCGAGCGCTCTTCCACGATGCCCCCCATGGAGTGGAACGTCTCCACATGGACACCCGGCCGCTGGGAAGTGCGCCTGTGCCGGCCCACCGCGCCCACCACGGAGCCTCGGCTCCAGATGAAGTCCCCCGAAGGTTGGTCCCTGCGCTGCACGGGGATGAAGCTCGGGCTGACCCGCTTCCGCATCGACGCGGACAGCGACACGTGGACGCGCATCGACGAGGCCATTCAGAAGTTCTGGTCCCCCGAGCTGGACTGGAGCTGGCCTCCCAGCGCGCCCAAGAAGTGGCGCAAGTTTCCCTGCCGCAAGCCCACCGTCAGCATCGTCCGCCATGCGGATGTCATCCCCGGCGGCGAGGTGCTCCTCACGGGGCTCGCGCCCCAGCAGTTCTCCTTCGTGCTGAGCGTGTCCGGCGAGGGCCGCCCGCTGCCCGTCACCTTCTTAGGCCCTCTGGGGCTCCGGTCCTCGGGCAGCTCCGAGCGGTGGCGCTGCGAGCTGAAGCCCGGCGCTCCCCTGCCCCGCCTCGCGGATGTGTTCCCGGGCGCCACCGAGCACCCCTATGAGCTGCTGCCAGACGCGCCCAAGCGGGACCGGCTGCTGGAGGAGGGGGACATGCACGGCCTGCTCGTCACACGCCGGGGCGGCCCTGGGCGGGAGCTTCATGAGGTTCACCTCTCGCTGGGAGACCTCGTGCGAGAGTGCCGGTTCGTGCTCGGGCCGCCGGAGCAGGTGGCGGCGCTGGTGCCAGAGGATCCGACAGTGTGGACCGTGGAGTGGGCGGTCAACGGCAACTACAACTACGTGGCTGGCTACCCGGGCAGTTTCTCCAGCGTCTTCGGACGCTCCCTGCCGCCCGCGCCGGGGGCTCCTCGCACCTACGAGCTGCTGCTGCACGGGCTCTCGGAGTCAGCCTCCCAGGCCTGGGAAGCCCGTCTGGCCGACGGGGGGCTCGCCCTGCGCGAGCGGCAACCCATTCGAGGCCACTGAAGCGCACGCGGCTGTGTCAGGCTCCCAGGGATGACGCCCTATGCCGTGCTCGAGGAGCGGGCCCGTGCTGTCCTCCCGGAGCCCGTGTTCGACTACTACGCCGGTGGCTCGGGAGACGAAGAGACGCTCGCGGCCAACGCCCGCGCCTGGAGCGCGGTGCGACTGCGCCCCCGGGTCCTCCGGGACGTGAGCCGCGTGGACACGTCCACCACGGTGCTCGGCACGCGGGTGTCGGCTCCGGTGCTGGTGGCGCCCATGGCCTTCCACCGGCTGGCCCATCCCTCGGGCGAGCTCGCGACGGCCGAGGGCACCTCCACGGCCGGGAGCCTGCTGGTGCTCTCCACCCGCTCCTCTACCCGCATCGAGTCCGTTGCGAAGGTCTCCGGGCCTTGGTGGTTTCAGGCCTATGTGCTCCAGGATCGCTCGCTCACGAAGGACCTCGTCCAGCGGGCCGCGGCGGCGGGGGCGCGGGCGCTCGTGCTCACGGGAGACACACCGTACGTGGGGCGCAAGCGCCGGGACCGGGGCAGCCTCGCCATTCCGGACGAGGACTTCCGCGCCAACCTGGAGCGGCTCACGGACCTCACCCTGGCCGAGCAGGCCTCGAACGTCACCTTTGATGACATCGGCTGGCTGCGCGAGCTGTCGGGGCTGCCTGTGCTGGTGAAGGGCGTGCTGCGCGGCGACGATGCGTCCCGCTGTGTCCAAGCAGGCGCCACCGGGGTGGTGGTCTCCAACCACGGGGGCCGTCAGCTGGACGGCGCGGTGGCCTCGGCGGAGGCCCTGCCCGAGGTCGTGAACGCCCTCGAAGGACGCGGCGAGGTGTTCGTGGACGGCGGAGTCCGCAGTGGCCGGGACGTGGTGCGCGCCCTGGCGCTCGGGGCTCGGGCCGTGCTCGTGGGACGGCCGGTGCTCTGGGGGCTCGCGACCGAGGGAGCAGCGGGCGTCCGCCGCGTGCTCACGGAGCTTCAGGAGGACACGGCGCACGTGATGGCGCTCGCGGGCGCGGCCACAGTGGCCGAAGTCTCCGCGGACCTCGTCTGGACTCCATAGCCTGGGTGGGGCGAATCCAGTTTGTCCTTCAACTTCTCAGGCAGCCACCAGCGCGAGGAGCAGGCGGGATACCCCTTTTGTCCCCCTGCCCAGTCCGTTCGGACCCGGCATCCCCCCCAGCAGGGTGGATTTTCGCCGCGCGCTCATTGACTCCTTACGTTGTCCCCACAGACGATTCGGTTCTGAACGGTCCATCCGCTAAGGTGGACGTTCCTCCGCTCCAATCCGTAACTGAGGTGAACACCGAATGATGAAACGGGTGTTGATTTCGGGGTGCGCTGTCGCGCTCCTCGCATCCGAAGCCATGGCCCAGGACACGAGCACGGCCGCGCAGGCGCCCCAGACGCCTGCCGCCGCTTCTGCTCCCGAGGCCCCCGCGGCGCCTTCCGAGGCCGCCCCCACCCCTGCCCCGGCGGCTCCGGCTGCCTCGACGCAGACCGCGGCCCCTGGCATGCGCATGCTGCGCGGCCGGACGTTCGACAAGACGTCCAATGACGGTGTCCCCCTGGTGCGCGTCATCATCAAGGGCACCACGAAGGGCACGGAGACGGACGTCAACGGCTACTTCACCCTGGAGATCCCCGAGGGTGCCGTCGTCCTCGACATCTCCAGCCAGGACTACAAGCAGCGCGACGTGCTGGTGCCGCCCGCCCAGAAGACCGTCAACATCCCGTTGGACTCGAGCTTCACCGAGGAGCTCGTCGTCGTGGGCCGCGCCTCGGAAGTGGCCCGTAAGAACCTGGCCAACTCCGTGGCCACGGTGAACGCCGAGGCCCTCAACCGCGCCCCGGCCGCCACGGTGGACCAGGCCATCCAGGGCAAGGTGGCTGGCGCCAACATCCAGTCCAACTCGGGCGCGCCCGGCGGCGGCATGCAGATGCGGCTGCGCGGCGTGTCCACCATCACGGGCTCCACCGCCCCGCTCTACGTCATCGACGGCGTCATCATCAGTGACGTGGCCATCGCCTCGGGCGTCTACCAGGTGACGGCCTCCACGGGTGGCTCCAACCCACAGCCCACCCAGGACAACCAGGTCAACCGCGTCGCGGACATCAACCCCAACGACATCGAGAGCATCGAGATTCTCAAGGGTGCGTCCGCCGCCGCCATCTACGGCTCCAAGGCCAGCAACGGCGTGGTCATCATCAACACCAAGCGCGGCAAGGCCGGAGACGGCCCCCGGGTGGACGTCACCCAGCGCCTGGGCATGTACACGCTGGCCAACAAGGTGGGCTCGCGCATCTTCGCCTCCGAGGATGAGGCAGTCGCGACCTTCGGCGAGCAGGCGCGTGAGTACTACCGCCAGGGCCAGACGTTTGACCACGAGTCGGAGCTGGCCGGCCGCCGGGACTTGTCCTACGAGACGGTGGCCACCGTGAGCGGCGCCTCCGGAGACACGCGCTACTTCGGCTCGGCCATGGTGAAGGACGACAACGGCATCATCGGCCACACCGGCTACGAGAAGCAGTCCTTCCGCCTGAACGTGGGGCAGAAGCTGGGCGAGCGGGTGGACGTGTCGGCCTCGGCCAACCTCATCCACACGCAGAGCGACCGCGGCATCACCAACAACGACAACGCCGGCATCACCTACCACATGGTGCTGCCGTTCACGCCGAGCTTCTACAACCTGAAGCCCAACGCGGACGGCACCTACCCCGCCAACCCGTTCCTCTCCAGTACCTCCAACCCGCTGCAGACGGCCGCGCTGGTGCGGAACGACGAGAACGTGTGGCGCATCATCGCCTCCGGTGATGCCACGGTGAACGTCTACAAGGACAAGACCAGCGAGCTGCGCGTCCTGGCCAACTTCGGCCTGGACCGCTTCCAGCAGGAGAACAACGTCCTCTTCCCCACCGAGCTGAACTTCATTCCGCCGGCCGACAGCGATCTGAAGGGCACCTCGCTGGCCGGCACCAGCCAGGTGCGCAACCTGAACGGTGGCCTGAACGTCGTCTACAACCTGAAGCCCGAGGGCACCGGCATCAACTCCAACACCTCGGCCGGCGTCTCCCTGGAGGAGCGGGCCCTGGACTCGCTCTACGTCGCCAGCCGCGGCCTGACGCCGGGCCAGGCCAACGTGGACCTGGGCCGGAAGGTCGAGGTGCTGCAGGACCGCCAGTTCGTGCGCGACCGCGGCTACTACCTGCAGGAGGAGGCCATCCTCCTGGATGAGCGGCTGACGCTCATTGGCGCGCTGCGTGCCGAGCAGAGCAGCAACAACGGCAACGCCAACAAGCTGTTCATGTACCCCAAGCTCGCCACCGCCTACCGCGTGCCCTCGTTCAGCCCGCAGGTGGACGAGTTCAAGGTGCGCCTGGCGTACGGTGAGACGGGCAACCAGCCCCTCTACGGCCAGAAGTACAGCCAGCTGCTGGCCAGCAACACCATTGGCGGCAACTCCGGCCTCATCGGCAGCGGCGTCGCGGGCGATCCGGACATCCACCCCGAGCGCCAGCGCGAGGTGGAGGCCGGCCTGGACGCCGTCTTCATGGGCGGCAACATCGTCACCGAGTTCTCCGTCTACCAGCGCAACATCAGCGACCTGCTGCTGCTGCGGAGCCCCGCGCCCTCCACCGGCTTCACCACCCAGTACACCAACGGTGGCTCGATGCGTAACCGCGGCGTCGAGGTCATGGTCCAGCTCAACCCGTTCAACGGCGGCGAGTTCGAGTGGGTCTCCAACACCACCTTCACCATCAACCGCAGCCAGGTGACGGACCTGCCGGTGCCCGCCTTCAACATGGGCGGCTTCGGCACCAGCCTGGGCACCTTCCGCATCGAGAAGGGCAAGAGCGCCACGCAGATCGTCGGCAACTCCGGCCTGAATCCGGACGGCACCTGCTGCGCGCTGAAGAAGCTGGGCGACACCGAGCCGGACTTCCGGATGGGCTTCTCCAACACCTTCCGGTACCGGGGCTTCAGCCTGTCCTTCCTGCTGGACTGGCAGCAGGGCAGCGAGATCATCAACCTCACCCGCTTCATCTACGACTTGGGCCAGAACACGCCGGACTTCGCGCAGAACGGGGAGCAGCGCCTGAAGGACCAGGCCACCAACGCGGGCGTCTACATCGAGGACGCCACCTTCCTGAAGCTGCGTGAGATTACGCTCACCTACCAGCTGCCGGACGCGTGGGTGGCGCAGGTGCCCAAGGTGAAGAGCGCGCGGCTGTCCTTCAGCGCCCGCAACGTGTTCACCCTCACCGGCTACACGGGGTTGGACCCGGAGGTGAGCAACTTCGGCAACCAGGCCATCGCCCGCAACATCGACGTGGCTCCGTTCCCGCCGAGCCGCAGCTTCTGGACGTCTATCGATGTGGGGTTCTAACGCCATGAGGAATCCATTCATGAAGAAGACCGTGCTTGTGGCGCTGTGCGCCTCCTCTCTGGGCCTCGGGGCGTGCGAGCTCGAGTTCCAGGATCTCAACAACCCCAGCCTGGAGTCCCTCCGGGACACGCCCACGCCCGCCGCTGTGAACTCCGCGGCCACGGGTCTGCTGATCGGCGCCCGCTCTGGTAAGTCGGCCCAGAACGGCTACGTGGCGCACCTGGGCATCCTGGGCCGCGAGTCCTACACGTTCGACGGCGCGGATCCCCGCTTCGTCACGGAGATGCTGGCCTCGCCCGCGCTGGCCGCGGGCAGCCCGGCCTTCGGCGGCAACCTGTGGGTGCAGCCCTACGCCAACATCCGCAACGCCAACACCCTGCTCACCGCGGTGGACAAGGTGTCGGGCGTGGCGGACGCGGACAAGGAGGCCATCCGCGGCTTCGCCAAGACGATGCAGGCGCTGGACTACCTGATGGTGGCCGTCACCCGCGACACCAATGGCGTCGCGTTGGACGTCGGCGGGGGCATCAACGACCTGAAGCCCCTCGAGAAGGACATGACGAAGGTGTACGCGTACATCGCCGGGCTGCTGGAAGAGTCCAAGGCGCACCTGGAGGCGGCCGGTGACACGTTCCCGTTCCCGCTCAGCGGCGGCTTCGCGGGCTATGACACGCCGGCCACCTTCGTGAAGTTCAACCGCGCCGTGAAGGCGCGGGTGGAGGCGTACCGGCAGAACTGGACGGGGGCGCTGGAGGCACTGAGCGGGTCCTTCGTGGACACGGCCAAGCCGCTGACGGAGGGCACCTACTACACCTACGGCGTGGGAACGGGCGACGTCACCAACGGGCTCACCAGCCCCGCCATCTACGCGCACCCGTCCATCGTCACGGACGCGCTCCCCAACCCCGACGGGGGAGCCGCCAAGGACCCGGATCGCCAGAAGGCGGACTGCACGCCGGACGCCGCGCAGCCCTTCAAGTGCCTGGATGACCGCATCTCGGACAAGGTGGAGAAAGTGGCCCTGTCCGCGCCGTACCAGGGGCTCACCTCCGAGTACCAGTTCAAGATGTACGAGGGCAGCACGGCGTCGGTGCCCATCATCCGCAACGAGGAGCTCATCCTCCTGCGGGCCGAGGCCAACTTCCAACTGGGGAACCTGACCGCCGCGGAGGAGGACATCAACCTCATCCGCGCGACCGCGGGCGGGCTGCCGCCAGTGACGCTGATCTCGGAGAACGCGGTGGACATCCTGCTGGCCGAGCGCCGCTACTCGCTGCTGTTCGAGGGCGGGCACCGGTGGATCGACATGCGCCGCTACAACCGGCTGCAGACCCTGCCCAAGGACAAGCCGGAGCACTTCATCCACGAGCGCTTCCCCGTGCCCCAGGCGGAGCAGGACGCGCGTCAATAGCTGAACGCCCGCCTGCTCCAGGGACCCCCGCCGCGCCGCGACACGCGGACTCGGTGTGGGGTCCCTTCTTTTTGCGGGCTCCACCGGGGGCGGAGGGTGTGGCGCTCGGGCTACAGTGCCTGCGGCCTCTGGGGTTTCACGGAATCGAGATAGAGGTCTTCCACTTTGGGAGGAGCATCATGGGAATGAAGCGTTTCGCTTCCGCGGCGCTGTTGCTGTGGAGTGCGGCCCCGGCGATGGCGGCACCGCAGGAGACGGCCGTCACGCAGCAGGCCACGGACCGCGAGCAGTGGATCACCCTCGGCGAGGACACGCTGTTGCCGGTGTTGACGGCGCTGCGCGGGGCGGGCTGGCAGCAGCCGGGCCCGGTGCAGACGAAGAACGGCGTGGCGACGCTGCTGGTGAAGGAGTCGCTGCTGCCGGTGGTCGCCAAGGTGATGCACGACAAGTACAACCGGTGCGCGGGTTTCATCGCCCACGAGTCGGAGCAGGAGGCGACGCTGGCGATGGAGACGGCGGGGACGCCGGTGCCGTCCCGGGCCCAGGTCACCTATTCCATCGACAACGGGGTGACGGTGTACCCGCTGCTCGGCGAGCTGCAGGAGCTGAACATCCGCAACACCATCACCACGATGTCCAACTACAACAACCGGTACTACACGGCGCAGACGGGCGTGGAATCCGCCAACTGGCTGAAGTCGCACTGGGAGAGCCTGGCAGCGGGGCGGCCGGATGTGAACGTGGCCACGTTCACGCACCCGGGGTGGCCCCAGCCGTCGGTCATCCTGACGATGACGGGCACCACGCTGCCCAACGAGGTGGTGGTGCTGGGCGGGCACCTGGACTCGATCAACGGCAGCAACCCGACGACGGGCCGGGCTCCGGGCTCGGACGATGACGCGTCGGGGATTGCGTCGCTCACGGAGGTCATCCGCGCGGCGATGGCCATGGGCTACCGGCCGGCGCGCACGGTGAAGTTCATGGGCTACGCGGCCGAGGAGGTGGGGCTGAAGGGCTCGAAGGAAGTCGCCGAGTGGCACAAGAACAACGCGGTGAACGTGGTGGGCGTGCTGCAGTTGGACATGACGAACTACCACGGCTCGACCGTGGACATCGGCCTGCTGACGGACAACGTGAACGCGGCGCAGAACACGTTCCTCACCAACATCATCGACACGTACCAGATTGGGAGGTGGCAGAACACGCAGTGTGGGTACGGATGCTCGGACCACGTGTCGTGGACGAACAACGGGTATCCGTCCTCGCTGCCGTTCGAGTCGCTGATGTCGGATGACAACCCGGCCATTCACACGACGAGCGACACGCTGGCGCAGAGCGGAGGGACGGCGGACCACGCGCTGAAGTTCTCGAAGATCGCGGCGGGCTTCATGGCGGAGCTGGCCAAGGGGATGCTGGCGGGCGGTGCGAGCGACACGACTCCGCCGATGGCGGCGCTGATGGCGCCGTCGAATGGGTCCACGGTGACAGGGACGACGACGATTACCGCGGGAGCCTCGGACGACGTGGCGGTGAGCCGGGTGGAGTTCTGGGTGGACGGGGCGCTGAAGGGCTCGGACACGACGGCGCCGTACAGCTACGCGTGGAACACGTCAGCGACGGCGAACGGGAGCCGGACGCTGCGGGTGAAGGCGTACGACGCGGCGGGGAACGTGGGGACGAGCACGGGGTTGACGGTGATGGTGAACAACGTGAGCACGCTGGCGGTGTACGACGCGGAGCTGATGGCGCCGAAGTGCGGCACGGTGAACAGCGTGTGTGACTCGGGTCCGTCGCTGCTGAACGGGCGCGCGAACCTGGGACCGGAGCTGAGCAAGCCGAACACGCTGGGGGGGACGTGCGCGGATGGAGCTGCGGGCGTGTACCACGGTGACGAGTCGGTGGATCGGCTGAAGGTGTCGACAACGGACGGGACGCCGTTCGCGGCGGGAAAGACGGTGCGCATCGAGGCCACGGTGTGGGCCTACTCCGTGTACGCGTCGGACAAATTGGACCTGTACTACACGGCGAACGCGAACAACCCGAGCTGGACGTTCCTGGGGACGCTGTCGCCGACGAAGGCGGGCTCGCAGGTGCTGTCGGCGACGTACACGCTGCCGGCGGGAGCGCAGCAGGCGGTGCGAGCGAACTTCCGCTACGGCGGCAGCGCGAACGTGTGCGCGGCGGGCTCGTACACGGACCACGATGACCTGGTGTTCTCGGTGACGCCGTAGCGCGAGGTTCCGAGCGGTGAAGACCGGTGGGCCTGGGACGTGTTCCCGGGCCCACTGTGTTTGTGGAGCGATCGAGGCATGAACTCCTGGTCTTGGATCCTGCTGATGAGCCTCTGTCTTGGAGGTTGCGTCGACTGCCAACGGTTTCTGGCCTGAGGCCATCTACACTTGGAACGGAGTGCGGCTGTCATGCCCCGGCATCTGACACGCGCAGAGGAAGACCGGTTCATGGCGTGGGCGCGTGAGCGAGATCGCCTCATCCTTGTGCTTCAGAAAGCATCCATCCCGGAGAAGGTCCAAGCGTACAAGCGCCTGGAAAGACAAATTCTCAAGGAGGCGCGAACCCCTTACGAGAAGCGGGAGATGAAGAGACGCATCACCGAGGACCTGCTCATGGCGACCATGGCAGGTCCCTGGAGGGGGTTCTCTCCATACCTGCGGCGGATGGAACGGCTCGGCTACTCCTCAATGGATTGCCGTTTGCTCGTCTGTTCCTGGGCAGCGCAGGCTTCTAAAGGATCTTCTGCGGGGCTGCGTAAAGCTGCTGCGCTCATTGCTGACTTCGAACGGCGAGCCCGTGGTCAGAAATTGCGGCCGGAGCTGCGCGAGCAGAGCAACGTCATTCTGGAGCGGGCCCGAAGATCTGCGGGTCTTGGGTCCGGGAAGAGCACGACCGAGAAGAGTACCTCACCGGAATAGAACCCGGTGGGCAAGCATCGGCCAGAGGCATCGCAGGAGAACAGCCGTGCCATGCTTCTGGGAGTTGCCTGCGCCAACCCCGAGGGAACTGTCGCTGCTCTGCACCGTCACAGGATCACATTTTGGCAGCCCGATATTGAACTCGGAAACGCTCCGTATCCGGCCTCAGATCAGCGCGTAGGCGCCGCGGAGGGTTCTTCCCCACCCCTCGAAGGCGTCGCCATTCCGAGTGCCATCCTTCTTACGGCCGTAGTGATCAACGTACCCGTTCGAGGCATACACGGCGTGCTTGGAGGAGGCAGCGACCACCGCCTTGTAGTTGTCCAGGTCACGCGGGTTGATCTTCCGCATGTGGTTCTTGAGCCCCAGCCAGCGGGCACCCTCGAGATAGCTCTCACCGTCGTTCAAGCTCTGGCACGCCCTCTCGAAGGACATGTTCTTGCGGCCATCGTTCCCTTCGAGCTGGGCGCGGTTGGCCATCGCCGCGTACATCAGGTTCGCCTGGCGCAGGAGCGAGGGATCCTTCCCGGAGAAGCGGGAGAGACGGCTGGCGGTGGACAGCTCCGCATCGCTGACCCGCACTTTCACCCCGTCGCGCATGGTGACGTCGTACCCATTCCCGCTGCGCGTCACGCTCTTGAAGACCTGGTCCGGCCCGAACCTCGTCATCGCAGCCTTGATGGCGGCAACGCTGACGCAGTTGCCCGTTCCCCCTTGCTTGAACCCCGAAAAGTAGGCGTCGGGGTTCGTCACACGGCTGCCCTGCGAGGCGGGCACCTCCGGTTGGGACGGCCGCCCAGAGGGCTTGGAGGTGACTCGAGACGGCGCAGGAGCAGGGCGATTGACGAGGAACATGGGGGGCTTTGCGCACCGGCCAAAGAGACCCGTAGTGGCCGTCCTGCGTACATTCTCGGAGGAACTGGAGAAATGTTTCGTGCCTTTCTACGGAGGAGATTGCCGAAGGCGAACTCGAACGGCTGCATGCATACTTGCCCTCGAGGAGGCGGTTTCAGGGCGATGGAGGAGCAGGATGATGCTGCGGGTGTCTGTAGCGCTGATGCTCCTGCTGGCAACAGGGTGTGGCAGCTCGCGCGTGGTGCGGCTGGAGACAGAGCCGGGACGAACTTTGGAGTACGCACCGGCCTCCTGGAACCGCTCCGTGGAGGTGGACCGTCACGCCTTCGAGGAAGCTCTGACGCAGCTGGTGCTGACAGAGCCCTTCACCCTGCGTCCCGCGCATTCAAGGGAGCTGGTACGCACCTCCTTCTGGAGTTCCCCCGAGGCTCCCCGCTGGCAAGACCTGGCGCACAAGAGTCTCGGCGGTCTGTGCCAGCCAGGACAGCCCAAGGAACACTGCCTCTCGGTGCTCGATGACGTCTTGCGCTGGAGCGAGATGGAAAAGCTGGCCATGGCCCTGGGCCTGTCGTTCGATCCCTTGCGAGACAGCATCGCCGCAGCCGTCCAGAACACGCTGGCCCCAGAACTCTGAATGAAGAATGGGAAGCCTCCGATCGGCCCGGACGGCCACCCCATGGAACTCCATCACAAGGTGCCGCTGGCGGAAGGCGGGACCAACTCGTTCGAGAACCTCGCCATCAAGACGCGAACCGAGCACCGCCTCGGACCCAACTACAAGCAGAACCATCCGAACTTGCCATGACGTTCGACGAACTTGCCCGGAGGCTTGAGCTGTCACCCGCGAAGACCCTGGGTTCAGGAGCGAGCGAGCCCACCATCGTTGCCGCCAGTGCTCGGCTGAGTGTGAGCCTGAACGGCGGCTATCGGTGCTTCTTGCAGCGCTTCGGCTGGGGAGGTGTCGGCTCCTTCGAACTCTACGGGCTGGGCTCGGATGTTCCGCCGTACTTGGATCTGGTCTCTGTCACAGAGAGCGAGAGAACGGAGATGCATCCAGCCCTTCCTCCCTATCTCATCCCGCTCATGAATGATGGGGGTGGCAATCTCTACTGTCTGGACTCGAGAAGAGAGGGTGAGCCGCCTGTCGTCTTCTGGAATCATTCGGACAGCGCATCGCAAGAACCTGAGCGAGTGGCTGCGGATTTCCTCTCTTGGATGGCAGAACAGGTTGAGCGCCCTGACTGATGGCTAAAGCACGCATGACCACAGAGACCCTGGAAGCACGGGCCCGCAAGCAGGGCTCCCCCCTCATCGACGGCGACACCGCCACCTTCGTGTGGCTCGGGCGCAGGCCCGTCTCTGTCACCGGTGACTTCCAGGACTGGACCGGCGAGCCGCTCCCCCTGGAGCAGGTGTCTCCCGGGGTATGGGCTCGGACCCTCACCCTGCCTCGCGATGCCTATATCGAGTATGCGCTCCTGGACTCGCGCGGCCGCCGCGTGAAGGACCCCCACAACCGCCACCGCGCTCCCAACGGCATGGGGGCCTTCAACCACTTCTTCTCCATGCCCGAGCACAGCCCCACCGAGCTGGCTCGCCCCTCCTCTGACCGGCTCCCCCAAGGCCGCGTCACCCGCCACACCGTTCAGACCTCCGAGTTCGCTGTCGGCCCGTCGCGCGAGGTCTTCCTCTATGCCCCCCCCGTCCCGGGGCCCTATCCACTCGTGGCCGTCCTCGACGGCACCGACTACCTGCGCCGCGCCCACCTCGTCCCCCTCGTCGACAACCTCATCCGCCAGCAGCGCATCCGCCCCATCGCCCTCGCCATGGCCGCCAACGGCGGCTCCTCCCGCACCGTCGAATACTCCTGCAACGACGCCACCCTGGGCTTCCTCCTCCACCAGGTGCTCCCGCTCGCCAGGAAGAAGCTCCCGCTCATCGACGAGACCACCCAGCCCGGCATCCACGGCGTGCTCGGCGCCTCCCTCGGAGGCCTCATGGCCCTCTACCTGGGCCTGCGCGCACCCCACGTCTTCGGGCGCGTGCTCAGCCAGTCCGGCGCCTTCGCCATCCCCGACCATGGAGACATGGCCGTGTTCGACCTGGCCCGCGCCTCGAAAAGCCGCCCCCTCTCCGTCTGGATGGACTGCGGCATCTTCGAGCGCCTCACCGATGGCAACCGGCGCATGCTCCCCGTCCTCAAGAAGGCCGGCCACCGCGTCCTCTACCGGGAGTACTCCGCCGGTCACAACTACCCCGCATGGAGAGATGACGTCTGGCGTGGCCTCGAGTGGCTCTACCGCCCCAGGGTCCGCAGGTCGAAAGGCCCCTCCCTGTAACCCCCAGAGCGTGTACGCTGCGGGTGCGTCCCGGGAGTCCCGATGGAACTGTCACCCTCGATGGTCGTCGAGGTCGCGAGCAACAGCGCCGCTGGCTTCGGCCTCCGCCTCGCCGCTCGCCTCATCGACCTGCTGTTCGGCGTCCTGCTCGTCTTCCTCGGCGGCGCGGCGGGCGCCCGGCTCCTCGGCGTGCTGGCCGAGCAGGGCCTCGTCCACGGCGACTGGGGCGCCGCCGCCCGTCTGCTCACCCCCGCCGGAATCGCGTGGGCCCTGCTGGGCGCCCTCCTCTACTCCATCACCTCCGAGGCCGTGGGCGGCGCCACCCTGGGCAAGGTCCTCCTCCGGCTGCGCGTCACCTCCGAGGACCTCACGCCCTCCACCTTCCAGGGAGCGCTCCTGCGCAACGCGGGGCTCGTCGTCGACGCGCTCGGTGTACCCGCTTACCGGGCCATGTCCCGCTCGCTCATGAGCCAGCGCCTTGGCGACCAGTGGGGCCACACCGTCGTGCTCCTCGCCAGCGCTGTCCCTCCGGACTCGCGCAAGAGCCTCGGCCTCCTCCTGCTGGGCCTCTTCAGTGGCAGCGTGCTCTGGGGCCTCTGCACCGCCCTCTCCGTGGTGCTCCGCGCCCTGTAGCCACCCCCTCCCCGCCCCGGCGCGCTCAGCTCCGGTGCAGGCCCAGCCACGCCGACACCAGCCCCACCACCACCGCCAGCCCCACGTTCGTCCAGCCGAGCACCAAGCCAGCCCGCGCCCACTCGCGCCCCGCTCGCGGCGTGTCTCCCCGCTCGATGCTCCGCAGCTCCGCGTAGGCCAGCACCAGCCCCAGCAGCCCCGGCACGAACGCCAGGCACAGCCCCGCGCCCCCGAGGACTCCCGAGGCCACGGCCCTCCGCGAGGCCGACCCCAGCCGTGCATGCTCCTCGCACGTCCGGCACCACCCGTGCGCTCCGGACAGGGCCAGGCACGACACACAGCTGAGCGCGGCACAGCGGCGGCACGGCGCCACCGCCCCCTGCTCGGGGTGCAAGTGGCACGGGGCCGGCGGCGGCTTCACCGGGGCTTCACGCATGGGCAGGCCTTCCCACACCGCCCAGCGTAGCTCCAAGGCTCCATTCCGTGCATGTCCCCGCCAGGAATGCTACTTGAGAGGTAGTCCTGCTCTTCGCGAAGAGCTTCGGCCTGAGGTCACGCATGTCGGATGCACTCATCGTGCTGGTGACGGGAGCAACAGCGGGGATTGGATTGCAGACGGCCACCGACCTGGCACGGCTGGGCGTCCAGGTCATCGTGCACGGCCGCAGCCAGGAGAAGGTCGACCAGGCCCGCCGCGCCATCGAGCAGGAGGGGGGCAGTACCTCTGGGGTGGTGTTCGAGCTGTCCTCGCTGGCGAGCATCCGCCGGGGCGCCGAGGACCTCGCGCGCCGCTTCCCCCGCCTGGACGTGCTGGTGAACAACGCGGGCGTCTTCATGAACGAGCGCGAGCTCTCGGAGGACGGCTTCGAGATGACCTTCCACGTCAACCACCTGGCGCCCTTCCTGTTGACGAACCTGCTGCTGCAGGGGCCGCTGAAGGGGCCTGGCGCCCGCATCGTCAACGTGAGCTCCATCGCCCACAGCCGGGGCCGGATGCGTTTCGAGGACCTCCAGCTCACGCGCGGCTTCCAGGGCTACGCGGCCTATGCGCAGTCGAAGCTGGCCAACATCCTCTTCACCTTCGAGCTCGCCGAGCGCCTCCCCGCCGAGCAAGTCACCGCGAACTGCCTCCACCCAGGCGTGGTGAGCACCAAGCTGCTCGTCGAGGGCTTTGGCATGGAGGGCAGTGACACGGTGGAGGAGGGCGCGGAGACCTCGGTGTTCCTCGCCACCTCCGAGGACGTCACGGGCGTAACGGGCCGCTACTTCGCCCGCAAGCGCGAGGTGAACCCCGCGCCCCAGGCGCTCGACGTGTCCGCGCGCAAGCAGCTCTGGGAGATCAGCGAGAAGCTGAGCGGGCTGCGCTGAACCCCGCCCACCCAGCTCCCCACCGCCCTGCCCCAAACTAGAGCGTGCCGCCGTCCTTCGGCTGCTTCGCCTGCGCCCACGCCGCGCACGGGGCCCGCGCCGGCTCCAGCTCCTTCTCCGTGCGCTGCGCGATGAGCGGGCACACATCCGCCTCGCTCCAGAGGCTGGCATCGTCGTGCTCGCGGTCGTAGTGCACGGCCTGGAGCCCCTTGCCGTCGAGCACGAGCAGCTCGTCGTTCCCGTCCCCGTCGAGGTCCAGCTCGGCCTGCGCCAGCTTCTGGCCCATGCGCTCCAGCGCCACCGCCTGGCGGCGTGCGCCCTGGCGCTGGTAGTCCCAACCTCCCGAGACCTTGATGACCTCGAGCCACGCCTTGGAGCTCACGTTGGAGGTGCCCGGCGAGGTAGGTGAGTCATCCTCTCCCGCGAGCACCCACACGTCGGGGCTGAACATGCGCACCGCGCGGTAGCGGTCGTGGCGGCTGCCCACGAGGTTCACCCGCGACAGCGAGCCCTGGTTGAGCCGAAGCACCCAGACCGAGTCCCCCTGGCTCATGCGGCACACCTGCGTGGTGTCATCCTTCGGGCCCGCCAGCGCGAGCGGCGTGCACGAGAACGTCACCTCCGCCTTCGTGCAGGCATTGGCCTCGTCCGAGGGCTCCTCCGGCTCCGGCAGCGCCGTCACGGCGGTGTTCAGCTCCCAGTCGTCCAGCGCCGAGGCCACCTGTTCCAGGTCCTTCTCCTTCACGCCGTCCATGAAGAGGCGCTCCGGGGCGATGTCTCCCCGCTCCTCCTGGGCCTTCTGCAGCCAGGGCTGCAGCGCCTGGGGCACCTTCGCGGACGCGAGGCGCTCCTTCAGGACGGCCGGGTCTCCCCGCCAGCTCTGAGCAAGGGTGCCTCGCGCCAGCCCGAGATCGCGATCCACCGCCTCCCGGGACTTCTCCACCTCGCTCACGCGCTTGCGCAGCCAGTCCACGTCCTGGGACAGCGCACGGTTCTTCGCCTCCTGCTCGCGCTGGGCGCTCTTCACCGCCTCCACGCGCTTGCGGAGCTCCTCGTCCTGCTCTCCGGAGTTGCACCCCGCGAGCACGAGCCCCATCACCAGCGACAGACCGAACCGCTTCATGGCGTCACCTCCCCCGCGTCCACTGCGGAGCCCGCATCCGCCGTGGCCTCCGGGGTCGCCGTGGCCTCCGGGGTCGCCGTGGCTCCCGCGGCTGGCTCAGCCGGAGCTTCCGCGACAGGCTCGGGGCAGGCCTTCAGGTACGCCTCCGGGAAGCGCTTCGGCTCGGCGCGCAGGGCCGTGCAGACGGTCGAGGCATCCAGCTGCTTCACCGGCTCCGAGCCCTGCGTGGCCGAGAAGGCATAGGCCACCACCTTGCCCCCCTTCAGCCCCACGAGCGTGGGCTCGCTCTTCCCCGGCAGCGGCACCAGGGACGGCTTCTGGCCCGCACTCACCACCTCGTCCAGCTCGCCCACCGGCTCGAGCGTCCCCAGCAGCTCGCTGGAAGGCGGCGAGAGCTTCTTCCAGACTGTCACGAGCGCCGGGTGCCGCAGCACCAGCGTGCTCTTCTCCTCTGTCAGCACCTGCTGCGAGGGGCCCAGCGCGCGCACCACCCGCGACACCACGAAGATGCCCGGAGCGGGCGTCGCCTCCAGGTTCGCCGTCACCGTGGTGGACACTGGATCCGGAGGCGCTGCAGGGTCCACCTCCGCCGTCTCCTCCTCTTCCTCACTCGGCTCACAGGTGGCCAGACACTCCTGATAGGCCACCTCCTGCCGGGCCTCCTCGGCGCGCTCACTCGCGGCCTGTGCCTCCGCCTCCGCCTCCGCCGCGGCCAGGCGTGCCTGCCTCACCTCGGGCGGCTCGTCGCTCTCGTCGTCCTCCGTCTCCTCCGAGTCGTCATGATCGTGCCCGTACCCGTCGTCCGGCTGGCACGCGCACGGATCCTCGTAGCGGTTGAAACGGACCTCGCAGTCGTGGATGCACGCGCTGCGCGACGTCGTAGCCGTGCACGCGACGAGCGGCTCCACATTGGGCGGGTTGTAGAGCGAGGGCTCCGGCTTGGGGTAGTCGCTCACATAAAGGCGGCCCTGGTGAACGAAGGCCACGCGCACCACGTCCAGCGCGGTGGGCAGTCCCAGCTCGGCATAGGGTGAGTCCACGCTCGTGCCGGGCGCCGGGTGCTCAATCGTCGAGGTGCAGAAGGCCGCCGGAGGCAGGCCCTCTCCCGTGGCCGCCAGCGAGGCGCAGCCCCAGTTCGGTGAAGAGGTGGTGTTCTTCTCCACGTCCGCGCAGGCGTCCTCGTAGGGGGCCACGTCACATGGGCCGCACCCACCCTCGCCCGCCCCCTCCTCGTCCCCCTGAGCAACACACGGGCGCTCATCCGCCAGGACCCTGGCGGCCAGCCCCACGACGCCCTTCGGCTCCTTCTGACGCACTGCTTCCGCCAGCTGGAAGCCCTCGCGCGCGGCGTTCATCTCCCACGTCATCGCGAGCCCATTGCCCTCCTCGGCCCCGAGGTACGCGGCCGCCGCCAGCGTGCCGTGGTAGGCCGCTCGGACCTCGCCCAGGCGAGCCTGCGCCTCCGTCAGCTTCGTGGTGATCAGCTGCTTCTCTCGCGCCATGTCCTCGCCGAAGGTCTTGGCCTCGGCCAGCTTCTTCTCGGCGGTGGCGAGCTCCTGCGCCTGCTTCTCGCGCTCCTGGCTGTTGCCACAAGCAGCGAGCACGAGCAGCACGGCGGCGGCTCCTGCGACTCCTGGACGGCCCATGTGGTGGACACTCCCTCCCATCCCCCAGCATGGCCCATCCCTGGGGTTCCTGTCAGTGCCAGCCCTCGCTCCCAGTGAAGGGTGACCTGTCCTCCAGCACAGGGTAGAGCGAAACATGTATCTGCGGCATTCTGTAGGTGTGACAGCCTTTGGCAGCCTCCCAGGTCTGGCACCTGCGACGAGACCTCATGAGTAAGGACGACCCTACCCTCAGCATCGTGGCCCCTCCCCCCAAGGGGGAGACGGGCGGCTCTGGGTTGGATTCGACCTTGCCGGGGCGCACCGCCCGGACCATGGAGGTCTCCAAGGCGCTGCCCAAGGGCGAGACGGACCGGTACGACATCTCCGGGGAGTTCGCCCACGGCGCCATCGGCCGCATCCTCCACGCGCGCGACAGGCGGCTGAACCGCCCCGTGGCCATCAAGGAGCTCATCTTCCCGGGCGGCACGGTGGAGGCGCGCTTCGTCACCGAGGCCTTCATCACCGCGCGGCTCCAGCACCCCTCCATCGTCCCCGTCTACGACGCCGGGCGCTGGGAGACGGGCGAACCCTTCTACGCGATGAAGTTCGTCTCGGGCCGCTCGCTCGCGGACGTCATCTCCGAGACGAAGACGCTCCAGGATCGGCTCGCGCTGCTGCCCCACGTGCTCGCGGTGGCCGAGGCCATTGCCTACGCCCACACCGAGCGCGTCATCCACCGCGACCTCAAGCCCGCCAACGTGCTGGTGGGCGACTTCGGCGAGACGGTGGTCATCGACTGGGGCCTGGCGAAGGATTTGTCCGACAAGAACACCTCGGACATCGGAGGCATGACCACGCCCCTGGGGGTGGATCCGTCCCTGACGCACCTGGGCACGGTGGTGGGCACGCCTGCATACATGCCACCGGAGCAGGCCGCGGGCCGCGCCGTGGACGAGCGCGCCGACGTGTACGCCCTGGGCGCCATCCTCTACCACCTGCTGGCGGGCATCCGGCCCTATGACACGGGCTCCTCCGCGCAGGTCATCGATCAGGTGGTGCGCGGCCCGCCGCCGCCGCTCGCCAAGCGCCAGAAGGGCATCCCTGCGGACCTGTTGACCATCGTGGCCAAGGCCATGGCGCGGGACCCCGCGCAACGCTACGCCACCGCGCGCGAGCTGGCGGAGGACCTGCGGCGGTTCCAGACGGGGCAGATCGTCGCGGCGCATGCCTACTCCTGGCGCGAGCGCATGTGGCGCTTCATCCGGCGCTACCGGTCTGCGGTGCTCGTCTCGTCCGGAGCGTTTCTGCTGCTGCTCTTGCTAGGCACCGCGGGCGTCATCCGCATCATGGCCGAGCGAGACCGCGCCGAGAGCAAGCAGCGCGAGGCCGAGGTGGCCCGTCAGGACGCGGAGCGCGCGCGGCAGCTGGAGCGGGAGCGCGCCGACGAGCTGACGCTCATGCACGCGCGCACCTCGGTGGACCGGGACCCCAACGAAGTCATCCCCTGGCTGCGCAGCCTGTCGCCCAATTTCGCGCGCTGGTCGGCCGTGCGCACCATCGCCGCGGATGCGCAGGCACGCGGCTTCGCCATTGTCCTCCGGGGACACTCGCAGACCGTGGATGACCTGGCCTTCACGCGGGACGGCCGGTACCTCGTCACCGTCAGCGACGACTCCACGGTGCGCCGCTGGGACATGCGCGGCGGGGGCACCCGCGTCCTCACCGGGCACACCGATGAGGTGTGGCGCCTCTCCCTCTCCTCGGACGGCAAGCTGCTGGCCACGGCGGGCAAGGACCGGACCGCGCGCATCTGGAACCTGGAGACGGAAGAGAGCCGTGTCATCTCGGGCTTCCCGGGGCCGGTGGACAGCGTCCTCTTCACCCCGGACGACAAGCAGCTCATCGTCACCAACCGCGGCGATGGCTTGGTGCGCATCTGGAACGTGGCCACTGGCGCGCTGGACCGGACGCTCACCACGGGGATGAGCCGCCTCAGCCAGCTCGCGCGCTCCCCGGATGGGCGCTACCTGCTCGTGCTCGCGCTCCAGTCTCCCCAGGCACAGCTGTGGGACTTGCAGCAGAACACCTCGAGGCTGCTGGACCATGACGGCACGGTGACGACCATTGCCTTCTCTCCGCGCGGAAACCTCGCCATCACGGGAGCGCTGGACCAGACGGTGCGCTCGTGGGATCCCGCCACCGGCAAGGGCCGGATCCTGGGCCAGCGGCTCGGCACCCTCTCGAGCCTGGCCTTCTCGCCCGACGGAGCGCAGCTGGCCGCGGGGACGCTGGAGGGCCAGGTCCGGCTGTGGAACCTGGACACCGGCAAGAGCGACCTGCTGGGCAGCCACGAGGGCCGCGTCAACGAGATCCTCTTCTCCCGCGATGGCCGGCTGATGGCCACCAGCAGCGACGACCGCACCGCGCGGCTGTGGGAGCTGGCCAACGGCCACAGCCGCATCCTGCGCGGCAACCAGGGCGCGGTGTACTCCATGGACTTCTCCCCGGACGGGGAGTGGCTCGCCATGGGCAGCTATGACAGCACGGCGCGCCTGTTCGCCGTGAAGGCCGAGCCCAACCGGCTCCTGGTGAAGACCTCGGTGGCGCTGAACTCGCTGGTGGCCTCGCCCTCGGGGCAGCTGATGGCGGCCCTCGGAGGCGACGGTGCGCTGCGCCTGGTCGACGTGAACACGCGGACCGTCCTCTTCCGGGAGCAGCTCGGCACCGGCGAGCAGTTCCCCATCCAATTCTCGCCCAACAACCACTGGCTGGCGGCCGGGGACTCCGCAGGACGGGTGCGCCTGTGGGCGCTCTCCTCCGGGCAGCCCGCGCGCCAGCTCATCGGCCACGCGGGGACCGTCACCGCGATCGCCTTCAGCCAGGACGGCCTCAACCTGGCCACCGCGGACACCACGGGCGAGATCCGGCTGTGGGAGCCTGTCTCGGGACAAATGCGCCTGCTGGGCCGCCACGACCACGAGGTGCTCCAGCTCACCTTCTCTCACGATGGCAAGAGCCTGGCCTCGGGCAGCAAGAAGGGCGAGCTGCGGGTCTGGGACATCGCCACGGGGAACTTCAAGGCGCTGCCCGGCCACGATGGCGAGATTCGCAGCGTGCTCTTCTACCCGGACGACAAGCGGCTCGTGAGCGGGAGCCTGGACCACACGCTGCGCATCTGGGACCTGGAGACCGGCAGCAGCCTGAAGGCCCCCGGCAGCGGCAACGGCGTGCAGAAGATCGTCATGTCTCAGGACGGCTCGCTGCTGATCAGCGCGAGCGTCAAGGACGGCATCCTGCGGCTGTGGGACGGCAAGACGGGTGCGTCCCGCGGTGTATTCCAGGGCCACCAGGGCGACATCACGGATGTGGCGCTCTCGCCCGATGGCCGGCGGGTGGCCTCATCGAGCGTCGACACCACGGTGCGGCTGTGGGACCTGGAGACCAACGAGAGCCGGGTGCTCCGAGGCCACGCCGCCCGAGCCACCGGCGTGGTGTTCCTGGACGACCAGCACCTGGCCTCGTGCGGCTGGGATGCGACGCTGCGCAGCTGGGCGGACGACCTGCCCACGGACCCCGAGGCTCTGCGCGCCTGGATGTCCACGGTCGGCAACATCCCCTAATCAGCTCCCACCTTCGATGAAGGGACGGGCCTGGACGATCCAGATCTTCTCTCCCTCCAGCACCCACTCGATGTCGAGCGGGCCCGCGGTGGGGAAGACCTTCGTCAGCTTCGCGGCCGCCAGCGACAAGTCCCTCGCGCGCGCCTCCGACAGCACAGGGGCGGCGCTGGCGGTGGGCACCTCCTTGATGCCGCCCTGCGCGTCGAACACGAGCATCGTCGCGTCATCCGAGCGCGACAGCACGCGGGCGCCCGGGTACTTGATGTCATAGAGGATCTGCTCGGGGACGGTGACGCCGGACACCACGCTCAGACCCAGCCCGCGCTTGGCGTTGATGGTGTACGTGTGGTTGTCGCTCGGGTCGTAGAGGTTCTTCGTCACGAGCACGCCGGCCGCAGTGGCGTTGACGCCCGTCTGCACGAGCACCCCGGAGAACACCGAGCGCGGCTCGATGCCGAAGCGCGTGCGCTCCTCCACGGCGTGGAAGTTCCAGAGCGAGGCCCACACCTGCTTGATGGCGGCGCCCAGCGCCTCGCGCCCCACCACGTTGGGCACCGTGTCGTAAAGACCCGCACCATTGAAGCCCTTGAGGTCCTCGGCGTTCGTGGACGAGCGCACGAAGACACCCTTGCCTCCGAGCGAACCGTTGATCTGCGCCTCCACCTGCTCGAGCAGTGCCGAGTCGATGGGCGCG
This sequence comes from Hyalangium minutum, assembly GCF_000737315.1. GTDB lineage: Bacteria > Myxococcota > Myxococcia > Myxococcales > Myxococcaceae > Hyalangium > Hyalangium minutum. The sequence continues at coordinate 397,237 of NZ_JMCB01000006.1, forward strand.
GCGGTGATGCGGGCGCGGAAGGCTTCCAGGCGCTCCCGGCGCACCTTGGCGTCCTTCTGGAACTGGGGGTCAGCGAGCATCGCCTCCAGCTCCGTATCGATTCCGTTGCGCTTCAGGTGCTCCACGTAGAACACGAACGGGATACCAAACCCATCGGGGACGAAGACGCCCTTGAGGCGGGCCTGGATGATCTCCCCGAGGTTCGAGGCCTTGGTGCCAAAGAGACGGGCATCCCGGGCACGCATGGCGTTGAGTGAGCGGAGCTCGCGGACGGTGAGGTCGGCCTCGGGGACGAGGACCTTGCGAGCGGCCTCTCGGGCCTGCTTCCAGGCGGTGAGCTCCTGCTCGGTGGCTGGGCGCAGCACGTGGCTCTGGTTGCGCACCTCGAGCCGGACGAACTGTCCGTCCAGTGCGACATACCGCGTGGCGGCGTCCTTGAGCGTGGCATTGGGGATGCCCCAGGCACGGGCGCGCAGGTTCACGTGAGACAGCGGCGTGGAGAACCGCGTGGAGAGCACCCCGGCCACCGGGGGCAGATCCGGGTAGGACTCCTGGAGGACGACGATGTCATCCGGCTCGAAGAAGAGGGACTCGTAAGGAGTGCCCGGCGGGACGATGCGCAGCCGGCCGAGCGCCTTGCCCACGTTGAAGGGCCGGTAGTCGGCCTCCTTGTAGAGCACGTCGCTGGTAACGGTGGGGATGTCCTTCAGCTCGTCGAGCAGGGACTCTTGCGCCGTGGACTCCGGGCGGAAGGCCACGTCCTTCACGAAGAAGGACTTCAGCAGGCGCTCCCGGGCGCGGCGCACATCGGCGGGGCGGATGCGGTCGCTCTCCCAGAAGCTGAACGTCCACCGCTTCGCGCCCCGGTGGTGGGTGATGTAGCCGAGGATGTAGTTCGGCTTCTCCGCACTGTAGTTCTTGAAGTACTCCGTCCGCTCCTCCGGCGACATCTTGTGCCGCAGGATGACCTTCGAGACGAAGTCCTGGTGCAGCCGGTAGAGGTTGACGTCGAAGAAGTAGATGGCGTCCGACTTCAGATCGATGAGGAACTTGCCGACATCATCGGTCTCGACCGGGTGGGCGTAGGCGGAGAAGGTGGCCGCGTCGCGGATCTCCGAGATGAACGGAGCCCGCGCGCGAGAAGCCCCACTCGCCGGGCCGCCCAGCGCCAGGAGGAGAAGAAACCCGAAGGCCAGAGGAGCAGTGCGGAGCATGTGCCTATCCCACCGGCCCCAGCACGATCTTCCCGATGGCCTTGCCGCTCTGGCTGTGCTGGTGCGCCTCGGCGAGCCCTGCCACGGTCCACGGCTTCTGGGTCACCAGGGTGGTGCGCAGTGTCCCCGCGTCCACCAGCGCCGAGACGTGGTCCAGGATGGCGCCCTGCATCTCGGGCTGCACGTTGAGCATGGGACGGGTGAACATGAGCTCGTACACCACGGAGATGCGGCGCACGTAGAGCGAGGCCAGATCCACCGGCTTGGTGATCGGATGGAGGCTGCAGATCTTCCCCATGGGGGCGATCAGCGCTGTCAGCGTGTCGAAGTTGATGTCCGGATTGATGGTGTTCAGCACATAGTCCACCGCGTCGATGCCGTTCGCGGTGAGCTGCGCCTTGAGGTCCTTCGAGTGGTCGATGACCACGTGAGCGCCCATCTTCCGGCAGAACTCCACGCTCTCGGGCCGCGAAGCCGTGGCGACCACCTTCAGGCCACACACGCGCGAGAGAATCTGGATGCCGATGGAGCCCACGCCTCCCGCGCCGCCGATGATGAGGGCCCGCTTGGGAGTGCCGGGCTGAGGCCCGAGGGGAATGCCGCAGCCCTCCACCATGCCCTCCCAGACGGTGAGCGCCGTAAGGGGGAGCGCCGCCGCCTCGATGAAGGACAGCGAGGCCGGCTTGCGGCCGACGATGCGCGAGTCCACCACGGTGTACTCGGAGTTGCAGCCGCGGCGGGCGATGTTGCCCGCGAAGAAGACCTCATCGCCCTTGCGGAACCGGCCATCCGCCTGGGGGCCGACGTCCTCGACGACACCAGCGCAGTCCCAGCCAGTCAGGACAAGCTCCGAGTTCTGGAGCTTGCCGAAGTCCGCCACATTTTGCCGCACCATCGAGTCCGCGGGGTTGATGCCCACAGCCTTGACGCGGACCAGCAGATCAGAACCTTGGGCTTCGGGGACGGGCAGCGTGGCCTCATGGAGAACCTCGGTGCCACCGAACTTCGTCTGCCCCAGTGCCTTCATCGTCTTCATGCGCAGCCCTCCCAGCGGATGTGCCGGGCAGAGCCTGCTACGAACCGCGCCCGGCTGCACGCGCGATGAGCGGCGCTCGGGAGGGCAGACTGCGGCCAGCCTGGGAGCCTGCCAACCGGGTGCTCCCCACCGGTCCGCAGGTATGACAGGTTTGAGCCATGAACGAGGGCGCCATGGATCTCATCATCGAAAATGGCTGGGTCTTCGATGGGCTCGGAGGTCCGCCCCGCGCGTGCCATGTCGGCATCCAGGGGAGCACCGTGGCCGCGCTCTCCGAAGCGCCGCTTCCCCGCACTCCCGCCACCCGGGTCATCGATGCGCGCGGGCACTGGGTCATGCCCGGCTTCATCGACCTGCACACGCACTATGACGCCGAGGTGGAGCTGGCTCCCTCGCTCTCCGAGTCCGTGCGGCACGGCGTCACCACGGTGGTGCTCGGGAGCTGCTCGCTGAGCCTGGCGATGGGCCCGCCGGAGGATCTCGCGGACATGTTCTGCCGCGTGGAGGCCATCCCCTACGCCACCGTGCGCTCGCTGCTCGAGGAGCGCAAGAACTGGGACACGCTTGGCGGGTACCTGGAGCACCTGGACTCGCTGCCGCTGGGACCGAACGTCGCCTCCTTCGTGGGGCACTCGGCGCTGCGGGCGTATGTGATGGGCCTGCACCGCAGCCTCGACCGGAGTGAGCGCCCCAGCCAGGAAGAGCTGGCCCGGATGGAGGCGCTGGTCAGCGAGGGCCTCGACCTGGGCTACCTGGGACTGTCCATCCAGACGCTCAAGTGGGACAAGATGGGCGGCACCCGGGACATCCGCAGCCGCCCTCTGCCCTCCACCTATGCCCACTGGAGCGAGTACCGCCGCCTCACGCGCTTGCTGCGCGAGCGGGGCCGCGTGTTCCAGGGCGTACCGAACATCAGCACCAAGGTGAATGTGCTGCTCTTCCTGCTGGAGAGCGTGGGCCTCTTCCGCAAGCCGCTGAAGACCACCGTCATCTCGATGATGGACCCGCGCGCCAGCCGGGGTGTCCATCGGCTCATTGGTGTGCTCTCGCGGACCTTCAACCGGCTGCTGGGAGCGGACTTCCGCTGGCAGGCGTTGCCCGAGATCTTCGACTTGTGGGCGGACGGTATCGACCTGGTCGTCTTCGAGGAATTCGGCGCGGGCGCCGCGGCCCTGCACCTCCAGGATGCCGCTTCGCGGTCGGAGCTGCTGAAGGATCCGGTGTACCGCGAGCGCTTCCGGCGGCAGTGGACGAGCCGCTGGTTGCCCAAGGCGTTTCACCGCGACTTCAACCAGTCGGAGATCCTCCAGTGTCCGGATGCGAGCCTGGTGGGCAAGTCCTTCGCGCAGGTGGCGAAGGAGCAGCATCGGCACGTGGTGGATGTGTTCCTCGACCTGGTGGCCACGCATGGGGACGCGCTGCGCTGGTTCACGGTGATGGCCAATGACCGGCCCGACGAGCTGGACTTCATCTGCCAGCACCCGGACGTGCTCATGGGGTTCTCGGACGCGGGTGCGCACCTGCGCAACATGGCGCACTACAACTTCCCGCTGCGGCTGCTGCGCCGCGTGCGAGAGGCCGAGCGCCGAGGCCACCCCATCATGAGCACCGAGCGCGCCGTGCACCGGCTCACGGGGGAGATTGCCCAGTGGATGGGGCTGGACGCGGGCGTGCTGGCGCAGGGCAAGCGCGCGGACGTGGTGGTGGTGAACCCCGAGGGCCTGGACGAGAAGCTCGAGGTGGCCACCGAAGCCCCCATGGAGAACTTCGACGGCTTCGTGCGGCTGGTGCGCCGCAATGACGCGGCGGTGAAGGCCGTCCTCATCTCTGGACGCGAGGCCGTCCATGAGGGCTCGGTGACACCCTCACTGGGCCGGGAGCGCGGCTTCGGGAAGGTGCTGCGCGCCTACGGCTCGCCGTCCCAGTAACTGAGCGGCCTCGTCTATGTCAGCTCCTCAGCACTGTTTGCCTGACCCCATGCGGCTACAGCTCACGGCCCTCGTCGCGGATGCGCCATGGTACGGTGCCCCTCTTTCGATGAACTCTTGGGAGGAGTAATGGCTTCGATCCAAGCAGTGGTCGTGACTGAAGGGGCTCCCGCCCGACTGGCGATCACCCGCGTCGATGCGCCGGCACCTGCGGCAAACGAGGCGCTGATCCGCGTCCGGGCCATCTCGCTCAACCGAGGAGAGATCCGTCGCAGCCAGTCGGCGGCCGTGGGCTGGCGTCCGGGTTGGGATCTCTCTGGAACTGTGGAGCAGGCCGCCGCAGACGGCTCAAGTCCACCGAAGGGGAGCCGGGTTGTCGGCTTCATGCTCTCCGGCGCGTGGGCCGAGCTCGTTGCGGTGCCGTCGAACGCGCTCGCGGTCCTGCCAGAGAACGTGACCTTCGCGCAAGCGGCGACACTGCCAGTGGCAGGCCTGACGGCGCTGCTAGGAATCGAGCATGGTGGCGGGCTGCTGAGCCGTTCGGTCCTGATCACCGGAGCCTCCGGCGGCGTGGGTGACTTCGCGGTACAGCTGGCAAAGGCCGCGGGGGCGCGCGTCACGGCACACGTCCGCAGCGAGGCGCGCGCACAACGGCTGAGGGACGTCGGCGCGCACAGCATCGCGCTGGGCGAGAACCTCAGCGCCGCGCGTGGACCGTTCGACCTCGTGTTCGACGGGGTGGGTGGTGCGCTGCTGGGAGAGGCGCTCGGATTGCTGGGGAAGGGCGGCATCGCCGTGGCGTACGGCCAGACCGCCGGGCCGACGACGACGTTCAACCTGGCGCAGTTCTACGCGACGGGCGGCGCGCGACTCTACGGGTTCATCCTGTTCCACGAGCTGTTGAGCCAACCGGCAAGCGGGGGCTTGAAGCGGCTCGCCGAGATGATCTCCGACGGCCGACTCCAGCCGCTCATCGGAGCCGAGGCGAAGTGGACCGAGATCAGCTCGATGGCGCAGCGCCTTCAGGAGCGCGATTACGCGGGCAAGGCGGTCCTGCACTTCGACTGAAGTGCGGCCGCGCTTTGGGCCCTCATAGGGATAGTCCAGGGATCAGAAGGAACATCCATGAGATTGCGTCTCGCAGTGCTGGTGCCGGCAGCACTCCTTGTCGGTAACGGACCGGCGGATGGAGCAGAACCTTCTCCTGGAGCAACTCCCGCATCAGGGAAGTGGGTAGGGCAACCAGTTCCAGGACCTGGGGGTGGCGAGGTTCAAACGACCATCTACTATGGCCCCTGGCAGTACAGCCAACGGTGGATGGACCTCTGTCGGAGCAAATGCACCTCCGAGGGTCACAAACTCATGGGCTGTATCTGGGTGGCCGATATCAAGACGGACTGGAAGGGCCGGTATCTGGGCTTCCCTGTATACGGAGGAGGCCGGTACGCCATCACGCACTGCTGCTGCGATTACCCCGAAGTGGACGACACGGCTTCGCTCCGAGAGCAGTGGACGAGCAAGCGAGAGTCGTTCCGTCGAAAATGGGGAGAAGAATTCGGAGGGTGGCCGAGGAACGGAGACACGAACTATCCGGGGCATCACATCCGCGACCTTCTGCATGGAGGAGATCCCGTGGCGGAAGGAAACGTCCTGCCCACTCCTGGCAACGTGCACGACGTGCTCAATAAGCAGTACCCCCTTTGCTACAAGGGAGGAGGTCGATGGAGCATGGTCGGTCCCGACAGGCCCTACACGGATTGAATCGCATGCCCCTCCAGTCGCTCCTAGAAGAGCTCTCGCGCCATCACTTCCCGAACCCTCCTGCGACTCCCGATGACATCGACCAGTTCGAGCAGCGAGTAGGCTGGAAGCTGGATCCCGACTTGCGAACCTTCTACCTCCATTGCAATGGGGGAACGTTGTTCAAGCAGAGACCGGACGCGGACTATCGATTCCTCTCTCTGTCGGAGATTGTCCGCGCCCGGGTGGCTATCTTCGGCGAGGACAAGGACGAGGACGGCCCTGCCTCGATGTATACCCTCTGCGACCTACAAGACGGCGACTACGTCTTGGTGGAGGTAAGCCGACAGGAAGATGGAAGGTACCCGCTGATGGATGGCTGGCACGAGGCTTGGCCCAATCCGAAGCACTGTCAGCAGATCGCCCGCTCCTTCGGAGAGTTCCTGGAACGGGCGCTCCAAAGCGGCGGGAGTTTCTTCTGGCTGAAGAAGGGCGGAAGCTAAGGCCGTCTGGATTCATCAACTGTGAGGCACCGCCCGGGTGACGCGCACGGGCACTCCGCTGAATGCGGCGTTGCCGCAGAGCGCGTCCAGGTGCTGGTCGTCGGTGAGGTCATTCAGGCTCACGCCCGCGTGCTTCTCCGCCACGGACAGCTTCACACCGTGGCGGCGGTGGCCATAGCCGTGCGGCAGGCTCACCACGCCTCGCATCACCTCGTCCGTCACGTTCACCGGGACGGAGACCTGGCCCACCCTCGAGGCGACCACAGCCTCGTCTCCCTCCCCCAGCCCGAGCGCCTTCGCATCCTCCGGGTGCATCATCAGCGTGCAGCGCGGCTTGCCCGTCATCAGCATCGGCACGTTGTGCATCCAGGAGTTGTTGTCGCGCAGGTGCCGCCGGCCGATCAGCAGCAGCTCTCCGCTCCCCAACGGAGCCGCGTCTTCCGGGAAGGCCTCGCGCAGCCGCTTCACATCCTCCACGAAGACCGTGGGCGCCAGCTGGATGCGCTTATCCGGGGTGAACAGCCGCTGCGGCAGGCTTGGCTTCAGCGGACCCAGGTCCACGCCATGAGGCGCCCGCTTCAGCGCCGAGAGGCTCAGCCCCTTTCGGAATCCCCGAGTCCGGATTCCGTAAGGCCCGGCGCGCAGGCCCACGTCGAGGAGTCCCTCGGGGCCCAGCCGCTTCAGCGCTTGATAGCTCAGCGTGCCCTTCACGCTGCTCCCATGCCGAAGCACCCCCAACCGGTGCTTCAGCTCCAAGAGGATCCGCCAGTCGTGCATCACGCTCGGGGGCGGCTCGAACAGCGCGGGCGCGTACCGGGCCGTGTCCCGGATCGCCAGCGCGTGGAAGGCCACGTCATAGTGCGCACGCTCCAGCGGTGACGGCGGCGGCAGGATGAGGTGCGCGTGCCGCGTCGTCTCGTTGAGGTACGGGTCGATGGACACCATGAAGTCCAGCGACGCCAGCGCCTTGTCGAGCTGCCCTCCGTTGGGCGTGGACAGCACCGGGTTGCCCGCGAAGGTGACCAGCGCGCGGATCTGCCCCTGCCCCTCCGTGAGGATCTCCTCGGCCAGCGCGGCCACCGGCAGCTCGCCCGCGAACTCGGGCAGCCCTCGCACCCGGCTCTTCCACCGCCCGAATCCACCCCGGCTGCTCGACAGCGCTTTGGGTCCTCCCACCAGGTCGAACGCCGGGCGCGTGAACATGGCACCGCCCTCGCGATCCAGGTTCCCGCTCACCACGTTGATGACGTGGATGAGCCACTGGCACAGCCCCCCGAACGCCTGCGTGGACGTGCCCACCCGCCCGTAGCACACCGCCGAAGGCGCCTCGGCGAACTCGCGGGCAATGCGGCGGATCGTCTCCGCGGGAACTCCCGTCGGCCCCGCAGCCCGCTCCGGCGTGAACTCGCGCGCCAACTCGCGCACCGTCTCCAGCCCCTCCGTGAACGCCGCCAGGCGCTCCAGCCTGGGCCGCTGCAGCAGCTCGTGGAGCACCGCGAAGAGGAACAGCGCATCCGTGCCCGGCCGGATGAAGAGGTGCTCGTCCGCGATGCGCGCCGTCTCCGTGCGGCGCGGATCCACCACCACCACCCGTCCGCCGCGCTGCTGGATGCCTCGGAGCCGCGCCCGCACGTCCGGCGCCGTCATCATGCTCCCGTTCGAAGCCAGCGGGTTCGCCCCCAGCGCCAGCAGGTACCCGGTCCGGTCCAAGTCAGGAATCGGCACCAGCAGTTGGTGACCGAACATCAGGTGCGAGGCCAGCAGGTGCGGCAGCTGATCCACCGACGTCGCGCTGTAGCTGTTGCGCGTGCGCAGCGTGCGCAGCAGTTGGGGAACGAAGAGCATCGCCCCCACGTTGTGGACCGTAGGGTTGCCCAGGTACACGGCCACCGAGTCCCGGCCCTGCGTGCTCTGCAGCTCGTGCAGCCGCCGCGCCGTCTCGTCCAGCGCCTCCTCCCACGAGACCGGCACCCAGCCCTGGGCGGTGCGGCGCATCGGCTGGCGCAGCCGCTCCGGATCCTCGTGCAGCTCCTTCAGCGCCACCGCCTTGGGGCAGATGTGCCCCCGGCTGAACGGGTCCTCCTCATCCCCTCGGATGGAGGTGATGCGGCCGTTCTCCACCTCGATGCGGACTCCGCACATGGCCTCGCAGAGGTTGCAGGCGCGGAAATGGGTCTGGGTTCCGGAGGAGGGAGAGGCCATGGCGGGGTACTATACCCACCCGCCGCTCCTTCCCGCCTCAGCCCGTGGCTTGCAGCGTGTTGCCACCCTCGGGCACGTTCTTCGGCCCCGTCACGGTGTCCGCCGGCACGCCGACATCCAGCGTCTCCTGTAGCTCCTCGGACAGCCCGTTCAGCAGCAGCAGCACCGACGCGTTCGTCCACGCGAAGCCCAGCGTCCGCTGGGAGCGAGGCTGCATATAAGGACCGCGGTCCGCGCCCTGGTTGCCGTACTCCACCGGCACGTCCGCCGAGCGCCTCACCACGTCGTACTTCTCCTTGATGAGACCGTTGTGCTGCCCCGCGATGTCCATCACCATCGACAGCCAGCGGTACGCCACCTGGTCCGCCTCGGCGTGGAAGCCGTAGCGCCGCAGCCCCTCCACCACGATGATCTGGTGGGGCGCCCAGCCAAACGGCCAGTCCCACTGCAAGTCTTCCCCGCCCGCCGCCTCGCGCGAGGCCTTGCTGCTCGAGGACACGCCCCCTGGCTGCAGGAAGCGCGAGAGCGACGCGGCCACCGCCGCCGCCTCTTTGCGCGAAGCCCAGCCCGTCCACAGCGGATAGAAGGTGGCCAGCGACTCGTACTGCGAGCGGCGCCCGTTCACGAAGTCGTGGTCGAAGAACATCCCCCGCTCCTCGTCCCAGAACCGCGCGCGCATCGTCCGCGCCCGGGTCCTCGCCGCCTTCTCGTACGCGGCCGCCCGCTTCGAGCGGTCACCCTCCAGCAGCCGCAGGATGCGCGCCAGGTCCAGCTCGTACTGGTACAGCAGCGAGTTGAGGCACACCGGCTCGTGCTGGTGCAGCGCCGTGCCGAAGCGGTGGCACATGTCCCAGCCGCTCTCGCGGATGGCCCGGTCGTGCCGGTGGAACTCGGCGTTGTCTGGACGCTCGTTGTAGAACGCGGACACGTCCTCCGCGTCGGGGCCCTCCGCATCATCCTTATAACGAGAGAGCCCGCTCGGCGTGGCGCGAGGGCCGGTACGGAACACCGTCTCCAACTCCTTCATCGCCGCCTTCGCCACCCGCTGCAGCATCCGCCGGTCGGGCTGCACCGCGTGGAGCTCCAGCGCCAGCCTCGGCAAGAGCGGCGGCTGCGTCCGCGACAGGTGGAAGCTCAGGTTCGAGTTGGGAATCTTCCCGTAGTGCTCCAGCGCGTAGACGTGGTTCTCCACCATGCCCCGCACCAGCTCCGCGCGGCCCGAGGCCAGCGCCCCACGCCCGTTGAAGTAGCTGTCCCAGCCGAACATCTGCATGAACCGGCCGCCCGGGACGATGTACGGGTTCGGCAGGTACGCCATGCCCGGCTCGCGCATCAGCCGCTGCCAGTCGGCCTGCTCGCGCGGCTTCCGCAGGGGCACCACCTCCCAGCCATGGCGCGCAGCCTGGGCCCGCAGCCGCTTCACGGCCTTCACGTCCTTGGCGGGGACATACAGGCGCCAGCGGCCATCCGGGCTCTTCACCCGCATGCCCTTGAGCGCCTCGTTCAACTGGTCGAACCGGTCCGCCCGGCGCACCAGCCCCTCCCAGTTCTGATCCAGGAGCTGCCGCATCGCGGTGGTGCGGCGCTCCAGCAGGCGCGCCACGGGCAGCCCGGGCACATCTCCCCTCCCCGCGAAGATCTCCTCGGCGAGCACGTCCGCGGCTTGCGCCAGCCGCTCCGGGCTCTTCAGCTCCACGCTCACGCCAGGGCCCAGCTGGAAGTCCACCGCGAAGCGCACCTGGTGCGCCCGCGCCAGCTCCGCATCCCGCGCCGTGATGCAGCCATCGCGGTCGAGATCCAAAGCCATGAGCACCTCGTAGGCGAGGCGCGCGGTGAAGGTGCTGGGCGAGAGCCGCGGGAGGGCGTGCGCCGGGGCGCCTGGGACGAGCAGCGATGCGGGAATGCGAGCGGACAGCGGCGCGGAGACCCGAGCCGCAACAGAGCGAGAATGTGTCAGGGGGGACATCCGGGTGCGTACCTTCGGCGGATGGCTACGAGCCAGCCCCGAGGCTATACGACTTCACCCGTCATGAAGAGATGTGGGCCCGCAGTTTGACTGGGAGTCCATCCCATTTCAACTCAAAACTTTTGAACTCAAATAGCAGCGATTTTTGACGGGGTTTTCACAAATAAATCCGTTTTAACATGACTTATGACGCGGCGCGGAGACGCGGGTTATATGAGCGTGCCTCCGTCAGGTTCACTTCGCGTCTGTCACCGCTTCACAGAGCCCGTGCCCCTCTCTACGCCTCTGAAATCACTGCTGGCAGTGGCGTCCCTGGTGACGGTCCCGGCGACCGTGGCGCGAATCCACCCCTCGGTCCCAGCGCTCCAAGAGAAGCTCTCGACGGCCCGGGCGCCTGTCAGCGCAGAGGGCACCTCCATCAGCCGCACCGAGATGAAGGAGGCGCTCGACGCCTTCTGGCGCGATGACGGGATGGTGGACCCCGATGAGCATGCCGTCGTGGACGGGATGTTGGTGGACCCGGCGTTCCTCAGCGGCGTGAGCGGACCGGCCCGGGAGTACCTCCTGGCGTTCGAGGAGCTGAACGACTCGAGCGAGGCCTCTCCGCTGTTGCTCCAGCGAGTCACCCGCTCCGGAGCAGAGCTGTTCGGCGCAGCCGGTCCCCTGGCGAGGACGGCGCGCATGGCCGAGGGGCTCGTCCCCGAGGGCCAGGGCATCATCAACCACGACACCCTGCTCGCCACCTACAGCCAGACGCTCGCGGACCCCGACGCCACGGAGGAGCCGTTCTGGTTCGAGCCCATCACCCAGCGGCAGCTCGTGGGCCTGCTCCAGGGCAGCTCGCCCCAGCAGCCGCCGACGCCGGATGAGGTGGACGGCGCGATGGCCTACCTCAACCAGGTGGCCCTCGGCAGCGCGCGACTCTACGCGGGGCACTGGCGCGCGCGGCTCCACGGCGAGGAGCTCACCGGCTACGTGATCGCGGCCGTCAGCCCGGACCGGCGCATGGTGCGCATGGTGCGGGTACCGAGCGGCACCCACTGACTTCCCCTGCCGGGAAGCCCGCTTCAAGTGACAGCCACTGACCACACGAGGGGGCATCCCCAGCGCCCGCCGGGCTGCCGCCCTATGAATTGGGAGCATCTGTCGTAGAGTCGCGGGCAGCGTCTTTGCCCTCCCACGAGGAGATGACTTGTGAAGGATCTGGAGGACATCCTCCGCGCCCGTGGCCGCATTCAGGGGCCGCTCGTGCTGGCCACGGTGGTGGCGGTGTCGGGCTCGGCCTACCGGAGGCCCGGGGCGCGCATGCTGATGCATGAGGAGGGCTGGCTTGCGGGAGGTGTGAGCGGCGGGTGCCTGGAGGGAGACATCATCCGCAAGGCCTTCTTCTGGACGGCCAGTGGCCCTCGTGTGCTGCGCTACGACTCCACCGGCGACAACGCCGAGGACGAGGGCGGCCTGTCCTTCGCGCTGGGCTGCAACGGCGTGGTGGACGTGCTGCTCGAGCGCTGGGAGCCCGGCCCGCTGGATCCGCTCGCCTTCGCGGACGAGGCGCGGCGGCAGTCGCGGCGCGCGGTGGTGGCGACGGTGTACGCGGGGCCGGCCAACGCGGTGGGCGCGAGGCTGTTGCTGCGAGACAACGGGGTGGAGGTGAGCAATCTCTCCGGCCCGCTGCGGGATGCGGTGCGCACGGCGGCGGGCGAGGCGCTCGAGGTGGGCCGCACCTGGAGCGGCCCGTGCGGCGGCGCGGACGTGCTGGTGGAGGTGGTGGATCCGCCCACGCCGGTGGTGCTGTTCGGCGGAGGCTTCGACGTCGCTCCTGTGGTGACGCAGGCGGCGGCCCTGGGCTGGCACGTCACCGTGGTGGCGGACAAGCCCATCGACACGCTGAGGCGTCGCTTCCCCAAGGCCCACGCTGTCGTGGCGGCCAAGGCGCGTGAGATTCAGGAGAAGGTGACGCTCTCCTCTCGCACGCTGGCGGTGGTGATGACGCACAGCCTGCCGCAGGACCGCGAGCTGCTGGCCCGGCTGCTGCCGCTGCCGCTGCGCTACCTGGGCGTGCTGGGGCCTCGCTCGCGGACGGATCGGCTGCTCTCGGAGCTGACGCCCGCGCCAACACCCGCGCAGTTGGAGAAACTGCACGCACCCATCGGACTGGACCTGGGCGGCGAGGGCCCGGACGAGGTGGCGCTCTCCATCGTGGCGGAGATGCGCGCGGTGCTGGCCGATCGCGAGGGCGGCAAGCTGCGCGACCGGCAGGCTCCCATCCACACGCTCGCGCCACCGATGGCGCGGAGGCTCGCGTGAGCGTGGGCGTGGTGCTGCTGGCTGCGGGGAGCTCCTCGCGGCTGGGGCGTCCCAAGCAGCTCCTGGTCCACGGCGGGAAGACGCTGGTGCGGCGCGCGGCCGAGGCTGCGGTAGGGGCTCAGTGCGGCCCAGTGGTGGTGGTGCTTGGGGCGCAGGCGCAGGCCGTGGCCTCGGAGCTGGCCGGGCTGCCCGTGCACACGGTGCACAACGCGGCCTGGGAGCAGGGCATGGGCGTCTCGCTGCGCGTGGGCGTGCGAGCGCTCGACCCGGCGGCAGAGGCCGCGCTGGTGATGCTGTGTGATCAGCTTCGCGTGGAGTCCGGGCACCTGCGCGCGCTCGTGGAGGCCTTTGGCCGGACAGGTTCCCCCATCGTGGCCTCGGGCTACGAGAGCGCACGAGGAGTCCCCGCGCTGTTCTCCCGCGCGATCTTCCCCGAGCTAGAGGCGCTCGCACCGGACGAGGGTGCGCGTGGCGTCATTGCCCGCGATTCCTCCCGGGTGGTGGAGGTGGCGCTGGCGGGCGGTGGCGAGGACGTCGACACCACAGCGGATCTCTCCCGCCTCACTTGACGGCGTGGCTCCTGGGCCACAGCTCTGACAAGCCCTGAGTGATTCCCGTGGGTTACACGGGCACAGAGGACTGGTCCGAGGGCTGCAATGCGTCCGGGCATGCGCCTTTCTCTCCTCTCCCGAACCCCGCTCCTGTCTGCCCTCTCCCTCTTCGTGCTGCTCGCCGCTCTCCCGGCGCGAGCCGACCTGCCGCATGAGACGATCTACCTGCCTCGCGCGGAGATCTCTGACGAAGCCCTCCGCAACGTCATCGGCATTGCCTTCATCACCACCATGACCGGTCCAGAGGAGGAGCCCACGGGTGAGCTCATGAGCTACCGGCCCGAGGGCGACGCCTTCGAGCCGGACGGCACTCTGGTGATCCAGGAACTGCGTGCCATCAGCGGCTGGGAGTACGACCTTCAGTCGCTCCGCAAGCTCCCGGTGGTCGAGCGGCGCGGGCACTACCTCCACGTGGTCATCGACGCGCACACCAACGAGCGCACGTGGATCAGCGAGATCCAGGAGTCCGAGACGGGCCCCGACGTCGAGTTCCTTGCGTTCGACTCGAAGCAGTGGGCGTGGAGCGGCATCGACCTCTACTCCCTGGCGCCTCAGGGACAGACCCGCCTCCACCTGGCGCCGCGGCCCGATGCCCGCTCCTATCAACTCTCGCCGGCCTATCCTCCGCGCCGGAACGGCCAGAGCGTGGACGCGCGCATCCTCCAGATTCGCGGCAACTTCCTGCAGCTCGGGGACATGGTCGACCTGGATCAGCCCTTGGTGCCGCTGGGCTGGGTGCCCCTCACCGACGAGAACGGCGTGCTCCTCATCTGGCCGGTGTTCGCGCCCATGTGCTGAGACAGCACAGGGCGCTCACGGGACAGGGGCTACGGCCGGCAGGTCCTGGGGCTCTCCCTGCAGGTGAGGCCCGGCGCACAGTCATCGTTGCTCTTGCACGAGATGCCCTCTGAGCAGTCTCGTGCCACTCCGCCAGACATGCCGCTGATCTTGAGGATGTCATAGATCTGGTTCTGAGGCGTGCCAACGATGATTTGGTTTCCTCTCATGCCCTCAGCTACGTGCACCAGACTGATCGTGTGCGCTCCATCATAAGACGCCTCGACCTGAAGGGAGCCTGCCCACTGGATGGCGGTGTAGATCGCATTGGCGACATCAAAGCTGGTCATGCCGTTATTGATTGGAATGGCCTTGAATCCCTCGGTCACATCATCAGTATTCGGCTTGTCGAACTCGAAGCCCCTGGGAAGATTTTTGCCGTCGCTGATGGTGAACTTCCATTCATCCTTGATGAGCTTTCCAACCTTCTCACCGTCAGGCTCCTCCGCCATCACTTCGATGGATCCTCGGGCTTTCTGAATGGGTTGAACTTTCGTGCATGTGGCATTGCAGGTGCCGCATGCGTCTCTGTTACCGTCATCGCAGACCTCACCCGGGTTCAGTTCCCCGTCTCCGCAGAGGTCACGCTTGCAGTTGGGGAGGCATCCATCCCGGTCCTGCGGGTTGTTGTAGTCACACTCTTCGTGTGCGGCCGCGTTGGTGTACCTATCACCGCAGTAGGAGACTTTGCATTCTCTGGTGCAGAAACTGTTCTCTCCGCCGCCCAAGTCGCACTGCTCACCAGCGGCTGCGTTGACGATCCCATCACCACATTGAGAAAGAGTGCAGTTGTAGTTGCACCCGACCGGATCGACTCCGGGGTCACACTGCTCTGTACTGTCGGGGGCCCGGTTCACGACCCCGTCTCCGCACCGCGCCAGCTTGCAGCTCGACGACAGACAATGGTCCTCGTTGTTGGAAGGCCCATCGTCGCACTCTTCTCCCTCGTCCCTCACTCCGTTGCCGCAGGTCTCGACAGAGAGACAGTCGGCACTGCACTGATCGCCATTCAGGTTGTTGCCGTCATCGCATACCTCACCCTTAACGAGGTCCTTAATTCTATTGCCGCAACTCTCATCGGACTTGCAATCCGCGCTGCAGCCATCTCCAGAGAGCGTGTTGCGATCGTCGCAGGCCTCGTCTTGGTCGATGATGCCGTTTCCACACTCTTCATCGGACTTGCAGTCAGCGCTGCATCCATCGCCAGGCTCGGCGTCGCCAAAGTCGCAGACCTCGTCCTTGATCTCATCAACGATGCCGTTCCCACATGTCTCGTCGGACCTGCAGTCCGAGCTGCACCCATCGCCGTTGATCTTGTTCCCATCATCGCAGGCTTCTCCCGCCTGCCGTACGCTGTCACCGCAGGAATCGGAGAGGCAGGATCGGCCATCCGCGGAGCACGTCATCCGCGAGGGGCAGACGAGGCCGGAAGAGCAGGTGATGGTCCCGGACTCGTAGCAAGCCGAGAGAGTCAACGCCGTCAGCGCCAGCATGAACCGGACGCCGTGGACACAAAGAGTCCAACTGGGGGTCATTCGCTTCATGGGGCACCTCAGAATTGAGTTGATGCCTGGACACCGGTCTGGCCGCCGCCCACCACGGGCGTGACAGTCAATTCGTTGTCACCCAGGGGAACGGGATGAAGCTTGGGCTGGAGCCGGTTCACATAGAGGAGCGCCACCCCCGTAAAGACCGCCGCTCCTCCCACCGCGTACGAGACCGCCGCCACCCGTTGCAGCGTCTTCGCTCGGGGGCGCGCGTCTACGACCTGCGGGTCGGGCGGCATCCATCCCCCCAGCTCGTCGACCCGCGCATCGAAGGCCCGGAGATCATCGCGGGCCTTCATGTGGATCAGCCGCCCGCCCACGGCCAGCGCCGCGCCTGCTCCCATCACCGCCCAAGGCTTCCATGCAGCCCACCGGCGCTGCTCCTCGATTTCCAGCCGGTAGCCCAGCTTCTGCCCGGGCTCCACATCAAGCTTCAGGTCCGGGAGCTGGTAACCATCGTGGGTGGCGCTCAGCAGGTAGGGCCCGGGCCGAAGCAGCCGCTCAAACCGCTGGCACGAGACGGGCAGGTGCTGAATCTCGGACTTAAGCGTCACCGAGGTATCCGTCCGGCACAGGAGCGTCATCCGCGCGTAGTCGTGCTCCATGCGCTCGATGTACTTCTGGGCGTGCTGATACCGGTCTGGACCGAGCGGCGCCTGCCCATGAGCAATGGACACGTTCATGAGCGCATAGACCTCGTCGGGCTTGTCGAGGTTCATCATGGCCAGCGCCAGATTGTAGGAGGTGGCTGGATGATCCCAGTGCTGAAGCGACTCGCGGTACTTCTTCGCCGCCTCGATGAAGAGCGACTCCTTCAGCATCGTATTGCCCTGCTCGAACGGCCCGACCGCCGCCTGCTGCTGCTCCAGGGAGACGTTCTTCGCCCAGGCCGGCTCACGCGTCAGCGAGGGCACCGGTCCCGGCTGCTGCGCCGTGGCAGGCAGGGCGCTCAGCAGGAGCGCCAGGGCTATCCCCAGACAGTGTGTGTTCCCGCCCATACACGTCTTCATTTCGCCTCCTTGTCCAGGTACAGCGAGGGCACGGGGCCCATCTCGATGGTGCGCTCCTGGCGCTCTTTTTCTTGGCGAAGCTTCTCCTGGAGGCTCTCCACCGCGCGAAGTGCCCGCTCCCGATCCTCGCGCGCCCTCCTCTCGCTCTCGTCGGAGGCCTTTTTTGCTCGCTTGGCCTTCCGCTCCGAGAGGCGGGCCTGGCGTACGGCTCGGGTGAGCCCGTCATTCGCGCGCTCATAATCGGCGTTGGCCTCACGGAGCTGCTGGAAGAGCTCCAACTTCTTCTGCTGCTCCTCCTGCACCTTCTTCTGCGCGGCCTGCTCCTCCTCCTGGGCCTTCTGCCGCGCCAGTGCTTCGGCCTTCGCCTCGGCCAAGCTGCGCTGCGCCGCCACCTCGGCCTTGCGCGCCTCGCGCGCCTGGTGCTCGGCCTCCTGCTTGGACTCTCGGATGTTCACCAGCGCCACCGCGGAGGCCGCCACGAGCAAGCTCAGGAACACCATCGCGCCGATGACGAGCATCCGCCTCCACCGCGTGGAGCGCGCCGCTTGAGAGGCGACAGCCTTGAGGAAGTCGAGCTGCACCTGGGGCAGCTCGCCCACGTAGCGGCGCTGGAACCGCTGCGCCTCCTCCACCATCTCTCCCCGCCACAGCAACCCGCTGTCCCGCCCCTTCGTGTGCCACTGGCGAGCCGCGTTGCGCAGCTGATCCAAGAACGCCGAGTCATCCTGCGTCTCGTCCAGCCAGCGGTGCAGCGTGGGCCACTGGTGGATGAGCGACTCGTGGACCAGCTCCACCGTCGCCCCCGCTGCTCCGCTCCCGGTCTGCACCACCAGCAGCCGTGCCTGCACCAGCTGATCGGCCAGCGCCAGGATCTGCCCCGTATCCCGGCTCAGTTCCTGGAGCTCCTCCAGCGAGACGATGGCCCGGGTGCGCTCCGGAGTCACCAATCGGAGGAACAGGGCCCGCACCAGCGTACGGGACTCCGACGGCAATCGAGCCAGCACGCTGTCCGCATGGCTGGCGAGTGCCCCCGCGATGCCTCCCATCTCGTCGTAGCGCTGCTGCGTCAGCAGCCTGCGCGCGGTGTCTCGCTGCTCCCAGAGCTGGGTGGCGGCGAACTGCAGCAGCGGCAGCGCGCCTTGGGTCGCCTCCAGGTGCTGGAGCATGCTGTCCACCATGTGCGGAGACTCGAAGCGGTAGCCGGCCATCTCCGCCGGCCGCACCAGCGCGTCGCGCAGCCCGTCACTGCCCAGCGAGCTCAGGAAGAAGAGCCCCTGGCCCAGCTCCGCCATGAAGCGCTCGTCCTCCGGCACCCGGTCCAGGAAGTCCGAGCGAATGGACACCACCACCCGCATGGGCGCCGTCGCGTCATCCGCGATGCCCGACAGGCATGCAGTGAAGGCCAGGCGCTCCTGAGGGTTGGCCACCTGCGTGTAGAGCTCTTCGAACTGATCCACGAAGACGAGCAGCCGCCGCCGGTCCCGGCGGGCCCTGCCGCGCAGCACCGTGCCCACGATGCCGGGCTCAGCGCGCATCCGCTCCACCAGCGTGTGGTGCTCCTTCAAGTCCTGCGCGAGCGAGTCCGAGGAGTTCAGCAACGGCGCCACGATGTTCGCCAGCGCCCCCAGCGGATCCCTTCCGGGGCGGATGACCACCGCGTCCCACGGCTCTCCGGAGCGCTTGAGCGCCGGAACCAGGCCGGCGCGCACGAAGGAAGACTTGCCCGCCCCCGAGGGCCCCACCACCGCCATCAGCGGCCGGTCGCGGATGCGGCTCACCAGGGCGGCGATCTCCCGCGAGCGCCCGAAGAACAGGTCGGCGTCCGCCTCCTGGAAGGAGCTGAGGCCAGCGTAGGGGCTCTCATCGATGCGCAGCTCGGGGGCATAGCGGCCGGGGAGGAACGCCTCCAGGGCGCGCAGGAGCTCGGTCGCGTCGTGGAAGCGCTCCTCCTTGCGCTTGAGCAAACAGCGATCCACCACGTCCGCCAGCGCCACAGGCACGTCGGGCGCCACGTCCCGCAGCCGGGGCATGGGCTCGTCCAGGAACGCGGTCACCGCGAGCTGGGGACCCCGCAGGGGCTCCAGCGGGTGCCGGCCCGCGAGCATCCGGAAGAGGATGATCCCCACCGCCCAGAGATCCGTGCGGTGATCCACCGTGACGCCGTTGCCCCACTGCTCCGGGGACATATAGGGCAGCGTGCCCACCAGCGCGCCGTTCTGGGTGAGGTGGGAGAGCTCCGCGCTCAGGCCTTCCGCGGCGGAGGCGGGCGCCACCCGGCTGCGCTCGGAGGACGACTCATCCCCCTGGAGCACCTTGGCGATGCCGAAGTCGAGCACCTTGATGGAGCCCGCGTCGGTGACGAGGATGTTGTCGGGCTTGAGGTCGCGGTGAACGATGCCCTCCCCGTGGGCGCAGACCAGGGCGCGCACCACGGGCACCATCAGCTCCACCACTCGGGCCGGTGGCAGGCGCTGGCCCCCCACCACCTTCTGCAGCGGCTGCCCCTGGAGGTACTCCAGCACCATGAAGGGCTTACCGTGGACCTCGCCCACCTCGTAGATGATGACGATGTTCTCGTGGCTGCAGCGCGCCGTCGCCCGCGCCTCGAGGATGAAGCGCTGGGTGAATGAGGGGCTCTGCGTCTGCAGCAGCTTGATGGCCACGCGGCGCCCCAGCCGCGTATCACGCGCCAGGTAGACGGTGCCCATGCCGCCGCTGCCGAGCTGGCGGATCAGCTCGTATTGGTGGATGCGTGAGCTTGGCGCGAGCACCTCTTGGGTGTCCTGCGCGCCGCGCGCCGCGCTCTGCAGGTTGACCGCTGAAGAAGACACTCCCGTATTCGGTGCCACGGTCGCGCGTCGCTTGAGGTCAAGCGAAGGCGGCCTCGCGGCATCCGCGAGCTCGGTCGTCATGTCTGGCTTTGGCCTTTGAGTCGGTGGTCGTGGATCAACAGGGTGGATGCATGAATCCGAGAGTCCTCGGGCCCCCGCCCGGAAATCCTCGGGCCCTCCCGCCCTCCGCTCGCCCAGCGCCCCCCGCCCCCGCCCTCAACCCTCACATCTCCTGGGATGATCAGGAGATGGGCCAAGTCGATCTATTCACCCTTAGTGGTAGCGGAAGGGGAGCGAGGACTCAGACAAGCGCTCTGTTCTCGGGTGGTCGCTCGCTCCCTGCGCATGGCTCACTGACCAACAACGCTGAGTACGACCCGGCAGGAGCGCCTCTGGAACGAGCCTGCCCCTCCCGGCACGAGTGAGTGCAGCTAAGGGACTGGCACGATTGACTTGGAGTGCGTCTTGGGACGTTATCGCCGTGGAATCAACATCTGTGCCCGTTCTCCAGGCCTCTCTTCAGGTGTCCCTTGCCTCGCGACGATTCTCCCCGTGCACCGCTCCAGGGCCCCATTTCGAGGGGATTCCTCCCCGGTAGCAAACTCTTCCAGCGGCGTGACTTCGTCCGCGAGCGTTTCGGGGAGCCGGCTTGGGACGCGGTCCTCACGCTCCTGTCCATCGAGGATCGCGATCAGCTCGGCTCGGCGGATCCTGGAGCCTGGTACGACATCCACTTGATGGTGCGGCTCGTTGACGCAATGTGTCAAAAGCTCAGGTTGGATGAGGCGCTGCTGATGGAGATGGGCCGCTTCGATGCGGACCGGGAGCTGTCCACCGTGTACCGGTGGTTCCTGCGGTTGATCCGCCCCTCGTTCGCCATCCGCCACATGAACCTGTACTGGCGCCGGTCGCACGACACGGGCACGTGGCGCTCGTGGCGCACCGGCAACGAAGTCACTGCCGAGCTGAAAGACTGGGCCGCCATCAACCGCGCCATGTGCACCACGCTCGGCGGGTACCTGGGGCGCACGCTCGAGCTGTTCGGTGGGAAGGTGGGGCCCATCGAGCACACCGAGTGCCGCGCTGATGGCCATGCCTGCTGCATCTTCCGGACGCACGTGGAGCTGCCCGCGGACGAGCCCCGGTCCGGGCGCCGGCCCACGCGGGCAGATGTGTCCTCCCTGGCGCGCGAGCTGGCGCAGTACCCCAACCGCGAGGCGCTCGCCGAAGCGCTGGTGTCGTTGCTGCGCTTCCAGTTCGGCTGCTCCTTCGTGGAGCTGTGGGTCACTGGCATGGAGGAGCGGATGCAGCTCATGGGCATCTCGGGCGAGCGCGGCCCCGGAGAGCCGCGCCGCTTCGTGCTCGAGATGGCGGGCCGCACCGTGGGACGGCTCGAGGTGGAGCTGCCGCGCGGCCCTGGGCAGTGGGGCATGGACGAGGTGCTCACCGAGCTGGTGCCGTGGGTGGCCATCGCGCTGGAGACTGCGGGCGCGGCCCGCGGCGAGCCCAAGGAAATCGAGGAGACGGAGCTGGCCCGCCGGCTGCGGCGCGCCCGGGAGATTGGCCAGCTCACGCCCCGCCAGATCGAGGTGCTGGAGCTGGTGGCCCGGGGCAAGACGAACAAGGAGATCGCCTCGGTACTCGGGCGAAGCGAGGGCACCGTGGAGGTCCACGTCACCAACCTGCTGCGCAAGTACGGAGCCAGCAACCGCGCGGGGCTCGTGGCCATGTTCTGGGGTGAGCTGTAGCGTCCTTCCCGAGGAAGACGTGCCTGCTCGGGGCGGCTAGCCTCCCCAGCCGTGAAAAACCTGCGCGTCCTCCTCTCTTGGGTCCTCGCCAGCTGTGGGCTGCTGCTCGCCGCCTGTGCCTCCACCCCGGCGGCTCCAGCCTCGCAGGGCCCCACGTATGACGTCATCCTCCGCGGGGGCACCGTCTATGACGGCAGCGGCGGTGCACCCTTCGTGGCCGACGTGGCCATTCAGGGAGACACGCTCGCCGCCCTAGGAGATCTCAAGGAGGCGCGAGGGCGGCTCGAAGTGGATGCCCAGGGCCTCGCCGTGGCTCCCGGCTTCATCAACATGCTGAGCTGGGCCACGGAGTCGCTGCTGGTGGATGGGCGCTCGCAGAGCGAGCTGCGCCAGGGCGTCACGCTGGAGATCTTCGGCGAGGGCTCCTCCATGGGGCCCCTGAACCCGGCGATGCGCGCGGAGATGATCGAGCAGCAGGGAGACCTCAAGTTCGAGGTGCCATGGACGACGCTCGGCGAGTACCTGGAGCACCTGGAGCGGCGCGGCGTCGCCCCGAATGTGGCCTCGTTCGTGGGCGCTACCACCGTGCGCGTGCACGAGCTGGGCTATGCCGACCGCGCCCCCACCCCCGAGGAGCTGGAGCGGATGCGCGCCCTGGTGCGCCAGGGCATGGAGGAGGGAGCACTCGGTGTCGGCGCGTCGCTCATCTACGCGCCCGCCGCGTATGCGAAGACGGACGAGCTGATCGCCCTGGCCCGCGTCGCCTCCGAGTATGGGGGCATCTACATCGCCCACATGCGCAGCGAGGGAGACCGGCTGCTGGAGGCCATCGACGAGACGATCACCATCGGGCGCGAGGCCGGGCTGCCGGTGGAGATCTACCACCTGAAGGCCGCGGGAAGAGCCAACTGGGGCAAGCTGGATCAGGCCCTGGCCCGCATCGAGCAGGCGCGGCAGAGCGGCCTGCGGGTGACGGCGGACATGTACCCATACACGGCCGGCGCCACAGGGCTGGATGCCTCGATGCCACCGTGGGTGCAAGAGGGCGGGCAAAAGGCCTGGGAGGAGCGGCTGAAGGACCCAGCCGTCCGCCAACGCGTGCTGAAGGAGATGACCACGCCCGGTGGGAACTGGGAGAACCTCTTCCTGGCCGCTGGCTCGCCGGAGAACATCCTGCTGATCGGCTTCAAGAACCCGGCGCTCAAACCGCTGACCGGCAAGACGCTGGCGCAGGTGGCCGCGCTGCGCGGCAAGTCCCCCGAGGAGACGGCGATCGACCTCGTCATCGAGGACGGCAGCCGCGTGTCCACCGTGTACTTCCTCATGTCCGAGGAGAACGTGCGCAAGCAGCTCGCGCTGCCGTACATGAGCATCTGCTCGGACGTGGAGTCCGTGGCCGCCGAGGGCGTGTTCCTCAAGTCCAGCACCCACCCGCGTGCCTACGGCAGCTTCGCGAAGGTGCTCGGGCACTACGCCCGGGACGAGAAGGTGCTCTCGCTCCCGGAGGCCGTGCGCCGGTTGACTTCACTGCCCGCCGAGAACCTGCGGCTGGACCGGCGCGGGCGTCTGAAGCCTGGCCACTTCGCCGATGTCGTCGTCTTCGACGCGGCGAAGATCCAGGACCACGCCACCTACGACAAGCCGCACCAGTACGCCACGGGCGTGCACCACGTCTTCGTCAACGGGGTGCAGGTGCTCCGGGAGGGGGAGCCCACGGGCGCCACGCCCGGCCGCGTCGTCCGAGGCCCAGGTTGGAAGGGCGCCCGGAAGTAGGCGCTCCCTCTCACCCGCTCGCCGCGGTGCTACCCGCTGGGCATCAGGATGCGGGACTTCTTGGCCGTACCCTTCTTGCCCGCCGGCATCAGGATGCGGGACTTCTTGCCTGCCGCCTTCTTCGCAGTGGACTTCTTGGCTGCGGACTTCTTGCCCGCCGCCTTCTTCGCGGGAGCCTTCTTCGCCGTCGACTTCTTCCCTGCCGCCTTCTTCGCCGTCTTCTTTCGAGTCGCCATGGTGACGGTGATGTTAGCGCAGATCGCGAAGCGGTGCGCAGCCTCACCCTGAAGGACGGCGGTGCTCCACGCCCTTCGGGCCCGCGATGATCAGCTCGGAGGTGATGCCGATGAACAGCCCGTGCTCCACGACACCGGCCCGCGCCTCCAGCTTCGCGGCCAGCTCGGCCGGACGGGCGATGGGGCCGAAGGCACAGTCGAGAATGAAGTTGCCCTGATCCGTCCTGTAGGGCGCTCCGTCATGGGCCTCGCGCCGGACGACCCGCGCGCCGAGCCCTTCCAAGTAGAGCGCCTGGGAGTTCCAGCCAAAGGGCAGCACCTCCACCGGCACGGGCCACCGTGTCCCGAGCTGGGGCGACAGCTTGCTCTCGTCCACGACGATGATCTCCCGCTGGCTCGCCTGAGCGACGATCTTCTCCCGCAGCAGCGCTCCCCCCCCGCCTTTGATGAGGTTCAGGGCCGGGTCCACCTCGTCCGCGCCGTCGATGGTGAGCGCCAGGAACGGGTGCTCCTCCAGGGTCGTCAGCGGCACCCCGAGCGAGCGCGCCAGGGACTCGGTCTCCAGCGACGTGGGCACTCCCACCACGTCCTTCAGCTTCCCCTCCCCGAGCAGCGCCGCCAGCCGGTGCACCACGAGCGCCGAGGTACTCCCCGAGCCGAGCCCCACCACCGTGCCAGACTGGATGAGCTCCACGGCGCGCTCGGCGGCCATCCGCTTGTAGCGGCTGGCCTCACTCTCCTGGAGAAGGGACATGGCGGACGGCCTCCTGGGGCCTCAGCGCACGGCTCCAGGGCCCACCTCCAGAGCCTCGCTCTTACTGGCCAGACACGCCATGAGATCGTTCCAGGACTTCGAGAAGGAGTCCGCGCCCTCATGCTGGAGCTGCTCGGCCAGGGCTTCTACGTCCACGCCGGCGGCCATGAACTCGGCGATGACGCTCCTGGAGTCCCCACCATCCCGAGGCAGGCTCTGCCCCACCCGCCCGTGGTCCACGAAGGCCAGCAGGGTGCTCTCCGGCAGGGTGTTGATGGTGTCCGGCGCCACGAGCGCCTCCACATAGAGCGTGTCGCGCGCGTTGGGGTCCTTGGTGCTGGTGCTGGCCCACACCAGCTTCTGCATGGAAGCGCCCTCGGCCTCCAGGTGGCGGACGCGGCGGCTCTCCCCCAGCCCACAGTACGCCCGGTAGGTCCGCTGTCCCACGGCGATGCCCAGCCGGTTGCGCAGCGCCTCGGGCACCTTGCCCTCCACCGCCTTGTCCCAGCGGCTGATGAAGAGCGAGGCCACCGACGGTACATCCGGCGAGAGCCCGTCCTGCAGCCGCCGCTCGATGCCCCGCATGTACGCGTTGGCGGCGGCCAGGTACTGCTCGGCCGAGAAGAGGAGCGTCACGTTGATGGGCACCCCCGCGTAGATGGCCTCCTCGATGGCTCGCAGGCCCGCGTGCGTGCCCGGAATCTTGATGAACAGGTTGGGCAGGCTGGCGCGCGCATGCAGCGTGAGCACCTGCTCCAGCGTGGGCACCGGCTGCCAGGCGAGCAGCGGAGACACCTCCAGCGACACCCAGCCGTCCTCGCCCTGCGTGCGCTGGTGGATGGGCCGGAAGAAGCTCGCCGCCCGCGACAGGTCCTCCAAGGCGAGCTGGAAGAAGAGCGCCTCCCCACGCAGACCCCGCTCCACCCCCATGCGGATAGACTCGTCATAGTCCCCACCCTTGCGGATGGACTGTTCGAAGAGGGTGGGATTGGACGTCATTCCCGTGACGCCCAGGTCCTCGATGTAGTGCCGCAGCGTGCCCTCATTGAGCATCCGGCGGGTGATGGCATCCAGCCAGATGCTCTGTCCGGCCTCCTTCAGCGCCCGAGTCGCGATCATGCCCCGCGCTCCTTCCCAGGGAGACGGTCGAGCCACGCCTCCTCTCTAAAGCGGAAGGTGTGCATCCTGGCGCGGGGCCGCAGTCCTTGGCGGGGACACCTCGCTCAGCCCTTGAGCACCGCCAGGGGCACCAGCCGAGCCACCTTCCCCGCGATGCCCGCGGTGTCCACCGTGTCCACCACCCGATCGACATCCTTGTAGGCCGTGGGGGCCTCCTCCGCGAGCTCCGCGTTCGAGGGGCACTCCACGCTGATGCCCTGGGCGCTCAAGGCCTTGCGCAGCTCCGCGCCGGCCACCTGCTGCTTCGCGGCGGCCCGGCTCAGCTGCCGCCCCGCCCCATGACAGGCGCTGCTGAAGGAGACGGCCTGGGACTCGCTCCGCCCCACCATCACGAAGGAGGCCGTCCCCATGCTGCCAGGGATGAAGACCGGTTGGCCCACCGGCTGGTAGGCCTCGGGCAGCTCCGGGTGCCCTGGACCGAACGCCCGTGTGGCCCCCTTGCGGTGCACGCACAGGCGCCGGCCACCGTACGTCTCCAGCTTGGCGATGTTGTGCGCCACGTCGTAGACGACATGCGGCCAGGCTTCGGGCCGAGGGCCCAGTCTCCGGCTGAACACCTCGCGCACACGGTGGGTGAGCACCTGCCGGTTGGCCCAGGCGAAGTTGGCCGCCGCGCACATGGCCGCGTAGTAGCCCTGGCCCTCGGCGGACGAGAACGGCGCGCAGGCGAGCTGCCGGTCCACCAGCCGCAGGCCTTCACGCGCCAGGGCCCGGTCCATCTCGCGCACCCAGTCCGTGCAGACCTGGTGCCCCAGCCCGCGCGAGCCGGTGTGGATGAGGATCGTCAGCTGGCCCTCGAACAGCCCCAGCGCCTCCGCGGCCCCCGCGTCGTAGATGCGCTCCACCCGCTGCATCTCGATGAAGTGGTTGCCGCCGCCCAAGGTCCCGAGCTGATCACTCCCCCGCTCCCGGGCCCGGACGGAGACCTGGGCCACGTCCGCACCCGCAAGGTGCCCTCCCGCCTCGATGTAGGAGAGGTCCTCCCCCGCTCCCAGCCCCAAGCCATGCACCACATAGGGCACCCCCTCCGCGAGCACCCGCTCGAGCTGCTCCGGGCTCAGGACCCACCGGCCGTGGCGGCCAAAGCCCGTGGGAATGCTCCGGGCCAGATCGTGCGCCAGGGCGGGCACCGCCTCCTTCACATCCTCGTGCAGGAGCCCGGTGGAGAGCAGCCTCACACCGCAGTTGATGTCGAACCCAATCCCCCCGGGAGAGATGACCCCATCGGGAAGCAAGGTGCCCGCCACACCGCCCACGGGGAAGCCGTAGCCCTCGTGCATGTCCGGCATGCCGATGGCGAACCCCTGGATGCCCGGCAGCGTCGTCACATTGACGAGCTGGAGCAGGCTGCGATCGCGGAACATCTGCCGGAGCAACACCTCATCGGCGACAATCCGGGCGGGCACGCGCATGTCCGAGCGGAACCGGGGATCCAGCTCGTAGAGCGCCGGACCCAATTGGCGGAGGAGCGGCTCGAGCCGTGTGAGGACTTCGGCGGTGGGTTCCATGCGTGCCTCGAAGCGGCGGGGGCCGCGCTGAGCTCAGACATCGAGCACGAGGGTGGCGGTGAAGCGATCCTCGTGCTCCCGAATCTCCAAGCCATGAAAGGTGGCGGCCTTCACCGCGGTCTTGAGCACCGTGGGCTCCTGGCCGCGAATCCGTGCGCGCAGCGTCCGGTCCGTCAGCTCATCCACCCTCAGGTGCGTGTAGACACGCTTCCACAGGTCCGAGCGGGAGATGAGCTCGTTGAGCCAGTCGACGAGCAGCGCCTCGGTGTCCACCGCCTCGAGCAGGACGAACTCCAGCTCGGCCTCGGGCGGTGTCTCCGGCAGCGGGTCGCCGAGCATGAGCTCGGCCAGTGCGTACCCCGCTTCCTCGAAGAGCTCGGGCAGGCTGGTGCCCGCGATGCGGATCTGCACCTCGCCGGTGTGTGGCTCGAACTGGTAGGAGCCCGGCTCCACGACCACCTCCCTGGGCAGGCGTCTCCCCTCAAGGTGGAGGTGCCCCGGGATGCAGGCAACAGGTGGAGCCGGGAGACAGGCGGCAGGCCGTGCGAGCCGCTGCCCCTCCCGGCTCAGGGAGAGGCCGGGCTGTCCAGGTAGGCGCTGACGCCCTGCCAGGACTCATGCACCGCGCGATCATTCGCGAGCGCGCTCTCATACGTGACGCCCTGGTGGGTGCGCAGCCGCAGGTGCGAGCGCAGCCGCTCGGCTTGGGCCAGCTCGATGCGGGACAGCGTCACGGTGTGCGCGGGGAACAGGTAGTGCAGGCGCACCTCGTCATCGAGTAGCTCCACCCGGTAGAACCCCTGGAGCGTGGCGGCGTACATCACCCCGAACAGCAGCCCGAACACGCCCACGCACAGCACCGCCGCCAGCGGCGCGGGCAGTCCCGGCGCATCGCGGAAAGGCGACCGGCGCCAGGGCCAGCTCATCAGCCCCGCGTAGAGCGCCAGCGAGACGCCCAGCGCGAACATCAGGAGGATGATGAGCCCCACCGTGGCTCCCCAGGCACTGCACAGCTCGTAGATCATCGTCATCATGCGGAGGTCAGTTCAGGAAGTCCGGCAGCATGGGCAGGCCGTGGAAGAAGTTGCGGCCGTTCTCGAAGCGGCGGATGAAGCCGGCGCGGTCCAGCAGGAACATGTCCGCCATCTCCGCCTCGCCGTATGAGCGGAAGAACGCGGCGCGGGCCTCGTCACAGGCGATCTCGTACTGGCGGGAGAGGGCCTCCCACTCCTCGGGGGCCTCACCGGGGGCCCAGCTCTTGTCCTCGGGCAGGCCGTAGTCCTGCTCCATCGTCTCCAGCTCGCGGCCCAGCTCGCGCACCTTCGCGTCTTCCGGGAGGGCCTCGTCCGCCATGGCCAGGAGGATGTGCACCACGAGGAAGAAGCCCGCGTCCACCGGCACCGCCCCCGTGTCCCGCGCCTCGCGGAACGTCACCAGGAGCTGGGCGTCCAGCGCATCCCCGTCGAGATCCGACAGGCGCCGCGCCAGCTCCCTCAGCTCCTGCTCCCGCTCGGCCGGGTCTTCCGCGTCCGGGGCGGACGACTTGCCATGTCGTGTCTTTTTCATGGTCTCTCCCGCGTTCACACCCCAGAGCGTCTCATGTGGGTCTGACTCCTTTTCCCCTGGGCTCTGACGCTTGCCGGGGGGCTTCTTGTGCCCGGGGATGTCCAACTCACGACGTCGGATTCCCGTTGTGTGCGGCAGTGAAACGCACCGCGCGTGTCCCCGCGCTCACACAGAGGCGCTAAGGTGGGCAAAGCCGTGTCCCACACCTTCTCCCTGCGCCCAGTCAGCCCCTCGGACGACACGTTCCTCTTCGAGCTGTACGCCAGCACCCGCGCGGAGCTCGCGGCGCTGGGGCTCGGCGAGGCTCAGCGTCAGCTGCTCCTGAGGGTGCAGTGGATGGCGCAGCGGCAGGGCTACCAGTCGCGCTATCCGCACAGCGAGCACCAGCTCGTGCTCGTGGAGGGGCGCCCCGTGGGACGCCTGTGGGTAGCGCGCGAGCCCGAGGAGCTGCGACTGGTGGATGTGTCGCTGCTGCCCTCGCACCGAGGCAGCGGCGTGGGCACCGGGCTGCTGCGAGCGCTCCAGCAGGAGGCCGCCACCACGGGCAAGCCGCTGCGCCTGAGCGTCGCGCGAGACAACCCGGCCCAGCGGCTCTATGCGCGGCTCGGCTTCACACCCGTGGGCGGAGCGGAGACCGGTGTGGATCCGTACCTCGCGCTCGAGTGGAGGCCCGCGCCGCGCGAGGGAGAGCGCGGGACCTGAGTCCCCTCTGGAAACACAACGGCCCGCGAGCAGGAGTGCCCGCGGGCCGCTGAGCCCAGCAAGAGCGCCGCGCTACCTCAGAGCAGGTTCTCGGGCGCGGCCACCACGAGCTGGATGATGTGCCCGGCGCTGCCCGCTTGAGCGGCAGTCGGAGCACCCGCCACGCCCGTTGCCACGCCTCCACCGTTGCCTCCATTTCCACCGCAGGCGCCACCGCCAAAGCCTGCAATGTTGGACGCCGCGGCCAACGCGTCCGTCCCCGGAGCTCCACCGTTCGCCTGCACCGTTCCCGTCACGGAGATGGGGTTGACGGAGATGAGGTGGATGATGCCACCGCCACCGCCTCCGCCCGCGCCCGCGCCCGTCGTCGTGGTGCTGGTGTTGTCGTTGGCCGCTCCGCCGTTGCCGCCGTTGGCACGGATGGACCCTCCCACGGTGATGTTGCCCCGGGACGCGATGACGATGATGCCACCGGCTCCACCGCCCGGCCCTCCCACGTCGGAGACGGAGACGCTCTTGGTGGCCGTGTTTCCATTGGCGTTGATGGCTCCACCCACGGGAATGGACACGTTCCCCTGGGCCACGATCACGAGGAAACCGCCTCCCTCGCCGCCCGTTCCCATGTTGGTGCCTCCCCGGTCTCCCGAGCCACCCGCCACGGTGCTGGCCTTCGTGAGCCGCGCCGCCGCCATCAGCGACACCCCCGTGCCTCCGTGGAAGGCGCCCGGGATGCCGCGGGCGACACCCGGGTTCGGCGGACCGTTACCCGCGTCCTCGGCCCCCGTCTGCACGGTGACGGTGCCCGTGATGGTGACATCCCCTGTCGCCCGCAGCACCGTCCCGCTGGGCACGATGAGGCCGCCGGCGATGTTGATGTTGGTGAACTGCGTGTTCGTCCTGAACGGCTGCGCGTTGACGACCGAGGTGTTGGAGAGGTCCAGCGTGTTGCCCAACGCGAGGTTGAGCGCCCCAGCTGAGCCATCGCCATAGGCGGCGAACGCTCCCGAGGGACCTTGAGGTCCCGCCGGGCCCTGCGAACCTTGGGGACCCGTGGCACCCGTAGCGCCCGCCGGACCCGTGGCACCCGCCGGACCCTGGATGCCCTGGGGCCCTTGCGCGCCATTGCACACGTAGCGCGTCAGCGCGGCGTTCACCTCGCTGGTGTCGAGCGTCCCGTTGCGGTTGCTGTCCGCACCCAGCTCCAGCTTGATGCCGCTCGTGGCGCAGTTGGCCCCCGCAGCCTCCGCCGCCGTCCGGGCCAGCGTGGCCAGACCGTCCGCGCCCGCCGGACCCGCCGGACCTGTCGCACCGGCAGAACCCGGGGCGCCCTGCGGACCCGTCGGACCCGCCGGACCTGCCGGACCCGTGGCTCCCGCTGGACCCGTCGCACCGGCTGCACCCGGAGTGCCCTGCGGACCTGCCGGACCCGCTTCGCCCTGCGCGCCCTGCGGACCCACGGCGCCCTGCGGACCCTGCGCGCCGTTGCACACGTAGCGCGTCAACGCGGCGTCCACCTCGTTCACATCCAGCGTGCCGTCCCGGTCCGTGTCGCTGCCCACTTCCAGCTTCGTGCCACCCGTGGCGCAGTTGGCTCCCGCGGCCTCGCTCGAGGTCGCCACCAGCGTGGGCACACCCGCCGGACCCGCAGGCCCCTGCGCACCCTGAGTTCCCGCCGGGCCCTGCGCGCCCGTGTCGCCCGTGTCACCCTTGGCGCCCGCAGCGCCTGCCGGGCCCTGCGCGCCGTTGCACACGTAGCGCGTCAACGCGGCGTCCACCTCGGAGTCATCCAGCGTGCCGTCCCGGTCCGCGTCCGGCCCCACCGTGAACCGCACGCCGCCCAGCGCACAGTTCGTCCCAGGCAGCTCGGCCGCCGTCGCCACCAGCGTCCGCAGGCCCTCCGGTCCCGCTGGGCCCTGGGGTCCTCCCGCCGGGCCAGGCTCACCTTGAGGCCCCGTCGGACCTGCCGGACCCACCGGACCCGATGGGCCGGCCTCTCCCTGAGGGCCCTGCGGCCCGGTGGAACCCGAGCACGCGGACAGCACCATCACCGCCGAGACCGGCAGCACCCGGAACCAGTGCCAGCCGAAGAGACGCGTCTTCTTCATGAATGAACCCTCATTCCGGGAGATTCCCCCGGAGGGAGGCGGGGCGCCCAAGACACCCAAGGAGCCCCGCGGTGGACGAGACGTGCGGGGCTGCGCACGGTGCCTTGCGAGGAATTCACCGAGTCTCGCGCGGGAGTGAAACCGTGGCGAGCATTCAGCGGGTAGTCCACGCGGATCCGACCCGGCCTCCCGAGCAATCCGGGCTTTCACGGCCTCCACATCCAGCGAATCCTTTTCCCCCCTTCATCCTCGTGGTTTGTTCACCGCCCCACACTTTGTGCGAAAGGATGTGACGCATGTCGGAGCCGTTCCTCGGAGAGATCCGGATGTTTTCAGGCAACTTCGCGCCGAGCGGCTGGGCTCTCTGCGATGGCCAGTTGCTGTCCATCGCGCAGAACTCCGCGCTGTTCTCCATCCTGGGCACCACCTTCGGAGGGAATGGGCAGACCACGTTCGCCCTGCCGGACTTGAGAGGCCGGGTGCCCATGGGATGGGGCCAGGGGCCAGGGCTGTCACCGCGAACGATAGGGGAGCAGAGCGGCTCGGAGACCGTCACGCTCATCGCCACCCAGATGCCCGCTCACACCCACGCGATGATGGCCAACAGTGGCCAGGGCACTCAGTTCACCCCCGAGGGCGCCGTGAGCGCGGCGGCGGTCGAGTCGACGCAGCAGCCCCTGAACCTCTACAGCACCACGCCCAACACCACCATGTCCCCTCAGGCCATCGGCATCGCTGGTGGCAGCCAACCCCACCAGAACATGCAGCCCTTCCTGTGCATCAGCTTCATCATCGCGCTCCAGGGCATCTACCCCTCGCGCGGCTGAGTCAGTGTCCGGAGGCCGAGGGCGCTCGCGCGGCGCTCTCGGTCCCGGGGCCCTCGGGCGCGAAAGTGCGCCGGTAGAAGGGCCACGCGTCATAGAGATACAGCGTGAAGGGCGCCCACCAGATGAAGTCGTTGGTGAGGCAGAGCACCAGCGTCGCCGGGGGCCACTCGCCCTGGAGGATGAGGGCGGCCAGGCCGATGGGCCCGAGCAGCTTGCCCAGCAGACCCACCGCCGCCAGCAGGAAGCCGTGCTCCGGCCGCCGCGCCACCTCCGCGTAGCAGATGCCGTACACGCCAATCACCATGCCCAGGCACGCGAACATCGCCGGGTGGTTGAGGGAGGGCATGCCCGCGAAGCGGAAGAGCCACTGAGGATCCACCGCCGCGTACAGCCCCCACAGCACGTTGTAGACCGCGGCGGCCGAGAACACCGCGCGGTGCAGGGTGCGACGCTTCATCACCGGGAGCATAGCCGCACTGCCGCTCCGGGCGTTGCTTCCAAAAAATGCCGAGCCTCGGGCCGCTCCCTCTCAAGCGGCCCGAGGCCTCGGTCCCTTCACCAGGCGGGGGTATGCCTGGCTACGGGAGGGGAATCACCTGATCCACCTGCGCGGAGCCCGTGTAGCGGGTAGGGCCGTTGAGGAAGCCCTTGAGCTGGACGCGATAGGTGCCCGCCGCTGGGCGGGGAATGGAGACGGACTCACCCGTGGAGGTGCCCGAGGCACTGCTCGCCACGAGGTTGCCGTTGGGACCGTAGACGAAGAGGTCCAAGTCGTACGCCGGGTTGCCCCAGTTGGTCTGGATGCGCAGGGCGCTCATGCCCGAGGGCACCACCACGTTCTGGTTGTGCTCGGCCGACAGCAGCGACACGCCCGCGATGGGAATGTTGAGCGAGGGGCTCACGGTGCCTGTCCAGCCCGGCAGTGCGCTGGTGGTGGTGGTGTAGCGCGTGCCCGCGGTGGAGGCGGCCACCCGGACGGCCGCGTAGGCATCCGCGTAGCCAGCGCCCACTTCCCACTGTGCGAGCTGCCGCGTGGTGCCGTCCGCGTTCCGGGCGTAGATGGGCTTGGCCGTGGAGGTGAGCGCCGCCAGCACGCTGTCCATGTTCATGGCCGGGTTCACCTCGAGCATGAGGGCCACCACGCCGCTCAGGTGAGGCGTGGCCATGGAGGTGCCGGAGAGCGCCGCGTAGAAGGGCTCGGGCGACAGGCCATCCAGGCCCAGGTACGGCGCGGCAACGGCGGGCAGCGCCGTGGTGGCGCGCGCCGCGACGATGTTCACACCCGGCAGGGTGATATCCGGGTGGTGGAGCGCGTCGCCGGGGACGCCGCGGCTGGAGAAGTCCACCAGCTCGCCCGGCGCGTCCTGGGACAGCAGCGGGTTGGTGGCGTTGCGCGTGTCGCGCGAGGTGCCCGCCGCCACGGAGATGACGCACGGCGAGGCGCTGTACGGGTTGAGCGTGTCCTCGCCCGGCCCGTCGTTGCCCGCGGCGAAGTTGACGATCATCCCCATGTCATACGCGCGCTTGCTGGCGATGCTCACCGGGTCGAACGGCGCGAAGTGGCTGCCGCTGGTGCCCCAGGAGTTGGAGATGACGCGGACGTTGTAGGCCTCCTTCACATCCGGATCCAGGAGGAAGTCGAAGCCCTCGATGGCGAAGAGGATGCTGATGGCATCGCCCGCGCCCACACCAATGAGGCTGGCACCCGGCGCCACGCCCTTGTGCAGACCGTTGGAGCGCGCGCCCGAGCCGCCCACCGTGCTGGCCACGTGGGTGCCATGGCCGCCGGCCAAGTCGGTGTTGGGCAGGTCCAAGTAGAGCGCGCCGCTGAAGCCGATGCCCAGCACGTTGCCCACTGCCTTCACGTTCTTCACCACATTGGGGAAGTCGCCGTGGGTGCCGTCAATGCCGGAGTCGATGATGCCCACACCCACGCCATGGCCGGTGGTCTGGAAGGTGGTGCGCGCGGTGTCCGCGCCAATGTAGGCCACGCTCTTGTCGAGGAAGTAGTGCAGCGGCCGGTCCTCATAGATGGAGAGCAGGCCCACCGGCTGGAGCACCTGCTTCAGCGTGTTGAGGAGGGTGGGCGTCACGGGCAGCGAGACGGCCACCATGGGCAGCTGCTGGAGCGCCCCGAGGTTCTGCCCCAGCACCAGGCCCAGCGAGCCGGTGAGGGTGTTCAGCGCTGCGGGGATGGCGGCATCCTCATTGAAGGAGAGGATGAGGGTGCGCACGGAGCCGTCGGCCTGGAGGCGCGGATCCACGACGGCCTGCGTCAGGGCGGCCAGGGCCTGGGGGCTCGAGTAGAGGGCGGTGCAGGCGCTCTCGGCGGAGACGGGCGGGTTGACGATCTTCTTCTTCCCGGACGCGACCGCAGCGGTCTGCGTGGCACGGCTCGGCGCGTCAGAGGCTTCCGTCTCGGAAGAAGAGCCCGCGCCACAGCCCAGGAGGGTGGTGGCGAGAACCATGCCCAGTGACTTGAAGCCCTGCATGCGTGCTCCCTTCAACCACGACGCGCTCCGGGAGGGGAAGTCCCGGCTTTTTCGCGCCCACGTGAAGCTCTTGTCGCGAGCCGCGCCGGTTGGATCTCGCCCACGCACGATTTGTCCGGGAGCCAAGCCCCCCTGTTGCCTACATGGGCCTCTCACCGGGCGGGCGTTGAGCGCTGAACGGAAGAGAGCGAGCAGCCAGTCTCACCGGCTCCGGGCGAGGTTGCCCCCCTGCCAGAGGAGGCACATCGGTGCAGTGGGGGGCGGCAGCAGCGAGGGGGAGGCACGGTGGCGGCGAGCGACATGATGAACTGGCGGAAGTCTCAGGTGACACCCCGGACGGTGTTCACCGTGGGCTTCTCGGTGCTGGCGGTGGTGGTGCTGGCGGTGCTGGTGGTCAAGACACGGGTGGCGCTCACGCTCACGGGTATCGCCGTGTTGCTGGCGATGGCGCTCGAGCATGGGGTGTCCCGGCTGGAGCGAGCGGGGTTGCGGCGGTGGCAGGCCATCGCGGTGGTGCTCACGGCGCTGATCGTGCTGGTGACGGCGCTGGGGCTGCTGGTCATCCCCGCCGCCTTCGCGCAGGGCGAGGCGCTGCTCAACCAGTTCCCCTCCTTGATGAAGCAGGTGCGCTCACTGCGCATCTTCCGGATGGTCAACTCGCACCTGTCCTCCCTGTCGCAGTTCTTCAGCCCGAGGGACGAGGCGGCCGCGCCGGCCGAGGCGATTGGGAAGATCGCGGTGCCGCCGCTGCTGCATGCCATTGGCGGGGTGGTGAGCCTGCTGGCTGGGTCCCTCACCGTCTTCTTCCTGGTGCTGTTCATGCTGGTGTTCGGCGGAGGGCTGCTGCAGCGAATACTGAAGCAGGCCCCCCTCGCGCACCGCGAGCGCTACGAGCGGGTGATGGGAAAGATCTACCACGCCACGGGCGGCTACCTCTCCGGGCTGACGCTCATCTGCACCATCAACGCCACGCTGACGACGACCATGCTGGCGCTGCTGGGCATGCCCTTCTTCCTGCCGCTGGGCATCGCGAGCGGCTTCTCCAGCATGGTGCCGTACATGGGCCCCATCGTCGCGGGCGCCTTCATCACCCTGCTCACGTGGGCCACGGGAGGCGGCATCAAGGCGCTGGCGGTGCTCGTGTACTTCATCATCTACGGACAGATCGAGGGCAACGTGCTGGCGCCGCTGGTGTTCCGCCGCACCGTCCACGTCAACCCGCTGCTCATCCTGCTGGCGGTGCTCTTCTGCGCGGAGCTTGCGGGCGTCGTCGGCGCGGTGGTGGCCGTGCCGGTGGTGGCCACGGTGCAGATCATCATTCGCGAGCTGCTCCTGCTGCGGCAAGAGCGCGCGCTGGCGCCTCCGGTATGAGGCGGCGGAGCTGAAAGATGGATCGTGGACTGCTGGGCTACCTGCTCTCGCACGGCTCCTACGCGCTGCTGTTCGGGGCGCTGGTGGCCGGAGGCGTCGGGGTCCCGCTCCCCGAGGACCTCGTGTTGCTCACGAGCGGGGCGCTGGCGCACCTGGGGGTGGTGAAGCTCCCGCTGGCCATCGGCGTGTGCTACTGCGGGGTGCTCACCGGAGATCTGCTGCTGTTCCACACGGCGCGGAAGCTGGGCCCCAAGGTCTTCGAGCAGCGGTGGCTCCGGGGGCTGATCACCGCCGAGCGGCGCCAGCACATCACCCGGCTCTACGAGCGGCATGGGGGCAAGGTCATCTTCATCGGGCGGCACATGTCCGTGCTGCGCGTGCTCGTCTTCGCGATGGCGGCGGTGCAGGGCGTGCGCACCCGGACGTTCCTCTTCTGGGATGCGCTGGCGCTGACCCTCAGCGCGCCGCTGCTGGTGGGGCTTGGTTACGTGTTCGCCCAGAGCATCGACCGGGTGGCGGCGGGCTTTGGGCGGGCGGAGCACCTGCTGGCCATCGCCGTGGGCGGCGGACTGGCGCTCCTCATCCTGAGCCGGACCGTGATGGTCCGGCGGCACAAGCGAAGGGCCTGAGGCCTCTCAGGCGGCGGGCGGGCTCCAGTCTCCGAAGTAGCGCTGATGGAACCGCTCGAAGTAGCGGACCAGGGTGGGCTGCTGCTGCGCGAACCGGCGCAGCGGCGAGTCCACCGGGAACGAGAGGATGCTCGCGAGGAACGCGTACACCGTCGCGTCGAACGAGGTGGGGTGCTCTCCCTGCAGGAATGGCTTGTCACCCAGCAGCACTGCCACGGCGGTGAGGTCCGCCTTGCCCATCTCCAGGACCTCCTCGGGCTGGTGACGCCCCATCCCCTGGGCCCGGCTCGCCTTGATCATACCCCGGCGGATCAGCGACGGAACGACCTTGCCGACGACAGGTGGGAACAAGGACTCGAAGATGGGCCGGTTGACCGTCCACCCATCCTCCGCGATCCAGCGGTCATGGATGATGTTCCAATAGGTGCTCTCCTCCAGCATGCGGCGCACGGCGTGGCCCGTGGCGGACTGCTCCGGGGTGAGCTTCGCGTCCAGCACGTCCCCGTGCTTGCGCTTGAGGTGCTCGATGATGTGCTGGGAGTCCCCCAGGAACTTCCCGTCCTCCTCGATGAAGGGGATCTTCCCTTTCGGGGCCTTCCCGAAGCCCCCCACGGCCACCGTGTAGGGAACCTTCGTCATCCGGAGGTAGCTCTCCAGCTTGAGGCAATACGGGCTGATGTTGGCGACGCCCCAGGCGGCCGGTCCTTGATACAGGGTGATCATTGTTCTCCCTCGTGGGTCAGCTCCCAGCCACTTCACGCAGCGAGGCCTCCACGCCGTGGAGCAGCTCGTCCAAGGCCTCGTCCGGGATGTTGAGCGCGGGCGCGATGTAGACCGTATCCCCCAGTGGCCTCAAGTAGAGACCGCGGCGGCGTGCGGCCTCGTACACGCGCCAACCCCCATGGGACAGGTACCCGCCGCCGCCCAGGTCCACCGCACCCACCATGCCCAGCGCCCGGGGCCGCACCAGGCCCGGCACCGTGGAGGCCATCCGCTCGAAGGCGGCCTTCACCCGGATCGACTTGCGCGCCACCTGCCCCAGCACGTCCTCGTCCCGGTACACCGCGAGCACCTCGCGCGCCACCGCGGACCCCAGCGGGTTCCCGCAGTACGAGTGCCCGTAGTACAGCGCCCGGTCCTTCGCACCGAGGAAGCCCGAGAACACCCGCTCCGTCGCCAGCGTCGCGCCGAAGGGCAAGAGCCCGCCGCTCAGCGCCTTGGCCAGGCACAGCAGGTCCGGTACCACGTCCGCGAGGTCCACCGCGAAGCGCGCGCCCGTGCGCCCCAGGCCGGTGAACACCTCGTCCGCGATGAGGAACGTGTCCACCGCGCGCGTGGCCTCGCGCACCGCCTTCACGAAGGCCGGGGAGTAGAGCTGCATGCCCGCCGCGCCCTGGAGCACCGGCTCGAGGATGACGCCCGCCACCGTGTCGCCCTGCTCGCGCAGCGTCCGCTCCACCGCCGCGAACGCCCGCTCCCAGCCACCCTCCTCCGCTGGCGAGGGCACGTGCACCACGTCGAACAGCAGCGGCCCGAACACCTCGCGGAACAGCGGCACGCCGCCCACGCTCGTGGCGCCCACCGTCTCGCCGTGGAAGGCGCCGGAGAGCGTGATGAAGCGCGTGCGCTGGGGCCGGCCGTTCTGCGCCCAGTACTGCGCGGCCATCTTGATGGCCACCTCCACCGCCGTGCTCCCGTTGTCCGAGTAGAAGACGCGAGAGAGCCGCTGGTCCGTGGGCAGCCCGGCCCGCTCCGCTCCGGGCGCAATGGCCACGAGCTCCTCCGCCAGCCGGGCCGCCGGCTCGTGGGTGATGCCCGCGAGGGACACGTGGGCCAGCGCCGAGGCCTGCTCCACCAGTGCCTTCACCAGCCGTGGGTGCCGGTGTCCCAGGGTGGACACCCACCACGAGCCGTTCGCATCCAGGTAGCGGCGGCCGTCCGCGTCATAGAGGTAGGGGCCCTCGGCGCGGACCACCACCATCGGGTCGGTCTGGGCGATGTAGGTCTCCATCGCCGTGTACGGGTGCCAGACGTGCCGCTTGTCCAGGGTGACGATGTCCGCTCGCTTCACGTGTGCTCCGGAAATTCACCGAAAAATCGGCCGGGAAGATCCTTCGCGCGCCCCGTTAGGTCAACGAACCTCGACACACGGAGCTGCTTCCATGAAGAACTTCTCGCTTCCCTCCACCCGCTCGCTGCTCGCCGCAGGGCTCGCGTTCG
This sequence comes from Hyalangium minutum, assembly GCF_000737315.1. Lineage (GTDB taxonomy): Bacteria > Myxococcota > Myxococcia > Myxococcales > Myxococcaceae > Hyalangium > Hyalangium minutum. The sequence goes on from NZ_JMCB01000006.1 coordinate 436,079, forward strand.
CCAGTCTCACCACGCTGGGCTGCGACCCGGCGGCTCAGCCCCCCGAGCCCCCGAGCTACGAGGAGCAGCTGAAAGCGTTCGATCCCGCGCAGTCGCCGGACTGGAAGCTGGAGGGCATCGTCCCGCAGCGCGAGCACGCCGAAGGCGAGGCGATGGACCCGGCCGCCCCTCCGAAGGTTCCCTCTGGGGACTACCTCATCCTGGCCGACGGCCGCATGTTCCGGTACGTGGGCCAGGAGCCGCTGCCCGAGGCGCTCTTCAGCGGCGGCGGCAGCGACCGGGGCGAGGACGTGGACGCCGCGGGGCTGGGCTCGCAGGAGCAGGGCATCATCATCGGCACGGATGGCCGCAGCGTGGTCACCAGCGACACGACGCTGCGCGCCTGGCCGCACCGCTCCATCGGGGCGGTCATCTACAGCTCGACGGCCACCAGCGGCGGCTGCACCGCGACGATGATTGGCCCTCGGCACGCGGTCACCGCAGCGCACTGCCTGCATGATGGCGCGGGCACGTGGTACTGGCCGCTGTACTTCTCCCCGGGTCACAAGGGTGAGGGCAGCGACCGCACGCCGAACGGGGCCTACCGCAAGGTCGTGGCCCGCTACGCGCGGACCTACGATGCGGGCTGGGACTACGGGCTGCTCATCCTCGAGGACCGGCCGGAGACGGCAAGCCTGGGCTGGCTGGGCTTCGGGTGGTGGAGCAGCGACTCCTTCTATGAGGACCGTGCGCTGCGCGTCTTTGGCTACCCGGGAGCGAACTACGCGTGCGCGGCCTCGCCGAACTCGGACGGCACCTGCGGCGGGTACATGTACCAGTCGTTCTGCTCGGTGTCCGACTACTCGAGCGACGTGCTGTACCACCAGTGTGACACCCAGAACGGCAACAGCGGCTCGGCGCTGCAGAGCTGGGTGGGCAGCGACCTGTACGTGATTGGCGTGCACAAGGGCGCTCCGAACTCGACCGCCAACTACGGGCCGCGCTTCACGCAGCAGAAGGCCTCGGTGGACCTGTGCGGCTGGATCAAGCAGTGGCCGAGCATCTACGCCTCGCGCAGCTGCAACTGACCTACCGGTGGCCCTGCGGCACCTCTTGGGCTTGCCGCCATGAGTAGGCGGCGAGCCCGAGCCTGGATGGGCATAAGCACCTCCCCACGAACAGGGAGGTATGCGGATGTCCCGACGTTTCTCTACCCGAACGCTCCTGAGGGCGCTGCGCGCGCTCGGCTGCCGCCCAGGGCCAGCGCGTGGTGGCTCTCACCAGACCTGGCTCACCCCCGGTGGCGCCACATTGACCGTGGTGTTGGGCCGCCGTGGCGCAGCGGTCTCCCCAGGAACCGAGGCCAGCATCCGCCGCACGCTGGGGCGAGAGGGACTGAGCCTCTGTCCACGTAGGCGTAGGTAGTCCCTCCCCTTGCCGCCAGGGGTTGGCTGCCGCGTGCGGTGCCTGAGCACATCCTGAGCGAGAAACCCTCGGAGGTCTCTACACTGCTCGCTCCCGGCTCTATGAGTAACTTTCCCCCTTCCCACACCGCTTCCGGCGCACCCCAGCCCGAGGCTCCCTTGCCCACCAGTGGCGAGATCATCGGGTTTCTCGCGAAGACGATGGAGTGGTCCTTCGAGCCTGTAAAGCCGCGAACCTGGCGGAACTTCACCGCCGGCAAGCGCGTCAGCATGGAGACGCGACAGGCGGTCTTTCGAGAGCTGGCGGGCATGTTCGTGACGGCAGCCCCCACGGCCGATCCCGAAGTTCACGAAGCGCTGCTGGCAGAGGCGGAACACCTGTTCTCCTCGAATGCGGACTGGTGGGACGGTCTCGTCCGTTTGGTGGCCAGCATCCCCGCCGCTGACTCGGCCCGGCTCACGCCCCAGGTCGCGCTCCGACTTGCAACCAGCGAGCTCGCCCAGCGCTTCGCCGCAGTCCTCGCGCTGGTCCGACAGCCCTGTCCCTCCGAGGAGCTACCCGACTGGCTTCAAGAAAATGCGATGCGGGACACGCTCCGAGCGCTCTTAAAAGGGGCCGGGGTCACACGGGAGGCACTCGCCACGGCCTGCAAGGTAGAGAAGCAAGCCGTGGACAAGTGGTTGGACGCGCCCCTTCCTCCAGACAGGCGCATCAAGAGCATCGTCAATGTGAGCTTGAAACAGCTGCCGCCCGAGGCGCGTCGCGAGGTCAGTGATGACCTGCTCAGGCTGCGCTTGAAGGCGAAGCTCGCGGAGCGGCTCGCGGCCAGGATCGGATGGCCAGAGTTGAAGGAGCTCGGCAGGGCCTTCTTCCGGCTCACGCGATCGGCTCTCGCGGCACTCGAACAGGTCTCCTTCGCCTCAGACGAAGAGCGCGCCCGCCAGCTCGTAGAGTGGCTGAGGATGGGCAGCGATGCCCCGATAGCCCAGAAAATCCAGCCCCGGGTCGCGGCAGCCGAGCGAGATAGATACTGGGCTCAAGTGGCGCAGCTCTCCTCGGAGGCCTGGTTCAAGCGACTCATGCTCGCCCAGCGCTTGCCCACGGCGCTCTCCAGGCTCAGAGAGATCATCAACTCGAAGCAGGTGCGCCACTACAACCCGGCCCATCTGGAGCTGATGGAGCGCATCCTGATGCGAGCCCCCTTGGCCCCGGAGGCGGTGGTCGATTTCCTGTCAGGTTCCTACCCTGGCTCAGATCCCGATGACGGGCCGAGGGATGCGTACGAATTCTATGTCCAACGGTTCGACGACATTCTGAAGGAACCCGACCGGGTTGTCGCCGTGCGGCGGCTCGAAAGGATCATCGACCTGCTGCCTCTGTGCATTGAAGTCAGGCCAGATACCCGCCTGCGAGGGGACTTCGAACGGCTGGCCTGCCGCTATCACTGCTTGCGAGTCCTCCGGCTCCTTGAGCAGTACCAGGACACTCAGCGCCCTGGTGCCAGCATTCTCCTGCCCACCGCGCGCTCCGCGGTGGAACAAGCCCTCCAAGAGCTGAGCCTTGCGCTGTCGGCCCTCAATGCGGAGCAGTCCCAGAACTCGCGTGAGGATGTTCAGCGGGCCAGGGCCACCCTGGTAGCCCTTCAGCAAGCACTGGAGCAAGGTGACACGCAGACCGCCGTACGTCTCGCGGGCACACTCTCACTCGACACCCAGGAGCCGCGCTCCACCCCTTAACCATCGGCCGTCGCAAGGGAGTGGTGGCGCAGGGCCAGGAAGAAGTCAGGCAAGCTGGCAAGCCAGGTGCGTGACTGCCGAACCTGTCCTCCCGTGATTTCGTGGTATCGGGAAAGACGTGGAGACGCGCCCCACCCTCTTCGAGCCACAGCCGGACCCTCGCTCCGTCTCCGAGGCCTTTCCGAGCCCGTTCGATGAGCTGGGTCCCTCCGCGCTGGCCCGCCGCGCCGCGGAGGTGATGCAGGCGGAACTCCGAGGAGGCCTCATCGCCCCCGGGCTCCCGGCGGCGCTGCTCGATGGACCCGAGGGCGGCAAGATGTTCGGCGTGCTGGTGGTGCGAGAGCCCGGCGGCCGCGTGGGCTTCCTGCGCTCCTTCTCCGGCATGCTCGCGGGGCGGTGGGAGGTCGAGGGCTTCGTCCCCCCCCTCTTCCACCGCACCGCCCGGGAGCAGGTGGAACCGGCGGGGGAGGCCACGGTGAAGGCACTGCTCGCCCGCTTCGAGGCGCACCAGTCCTCGGAGGAGCTGCGAGCGGTCCGCTCCGCGTACGCGTCCCAGGAGGCACGCCACGCCGAGGAGCGGGCAGCGCTGCGAGCCCGGCACGACGCGAACCGGAAGCGGCGCCACGTCCGGAGGGCGGAGCTGGAGGCATCTGTCACGCTCACGGAGGCGGAGCGGCACGAGGCCCTCCATGCGCTGGACCAGGAGAGCCGGGGAGACAAGGCGGAGAAGCGCCGGGCCGACGCCGCACAGGAAGAGGAGCGACGGGCGCTGCTACCCCAGAAGGTGAAGCAGGAGCGGCGCCTGCGATCCCTGGAGCGCCTCCGGCAGAAGGTCTGCCGTGAGCTGATGAAGCGGATCCACGACACCTACGAGGTGCCCAACGCACGAGGCGAGCACCAGCCCTTGCGAGCCCTGTACGGCGTTGGGGAGCCGCCCTCGGGTGCTGGAGACTGCGCGGGGCCCAAGCTGCTCGCCTACGCCTTCCGGAACGGGCTGCGTCCGCTGGCCCTGGCCGAGTTCTGGTGGGGCGCGCCACCACCTGCGGGAGGACGCATCGCCGGAGCGTTCTATGCGGCATGCCAGGACAAGTGTGGGCCGCTGCTCCCGTTCATGCTGGAGGGCCTGGAAGTCGCGCCTCCTCGGACGTTCGCACCGCCAGCGGTGGTGGCAGATAACCTGTCCATCGTCTTCGAGGATCCGTGGCTGGTGGTGGTCGACAAGCCCGCGGGGCTGCTCTCGGTGCCTGCACGCGACACGTCCGTGACGGACTCCGTGCTCGCACGGCTGCGCGCCCGGTATCCCCGCGCGATGGGGCCGCTCCTCGTACACCGGCTGGATCTAGACACGTCCGGGCTGCTCGTCGCGGCGCTCGACCCGGAGACGTACGTGGACCTGCAGCGGCAGTTCACAGGCCGCGAGGTCCAGAAGCGCTACGTGGCGTGGCTTGCGGGGGACGCCCGAGGTGAGCGGGGCACCATCGACTTCCCCATGCGCGTGGACCTGGAGGACCGGCCCCGGCAGATCTACGACCCCGTGCACGGCAAGGCCGCCGTCACCGAGTGGCAGGTCCTCGAGCGCCGCGGCGGCCGCACCCGGGTGGCCTTCTTCCCGCTCACGGGCCGAACCCACCAACTTCGCGTGCACGCGGCGCATCCGCTCGGCCTCGGTGCGCCCATCGTCGGAGACCGGCTCTACGGGCACGAAGAGGGTCGCCTGCACCTGCACGCGGAGGCCCTTTCGTTCCGGCACCCCAAGACAGGGCAGCAGCTCTCATTCGAGCGGCCTGCCCCCTTCTGAGCAACGTCTCGGCCAGAAGCCCACTCGCACCTGAGGCGAAGGGAAGCGTTGTTCGGCGGCCCCAGCATGTCCACGCTCGCGCGAGGACGCCGTGGGCCGCCTCAGTATGGGCGGGTCACGGAAGAGATGTTGCACGCCCCAATTGTTCCGACACCTCGTTTCGAAACTCCTGCAGGGCTACGGTGTGTCCCTTCGGAGCCCTCTCCAGGAGAGGCTGGATGAGCTGCAGGAGTTCCCGCCAAGGTTCTAGCTCCGCCGCTGGAAGTTCGGCGCTTCCCGCCAGAAGAATGAGCCCGGCGGTCGCCCATACCCACTCGAGTTCATCTCTGGCTCCTGACCAACGTGTGTAGTCTCGAGAACGGGCGAATGGCACGGCGAGTTGTCGCCGCGCCTTGTCGACGACCGCGCGTATGGCCTTGAGCTGCGCCTCTCGTGCTTCTCTCGTTGCGCGGACCAAGCTCCAGGCGACGGCCTCGGACAGGTCGGGGTCCTCGTGCTGGTTGAACATGTAGGAGCGCGGCTCCGTCCCGATGAGACTCTTCAGTCGGGTCTCCAGAAGCGTTCCCCAGTGCTTCAGGACGTCATCCCATGTCAGCTTTCCCGCGGTGACAAGGGGCGCGAGGAGTTCTTGGGTGGTGGACAGCGCCCACCCGGCCTCACCGGGGCCTCCGAGCCGGGAAACGAGCGGGAGTTGCTGGGCTCCCTCCGGAGAGGGAGGCCAAAGAGCGATGAGCGCATCGAAGAGCTGCATGCGCACTGTGCGCACGTCCTCCGTCTCTTGGAAGTCGTTGCGGTTGGCTTGCACTCGCAGCTCGCTCGTCATCTCGGCGAGTGCAACGAGTCGCTCCGTGAGTTCCAGTTGCTGAAGCTGCTGAAGGGCGTCCGAAACGGTAGCGGCGTGGGCCACGCGAGCAGTCGCGAGCGCGCGCATGAAGGGGATCGAGGAGCGGAACATCCGAGAGGTGAGTGCTCCTCCATTATCATCATGAAGCGCGTCCACGATGGCCCCGAGGGCAGGAAGCAAGACATGCATCGCCGCCACATGGGCGGGGTCATTGCTGTGTCTCTGGGCCTCCGGGGGGAGGCGGACGGCCACTTGTTCGACGACACCCACCAACCTCTCGGGGGCAACCTCCGCCAGGTCATTCACTGCGCTGCGGACCGAGCGGTTCTGCTCCCCATAGTAGCGGAAACGATACGAATCCAGGGACTGCGCATCGTCCAGCACCTGGGCATAGGGGCGAAAGAAGAGGTGGCCGAGGCCAATGGCTCCCGGGTCTAGCGCTACGCCTTTCGTCCCGAATGGGGCGTCGCGCCACGGAGCGCTCGCGAGCAGTTGCTCAAGCCGTGAAGCCAGGCGTGGCATGCGCCGCGCGAGTTCCTCCTCGAACGCGCGCCTTTCCCCCTGCAGCTCCGCCCTCCAGGAAGAAAGGGCCATCCAGAGCCTCAGGAAGGTCGCTTCGTCGGCCGTGATCATCTGCTCAATGAATGGGTCCAGGACCTGGAGTGCGGCGGGTGATGGCTCATAGCGGCCATTCACCAGGAGGTGAGCCGCTTCGAGCGAGGTCCGGAGCCTCATCTCATCGAGACCTTCAAGCGCGGGGTCACCGAGCAAGCGTGAGAAGAACAGCGCCGCGTCTGGAACGCCCTTCGGGCCCGGCTGCTGCAGGCGCCCCTTGCGCTCCGCGCCCGACGCGAAGAGGGTGACGAGCTGCGCGTTGGGAACCACTTGAGGATCCGCAGCACGAAGAGCTGCGATGTACTCTCCCACGGACTCGAGCGTGTCGGGCGGGATGGGGACCACGAGCAAAGGTGCGTTCCTGGTGGCCCCCTGAAGCGAGTTGGAGAGTACGAACCCCTTCACCAACTGCGCTTCATCTCCGTAGACCAGGATATAGCGATCATGGAAAAGCTCGTCCCGGTTATTCCCCTTGCTCTGCAGATCGAGGACGGTGAGTCGAAGCTGCGCCAGAACTCCCAGGAGGTTCTTGCATGTCTCCGGGATGCGCTCGCGTCTGGGCTTCTTCTTGGGCTCTCCCTTCGGGCTCTCATCGTCCTTGGACGGCACCTGTGTATTTGTCAGGACGACATACTCCGCCTGCGTACCCCGTGCCCGTCCGAGGAACTCGTAGATGCCGACGTCATCGAAAAAAGGGTCCACGATGACGAACGCAGTGGCGGACGCGTCGTCGGTCAGCTCACGGAACCATTCAACGAACCCGAGAAGCCCGGGCCCCTCCTGCTTGTCCCATCCTTTGGGAAAGAAACGCGCTTCGGAGCGCTCCGGAAAGAGCCGTGCGGCCAGTGCACTCGCGGCCTGCTCCGCCAGCTCGCGCGAGGACCGCTTTCCAGTGGAGCTGATTCGATAGGAGACCTGGTCGATGGCTCTCACCTTCGCGGCGCGCTCTTTGACTTGCTTGTGCGCCCGTTCCATGGACTGGGTCCATGGGGTCTCCAGGTGGCCTTTCAGGCCCGAGACACCCATCCCCATGGACATCTCTCGGATGAGAGGGCTGTCACTTTCGAACCAGATGTGTGCGTTGTCGTTCTTGTCGAGGTACCAGATGGTCACGAGGATTCGGGTCAGTTCACTGGTGCAGGGGAACTCCAGCAGCGGCCCTCCGACGGACGTATGCCGGCACTCGTCATGGGCGACCTCCTCTCCATAGTAGAGCCGACACCGCGCTAGGAGGCGCGTGCCGGTGGGGAGAGGACCCGGGTGCACGCTGACCTGCACGGCCTTGGCAATGATTTCGTCGTCCTCGTCACGTTCGCGCCGCGTGCGGACCGTCACGAACTTGTTCTCGAAGACATCGGTCGCACTCGGGCATATCCACTCGATGTCGCCGAGACGCTTGGCATCCGCTCCAGTGAAGACGAGTCCCGTTTCGCTCTCGAGGTACTCGAGGCAGCCGCGCGCGAGATCATCCGCACCCGGGAGGGTGTCGCGAGTCGGGCGAGCGCCCGGAGGTGGTGAGCCTGGGCCCCGTTGCTTCACCCACAGTTCGATCTTCCTCGCATCGGTCACCGCGCAACTGCGGACAGGACTCGATGAGGAGGGGCTGGTCAGCGGTTGCCGTGTGCGGACGCGCGACGGCCCGGTCACACTTGGCGAGAGAAAGCGGATGGGGCCCGGCGCATATCGGCGGGCGACCGCTCCGGCATCCTCGCCCAAGCGGAGCTCTCCAAAGAACTCGGGGGCCGAGAGGCCAGCCACGGCACAGCTCTCGGAGAGCGTGCGAGCCTCCCCCAAGCCTTTGAGGACCGCGTTGACATGCCGAGGAAGGGCCGTGAGTGTGAGCCGAACCATGCGGTACTCGCCAGCCGTGGCGCTCCCAGGCTCCAGCTTCTTCCAGTCGGGTTTGGTTGCGGCCCAATGGCCCGTCACCTCCCCGGGTGACGGGACGACCCAGCCGTAGAGCAGTCGCGTCTCGCTGCCGGTAGGCAGGTGCAGTTCGAGCAGCCACAGGCTCAGCTGCGCGAGGGTGCCGGAGCTGTCGGAGGCCAGGGCACGAAAGCGCGCGTCGTCGGCGAGGAGAGCGAGGTGTTGGGCAAAGGGATTCATGGTTCTCCGCTTCTCTAGAGGCCGTTGCGGGAGGGAGCCAGTTCCGTCCTGACGAGTTCGATGCGCATGATGGCCGCCGAATTGCGGACACAGAGATGAATATGCGAATGCGAGGTGTGTCCGGACTCGGGGTAGAGCGAGTTGCCCTCAAGATAGATTCCACGCAGGGTGTCGACCGGACGATCAAGCCCATCGCAGAGCAGATTGAAGACCAAGCAGTCGAGAGTACGCCTCTTCCCACGATTGGTGGGGGTGGGCTCTCCGCGCGCCTGGTACTCCCGCTCGATCTCCGCATAGGCCGCTTTAAGGAGCGAGTCGAAGTCCTGGCTTGGCAGGTTCACGCACGTGCCGAGCCGAATGGAGGCTTTCACCACGCCAATGGCCTCACCGGGAAACCGATCGTACGCCCACTGAATGGCCCGCTTTTGCGACTCCTCCCAGAAGTAGATGCCGTCGCCTAACCAGTCGTAGGGATTACGGCTCGGATGCATCTGCTGCTCGGCCACGATGAGATGCGCCTGCTCGGCCCGTGTGCCGTGGTAGCCGATGACGATGCGGTCCGGGTCCTGCTCCGGACTCTCTGGAAATGCGAAGAGCGGCATGGGGACGGTGAAGGAGAGCGGATAGCACCTTCAATAACCCACCGCTTACCCCTCAGCGCTCTCTAGCGATAGAGGTACCGGCCATTGAAGGAGTGCGCCCTCGCAGGTTCAGGGCCCCCCTCCTACACGGGTTCAAGTCCCGTGGCCAAGCCCTAGGCCCGAGGGCGCGACAGCCCCCCTCTGTACGCTGCCCCTCGGAGCCACCGAGGTACGCACGGCTCCTGAGGAGGCACTCTTGAGCTCCGTGTACGCCTTCACCCAGGCCGGCACCACGACGGCCCTCACCGTGGGAGGCGAGGCCCTCTCCTTCCACGAGCTGCGGCGCGAAGTCGAGGCACGCAAGCAGCGCCTATCGGGCCTGCCACCAGGGATCGCCATCCTCCGGGCGAACCGAAGCTGGAAGTTCATCGCCAACTTCCTCGCCTTGTACGAGGCGGGCCTCCCTCAGGCGGTCTTCGCTCCTGAGTGGACCCCCTCGGAGGCGGAGATGCGCCGGCGGACGCTCGGGTGCTGCTTCGAGCTGGATGAGGACCTGGGCGCCAGCTGGCAGAGCGCGTCATCCTCGCCTCAGCACCACCCGGACACCTCACTGGTGCTGTTCACGTCGGGCAGCACGGGGGCTCCTCGTGCCGTGCAGCTCTCTCGCTGGAACATCGAGGCGAATGTCGCTGCCGTCCTGAAGTCCTTGGACTTCTCCACGGCGCGCACGCAGACCCTGTTCCTCCCGCTCTCATACTCCTTTGGGCTGCTGGGCCAGCTCCTGCCCGCGCTGGCGATAGGCCTGCACACGGAGCTACTCGGCAACCTCGTGGAACTCAAGGCCCGGCTCGAAGAGGCACGGCCCATCGGCATGATCAGCGGCGTGCCCTCACACTATGAAGCGCTGCTGCGCCTGCTCGGGTCCGGGTCCACGCTGGGAAAGGGTGTCACCCACGTGGTCTCAGCGGGCGCGGCGATGCCCCTGCCCCTGCGTCAGCGCCTGCTCCAGGCGTTCCCTTCGAGCCGCATCTACACGAACTACGGCCAGACGGAGCTGTCCCCGCGAGTCCTCTGCCTGCGCAGCGACCACCCGGCCTTCTTGAGCAGCGCCACGGGCTTTCCCGTGGGCAATCTCTCCGTGAAGCTCACCGCCCAGGGAGAGCTGTGCGTGCGCGGGGATCAAGTGATGCTGGGCTACCTCGGTGCTTCCGAGGCCACGCGCGAGAAGGTCCAGGACGGCTGGCTCCATACCGGGGACGTGGCGGAGCTGAGTCCCGATGGACTGGTGACAATCCTGGGGCGCAACGACGAGCTGCTCAAGGTGGGCGGCGAGCGCCTGAGTCCCTTCGAGATCGAGGCGGCCCTGCGCGAACTCCCGGGCGTCGAGGAGGCCGCCGTGTGGGGACGGGAGGACCCGCTGTACGGGACCACCCTCACGGCCTTCCTGCAGTTCCGCTCGGGAGCACCCTGCCCTCCCAAGCGCGAGCTGCGCCAGGCGCTGCGTGAGCGCCTGTCCGTGCACAAGGTCCCGGCCGACTTCTACCGGGTGAGCCAGCTTCCCAGGACGGCGAACGGGAAGCTGCAGCGCCACCGGCTCGCGGAGTGCGTGCGGCCCGAGCACCGCATCGACTGAGCTACAGGCTTCGGAGGAGCGCGCAAGCCGAGGCCCCCCCCGCCCCGGCCGAGATGAGCAGGATGCGCTGCCCAGGCTGGAGCGGCAGCTTCTCCTTGAGGTGCGCCAGCGCGATGCCCACGCTGGCCCCCGAGGTGTTGCCGGTGAACTGCACGGTCTCCACCACCTTGGCCCGGTCCGCGCCCAGCTTGTCCGTCATGGTCCGGATGAGGTGCAGGTTGGCCTGGTGGGGCACGAACCAGTCCACGTCGGCCAGCGTCAGCTCCAGGCGGCGCAGGAGCCTGGCCGCCGCAGTGGACATGTTGTCCACGCCCTTCATGAACAGCGTGGCCCCGTGCTCCATCTTGAGGAACACCTTCGCCGGGTCGGTGTTCTGGTGGTGGGGCAGCCGGGAACCGCCCGCGCGGATGGCGATGATGTCCGCCATGGAGGCATCCGCTGCCAGCTCGCTCGCGATGAGCTGGAAGTCCGCCTGCTCGCGGTTCCGAGAGACCAGACAGCTCGCGGCACCGTCTCCAAACAGCGCGGTGGTCGCCAGATCCTCCTTGTTCAGAAACTTGGAGCGGATGTCCGCAGCGATGACAAGTTGATCCGTGTCCGAAGCCTGCGCGAGCCCCGCCGCGACATGCACCGCACTGGTGAAGCCCGCACAGGCGGCGCTCAAGTCGAGCACGCCCACTCCATCCAGCCCGAGCTTGGGGAGAATCAACGGAGAGCTGGGAGGCGTGGGGAAGTCGCCGGAGACGGTGGCCAGCAGCAGCTGGGTGATGCGCTTCCGGTCGATGCGGTAGTCCTCCAGCAGGCGCGTGGCTGCGGCCGCGGCGATGTCGCTGCAGGCCTGGCTGTCCTCGACCCAGTGCCGTTGCTCGACGCCGGTGCGGTGAGTGATCCAGCTAGGACGCGCGCGCGTGCCCATCCAGTCGAGCACGTCCTGGTTGGTAACGACGCGCTCGGGAAGCCAGGCCTTGGGCCCGAGCAGGTACACCGGCTCCGCAGGTCTCATGAAGCTCATGGACGCAACACTCCTTCCATCCGGAACATCGGCAGACCACCTGTGACGTCGAGCACTGCTCCATTGATGTACTGGTGCGCGGATAGCAGGGGATCGAGCACCTCGCCCACGTGCTCGGGCTCGCCCAGCGTGCCTTGGGGGATGACTCCGCCCATCCGCTCCACGTAGTTCGGCCGGGACCAGTACTTCTTCGTCCGCGTCGTCTTGTAGATGCCCAGCCGGACGGTGTTGGACAGGATGTTGAGCGCGCCGTAGTCCACCGCGAGGTTGCGCACCAACCCCTCCAGCGCGGACTTGCACAGCACGTAGGCGCCGTAGCGCCCAGTCCCGTTGACCGTCGAGACGCTGGAGATGAAGACGATGCGCCCGTACCGAGCCTCCACCATGGACGGCAGCACGCGGCGCAGCAGCCAGAGGTTCCCCATCAAGTTGGCCTGGACGTCCGCCTCGAGCGCCTCTTGAGGCAGCTCGTGGAAGCGGTGCAGCGGTGGCCGCCGCGTCCACGCGTTCAGCACGAGCCCCTGGAGCCCTCCCGCGAGCACCGGGGCCAGGGCCGGCTCGCTCACAGCCGGAGCAGACAGGTCCAGCACCAGGCCACGAGGCTCCAGCCCCTCCGCCTTGTACCGGGCCAACGTCTCGGCAAGAGACTCCTCGGAGGAGGCCGTAACGAACACCTCATCACCCAGCGAGAGCCGGCGGCGCACGATGGAGCGGCCAATGTCCGAGCCGCCGCCCGTGACGAGTACCCTCATGACGCGCCCAGCCTCCGCATCCAGCCTGCCAGCGCATCGAGGTCCCGGAAGTACTCCTCGGAGAACTCGTGGCCGGAGATGCGCAGCGAGAACTCCTTCTCCAAAGCCGCCACGGAGAGCACCATCATCAGGCTGTCCATCCCATACAAGGACAGCTCCTCGGACGGGCTGGTCGGCAGCTCCGCCATGCCCGCAGCGCGCAGCGCCTTGCTGATCCGCTCGAACAGTTCCATCGCTTGCTCCACCCTTTCCGTCATCCCAGTCTCCGGCCGTGGCTCAGCACTTCACCCAGTGCTGCATGGCGTAGGACAGGCCGCCGCCCACGCTCATCAGCAGCACCTCGTCTCCAGGCTCGAACAGGCCCTGCTCCAGCGCCTCGGACAGCGAGAACAGGACGGAAGCGCCGCCGATGTTGCCGAAGCGGTCCGCGCTCCAGACGAGGCGCCCCGTCAGACCGCTCTCCTGGCAGACCTGCTCGATGAGCTTCCGGTTGATCTGGTGGGCCACCACCCAGCGGATGCGCTCCAGGCCGCGCCCCTCGGGGAACAGCGCCCGCAGCATCTCCTTGTAGCGCCGCAGGGCCTCCTCCCGGAGCCGCGTGCCATCCCCCGCCATGAAGTAGCCGCCCTGCGCCAGCGTCTCCCTGTCCGGAGGCAGCTTCCCCGGCGTGGTGTACAGGTCCACCAGCATGCCGTCGGTGGCGTAGAGGCACTGGCGGATCTCGAAGTCGGGCGAGGCATCCTCTCGCCGCAGCCACAGCGCCGCGCCTCCGTCCGCGAGGATGAACCAGGTCTCCTTGAGCTCCGGGTTCATCACCTTGGAGAGCGTCTCCGCGCAGCTCACCATCACGTTGCGGTAGCCGCTGCCCAGCAGCGCCACCGCCAGATGCAGGCTGGCCAGCGAGGTGGAGCAGCCCGCCTTCAGCTCCCAAGCAGAAGCATGGCTGTCCAACCGTCCCAGGATGGCCGCAGCCTGCGAGCCCGTGTAGCGGCTCGTGGTCGTCGTGCCATGGATGAAGGCCTGCACCTCGGAGCCACCACTCACCCCGAGCGCCTGCCGCACAGCCTTCAGCGACAGCAGCTCACTGGTCTCCTCGCTCGGCGGAGGGGCCGCTCCATCAAAGCGAGGCATCCGCGCGAGGTACCGCTGGCTGAAGCCCAGCCGCGACGCCAGCTTCCGGCCGAGGGCCTCCAGCGCCTCGGGGGACCGCCCCTGCTGCTCGGGATCCAAAGCGAGCAGCTCGGCGTTGGACACGGGCCGCTCTCCGGGCCAGGAGCGTCCATGCCCCAGCACCTTCACGCCCAGGCGTGGCTCGAGAACGATCACGGCGCACGCTCCTCGGGACGAGGCTCGGGACGGGGCTCGGGGGGCGGGGCCTCCTGCTTCCGAGCCGGGTTGAAGTGCTCCCACTCGAAGTTCTCGAGCCGCGAGTCCTCGGGCAGGGTGTCCTTCATGAGCCGGTTGTGCATGCCAATCCAGCTCCGCGAGCCGATCGTCGTCCGGGGACCGACCAGGGTGCCGGTGCCCAGGAAGACGTTGTCGCCAATGTCCACGGTCCCCAGCATCACCTTGTCCCCGAGGAACATGTGTCCGAGGACGAAGACGTTGGCGCCCATCGTGCAGCCCTTACCGATGCGCAGCAGCGGGTAGTCCGCCAGCAGCGCGAAGATGGACGAGTTCACCCCGTAGGCGATGCGCGCGCCCATGGCCCGCCAGTAGAGGTACTTGGTCAGGTAGAAGGTGAAGAAGAACGGCTGGAGCCCGGCAATGCGCACGGCATGCCCCAAGCACAGCGTCATGTACCAGGCGAGGTAGTCCCGGGACATCTCCATCTTGTACGTGCCCGGCCGCATGCGAGGGATGCACAGGCGGATGATCCAGCACGCCGCCAGGAACGCTCCGGCCAGCACCGCGGGCGCCAACATGGCCCACAGCACGAAGCCGAGCCGATCCCAGCTCCACCGCAGGTAGCTCACGAAGGCGGCCCACGCCGCCAGCCCAGGTGTCAGCGAGAAGCTCATCGTGATGAAGTCCACGAGGAGCACCCGCGTGAAGCCGAAGGCCTGGGACTGATGTTTGAACTTCTGCCGAGCGGTGCTCAGCGAAGCGGTCGCGCTGTCCGTCATAGGTCCTCAGGGCCCTGCGGGCTCACGGCTCGGGGTTGACCTGGAAGAGGGGGAAGTAGGAGGCGACGCGGCCCTGCTCGAAGTCCCGCGCCAGTTGGGGCACCTCCTCCCAGGCGTAGACGCGCTCTCCAAGGATGGGGGGCATCCACCCGGCCTCCTCGGCAAAGCCCACCGCCGCGACGGCATCCGCGTAGCGCGCGTAGTGGGTGTTGATGTGCTGGTGGCGCAGCGTGCACTCGGTGGAGCGCGAGACGTTGATGAGCTCCGCCCCCAGCTTCCACCCGGCCGAGGTAATCACTCCCTGCCGCCCCAGCGCCTTGAGCGAGGCCTGCAACAGCGGCGCGCCGATGTGGTCCAGGAAGATGGAGACATCCTGGCTCCGCCCGGCCTCACGGACTCGCGTGAGGAACTGCTTCTCCGACTGCGTGTAGCGCTGCCGGTACGCGGCGTCCGCCTCGAAGCGGGCCGTGTCCAGCATGAGGTCCGGAAACTCCCGCCGATCGATGGGGATGATTCCCACGGACTCCAGGTGCTTCAGCCGCTCCTCCAGCGAGGCGACCATGGCCACCCGGCACCCGGCGTACTTGGCCAGCTGGAGCTGCGCATAGGAGACGCCTCCGCCCCAGCCCACCACGAAGGGGTTTGGACAATCCGCCTCGCTGACCTGGAGGCGGAAACAGCCATAGGCGAGCCTCCAGTTGGACCACGCGGTGATGTACCGCAGCGAGAACGCCGCCCACTGCTTCAGCGAGTGGCGGCTGTGGGGCGGAAGAGGGATGAGCACGTGCTGGGGCAGCCGCGTCCGCCGGGCCAGCAAGCCCATGGTGCGGCTGGCGTCATACGCGAGCACCTTGACCGTGTAGCCGTGCGCGTCCGCCTCGGCGTTGCAGAACACCAGGCACCTGTCTCCGGGCCGCACACGGGTGACGGCGCTGCCCGTCTCCAGCACCTGCACCACGCCCGCGTTGCCGATGACCACTTTGTCCTCGCGACGCAGCCGGCAGATGTCCACGGGCACGCGCTGGAGGGCGTGCCCCATGTTGCCCTCCCAACAGCCATAGATGGGCGCTGCCAGCACCTCCTCCGGGCCCAGCTCTGGAATGGCGAAGGACTCGTGGACCAGCTCCGCCGGAACGGGCGGCCCTCCGCGCTGCCGCTCCCCCCGATGAAGAACCCAAGCCTGAGTCTCCAACATGGCGCCTCCTCCGCATTTTCGAGGTTTCCCGCGAATCCCAACCAGGCATGGATGTTCATGAATCCTGATTCACGTCTCAAGAACACCACGGATGAGGATCCGTGCGGCCTGCGTCACACCGTGGTGGGTTTCCGAGCGGGAGCGCCGGCGCAACTACCCTCCAGGGCAGTTCCCGAAGCATTCGCCTCCTCGCGCGCCCAACGGAGTTGCGCCTGGGCGCGTTCTCCGTGGAATAATGCATCCCTCGTCACAGGAGCCCTCTCCCGCCATGCCCTCCACGAATGTGATCCCAACACCTCCGGGAGGCGTGGAGGCGGATTACGAGCGGCGCATCCAAATGACGACCCCGGAGGACACAGCGCGCGGCTTGTTCTTCAACGGCGTGCTGTCCGCCGTCGTGTCCCTGGGAGGGGATGCGGCCCTGAAGCAGTGCCACTCCCAACTGAACGACAAGCGCTTCGAGAAGCGCTTCACCGACTTCGCCAGCTACCCGGTGGCCGACTTCCTGCGGCTGGCGCTCGCCGCCACCCGGGTGCTCAGCCCCAAGCTCGGGGGCTCGGAGCTCACCCAGCAGCGGCTGGGCGGCCAGGCCACCCATGACTTCCTCAGCTCCATGGCGGGCCGCACGCTGCTGCTGCTGTCAGGGGATTCCCCCAAGCGGCTGGTCGGCAACCTCGCCTCGGGGTACCGCTCCGCGGTGAGCTACGGCGAGCGCATCGTCTCCATGCAGGGGGACCACGCCGCCCGCGTGGTGATGAAGCGCGACTTCATGCTGCCGCTCTACAACGAGGGCGTGCTCAAGGCGCTGCTGGAGTCCGTCCACGCCAAGGACGCGCAGGTGCGCGCCAAGCCTCTCGGGCAGCTGGACTGCGAGTACGAGCTGTCCTGGAGCTAGCAGCGCCCGGCCCCTCGGCTGCTGGAGGCCCGGCGCACGGCGGAGGACCGCGTTAGAACTGTGCCCGTGACTGCTCCCTCCCTTCGCGTCAAGGTGCTCGACTCCATCACGGACCTTCCCGCCGCGCAGTGGGACACCCTGGCGGGCCCTACCGCGCCCCCCTTCGTGAAGCATGACTGGCTGACGGCCATGGAGGAGAGCGGCAGCGCCCGCATGGAGACCGGCTGGGCGCCTCACCACCTGACGCTCTGGCGAGGCAAGACGCTCGTGGCCGCCTCGCCCGCCTACCGGAAGTACCACAGCATGGGAGAGTACATTTACGACTTCTCCTGGGCGCAGGCCGCCGCGCGCATGGGCGTCGAGTACTACCCGAAGCTCGTCATCGGCGCGCCGCTCTCCCCCGCCACCGCCCCGCGCTTCCTGGTGGCCCCGGGCGAGAACGTCCGCGAGGCGCGCCACGCGCTCGTGGAGGCCGCCATCGAGAGCGCCCGCGAGGAGAACTGCTCCTCCATCCATGTGCTCTATCCCACCGAGGACGAGGCGGACTTCCTGGAGCAGTCCGGCATGGCGCGGCGGATGACGCTGCAGTTCCACTGGAAGAACCCGGGCTACCGCACGTACGACGACTACCTGGCGCGCTTCAGCTCCAAGCGCCGGCACCAGCTGCGCAGGGAGCGCGGCGCCGCCGAGGAGCAGGGCATCACCCTGCGCACCCTTCAAGGCGAGGAGCTCACCGCAGAGCACGCGCGGCGGGCCCACGCCTTCTACGCGGCCACGTGCGAGCAGTTCGCCTGGGGCCAGGTGCAGCTCACCCCGGACTTCTTCGCCCGCGTGTTCCGCACCATGCCCGAGGCCATGCAGATGGTGGAGGCCTCGCACGGCAAGAAGGTGATTGCCGGCGCCTTCAATGTAGCCACGCCCGAGCGGCTCTATGGGCGCTACTGGGGCTGCTTCGAGGAGCACCCCTTCCTCCACTTCCACGTGTGCCTGTACCACTCGGTGGATGAGTGCATCCGGGCGGGCCGCCAGGTGTTCGAGCCCGGCGCGGGTGGCGAGCACAAGATTTCGCGCGGCTTCGAGCCCACAGCCGTGCACAGCGCGCACCTCATCTTCGACCCGAACCTGAACCGCGCCATCCGCGACTTCCTGCGCCGGGAGAAGGCCCACCTGGCTCCCGCCGTGGCCGAGGCAGAGAAGCTGGCGGGCCTCAAGCCCTGGCCCCTGGCTGGCTAGCCGCTCCCCGGCCCGTCCAGGAGACGTTTGGTGAATTTACGAAGTTGTGAAACCGGTCAGGCCCTTTAGAGTCCGCCTCATATGAAAGCGCCCGAGACGGAAGAGGACTTCGTCCAATGGTATGAGGACTGCTGGGCCGATCGCGACGAGGTGGAGTACCCGAAGCTCTTCGGGGCCATCAGCGATGACGTCTACACCTTGGAGCAGACAGGTGCTCTGCAAGCGTGGCTCGAGACCGACCTGGCCCAGGTCCAGGAGCTGGATCCGAACTGGGACCCCATGGGCGTGCGAGTGGCTCCGCCCAGCGAGAAGTTCCCGTACTGGTCCTACGTGACGAGCGGCCTGTCCAACCCGTTCACCGTGGCCCCGGGCGCCGAGGTGGCCCCGGACGCCCCGAGCGGCATTGGCTACGAGATGGTCATCCACACGCCCGAGGAGGCGCAGTGGCCGGTGCTCCGGCTGCTGGACATGATGGCCTACAACCTCGTGTGCCTGCGCGCCTTCGCGATGGGCCACCGCTATCCGGTGGAGGGCTCGCTCACCGGCGGAGAGTCGAAGCTCAACGGCTTCGTCTTCGTGAAGGATCCGTCGCGTGCCGCTGAGTTCACCCTGCCCTCGGGCAAGGTGCAGCTGCTCACGCTGGTGGGCGTCACCAAGAACGAGATGGCCTTCAGCCGCTCCAACGGCGCGGACAAGCTGATGGCCAAGCTCGTCCAGGCGGGCACCGGCTACATCACCCACCCGGAGCGGGAAGAAGTGAAGCTGTAGGCTTCAGGGGAGGCGAGGCGGCCGGGGCTCCCCGGCCGCGCTCACGCTCAGGAGGCGCGCAGGCTCGGCACCGGCAGCCGCGGCAGGTCCAGCTTCGGCAGCTTGAGCGTCTTGCGCAGCTCCTCGCCCGCGCGGCCCAGCGTCTCCGCCGTCTTGCCGCCCAGGCGCGCCACGTCGTCCGGGTTCAGCTTGCCGATCTTCGCGGCGATCTGCTTCACGCCTTCCTTGCCGAGCAAGTCCCTCAGCTCCGGCGTGGCGGCCAGCTTCACCTGATCCTGCGCGGAGAGGTTCAGCACGCCCGCTTGCACGCACGCCTGCGAGAGCGCCTCGGAGGTGAACTTCTTGAAGGCCTCGGGGTCGCGCTCCAGCTGAGCGAAGCCCGCCGGGTCCGCAGCGCGCTTCTGCTCCACGGCGTCCTGCAGCCCCTTCACCGCGCGGTCACGCCACGCCAGCCCCGCGGGCTGCAAATCCTTGGCGCCCAGGCTGCTGAGCTTCTCCAGCGAGCGCTGGCCCTGGCCCTGGTACAGCTCCGGCGCCACCGCGTCCGGGTTGCGCCGCGCGAAGTCGTCCGCGCGCTGCCGGAAGTAGTCGGCGCTGGGCGTGCGCACCTCGGTGGGCAGCGAGCGTCCGGCCGCAGGGCCTGCGGCCCGGCCAGCGCCACCCGCGCGCGAGGCTTCGAATCCATCACCCGAGACTGAGGTCTGCCGCGTCGGTGCCTCGGAGCTCCGGGCCGTGGTGGCCGGTGCTTCCTTGGCGGTTGCAGGCTTGGTTGTTGCTGTTTCTGCCTGCTGGGGACTTCTTAAAGGCCCTCCTGAGCCGTTGACGCGCATGACACTACTCCTCAATCTGGTTCGGCCCATCTCTGAAGGCATGGGCGGGTGATCCTCGAATCCATTGTCGCACCAGTCCGCGGGAAGTTGCTCGCGATCAGCCGCGAAAACTTCCCGGAGTGTCGCCTCCCAGGCTCGGACCATGTAGCACAATGTAGGCACGCCCTTGGGAAAGAGAGGGGCCGCCCGGGGATGGGGCCTGTACGATAGGCAGCGGTGAGGAAGCGCCGTGGCTTGCGGCGTGGCGTGGTGGAGATCGAGCCTGTCCTCGCGGGCTCTCGACGGGGGGTGGACGTGGAACGGGTGTTGGTGCTCGAGGACGACAACGACCTGAGGACGCTGCTGTGCGAGCTGCTGGTCGCCTCGGGCGCGGCGGCGTGCGTGAGCGCCGGGTCCGTGGAGGCCATGGTCCGCCAGAAGGAGCAGGTGCTGGGGTGCGAGCTGGCCCTGCTGGATGTGAACCTGGGCGCACAGGCTGCCAGCGGCTTGGACGCCTATCATTGGCTGCGGGAGAACGGCTTTGGGGGGCGTATCGTCTTCCTGACGGGCCATGCCCGCTCCCATCCCTTGGTGCGCCAGGCGCACGCGCTGACCCAGGCGCAGGTGCTGTCCAAGCCCATCGACGCGAAGGTACTCATGGCACTGGTGGGGAAGGGCGATGGCTCGCGTGGCACCTAGCCCGGCCCGGCTCCAGGTGACGGATGAACAGCGCGCCCGAGCGTGGTGGGGCGCGTTGTTCGCCACCGCGATGACGCTGCTGGGCGAGGTGGCCTACCTCTTCATCGACTTGCGGGTGCACCCGGACGACCTGACGCTGCCGGTGCTCCGGGCCCTGCACGCGCTGGAAGCGGCGGGGCTGCTGGCGCTGCTGGTGGCCCGGCGTGGGACGGCCTCCCCGGAGCTGGGCGCCGGGGTGTTCACCGCGGTGGCGCTGCCGTACCTCCTCATCTTCGCCGTGGCGGAGGTGGCCATGGCGGCGCTGGGGCACCCGTGGATGCCGCTGACGGGCCACCGGCTGCTGATGCTGGGCATTGGCCTGCTGGCACCCACGGGGCTGATGCTGGGCATTGGCCTGATTGGGGCGTTCGCGCTGGAGGGGGTGCTGCTCTGGTACGGCCTGGCGCTGGCCGAGCGGCTGGACATGCCGTGGGAGCCGTGGATCACCCTGGTGTGGGGCGGCACGGCGTGCGGGCTGCTGGTGTTCCGGGTGCGGACACAGCGCATCGAGCAACGGCTGCAGCGGGCGCGCGCCGAGGCCGAGTCCCTGGAGCGGGTGGCGCGGCTGTTCCTGGCGATGCGGGATGCAGCCAACACGCCGCTCCAGTCCCTGGGGGTGGGCGTGAGCCTGCTGCAGCAGCGCGCGCCGGAGAACGCCGCCCTGCTCGTGACGATGGAGCGGGCGCTGACGCGGCTGCGCTCGCTCACCCAGCGCATGGCGATTGCCGATCCGCTGCTGGACTGGGACTCCCACGAGGAGTCCATCGATGCCGAAGAGGTCCTGCGCAGCCTGGAGGAGTCGCTCCAGCGCGAGCTGGAGCGGCGGCGGCACTAACCGCTCAACGCCGGGCCAGCTTCAGGTCGAGCGCATCGGACAGCGCTCGCAGCTTCTCCTGCACTCGCGCGACGTTCTTGGGCCCCATGCGCAGCAGATGCTTCTGGGCCGGAGTGAGCGCCTCAAGCGACGTGTCCTTGTAGGCCCACACCGCGCCGCGTGGCACCACCTCCGTGTCACCGCGCACCACGGGCACCTCGAGCAGGGTCTGAATGGAGCGCTGGAGCGCCTGATCAAAGCGTGCTCCTGGGGGCGCCAGGATCGCGTAGGCCGCGGAGAGCGCCGGACGCAGGGCTGAATAGGCTCGGCCCGTCGCCTCCACATCCAGCGAGCTCACCACGCGGGCCACGGTGTCGTAGCGCGCGTAGCTCGCGGCGGAGATGAAGGTCCCTGTCTTGCGCTCCTCCACCTTGAAGCTGCCCTGCGGCGCCAGGAAGGAGAGCGGCTCGCGAGGGCTGTGGCCCTCGGAGACAGCGGCCACCGCGGCGGCGATGCGGTCGACGAGCCCGCTCGCTTGCAGCCACCGCGCGTATTCGGGATCCGAGGACAAGGACTCGAGCAGCTCCAGAGGAGGACGGGTGTGGATCGGCGCCACCGGAGCCTGCGGCACCGCAGCCACGGGGGGCGGGGCCATGACTGGAGGGGAAAGTGCAGCAGGGCTGGAGCCGGGCTGACTCCACCACACGGCTCCGGCCACCAGCCCTCCCACCGTCAATACTCCCAAAGCAACGAGGGCGAGGTTTCGGGCGCGCACCGGGGCGGGCGTTGCATTCTGCGAGGGTGAGGGTGGCAAAGAGTCATTCATGGTGGCGGCCTCTCAGAGGGGAGATGGGCTGTGGAATGCAGCCACTTCAGAAGGAAGCACGCGGCGTGCCGTCCACGAGCCCCCGCAATGCGGGCCGGTTTCCGCCTTTCAGTTCGCTCGGCGAGGGGGCTAGGGTGCATCCGTCTTTCACCTCTGCCCTCATGCTCCCCACTGCCATCACCGCGCTGACCGCTGAGCCGTTGGATCTTCCCCTCACCGAGCCCTTCGCCATCGCTACCGGGGCGCAGCACGTGGCGCACAACGTGCTCGTGCGCCTCACGCTGGCCGATGGCACCACCGGCCTGGGCGAGGCCGCGCCCTTCACTGCCGTCAGTGGAGAGACCCAGGCCCGGACGCTCGCTGCCATCCAGTCCATGCGCGAGCGGCTCATCGGTCAGGACGTCCGCGCCTGGCGCCCGCTGTCTGTGTCCCTCACCGAGGCGCTGCCCCATGAGCCCTCGGCCCGCTGCGGATTGGAGACTGCCCTCCTGGATGCGTTGACGCGGCACCACCGCGTCCCGCTGTGGGTCTTCTTCGGTGGCTCCGGTACGGAGCTGGACATCGACATGACGGTGACGGCCGGGGACCGCGCGCACGCCATCTCCTCCGCCCGCGCCATCATCGCCCGGGGCATCACCACCCTGAAGGTGAAGGTCGGCGCCCTCCCCCCCGAGCAGGACGTGGAGCGGCTCATCGCCATCTATGAGGTGGCGCCCCAAGCGCGGCTGTTCGCCGATGCCAACGGCGGCTACACCGTGCCTCAGGCCCGCGCCTTCCTCGCCGGCCTGGAGCGGGCCAATGTGCCGCTCGCGCTGTTCGAGCAGCCCGTCTCCGCCGATGACATCACCGGCATGGCCGAGCTCACCCGCAGCTCCCGCATGCCCATCTGCGCCGACGAGTCCGCCCGCTCCGCCCAGGACGTACTGCGGCTCATCCGCGAGCGCGCCGCCAGCGGCATCAACATCAAGACCATGAAGTGCGGCGTCGTGGAGTCTCTCATGATGTGGCACCTGGCCCGTGCCTCGGGCATGGCGCTGATGATCGGCGGCATGGTGGAGAGCACGCTGGCCATGAGCCTGTCAGCCCACCTCGCGGCGGGCCTCGGCGGCTTCCACTACGCGGACCTCGATACGCCCCTCTTCATCGCCAAGCACCCGTTCCGCGGCGGGTACCACCAGCAGGAGTCCCGGGTGAGCATCGGGGATGTCACCGCAGGCCACGGCGTGGAGCTGGCGTAGGGCCTACTTCAGGCCCTCGGCCGGTCCGGGCGGGGGCTTGGCGGCCGCGGCCACCTCGAGCGCCTTCTCCAGCTGGGGATCCTTCCCCGCCGCGTACGGCAGCGCCTCGGGCACCTCGACGTCCGGAGTGACTCCGACGCCCTCCAGCCGCGTTCCATCGATGGTCACGTCCATCACCGCCAGATAGAACAGGTCCCCGTTGGACAGGCGCAGGGGCGTGCCCGCCAAAGCCGCGCCCGCGGTCCGCTCGCCCACCAGCTTGGCCATCTCGCGCTGCTTCATGGCGAACGCCACCAGCTCCTTGCCGCTGCGCGAGCCGCCGTTCACCAGCAGCACCACGGGCTTCACCCAGGAGCCCACCGACACCACCTGCTTGCCGTCCCGCGCCACGGACGTGAGCACCGGCAACCGCGTGTTGAAGAGGTTGAGGAAGTCCACGTTGCACCCGCCCCACCCATCCCGCAGGTCCACCACGAGCGCGTCCGCCTCCTGCCCCTTGCCGAGGATGTACTCGGCCAGCGCCTCCTGGTGCTCCGAGCCCGCGCACGAGTAGACGTACTGGTAGGCCACGCGCTTGCCGCCGCGCTCGAGGATGCGCGAGCTCTTCTCCTGCACCTCGAGCCACTCGGCCTTCGGGTCCACGCGGCGCGGCGTCACCGTCACCGTGAGCGGCCGTGCGCCCTTCGCCCGCTCCACCGTCACCTGCGTGGGCTTGCCGGTCCGGTCCTTCAACGAGCGCACCGGGTGGAAGGGCTTGCCCTCCACGCTCACGATGCGGTCTCCCCGCTTCAGGCCCGCCGTGTCCGCCGGCCCGCCCGGGAAGACGTGGCGCACGAAGAAGCCCTCGGGGCGCTCCACCACGTCCACGCCCATGCTCACGTACTCCACCTCCTTCAACTTCAGGAACGGCCGGAAGATGGACGAGAGCGCCACGAACCCCTGGCTCTCGCGCGGGTAGTACGCCGTGTGCGAGGCCTTCAAGTCCGCCAGCGCCTCGTTCGTGAGCCGCTCGAAGTCCTCCTCCGACTTCGCCGCCGCACCGTAGCCCTGGTGGCTCCGGGCCCACTCCACCCCCTTCTTCGCGTCGTAGAAGCGCTCGCGCACCTGGGCCACCACCTCGTCCCCCCGCTTCGCGTACGCACCGGCAGCCTGGGCCCCTGCGCTCGTGCTCACCAGCCAGAGCCCCACCGCAATCCAGCGTTGCATCCGTGTCTCCTCCCCTCTCGCTCGGGAGAGGCCGGCGGTGAGGGTACCCGCCTTCCTGTCCCCCTGCCCATGCCGGAGGTGAATGGGTGGAATGTGCGCTGGCGCACACGTGACCCGGCGAAGGCGGTCCCTCCCGGTTAATCATGGGGACTCGTGCTGGACTCACTCGACACGCCGCTCCGCCTCGCCCTCGTGGCCGAGGATCCGCTCGCTCGCGGGGCCCTCTCCCGGGCGCTCTCCGACCAGGGCGGCGAGGGCCTCACCCTGGCCGCGGCCGGGACGCTCGCGGAGCTGGAGTCCGCCCGCACCGAGCCTCCGGACGTGGTGCTGTGGGACGTGGGTCTGCGCCTCACCGGTGCCGAGGGACGCCTGGAGGCCCCGGACCTGGGCGCGCCCGTGCTCGCGCTCGTGCCGGAGGAGGCGGCCGCGGAGCTGGCCCTGGGCGCGGGGGCTCGGGGCGTGCTCTTCCGGGACGCCGCTCCTGGCGCATTGGTGGCCGCGCTTCGGGCCGTGGCCCAGGGGCTCGCCGTCTTCGAGCCCACGCTCTCCCCCGTGCGCGTGGCCCCGCGGGCCTCCGCCCCTCCCACCCCGCCTGAGGCCCTGACGCCTCGGGAACGCGAAGTCCTCGCGCTGCTGGCCGAGGGCCTCTCCAACAAGGCCATTGCCGACCGGCTCGCCATCAGCGAACACACCGCGAAGTTCCACGTCAACGCGGTACTCGCCAAGCTGGGCGTCCAGCGGCGGACTGAAGCCGTCGTCAGAGCGGCGCGCCTGGGTTTGGTGACGCTATAACTCCCGGGAGTGTCACCCGCGCGATCCGAAAAGCCCGTGCCCTCCTCCTCTTCTGGCGATCCCCTGCTCCACGCGCTTTGGGAACTCCAGGCCGACGTCCTCCACGGAGGGGCCATCCAGTCCTCGCTCGAGCGATGGCTCACACTGCTGCTGGCGGAGGTGGGCGGTGAGCACGGCGTTCTCGGCGTGGAGCTTCCGGGGCCCGGTGCAACGAGGCGGCTCCAGCTCGTGGCCTCCACGCCCCCCGACTTGGTGAAAGTCATCTGGGAGGTGGCCTTGCTGCGGCTGGCCGAAGCTCCCGAGCTCCGGAGCCTCCAGTCCCTGGTGCACCTGGTGCTCTCGACGCGTCAGCCCGTGTCCGCCGAGGGCCCTGGGGAGCCATTGCCGCGCTTCGTTCGGGTGCTGCCTCTCGAATGCGAGCAGATGAGGGGCTTCGTGGGCTTCAGCCAGAGCCTGGGGGATGTCCCCTCCAAGACTCCGGAGTCCTTCCAATTGCTGCTGGACGTGGGCACCAGCCTCTTGCACAGCTGGCATGAGGAGCATCCTCCTCTGCCCCTCAACGAGTGGGGAGAGCTGGAGCAACTGCGACAGACGCTGGCGAGCGTGCAAGAGGAGGTGTGGTCCCTGGACGGCCCCACGGGGACACTGCGGGTGAGCCGCCGCTGGCGGGAGAGCCTCGGGTACACCGAGGACGAGGCGCCCCGCACCATCCCAGCGTGGCAGGCGCTCTGCCACCCTGAAGACTTGCCTCGCATCGAGCGCAGCTTCCAGGAGCACGCGACGGGCTCCACACCCTATGCCGAGTTCGAGTACCGCGCGCGAGGCAAGGATGGCGAGTGGGGCTGGCTGCGCAGCCGGGCGCGGGTGGCGGCGAGGGACGCGCAGGGGCAGCCGATCCGCCTGGTGGGCACCGACACGGACCTCACGGCCCTGAAGCGGAGCGAGGAGCGCTTGAGCGCCCTGCTCCAGGCGGTCCCGGACCTCATCTTCCGGCAGCACGTGGACGGCACGTTCCTGGACTTCAGCTGCAGCACCACCGAGGAGACCTTTCTGCGGCCCGAGGACTTCGTGGGCCGGAACATCCGGGACCTGGCGATGCCTCAGCACCTGATCGACACGACGTTCACGAACATCGAGAAGGTGCTCCGGGAGGGCCTGTTGGCCGTCTACGACTATGAGATGGACCTGCCGCACGGGCGCCAGAGCTACGAGGCGCGCATGGTCCGCAGCGGCCCGGACGAGGTGGTGAGCATCATCCGCAACGTGACCGAGCGGCGGCTGGTGGAGCAGCGGCAGGCCCAGCTCATCCAGGCCGAGAAGCTGGCCTCGCTGGGGCAGATGGCAGCGGGGCTCGCGCACGAGATCAACAACCCGGTGAGCTATGTGACGAGCACCCTGCGGGCGCTCGATGAATACGTGGTGGCCGTGGGCCCGCTGCTGCGGATGTTGAGCGAGTGGCTGGCGGTGCCGGGGACTGCGCCGCGCACGGTGACGGGGGAGCAGCTCGCGCGCATGCGCCAACTGTGGGAGCAGGGGGACGTGGACGAGCTGATCGCGGCCATGCCGGAGTTGCTGCAGGAGTCGCTGACGGGCACCCAGCGCATCAAGGAGATTGCCCAGAGCCTGCGGGTGTTCGCCCGCGAGGACGATGGCCAGGTCCAGACGGTGGATCTGAACGAGGAGCTGGAGTCCACGCTGCGGATGGTGGGCAACGAGCTCAAGTACAAGTGCGAGGTGAAGCGGGACTTCGAGGCGTTGCCCCTCATCACGTGTTCGCCCACGCAGATCGTCCAGGTGTTCACCAACCTGCTCCTGAACGCGGCTCAGGCCATCGAGACGCGGGGGGAAATTCGCATCCGCACGCGGCAGAAGGACCAGGAGGTGGTGGTGGAGGTCTCCGACACGGGCAAGGGGATGACGGCGGAGACGCTCTCCAAGCTGTTCACACCGTTCTTCACCACCAAGCCGCGGGGACAGGGAACGGGGCTGGGGCTGTCCATCAGCCGTGACATCGTCACGCGGCAGGGAGGCCGCATCGAGGTGCGGAGCGAGCCTGGCAAGGGCAGCACCTTCACGGTGTATCTGCCCATCACGCCGCTGTGATTCGGATCATCCCAGCCACACAGCCTTCCGAGGTGGCGCAGGTGAAGGCACTGGTTCTCGAGTACGTGGAGGGGCTCGGGCTAGACCTGAGCTTCCAGGACATCGAGGCGGAGCTGCACGAGTTCCCAGGCGAGTACGCACCGCCGGAGGGCCGTCTGCTGCTGGCCATGAGCGGGGAAGAGGCTGCGGGGTGTGTCGGCCTGCGCCCGCTGGAGCCGGACGTCTGTGAGATGAAGCGGCTGTACGTGCAGCCTCGCTACCGGGGGCACGGGTTGGGGGCACAGCTCGCGCGGGCGGTGATCACCGAGGCCCGTGCGATGGGTTATGCGGCAATGCGGCTAGACACGCTCCCGTCGATGACGTCGGCCATCGGCATGTACCGGGAGCTGGGCTTCCAGCTCATCGTCCCGTACTACCGGAACCCCATCGAGGGTGCGCTGTTCTTCGAGCTGAAGTTGTAGCCCGGAATAGGCAGATTCCCGACTCCCCGAAAGCATGAATCCCCTCCCCGCTGGGAGAGGAATTCCGGGCGCGGACTGCCTGGATGGGGAGGCCTCCTGCCTGAATGGGTAGGTGCCCAGCCTGACCGTCTCGCCGATGTGGCGCGCTCCCGGGGCCTTTACCTTCTGGCCCAGAAAGGAAACGCCATGTCCGACCTGCTCTCCCTCTCCCAGTCCATCGCCTCCCTTGTCGAGCGCGTTGCTCCCTCCATCGTTCGTGTCGAGGCCCGCCGCCGCCATGGCGCCACCGGCATCATCTGGAGCGCGGAAGGCCACATCCTCACCACCAGCCACGCCGTCGAGCGCGAGGAGCAAATTCAGCTCACCCTCCCCGATGGCCGCACCACTCCTGCCGAGATCGTCGGCCGCGACCCGAGCACCGATCTCGCCCTCCTCAAGACCGAAACCTCGGGCCTCACTCCGCTCACCCCTGCTCCGCTGGACGGCGTGAAGGTGGGTCACCTCGTGCTCGCCGTGGGCCACCCCGGCCGCACCACCCGTGCCACCCTGGGAATTGTCAGCGCTCTCGGCGATGAGTGGCGCACCCACGCCGGTGGCCGCGTCGACCGCTACCTGGAGACTGACGCGGACCTGCCCCCTGGCTTCTCCGGTGGCCCGTTGCTCGATGCCCAGGGCCGCTTCCTCGGCCTGCTCACCGCCGCGTTCTCCCGCACCGCCGCCGTCGTCATCCCCGGCGCCACCCTCACCCGCGTGGTGAACACCCTCAAGGAGCACGGCGGTGTCCGCCGGGGCTACCTCGGCGTGGGCGCCTACCCCGTACGCCTCCCCCAGCACCTCTGGGCCAAGGCGGGTGCGGAAACAGGCCTCATCTTCCTCTCCGTGGACCCCGACGGCCCCGCCTACCGCGCCGGCTTGCTGATGGGTGACGTGCTGGTGAACCTCGGCGGCCGCACCCTGGAGGGCGTGGAGGATCTGCTCGGCTACCTCGCCGAAGAGAAGGTGGGCACCGCCGTCCAGGCCAAAGTGCTGCGGGCCGGCGAGGTGCGTGAAGTGTCTCTCACCGTCGGGAAGCGCTCGTGACAGCGCGCAGCACTCGGAAAGGACAGCCCATGAACCTGCTGCAGCAATTCTCGGATGATCTCGAAGGGCTCGTCGCCCGCGCCTCCCCCGCCGTCGTGGGTGTGGAGCACGGTCGTGGCCACGGCACCGGTCTCTTCCTCACCCCCGATGGCTACGTGCTCACCAACCGCCACGTCGTGCGCAACTCGCGCAAACAGACCATCACCCTCTCCACGGGCGAGGAGCGCAAGGCCACCTTCGTCGGCGGAGACGCCCCCACGGACCTCGCCGTGCTGCGCGCCGAGGGCTCTGACTTCCCCACCCTCCCCCTGGCCGATCCCAAGGACGTGCGCATGGGGCAGCTCGTGGTGGCCATCGGCAACCCGTTCCGTCTGGAGCAGTCCGTGTCCCTCGGCGTGGTGAGCGCCATCAACCGCAGCATCACGCTGCCCGACGGCACAGTGCTGGAGGGCATGCTCCAGACGGATGCCGCCATCAACCCCGGCAACTCGGGCGGGCCGCTGCTCAACACCCGAGGCCAGGTGGTGGGGCTCAACACGCTCGTGTTGCCGTACGCGCAGGGCATCGGGTTCGCCGTCAGCGCCACCACGGCGGCCTGGGTCGCCAGCCTCCTCATCCAGCGCGGCAAGGTGGAGCGCCGCTACCTCGGCGTGGCCGCCCGCGCGGTGCTCCTCGAGCCCCGAGAGGCCAAGGACGCGGGCCAGCCTCGCGGCGTGCTCGTCCTCAAGGTGCAGGAGGGCACTCCCGCTGAAGAGGCCGGCCTCCAGCCGGAGGATCTGCTGCTGGGCATCAACGAGCACCCCGTGGGCAGCGTGGACGACGTGCAGCGCCTGATGGCCCTGTCCGTGGATCCGCACGTGAAGATGGACGTGCTGCGCAAGGGCCGCCGCCGCGAGCTCTCCGCCTACATCTTCTGGCGCAAGGAGCACGCGGCCGCGTAGTCCTCCCAAGAGGAGGCCCATGCTCACCTGTTCGGAAATGTCGGGACTTTGGGAGGGAGAGGCTCCGCACTAGAAAGAGGCCCCCTCTTCCTGGAGCCTCACCCGTGATGAAGCCTGCCTTCGCCGTTCGTCTGTGCGCCGTCCTCTCCCTGTCGCTCGCCGCAGGGTGCCTATACGAGCAGCGCCCCTACAACTTCACCGCGCCTCAAGGGCCTGAGGCTCCCATCGACACGCTCGTCCGGGCCCTGGCCACCGAGGGCGTCCAGCCCGCCATCGTCTCCCCCGAGCTGGGCATCGTCCACACGCGCTGGGACAACCAGGGCATCTGCTACATGCCCGATGGCGCCGAGGGCTCGCTGCTGCGCCGCTTCACCAGCGCCGTGGCTCCCTCCGCATCCTCGGGCAACACCGTCACGGTGCGCGCGGACGTGCAGTGCTGCCGCCACGCCATGGTCAGCCCCGATGGAGCCAGTGTGATGGGCACCTGCGCCACCCTGCCCGCCATCTACGAGTCGCACCAGCGTGAGGTGGATCAGCTCGGCTCCGCGCTCCAGAACGCCATGGCGCGCTCGGCCCGCTAGTCCCCGCCGGGCTGCTCCCATTCCAGGGTGCTCGGGTTGGGAGCAAAGCCCACGGACTCGTAGAGCGGGCGGCCGTCCTCCGACGCGTGCATCCACAGCCGGCCGGCGCCGAGCCCCCGAGCGAACTCCATCAACTCCGAGAGCAGCCTCCGGGAGATGCCCCGCCGCCGCCACTCGGGCTCTGTGTAGATGTTGAGGATGTAGGCCTCCAGGCCCGTCAGGTTCGTGGGCGCGGGCGGCCGCTCGAACAGGGTGAGCCCGGCACACGCCACCGCCCCATCCCCCACGTACGCGAGCCACACGTGGAACCGTCCCTCGGGCAGCGCGTCCTCGAGGTACCGCCGCGTCACGTTGACCCACGCCGCCTGCTCGCTGTCGGTCTCGAACTCGCTCAGCTCCAGCATCAGCGCCAGTCTCAGGCGCAGCACCTCTTCGAGTTCTCCGAGCCCCGCCTTGCGGAGAATCCACTCTCCCTGGGACATACGCGCCTCCTCCCCCAGCTGCAAAGAGGGCCCCCGTGACAAACGGAGGCCCTCGGACACCTCGCGGTGCGAACCTGTTCAGCTCTTGTACTTCACGCTGCAGCCATACGGCTCGGTGGTGGCGGCCGGCACCGGCTTGCCGTTGATCAGCGCGTCCACGGCGGTCTTCACGTGGTTGACGGGGGTGACGTTCTTGCCGCGCGGATCATCGTCAATCGCCCCGGCGTACTGGAGCACGCCCTTCTCGTCGATGACGTACATGTGCGGCGTCGTCTTCGCGCCGTAGGCATGGCCCACCTTGCCGTCCGCGTCCTGCAGCACGGGATAGGTGAAGGCCTCCTCCTTCTTGAACGCCGCGGACTTGTCCGGCGTGTTGTGCGCGGTGGAGTTCACGGCCAGCCACACCACCTTCTTGGCATCGAAGCCCTTCAGGGTGTTCTGCATGGTGTCGACCTTGTAGTGACGCTGGACGAAGGGGCACTCGGGGTTGGTCCACTCGAGCACCACAATCTTCCCCTGGTACTGCGCCAACGAGTGCTCCTTGCCCGTCTCGTCCTTCAGGGTGAAGGCGGGGGCGGGCTTGCCTACCTCGGCGCCGTCCGCGGCAAAGGCGGGAACAGCCACGCCCAGCGTGGCGGTGAGTGCAAGGGCAGTGAGAACACGCTTCATGACGTCATCTCCTGGTCTGCGGTGTAGAGGCGAGAGCAGTGCCCTCGCCCAAGGGAAATTGCTGCCGCTCGGATGCGCGAGCCGCGCTCACGTCGCATCCGCCACGGGCCCGGCCGCCCGCTGCACGGCCTGGATGACGAGGTCCGAGGTGAGCAGCTCGGGAAGCACCTCGGGCTTGTCGGGCGTCGAGGGGCTGATGACGAGGTACATGGGCACCCCAGCGCGGCCATGCTCGCCCAGCTTGGCGGAGATGCGCGCATCCCGGCGGGTCCAATCCGCCACGAAGAACGCCACCTGGTGCTGAGTGAAGGCCGCGCGCACATCCTCGCGCGTCAGCACGGTGCGCTCGTTGAACTTGCAGGTGAGGCACCAGTCCGCGGTGAAGTCGATGAACACCGGCTGACCGGCCTTGAGCGCGGCAGCCACCGCGGCCTCATCCCACGGCTGAGCCTCCGACACGGTGGAGGCGCGCGCGGCGGGAGCCGTCCCATCGAAGCGCAGGGTGAACCCTCCCGTGGCCACCAGCACGAGCACCGCGGCGGCAACGCGAACGACCTTCCGTGTCCCCTCGGCGGCCTGCGCCAGCCCGTACAGCCACGCGCCCAGGCCCACGGCGACGAGGAACGCGAGCAGCCGCGCCATGCCGTCCACTCCGGCCAGCCCGCCCACCACCCACACGAGCCACACGGCGGTGCCCAGCAGCGCGAAGCCCAGCAGTTGCTTGGCGCGCTCCATCCACACGCCCGGCTTCGGCAGCCGCTTCGACAGACCCGGCACCATGACGAGCGCGCAGAACGGCAGCGCCAGCCCCAAGCCGAGCGCGGTGAAGATGGCCAGCACCGTGAAGGGGCCCGCCGCGAAGGCGAAGCCCACCGCCGTGCCCATCATCGGCGCCGAGCATGGCGTCGCGAGCACCACCGCCAGCACGCCCTCGCCCACGCTGCGAGCCACGCCGCTCGACGCATCCACCTTGCTGGACAGCGCCGTGCCGTCCGTGCCCACGCTGAACACGCCGAACAGGTTGAGCGCGAACGCCACGAGCACCGCGCACACGGCGGCAACGAAGAGCGGCTCCTGGAACTGGAAGCCCCAGCCCACGCTGTGCCCACCCGCGCGCACCGCGAGCACCACGCCGGCCAGCAGCAGCATCGTCCCGATGATGCCGCCCGTGTAGCCGAGTGCGTGCACGCCCACGTGCTTCCGGTCCTCCTGCGCCATGCGTGTGAAGCCATAGGCCTTGAGCGCCAGCACAGGGAACACGCAGGGCATGAGGTTGAGGATGGCGCCTCCGAGGAACGCGAACACCAGCGCCAGGCCCAGGGACACGCCGCCCTCGCCCGCGGGCATCACCGTCTGAATCTGCGCGGCCGCGGCGGACGGATTGAAAGGGGCGACCTTGGCCACCGGCTTCGGAGCCACCGCCACGGCCTCCACGGACGCGAGCGGCAGATCCACTTCCAGCGCCTGATAGCCCGTCTGCGCCGTTCCGAGCCGCAGCACGCCCTTGAAGCGCGGCTCCTCCTTGGGCGCGTTGGGCGCGGCATCTCCCTTCAACTGGAAGCGGCCCGGAGACTCCAGCGTCAGGCCCATGCGGGTGATGCCCTTGATGCGCTCGGGGATGAAGAAGTCCGGCTCCACGGCGGAGAGGACCTTCCCATCACTCGCCGAGACCGTGACGGTGCCCGTGAACGGCTGCCCGGTCTTCAGCGTCTGCGCATCGAGCTTGAGCGCCACCGTGTGCCCCGTGGCCTCGGGAGCGCGCGGCACCTGGGCCTGGGCTGCATCGAACAGAGCCGTGGACTCCGCATCTCGCACCGTCTCCGCGCCCACCGGCAGCGTGCGCGAGAGGAGGATCTCCGCCGGGACGCAGCGGTGCTCGCACACCAGCGCGTCCACCGCGGCCGACAGCGTCAAGTTCCCCGAGGCCTGCTCTGAGGCGCGGGCCTCGGCGAAGAGGAGCACCTCGCCCTTGTAGCCATGGCTGACGATGAAGCCGTCCGGGGAGCGGAACGTCGACGGGAAGGGCCAGCGCAGCTCGCCCACGGTGACGCCGGGCGCATCCCACGACACGTCCGTGGACAGGCCCGCGTCCCCCGGGTTCTTCCAATAGGTGTACCAGCCCGGATCCATCTGGAAGCGCACGCCCACGCGGAACGTGTCGCCCGGCTTCACCTGGGAGGCATCCACCAGCAGCGTCGCTTCCAGGCGCGGGTTGCCCTCGTCGTTCGCACCGGTGCCCTTGGCGGCCGCCTGCGGCTCCGCCCACGCCACGGCGGATGCCACCAGCACACACACCAGCACTGCCCACCTGGATGACCGCATACCCGTCATGCGCCTCCCGTTAACCCGCCTGACCGAGGACCGCCACTCCCAATGTCCGGCTCCTCTCAACCTGCCGGGCGGGCAGGCATTCCCTGTCATGGCAGGTGACACGACGCGGCGAAAAGTTTCAGCCCTGCCGGGGGATCAACGCCCGCGGCTGCTGAAAAGCTCCTCGAGCGCCTTGAGCTGGGTACTGTTCGAGCGCCCCTGGAGTGCCGAGGCGCACACGGTCTTCAGCCGGGCGAGCACGCGGTAGGCCGTGGCGCGGGCCATGCCCTGCTCCCTCGCCCAATCCTCGACAGTGCCCTCGTCCAGCAAGAGGTGGCGCAGCAGCTCACGCTCCTGGGGCTTGAGCACCTCCAGGAGCTTGCGGGCCAGGCGCTGCGCATCCATGCGGCGGCGGAGCGCCTCGGGCGGATCATGCAGCCCGCTGTCCTCGCTTCGAAGCTCGGGAACCTCCGGGGAGTAGCGGCGCAGCAGCTCGCGCACGGCCTCGGCGGGGGTGGGCCACCGGAGCAGCTCGGCCGCGTAGGCGCGGAGGGCCTCCTCGACGAGCGCCCGGCTGAAGCGCTCGCCGTGCGTGAGCAGCGAGGGCCAGGGCGCGGACTTGGGCACCTCTCCCGAGCCCCGGGCGAGCACGTCACGCACGTGGGCCCCCAGCGCATGCGCCACCTCGTGGCCATCGCGCCCATCCGCCACCACCTGACGGAAGCGGTGGCGCAGGGCCCGTCCGAGCGCCTCGTCATCCATCGCGAGCAGCTCACGCCGGCGGGTGGCCTGGAGGATGTGGCGCTCGAAGAAGAGCCCGAGCAGACCGTCAACCAGCTCTCCGGGGACGGCGCCGGCCAGCAGCGTGCGCAGGGCGGCGAAGGCCGGCTCGGAGAAGACGCCGCTGGCCTCGAACTCGCGCAGCGCCTCGCGCACGGTGGCCAGCGACGAGGCCATGCTTCAGTGCTCCACCTTCTTCTTCGGATTGATGGGGATGCGGATCACCTGGCTGAGCGAGGTGCGCGCACCCTCGGCCTTCGCGCGGCGCACCATGAGGGCGGGGAGCTCGGCCACGCGGCGCTCCACGGCGAGCCGCAAGTCCGCCAGCCGCTCCAGGTGGCGGCGCGCGGGCACCTCCTCCACGGAGAGCCGCACCAGCTCATGCAGCGCGGCCTCGGCCTCGTTGAGCGAGCGCCCGGCCCCATCCACATCCCGGCGGGAGAGCGCCTTCCACGCGGCGCCCTCGGCGGCCACCAGGTCCAGCTCCACGCTCACCGCGCGGACCAGCCGGCCCTGCGGGCTGTCCGGGAGCACACGGGTGAGCGGCACGGAGGGCAGGCGCGTATCGCCCCGCTCGATGAAGGAGGCGGTGACGCCCAGGTTCCACTCGGCGGACGCGAGCCGTCCGGTGAAGAGCGCGCGGCGCAGCGAGGCCTGGGACACGGAGCCGAGCGCCACGCTCATGGCATCGCCCTCGACGCGGGCGGGGTAGCGGTGGCGGCAGCGCAGCTCGGTGAAGCCCGAGGGCAGCATGTGGACGCGGGCATCCGAGGCCACCTCACCGAACAGCTCGGTGACGATGCCGGCCACGGTGGTGGGCAGGGCCTCGGCATCATCCGCGTGGGAGAAGCCGGTGCCCGAGGAGGCGGTGAGGGCCTCGAGGATCTCCGGCATATAATGACGGCCCAAGCCGAGCGCGTGCAGCGTGAGCCCGGACTCGGCGACCTTGGAGCCCAGCTGGCGGAAGTCAGAGACAGCGGCCCGGCCCACGGAGGGCTCGCCATCGGTGAGCAGGAGCAGCTTGGGCCGCGCGCCGGGAACGAGCACCCGGCGGAGCGCGGCGGCGCCCAGGTCCACGGCCTCGTAGAGCGCGGTCCCCGAGCCCGTCTCGAGGGCGGAGAGGCTCTCGGCAAGCTCGGTCTTGGCGGCGGGCTCCATGGCGCGCACGGGGAGCACCTGCTCGGGCACGCCATCGAAGGCGAGCAGGCCGATGTAGTCCCGAGGCCCGGCCTGGGCGACGAGGGCCTGCGCGGCCTCGACGGCGGCAACCAGGGGCGCGCCGCGCATGGAGGCCGAACGATCAATCAACAGGTTGACAGCCACTGGGGCGCGCGGGGCATCTGCATCCGCTTCGAGGGTGACGAGGACGGAGACCTCTCTGCCCTGCTCGTTGTCGCGCTCCACCGCCCAGGCCGTCAGCTTCATGCAGTTCCCTCACCGGATGGAGCCTATTGTGCCCCGTTCAGTAATAACGAGGACGGCAGGAGTGCTCGGCGCGTCTCACGCTCGTGCCCAACCCAAGGATTCCGAGAGGTTGCAAACTCTGGTGACGAACCGGGGAACCCCCTGGGGAGCTGCGACCCGGCAACACCGGCCTACCTGAACGACATCGGGAGCCCCCGCGCTGCCGGAAGCCGCGGGGGCACTCGACACTATTCGGGATCCCAACCGCCCCACGACTCTTCACTGTAGGTCCACTGGCGGCCGCCTGCGGTGACGGTCACCGGTTGAACCCCCTCGTTCTCGCCATCGTCTCCGAGGACAACGAAGCCCATGCCATCGTCGTCGAGATACGTCGTGTCGTCGTGCCTCATGCTGCACCTCCGGGCGCTCCGCGACGGCATGCTGGGTAGACGGTGGAGACCACTCGCCCCCCTGCGGACGCCCCCCTGGTTCGGTCCACGGGGACCCGCCCCATGCGGTGCCCCCCCAACGCGTTGACCGATTTACCGGTAGGGTGGGCACGTGCTTCGGACGTGTAAACCCGTTGAGGTGCTCGGCTCCCTGGCACGTCGGGCAGCGCACGGCCGCTCGGCTGCTCCCGTCCGATGCTGGATGCTGAGGTGCTTCAGCAGCCGCAGTCGCAGTTGGGCAGGAAGCTCGTGGCCATCGGCGTGCCGTCCTCGCGCACGAGGGCCATCCGCTGGGAGTCCGATGGAGCCCGCGTGAGCAGCTCCACGGTCCCATCTCCCTCCAGGTCCATCACCGAGACGACGCTCTCGCCGTTGACGTTGGCCAAGAACGCCCCCTGGCCTTCCTCGCTCACGGCCCGCACGCGGGAGACCGAGGCCCCATAGTCCGGCCCTCCACATTCGGTGTGCCCCTCGCCCGTGAGGAACCGGGCAATGGACACCACGAACCGGCGGGGGCCCACGGTGGCCGAGGTCTGCACCCAGGACTCCCGCAGGGGCTCGCCCTGCGCCTTCGCATGGGTCTCTCCCTGCTCGCGGGCCTGGGTGTAGTCGGGCAGGGACTTGAGGGCCGCTTCCTCTGAGGCCTTCAGCGGCGCGGGCAGCTCGCTCTGCAGCGGGAAGTACTTCGGGGCGGGCCGGCTCGCCGGGAGGACGAAGACGGGCGACTCCATGTTCATGGCGCGCGTGCCCACGAGCGAACAGTCCAGCTCAGCCACGGGCCAGGCGTTGCCACAGCCGGGTGCATCCGGCTCCTCGGCCTGCTGGAAGTACCCGAAGTGAGGAATGCCCCGGTTGAGCGAAGCAAACCCCTTCACGCGGCAGCCGGACTTCACCAGCCCTTGCTTGTCGTAGACGTTGAAGGCGTCCCCGGCTTTGAAGGTGCCCGTAGGGTCCTTGGGGAGCGAGGCCATCCAGAAGCCTCGGTCGCCGCCCTGCGGGCGCAGCGCCGCGCCGGGAGTGTCCTGGGGCTCGCTGGAGAGGAGCACGAAGGTCCGAGGGCCGCGCAAGTCCACGAAGCGGGGATCCGCGGCCGTGTCCGGTCGCGCCGCTGCCGCGGCCTGGAGCTGGGCCTGCTCGCGGCAATCCGCCTCGCGCTGCTCCCGGTCCTCCGCGAGCGCCCCCGAGTTCTTCAGGTAGTTCTTCACACCCGCGCCATCCAGCTTCCGGGCGAGGGCCAGCGCCGAGTCCTTGTCCGCGAAGGCTCCGGCGATGACCACCTCGAGACAGGGGCGCAGGGAGGAGAACGGCGTGGAGGACAGCCGCTGCACCTCCGCGGCGAGCCCAGCGGTTCGGATCTTCTCCACGAGTTCCTGACCCTCACCGGGAGTAGGAGAGGAGTGGACGATGACGAGGTACTTCCTGGCGAAGCGGGCCTCGGGAGGCTCGGGAGCGGCGGGGCGCGGGGCCTCAGCCTTAGGAGCCGGCGCGGGAGCCGGCGCGGGAGCGGAGCTTCCACACCCCTTCACCGAGCCGCAGCCCGCCAGGAGGATGAACGCGAACGAGGAAACCCAGGAGCGCATGGCGCCGCCCTGCTTAGCACGAGGCCTGGGCCGCTCCGTGCCGGGTAGCCAACGGTTGCCCCAGGGGCAGGCACACGCCCAGAACGGGCTTCGTTCACCCGAGGCACCTCCGCGCTTGATTCGCGAATCAACCTTGTTAGGTTTGAACTCCCGTGCTTGCCGCGATGCGGCAAGCAGGACACCCGCCGCTCCGGCTGCCACGCGTACCGAGACCCTATGAGCCCCATCATCACAGGCCTGCTCATCGTCGTCGCTGTCTCCTTCTTCATCATGACCATGTCGGGGCGCACAGGCGTCCTGCTGGGCTTGAAGGGGGAGAACCGGCTGGACAACATCCCCTTCCGCATCAATGCGCTGCTGCGCTTCGGCCTCGGCCAGAAGCGCATGGTGGATCCGGAGGAGTTCACGCCGGGAATGATGCACGTGTTCATCTTCGCGGCGTTCCTGGTGCTGCAGGTGCGCAGCCTCATGCTGTTCAGCATGGGCTTCAGCGAGTCGGCGCTGGTGCTCTTCTCGGACCTGTCGCACCCGTTCTGGCTGGAGAACCCGGGGGTGCTCGGCGCGTACCGGGCGTACCTGCTGGTGAAGGACGTGGTGGCGGCGCTGGCGGTGCTGGGCGTGCTGTACTTCTGCTTCCTGCGCGCCAAGGTGAAGCCGGACCGCATGACGCCGTCGTGGGAGGCCTACCTCATCCTGGGCTTCATCGGCGGGCTGATGGTGACGGAGTTCCTGTTCGGCGGCAGCCACATGGTGGAGCAGAACGGCGGCTTCGTG
This sequence comes from Hyalangium minutum, assembly GCF_000737315.1. Lineage (GTDB taxonomy): Bacteria > Myxococcota > Myxococcia > Myxococcales > Myxococcaceae > Hyalangium > Hyalangium minutum. The sequence goes on from NZ_JMCB01000006.1 coordinate 474,814, forward strand.
TGGTGGGAGCCCGTCACCAGCACGGTGGGCCTGGGCATGAATGCGCTGGGCCACACGGGTGCCTACGTGCTGGGCCGCATCGGCTTCTGGATGCACCTGAGCATCATCCTGGCGTTCCTGAACTTCCTGCCGCTGGGCAAGCACTTCCACATCATCACCGGCCTGCCGAACGTCTTCTTCCAGCGCACGCGCGCCAGCGGGAAGCTCGGCACGCCGAACCTGGAGAAGGAGGAGTTCGGCACCGCCACGGTGAAGGACCTGACGTGGAAGCAGGGCCTGGACTTGTACTCCTGCACCGAGTGCGGCCGCTGCCAGACGCACTGCCCCACGTACATCACCGGCAAGCCGCTGACGCACAAGGGAGTGAACCAGGACCTGAAGCACTGGATCTGGGACCACGAGCAGTGGGTGGAGGAGGGCTACAGCGCGAGCGGCGTGAAGGAGCCGCTGCCTGAAATCATCGGCTCGGCGCTGAAGGCGGAGACGGTGTGGGCGTGTACGAGCTGCGGCTGGTGCGAGACGGCGTGCCCGGTGTTCATCGAGAACATTCCGCGCCTCATCGACATGCGCCGCTACCAGGTGCAGGTGAAGGCGGAGTTCCCGCAGGAAATCCAGCGCGTCTTCGAGGGCATCGAGCGCCAGGGCAACCCGTGGGGCATCGGCCAGGACCGGCGTGATGAGTGGGCCGAGGATCTGCACCTGCCCACATGGGGCGACGGCGGCGGCCCGTACGAGTACCTGTTCTTCGTGGGCTGCGCGGGCAGCTACGACGACAAGCAGAAGAAGGTGAGCCGGTCGCTGGTGAAGATTCTGCGCGAGGCGGGGGTGAGCTTCGCGACGCTGTCCAAGCAGGAGATGTGCAACGGCGAGACGGCGCGCCGCATGGGCAACGAGTACCTGTACCAGACGATGGCGAAGATGAACGTGGAGGCGTGGAACGGCCTGGGCGTGAAGGCCGTGATTACCCAGTGCCCCCACTGCTTCAACACCATCAAGAACGAGTACCCGGAGTTCGGCGGCGAGTACCGCGTCATCAGCCACACGGAGCTCATCAACGAGCTGCTGAAGGACAAGCGCATCAAGCTGTCTCAGGTGATGAACACGAAGCTGACGTACCACGACCCGTGCTACCTGGGCCGGCACAACGGGGTGTACGATGCGCCGCGCGAGGTGCTCAAGGCCATCCCAGGCCTGGAAGTGGTGGAGATGCAGCGCAGCAAGCGCGAGGGCTTCTGCTGCGGCGCGGGCGGCGGGCGCATGTGGATGGAGGAGCACATCGGCACGCGCATCAACCACAACCGCGTGAACGAGGCCGCGCTGACGCTCCAGCATGCCTCGAACCCGAGCACTCCGTTCCCGGATGCCACGGACAAGCAGAAGCCGGGCATGGTGGGCGACTACAAGGAGAAGGGGGGCTCGGGCGTGGTGGCAGTGGCCTGCCCGTTCTGCTCGACGATGCTCCGCGACGGGGTGAACGACACGGGCCGCGAGGAGAACATCAAGGTCAAGGACATCGCCGAGCTGGTGGCCGACGCCATGGAGACGAAGCCGGGCGGGGCCGCCACGGTGACGCCGGGCCCAGCGGTGCACGCCAAGCCCGAGTAGTGCTGCAGACTCACCGGGCTGGAGCTACTGCTTCTCCAGCTCGGTGATGCGGGCCTCGATGGCCTGGGCCTTGGCCTCGTCCAGGTACTGGAGCAGCTTCCACTCCAGCTCGCCGTCCCGGCTGAAGCTGCGGGTCATCTGCGCGGGCGCCCGGGTGAGGGGCGTGTGGTCCGCCGAGGTTCCGAGGAACTGGTTGAGCTTGATGGGGTCCTCGGCGAACGGGGAGGCGTCTCCCGCGCCACCCACCGTGATGCTGCTCGCCAGGGAGTTCTCACGCGCGCTCATGGCTCCCTTGTCCCCCGTGAAGATCGACTGCCGGAAGATGCGCACGAAGCAGCTGTTGCTGTCGACGCGGTAGCCCTCGGCGTAGATGCGCGACGAGGAGCTGACCACGCGCGAGTCCATGGTGTCGTTGCGCCACTCGGAGACGAGGATGAACGCGTCTCCGCCCTTGCGAGGCGGGTAGCCCGACGCCGCCACGAGGCTGACCACCTGCGGCCACACCTTCTCGATGGGCTGCGCGTACACATGCCGGTGCGCCTGCTCGTAGAGCGCCTGGCGATGACGCTCCGAGGCACAGCCACTCAGGGCCACCATGACGCTCAGCGTCAGGCCCCAACGAACGACACAGGAACTCATGGCGACTCCCTCCAGAACCCAGGTTCAGGGGCGTGCCTGTCAGCTCCATCCGGTTGAAGCCCGCCAGCCCCCAGCACGGCGAGAACGCACCGGGGTGGCGGATATATCGAGCCGCTCCAGCGCCCGGTGCGGACGGTGCGAGCCCGCGCTACTTGCGATTCTTCTCCGCGCGGAACAGCCGGGCCAGCCGCTGGGTGGGACCGTCGTCTCCGAGCTTGCTGGACACCTTGGCGCCCACCTCGGCGAGCTTGCGGCGCCGCTCGCTGTTCAGGAAGCCCTCGTCCTTCTTGGGCTCGGGGGGAGGCCCGGGGGCCACCTCGAAGGGGTTGCTGCCGGAGTTCCGCAGCAGCTGCTGGGCGAGGTCGCGCTCGTCCTCGCGCGCGTGGGGCATGAGCAGCTTGACCACTCCCGGGTGGCCATGGGCGGCGGCGATCACCAGGGCCGTCTCGCCCACGTCGTCGGTGAGGATGGGCTCGGCGCCGCTGGCCAGCAGGGAGCGAACGATGCGCTCGTTGCCTGCCTCGGCGGCCATCATCAGGGGCGTACGGCCGCGGTCGCCCAGGGGATTGGGGTCCTCCCCCGCGTCGAGCAGCGCCTCCACGCGGGCGGCATCACCGGCCATCACGGCATCGAAGAGGGACATCAGCTACCTCCGGGCCGGAGCATCGCGCCTTCTCCCACCGGGCGCCAGGGCCCGGTGCGCCTGCCTGTCTACTGCCCGCCGTAGTCCGGCTCGCCCGCGCTGGGGATCAGCAGCGTGCCGCCACCCAGCGTCGTGGTGGGGAGCGTGACGCTGTAGATGTTCTGCCCGCCACCCGCGGTGGAGAGGAAGCCCACCTGGGTGGTGCTCATCCAGCTGGGGAAGGTGTCCTGCGCGCCCGGCTCACCCTGGTGGTCCGTCACCTTGGTGGGCGCGCTGTAGGGGCTCAGCGGCCCCACGAAGATGCGCGAGCCGCCCGAGGACAGGCGCCCATCCAGCGCGAACTGCTGGCCATTCGGAGAGACCACGGCGCGGTTGAGGACCCACAGCACCTCGTTGCCCAGGTTGTTGGCAATCACCGTGACGGTGCCGGTGAGGCTCACTCGTGAGAGCTGGCTGAGCTGGTTGCTGGTGGAGCCCGAGGGCGCCAGCACACTCTGCCCATCCGGGAAGAACGAGGGCGCACCGAAGGAGGTGCTGGGCTGCTTGGTGAGCGCCTGGAAGCCGCTGCCGTCCGTGTTCACCTTGCCCAGCGCGAAGTTGCCCGCGCCGTTGTTGAACGCGAAGACGATGACGGTGCCCGTGGGGTTGAAGGTGGGGTAGCGGAAGTTGGTGCATCCCCCGCATCCGGTTCCGGAGGCGAGCACCGTGGAGGGCTGGCCGGTGCCCGTCGTGGCCACCGTGCGCAGTTCGAAGCCGGAGCCCGTCTGCTGCACGTAGACGACGCTGCGCCCGCTGCGCGCCACCGCGGGGTTGGAGGCCCCACCGCCAGTGGTGAGCCGCTTCGGGCTGTTGGCGTCGCCCTTGTCGTCCACCACGTAGACGTTGCGGTCCTCGCGCACGAAGACGAAGCCCTTGGTGAACAGCACGTTCCCGCCGCCGCCGCCGCCACCGCCGTCATCGATATCGATGGGCTCACACGCCGCGAGGCCCGCGACCAGCACCAGCGCGCCGACAATCCGACTCATGCGCTTCATAGGCTCCCTGTTCCACTCATTGCGTAGGCGCCCACACTCTGGGCACACGTCCCTTGGACGTCAACGCGCGCGTGGCATTCACTGCCGCAGGAAAACCTACCGGCGAAGCTTGGCCAGCTCGTTGCGGCAGGGATTGCACAGTCCCTGCTGCTTGCGATCGATGTCCCCGGGAGATTGGGCGAGGAACATCACGCAGCGGGAGTCCTCGCAGTAGGACAGGCCCAGCAAGTGCCCCACCTGATTCACGGCCTCCACCTGCACGCGCCGCCGGAGCTGGTCCGCGCTCACGCCGGCACGCAGCTTCGCGGTGCTCACCACGGCGGCATGGGCCTCGCGGTCTGCCTCACCGAACACGAAGGGCGAGTCCGGCACGAATAAATCCACATCCGTGACGCCGAGCACCATGGCCTGGCCAGGCTCCAGCAGCGTCACCAGCCGGCGCAGGATGGCGTTGCAGTGGTACTGGGCGCGGTCCTTGTTGAAGGCGTAGTCCGGGCGGGACAGGACGGCCTTGCTCACCACGGCCGAGAGGCCCAGGTGGGTGGCGAGCGGCTCCTCGAGATCCTTCAGCAGCGTGGGGGGCGGTCCGCCCAGGGAGGCCAGGAGGAGGAGCTTCTGGGGCATCCGCACCACCGTCCTTTGCGCGCATCACCGGTGGCGGAGACACACCATCCGAGAGCGAGGTGACTGGGGCGCAAGGATTCGAACCTTGATACTCAGAGTCAAAGTCTGATGTCCTGCCATTAGACGACGCCCCAGCAAGTTTGCGTTGTCCGGGGTGGATTGTAGGCCATCCTCGGGAACGCGGAAACTTCTCTCGCAAAGGATCAACACGAACGGAGGGTGTGGGGACTGACCGTGCGCCTACACGGGGCGTTCAATGGAGCACACCCCACCCCCTCCCGAGCGGGCAGCCAGGCTCGCTGGCTGCCCCGGCCCGGCCCCTTTCAGCCCTTGAGGACCGCGATGGGGGTGAGCCGCCGCACCGGCGTCACGAGTTCCTCCTCGTCCTCGAGGACTTCGGTGATGTCGCGGTAGGCGGCGGGGGCCTCCTCGACCAGGGTGGCCACGCGGCCCGTGTCGAACACCACCCGGCGGAGGGCGTGCTCCAGCGCCGCCGGACGGATGGACGCCCGAGCCTCCTTGCGCGTCATCACCCGGCCCGCCCCATGTGAGCACGAGCAGAAGGCCCGGAGCTCTCCCCTCCCGGCGACGAGGTACGAGGCCGTCCCCATGCTGCCGGGGATGAGGCCTCGCTGTCCGGGGGCCAGTCCGATGGCTCCCTTGCGGTGGACCAGCAACGTGCGGCCGAAGTGGTGCTCGGCGGCGACGTGGTTGTGTTGCACGTCCACGCGGGAGTCCGGCTCGGGTTCTCGTCCGAGCGCCTCGGCGAGCACCGCTGCCGCGCGTGACAGGAGCGCGTCGCGGTTGGCACGGGCGAAGCGGCACGCCAGCTCGGTGTCGGCGAGGCAGGCGGCGCCCTCGGGTGTATCCGTGCTCAGGCCGGGCAGCGAGCCCTGTCCTTGGACCTGGGCCCCCCGCACGTGGTGAGCCGCAATGGCAGCGCCCACCCCGCGCGAGCCCGTGTGCAGGAGCAGCCAGAGGTCTCCTCCCGCGTCACGGTCCAGCTCCAGGAAGTGGTTGCCTCCGCCCAGCGTCCCCAGGTGCCGGGGCGCCAGCCGCTCCCACTCGCGCTGGAGGCGGTGGGTGGAGAGCTGTGCGGCTTCGAGCTCGGGCGGCAGCGGCAACCCTCGGCCTCGGTGCACCGCGTCTCCCACAGGCACGGCCCGGGAGAACGCGGTGAGGAGGCGCGTGAGCTCCGCTCGATCGAGCGCGGAGGCGGGGTAGTCGAAGCGCACGGCGCTCACCCCACAGCCGAGATCTCCCCCGAGCGCTCCAGGGACGATGTGACGCTCGGTGGCGAAGACGGTGCCCACGGCGACGCCCTCGGCCACGTGAACGTCCGGCATGGCGGCCACGTGCTCGACGACATAGGGCTGGCTGGCGATGTGCTGCAGCTGTTTCACCGCGCCCGCCGGCACTGCGCGGGCCCAGGCGAGGATGGGGACGGCGCCCGGTGGGCTCTCGAGGAGGCGCGGCATCATGCCTCACCCCCTTCCTCGGACTCTTCGTCCCAGGCGGACTCCTGGGACACTCCCACGTAGACGAAGCGCAGGTGCGGCACGCGCTTCAGGTCCAGCCCCATCGCGAGCTGGGAGCGGATGAATCCACTCGCGCGCTTGAGGGCCTCCTCGACCGGAGCAGGCCCGAGGTGCGCGAGCTCGGGAGGGAGGGTGAAGCCGAGACGGGCGTTGCGCCCATCCGGCGTGAGCTCGATCGACGTCACGGAGACGCCTTCGAGCAACGGATCCGTCAGCTCTCCACGGAAGAGGCGGGACACCTCCTGGAACAAGAGGGATTGAACGCGCAGGTGACGCGCGGGAATGGACTCGATTTCTGCGTGGCTACGGCTATGCTTGGAAGAAGTCATTTGGACGAACGGTTCCCGTCAGGCCGCACGCGTCCCCGGCGGCTCCGGACACGGAGCACGCGAGAGACACGTCGGCCAAAGTCAGCTCGACAGAGCCCCGTGCAGACGCCCGCGCGCCGGAGGCGGCAGGCCCGTTCGTCTCGACTTCAGCGAGGGAGCGGAGCGCGCCCGGTCAGGCGAACGTCAGCGTGGAGCGACCCGAGACACCGTTTTGCACAGTCCCCATGGCACACCTCCCGCCGCGCAGGTTGAAGCGCGATCCAGTGCGGACACGGTGCCACCGCACCCTGTCCGAGTCAACGGCCCGGACGCGCCTCACGTCAGAGGCTGACGGAGACGGCGGCAGGCGCTCCGGGTGACGGAACTGCCCGAAGGATGAGGCGTCTGTCGACCGCTGCGCAGAGGCACCCTCGTGCCTTGGCGAGGCCCCACGGTCAGCGTACTCAGGGGGAAGACACGGGAGGGACAGCACATGGCGGATGCGTTCGATGTGGTGGTCATCGGCGGAGGCCCCGCGGGCGAGAACGCGGCCGCACGCGCGGCGGCGGGCCAGAACCCGCCTCTCTCGGTGGCGCTCGTGGAGCGGGAGCTGCTCGGGGGCGAGTGCTCCTACTGGGCGTGCATCCCCAGCAAGGCGCTGCTTCGGCCCGCCGAGGCCCAGTGGCTCGCGCGCCACGCACCCGGCCTGAGCGCGTCCGTGCAGGGAGCACTGAACCCGCGCGAGGTGCTCCGCCGCCGCGACGCCATGGTCAGTGGTTATAAGGACGACTCGCAGCTGAAGTGGGCCGAGGGCGCCCACCTCCACGTGGTACGCGGCCACGCGCGGCTGAGCGGGCCGCGCACCGTGCGCGTCGAGGGACAGGGAGGCACACGCGAGCTGACGGCACGTAAGGCCGTGGTCCTCGCCACGGGGAGCCGCCCGCGCCTGCCGGAGCTTCCCGGCTTGAAGGAAGCACGGCCCTGGGACAACCGGGGCGGGACGGCCGCGAAGGAGGTGCCACGGCGCCTGGTGGTGCTCGGCGGAGGGGTGGTGGCCGTGGAGCTGTCGCAGGCGTGGCGCTCCTTGGGCTCGGAGGTGACGCTGGTGCAGCGAGGCCCACGGCTGCTCTCCCGCTACGAGCCGTTCGTGGGCGAGGAGGTGGAGAAGGCGCTGCGCGAGAGCGGCATCACGGTGCTCCTGGGCACGGAGGCCTCGCGCGTTCACAGGCCCGGAGGGCGGGGGGAGGTGACGGTGACGCTCTCCTCGGGTGGCACGCTCCAGGCGGACGAGCTGCTGGTGGCGATGGGCCGCGTGGCGAACACCGCGGAGGTGGGGTTGGAGACCGTGGGCCTCACACCGGGCAAGCCCGTGGAGGTGGACGACCAGCTGCGCGCCAAGGGCGTGGAGGGCGGGTGGCTCTACGCGTGCGGGGACGTCAATGGACGCAACCTCCTCACGCACATGGGCAAGTACCAGGCGAGGCTCGCGGGGGACCACATCGCGGGCCGGGAGGTCCGGGCCTGGGCGGATGCCAAGGCGACACCCCAGGTCATCTTCACGCACCCCCAGGTGGCTTCCGTGGGGCTCACCGAAGCGCAGGCCCTCAAGCAGGGGCTGCGCGTCCGCGCGGTGCAGTACGCGGTAGGCGATGTGGCGGGCACGGCGCTGCTGGGCAAGGGGCTCGGCGGCACGGCGAAGCTGGTGGTGGATGAGTCCCGGCGCGTCATCGTGGGCGCGACCTTCACGGGTCCCGGCGTGGGCGAGTTGCTGCACGCGGCCACCGTCGCCGTGGCGGGCGAAGTGCCCCTGGACACTCTCTGGCACGCAGTGCCGTCCTTCCCAACGGTGAGCGAGGTGTGGCTGCGGCTCCTGGAGGCCTACGGTCTCTGAGCGCTCCCGGCCCTCTCCCGAGCCGGGGTGGGCTTACCTCTCCCGGGCCTCCTGAAGCATGCTGTGCTCCATGGCCGCGACGACGAACGCTGAAGCTGTCCCCGCAGAGGCTCGGGAGGGCTCACCACCCTCCGCTGATGCCGCACCCCGCGTGGTCCCCGTCCCGGCCGCCGCCGAGCCTCGCGCCGTCACGGCCGATGGCACTCCCGATTGGGTCGGGGAGAGCTGGCACAAGTACAAAACCCGTGGACTGGACTACTTCCGCCATGCCTTCACGCTGCTCGTCCGGCCCGGGCGCGCCATGGAGGAGTGGGCCACGGGCCAGCGTGAGGTGCTCAACCCGCTGCATTTCCTGGGCCTGGGCTTCCTGCTGATCATCACCGCGCGCCACCTCGGCGAGCAGTACCTGCTCGGGCCGGCGCTGGAGGCCCAGAACCTCACGTCCGTGCTGAAGACACCGCTGGGCGTGGAGCTCGTCTTCCTGACGCTGTCCCTGCCCACCCACGCCGTCATGCGGCTGAGCGGCAGCCGCGCCCCCCTCAGTGCCACCCTCGCCGCGTTCATCTACACCTTCATGGGGCCCGTGGTCCTGCTGCAGGCGGGCGCGTGGCTGATCAGTGGGCTCCTCGTGCTGATCACCGGCTCCCTGCCGCTCTACGAGCTCAAGGTGGGATTCATCACGCGCCTGTACCAGCACAACGCGTACCCCTGGCCGCTCATGGTGGCCAACTGGGTGGCGCTCATCTACTGCGTCCGCGCCATCGCCGGAGTCCACCGCAAGCGCTGGGGCTGGGCCTTCCTGGCCCTCTTCGCCGCCCACCTCGTCTTCGTTCCCCTCATCTCCCAGCTCACGAAGGTCGAGCTCGAGGACATCTCCCGGCTCATCGATAGCGCAAGCCAGTGGCTGGGGCCGGGATGAGCCCTCACGGTGGCATGGCCACCTCCAACGCCCCAGCCTCCGAGGTCCGCTCCACCTCCACTGTTCCCGAGTGGGCATTCCTCGCGCTGCTGCTGGGGCTCGCCGTGCTGGCGGTGGCGCTGGGGCAGCATCCCCGGCGCGGCTTGGACTTCCGGGTGTACCTGCTCGCCGCCGAGCGCTTCCTCGCAGGCGCCGACCTCTACCCCGTCAGCGATGGCCCGATGCCGTTCAAATATGCGCCGTTGACGGCGCCCCTGTTCCTCCCCTTCACGCTCCTGCCCGCACGGGCCGCGGCGGCGCTCTGGAACCTGGGCGCGGTGGTGGCACTCGGAGCCCTGGCCCGGCTCGCCTCGCGCGCGGAGCCTGCTCCCCGAGAGCGCGCTCCCTGGCCGTGGGCCCCCGCGCTTGCCACGCTGGCGCTGCTGCCCGCCTTCCACCTCGAGCTCTTCTATGCACAGGTGGATGGGGTGATGCTGCTCCTGCTCGCCCTGGCCGCCGTGGGCGCCGAGCGGGGCCACACCTGGGGTCCTGCCGCCGCCTGGGCCCTGGCCGTCCTCCTCAAGCCTCCCGCAGTGCTCCTGGCCCTCTTCCTGCTCGCCCGGCGGCACTGGCGCGTGCTCCCGGCGAGCATCGGCGTCGGGCTCCTGCTCGCGGTGCCCTCCGTCGCCCGGTATGGGTTTGAAGGGCTGTGGGTGCAGACCCAGTCCTGGATGGAGACGCTCGCTCGCACCACGCCGCCCTGGGCGCTCGGGCACAACCCGCAAGGGCTTCCCACGCTGCTCCTCTCGCTCGTCTGGCCTGCGGACACCGAGCCCACCGGCTCGGCCCTCACCCTGGCGCAAGGGATCGCGCTCGCGATCTTCGCCGCCGTGGTGCTCTGGAGCCGCGCGGGAGCGGTGGAGCTGCTTGCCCTGTGCTGCCTCGGTGTGACGCTGCTCTCCCCGCTCGCCTGGCGAGCCAACTTCGTCATGGCGTGGCCCTTGCTTCGCACCACCGCGGAGGCCCGGACACGCGGAGGCCTCGCGCTCCTCGCGCTCGCGGGCCTCACGGGTGTCCTCACCTCGGACACCGTCCTCGGCGCGGAGACCGCGCGCCAGGTGCTGCTCTGGCGGCCCTACGCGCTCGTCTTTACCTCCCTGATGCTGTGGACAACGTGGCAGTCGCGCCGGGCCGCGAATCCGAACGTCTCCGCCGTTTCCCCCCGGCTGCCCCAGGACTTCAGTAGGCGGCCTCCTGCGACTGGGCACTGACGCCCGCCACGTAGGCATCCCTCGCCTCGCGCAGCCGCTCCATCTCCAGCGCCACGTCCTCGTCCGCCTGGCCCTGCTCCCGGGTGTCCAGCTCGCCGAACTCCAGCACCCCCATGTCCGCGAAGGCACTCCGCAGGCGCGGACCCCACAGCCCGATGTCCTTCAGCGTGGGCACGATGCGCGTGAACAGCATCCGCTGGTACTGCTGCATGATCTCGGAGGTCCGCATGTGCTCCGCGCAGGCCGGCACATCCAGCCCCAGCTTCTCGAAGACCTCCTGCCCCAGGAAGCGGTCCCGCATCAGGTAGCAGGCCTCCACGGCGAACTCCTCCCGCTCGTCCCGCTCCTTCTCCGTCAGCCGTGGATACAGGTCCTTGAGCGCCAGCCGCCCGAAGGCCACATGCCGCGCCTCGTCTTGCATCACGTATGCCGTCAACGAGCGCCCCAGCGGCTCGGTGGCCAGGTCCCGGATCAGCCCGAAGGCCGCCAACGCCAGCCCCTCGATGAGCACCTGCATGGCCAGGTACGTCATGTCCCAGCGCGCGTCCCCGAGCGCCTGCCCCAGCAGCGTCTGCAGGTTCGGGTTGATGGGGTAGATGATGTGCAGCTTCTCTCGGAGGTAGCGCGAGAACACCTCCACGTGACGCGCCTCGTCGAACACCTGCGTGGCGGCGTAGAACTTGGCGTCCAGGTCCGGCACCACCTGGACGATGCGTGAAGCGCACACCAGCGCGCCCTGCTCGCCATGCAGGAACTGGGAGAAGCGCCAGCAGTCCAGGTGGCGGCGCACCAGGCCCCGCTCCTTCGCGTCCATGCGCTCCCAGATGGCCGAGCCGTAGAGCACCACGTACTCATCCGGGAAGCCGAGCGGGTTCTCTGGATCCACATCCTGCGACCAGTCCAGCCGCGTGTTGGCGTCCCACTGCTTCGTCTTGCCCTTCTCGTAGAGGGCGAGCAGCCGGTTGCGACCCCCGTCATAGTCCCAGTGAAAGACAGCATCCGTGCCCGGCGAGGCAATGGACCACCGGGCAGCCTTCTGTGGCTCCGTGGACGAGTGCGTCTTCATGGTCTGGCTCCTGTGTGCCCAGATTGGCGCGGTGGGCGCCGTGACGGTGTGTATGCACCTTTGCGATGGCAACGTGTCGGCGGCAGCGAACTGTCCAGGATTCAATGCCGGGTCACGGCTCACCGCTTCACGGAGGCCCACCTTGGGGGCTGAGCGCCCGTCTCCCCCCTGACTGGACGTGCCCCCAAAAGCCATGCCAAATGGACGCGCTTCAAGCCCCAGGGGACCATGGCGGAGGAAGAGAAGAAACAGCGCGGACTGGGGGCGGCGGCGGCGATGGTGGCCGTGGTGGCCGTGCTCGGGGCCTTGATGTGGCCTCGCAGCCCGAAGCCGGTCTCCCCTCCGGGTGACGCAGCCGGGGCTCCGGTACCCGAGGTGGCCCAAGCGCCGAGACCGCCCCCACCTCCCGTCAGCCAGCCAGCGGCTTCGTTGGATCCACTGCCTCCGGGAACAACGCTGGCCACACCTCCAGAGGCGCCTCCGCTCGAGCTGCCCCCGACGACGCAGGTTCTCACGGAGGAGCTCTTCCCCGGCACGACGGACTGGGAGTCCATCCCCGTGGATGACGCCCACCAGCTGCGCATCCAGCCGCTGCGCTACAACGTGGTGACGCCCATGCCGATCGCCGTCCTGCTGGAGATGATCGACGCGCAGGGCCAACGCCAGCCGCTGCCCTCTCCCCGAGTGCGCGTGCGTTCCCAGGCCAACGCCGCGCAGCCGTGGATCCAGGTGCCAGTGAAGGATGACGGCACGGGCTCGGACGCCAAGGCGGGGGACTTGCAATACACGGCCACGCTCCAGCCCACCGCCGAGCAACAGAAGCTGCTGCTCGGACAGGTTCTCATCGAGGGCAGCGTGGAGGGGCCCGGCAAGGGGACGCAGGTCATTCCCTCGATGCTCGTCTACTCGCGAGGGCCTCGCGCGAAGCTGACGGACCAGTGGCGGGACTTCATCCGCCAGGGCCATCTCGACCTGGAGGCGGAGGTGGAGGTGGAGGAGGCCGGGAAGTTCACGCTGATGGCGCAGATCTTCGGCCCGAACCAGCAACCCATCGCCTGGGTGCGGCAGACGGACGAGCTGCTCGCCGGACGCGGCCACATCACCTTGGAGGTGTTCGGCAAGGTGCTGCACGACGCGGGCATTGATGGCCCGTACCGCGTGCGACAGGTGCTGCTCACGCGCAACGACGAGAACTCGAGCCAGTACGACCCGGGTGTCCCGATAGAGGAGGCGCACCAGACGAAGGCCTACCGCGCCAGCGAGTTCTCCGCCGAGCCGTACCAGCCCGCCCTTCCTCCGGCGGGCACTCCCCCCTCCCCAGGTCCCCAGGACTTGGAGCACTGAGCCTCAGCACTCCGGGCCCGAGGCCCTGCTTCCCAGTGGCTCCGGCGATCAGGCCGTGTGCAGCGTGCCGTTGGCGGACTCGGCCTCGACGGCGGCGATGAGCTCGGGCGAGGCACCTTCCGCGAACAGCGGCGCGCTGGTGCGAGCCTTCGGCGGACGGCCCCGGCGGCGCGGCGCGTTCTCCTCGCCCTGAGCCGAGGGAGCCTCCAGCACCGGTGCCCCCTCCGCCCGCAGCGCCTTGCGCACCGGCCGCGGCAGGCTGATGCTGTCCAGCTTCGCGCTCAGCTCCGCGTCCTCCTCGGCGAAGATGCGCGCGTAGGCCAGGGCCCGCTGGCCCTTCTGCAACAGTGCCTCCTGGCTCTCGTAGAGCGCCTGGCGCGCCGCCTCCAGTGCCGCCTGCGCCTGCGCCAGCTCCGCCGCCTTGTCCTTCACCCGCTCCGCCGCCTCCTCCAGCACCGCACGGTCGAGCTCTGGGAACTTCACCGTGGCCAGCTCCTGGCCAAACAGCTTCAGCAGGTCCTGCAGCGCAGGGGAGATGGGGTCATTGCCAGATGGATCGAACATGGGTTACCTCCGAGGTAGGGCCCTCCATCTGCACAGATGTTCAGTCCCATTTCAAGAGGCTCTTTCCCGAGGCCTACAAATCGGCCCGGGCGCGTTTCCACTCGCTGACCGCCAGCGGCGTCCCCGCGCTCACCAGCGCACGTCCACCGTGAAATCCAGGTAAGGCACGAAGGTGCTCGGATCCACCTCGAGCGTGGCCTGGCACCCTTTGATTCGCTCGATGCCCGCCCGGAACATACCGAGCATCCAAGCAGGCCCCGGCAGCTCCCCCCGGAAGATGAACCGCCCATGGTTGTCGGCCACGCGCTGGTACTCGCGCTCGCCGAACGAGGTGATCATCCGAGACACGCCCGGCACCTCGGCGAGCCCCGCGTGCGGATCCTTCTCGGCGGCGGCGAGCACCATCTGCCCGGTGGACCAGGCGAACAGGCCATCCGCCGCGCCGTACCCCAGCGCCTCCATGGCCGCCTCGAAGCTGCGCCCTCGCGCCATCAGGGCCTGGCTGGCCAGCTGCAGCAGACGCAAGTAGTCGGAGGCCGGGTATGACAGCACCGGCAGGAGCGCCTCCTGGGTGCACGGCACCTGCGAGCGAATCTCCGCGACCACCTCGCCACCAATGAGCCGCTCCACGTGCTCCAGGGCTCCTTGGAAGAAGAACCCCGTCAACGTGTGCTCCGGGCGGCAGCGCTTCATCCGGGCCTGGAGGGTCAGCGCCGATTCCATGGCCTCAGTCTACGCGCACCACCGCCACGTCTTGCACTCCCTTGGCAGGGTCCACATCCACCGCGAGGTAGTGCCGCCCCACCCCATCGAACGTCTCCGGGATGGCGCCACCTCCGCCGGAGATGTAGGCGGGGATGCCCGCGTTCGAGAACGCGTAGTACGAGTGGACGTGACCATAGAGGGTCAGGTCCACCCCGGCCCGCGACATCTTGCCCACCAGTGCGGCGGCCTCGTTGCGGCTGGAGAACGAGCCGTTGCGCACCCCCACCGGATCCAGCGGAGCGATGTGCATGCCCACCACGTGCACCGCGTCCTCACCGTCCGCCAACCACCCGTCGAACTGCTCCTCCACCGTGGGATCCAACGTGCCGTTGCCTGTGTCCAGCAGCGAGAAGTGCACGCCCTGGAAGGTGAAGTGCTGGCTGCCCCGCCCGACGAGCTCGTGGTACGGCACTCCCACCGTGAACGTCTCGTGGTTGCCCAGCGTGGCGTACAGCGGAATGCGTGAGGCCTCCTGCCGCAGCTGGAACTCCTCCAGCTGCTCGCGGCTGCCCGTCTCCGTCAGGTCCCCCGAGAAGACGATGAAGCGCAGCGACGGGTCCTCGTTCATCCGCGCGTAGATGTCCCCCACCTTCGGGAGCGCCTCCTGCACGTCCGCCAGCGCGGCGAACCGGTAGGGCTTGGGCTGGTCCCAGTCCGGTGGTGCCACCGTGAGACGCACCTCGCGGCCAGCCCGGAGGTGGACGCGCCACGTCTTCACCGTCGGCACCATCGAGGGCCCCGGCTCCACCTCCAGCGGCTCGCTGCCCGCCTCCGCTGACAGCACCGCGTCCGGCATGGCGTTGCGCACCACCAGCGTCCACCACTCGGGCGCGCCGGCCTGGGCCGTGGCCCGCAGGCGCAACACGGGCGCGTTGCCCCACAACGTCAGCGCGCCAGGCTCCAGGCCTCGCACCGCCGCCAGCCCGTCCTCCACCACCAGAGAGAGCCCTCCGCTCTCGGCGCGGCCAATCTCCAGATCCTTCAGCGCACGCCCCTCCGCGGGCCGCACGCACCCGGCCAGCGGCAGCAGCACCAGCAACCACCCCAGACGCCTCACGGCTCACCTCCCAGCGCGTACACCGCCGACAGCCGCGCCACATAGGCCGAGCCCGCCTGCACATCCGCGGACACGCCCCAGTGCTCGCTCAGCAGCACACGGCCGCGCAGGCCGAAGTGCCCCGGCACTCCCGCGCCCACCTTCAGGCCGCCGGCATAGTCATCCTTGCGGTGGTCGTAATAAAGGAGCGCCTCCCCGCGCAGCGGCCCCGCGCGCCCCAGGTACACCCCATAGCCGAACGTGAAGAGCAGCTGCTGGTGCAGCGCATCGTCGGAGGGAGGGCCGAAGTAGCCGTAGCCCTGGAAGGCCAGGCCCGCGCTCACCTCGGCGAAGGAGCCCTCGAGCCGGGGGCTCATCCGCGCCATGGCGTACCGGCCTCGCAGGCCCACCTCGGCGCTGCCCATGAAGAAGCCCTCGGTGGGGAAGCGGTGGTAGATGGCCGCGGCCTCCACATCCACCGCTGTGCCATCGTCTCCGCCCCGGGCCCGCTCCGGCGCGCCGAGCACCCGGTACGCACCTCCCACCCGCAACCGCGAGTTGCCATCGCCAGGAGACAGCCGCGCGGAGCCCTCCAGCCGCACCGACTCCAGCCGCGCGGTGGCCCCCAGCGCCAGAAAGTGGCGGTAGTCGAAGTTCGGATCGCTCACGTGCTGGTAGCCGAAGTCCAGTTCCAGCGGCGGCAAGGAGGACGCGGCCCAACCAGGCGTAAACGCGGGGGACACCGTGGAGTAGAGGTTGGCCATCGCGGACAGAGAGAAGAGGCCCGCGCCCGCCAGACACACCGTGTACAGCGGGCCCACGACGCGCCGGGATGCCCCCGTCAGGGCGATGGGCGCTCCGCCCACGAGCAGCAGCCCCAGCCCCGTCCCTTCCATGGCGAAGAGCCGCCCCGCGGTCCGCGTGTCGCCCGCCGCCAGCGGCCCCATCCCATGCAACAGCAGCCCGGGCACCACCGAGGCCACCACCGGGAACACCTGGAAGCCTGGGCGGGCCGGCCCGAGCTCGGCAGGCCCTGGCGAAGGCGTTCCCACCAGCGAGCCCTCGGAGCTCCCGGGGAGCGGCGCCAGCCCGGGTCGCGCCCGAGGCGCATCGGACGCCACCGTCTCCACGACAGGCTCGGAGGGGGCCGCACCTGACAGGTCCTCGGCCCTCCCCACCCCGGGCCCTCCCACCAGGAGCAACACCACTCCTACCTTTAGGAGCAGGGACTTATCTGGGTCTGCCATGGCCTCTCCTCGTGTCCTTCCTGGAAGTCCCATTGAGGGAGCAAACCCCGGATCAGGTCAACCCCCGGTCCGCGGGCCCTACTTCCGGATTTCCAAACCGAATCCAGGTATGCTGCGGTCACCCTACCTCCCCCTTCTGCACCTTGGCGGCTCCCGGCCCACAGGAATTCGGCAAGTACGTTCTGCTGTCCAAGCTGGCTGCGGGCGGCATGGCGGTGACGTACCGAGCCCGCATGACGGGTGCCGCAGGCGTCACCAAGCCGTGCGTCATCAAGCAGATCCTCCCCCACTTCGCGGACGATCCGGGCTTCATCGAGATGTTCGTCAGCGAGGCCAGGGTGGCCGCGCAGCTGACGCACGGGAACATCGCCCAGGTCTTCGACTTCGGTGAAGTCAACGGCCAGTACTTCATCGCCCTGGAGCTCGTGCACGGGCAGCCGCTGTCCAAGGTGCTGCGCAAGGCGGCCAAGACCGGCATGGGCTTCTTCCCCATCCCCCTGGCGCTGCACATCGTCAGCAAGCTGTGCGACGGGCTGGACTACGCGCACCGCCACATCGGAGACGACGGACAGCCGCTGGGCCTGGTCCACCGCGATGTGTCGCCGGACAACGTCCTCCTCTCGTATGAGGGGGAAGTCAAAGTCATCGACTTCGGCATCGCCAAGGCCACCAGCATGGTGGAGCAGAAGACGTCGCCGGGGGTGGTGAAGGGCAAGTACCCGTACTTCTCTCCCGAGCAAGCCCAGGGGCGGCAGGACCTCGACGCGCGCACGGACGTGTACGCCGCGGGCGTGGTGCTCTACGAGGCCGTGTGTGGCAGGCGCCCGTATGACGGCGAGTTCGTCACCGTGCTGCCGCGCATCCTCGCGAGCGACTACACGCCGCCCTCGCAGGTGAACCCCGCCATCAGCCCGGAGCTGGAGGACGTCATCGCCCGGGCCCTGGCGCTGCGCCGCGAGGACCGCTACCAGACAGCCAAGGAGCTCAGCGAGGCCCTGGTGGAGCTGCTCTACCGGGACAACCCGCGCTTCACACCGTCGATGCTGGCACAGCTCGTGGCGCACCTGTTCACCGAGGAGCTGACCGCCGAGGGCCGCAAGGTGGAGCTGCCGCCCACCTTCGCGGATCAGCTCTCCTCGTGGCAGAACCCGGGGCCCTCCTCCTCTTCGGGCCGCCCTCGCACGCCCTCGGCGGCGGGAGGCCGCCAGTCCAGCAGTGGCAGGCCCTCGAGCTCGGGGCGAGGCACGGGGCAGCGTCCGGCCACCGGAGGGGGCGCCAAGCCTCCGAGTGATGGCGGCGCGCGTCCCGCCTCGGGGAGCGTGGGGGTATCGACCACGGGCACGCGGCGAGTGCCCACCGGAGGCCTTCGCCGCTCCACCAACCCCGGCGGGGGCATGCGCCGGGTCACGGGTGAGCGCCCAGCCCCTTCCATTCCGGACGAGCCCCCTCCCGCAGAGCACGATGACGCGACGCCAGCCGAGAGCCTGCCGTCACTCGTCATGCCCGTGGATCGGGCGCTCACGGACCGCACGGCGCCCAGCGTTCCCGCGTTGGATCCCCAGGCCACCCGCCTCCAGGCTGCCGCCACCGCCGCGGCGCCTCGGAGGAATGTCGATCCGGCCGCCGAGTTCCGCGTCCACAAGGCCCAGGAGGAAGCGGAGCGCACGGCACGGACCCAGAAGCTGGTGCGCAACATCAGCCTGGGCATCTTCGGCATCGTGGCCGTGCTGGTCCTCTTCGTGCTGCTGCGTCCCAAAGAGGACGAGTACGTCGCGCCCACCACGAAGATCCTGGTCACCTCGAGGCCCGAGGGCGCCACCATCAAGCTCAACGGCCAGGAGGTGGGCAAGACGCCGAAGCCTGTCTACGGCTTCGTCATCAACGAGGCCAACACCCTGGTGCTCACCCTTCCCGGCCACCTGGCGTGGACCAAGCGCTTCACCCCGGACGGCTACAATGATCCGCCGGTCGTCGCGGAGCTGAAGCGCGAAGTCTCGGAGCCGCCGCCCCCACCCAAGCCTCCGCCCGCGACCGTCACGGCCACGGCTCCGAGCACCCCGAGTGCGGCCACCCCAGAGGCGGGCACTCCTGCTCCCACCGCGGCCTCCGGCGACAAGGATCTCGACTTCCACGAGGTGGTCTACCCCACGCGGCTGTTGGTGCTGCGCACCGCGTACAACGCCTTCCCCATCTCCGAGTACTCACCCGCGGCGATCGACCTGAACCCGAACGTCGCCTACACCGTGCGCACCGATGGAGGCGCGGCCTACAGAGAGGACGGCGGCACCTCCAGCACGCTGGCCTACTTCCTGGAGGGGGAGATGTCCGTGGATGACTCCTTCGGGCTGCTCAGCGGCTCGCCCCGTACCATCAAGGGCGCGCGGAAGATGTACGTCTTCGCCATCGACGAGACGCCACTGAGCGACAACCGCGGCACCGTCCGCGTCCAGCTCAACGAGTCCAAGTGGAAGCCACCGCGCTACCTCACCTTCGACCCGCAGAAGCACGCCCTCTGGCTCAAGGCCGAGCACCAGGTGTGGCTGCACGGGCTCAACCCGAAGTCCACCTACCTCTTCACCGTGCGCGACGACTTCGCGGAGCTGCGCAAGGACAGCAAGGGCCGCATCCGCCGAGCGCTGTGCATGCACCACGACGGCAGCCCCACCTCGCGGCCCACGCACCGCATCCTCGAGACGGGCAAGCGCTACACGCTCGATGACCTCGAGACGCTGCGCTGCACCTTCCCCGACACGCGCCTGACGGACAACGAGGGTGCGCTCGAGGTGGATCTGGTGGATGTGACGAACATGACGCGCAAGGAGCGCGCGGACTACATCCGCAAGACGGGCTTTTGATCGCTGATCCACTCGGGACGAGCGGCCAGCCGAGCCCTGGGGCTGTTCCTCGAAGGACGATTCCCACTCAGAGTGCAGTGCCTACCCTGTAAGCGTTGGCGCCTCGCGCGAGGGAGCAAGGCTAAGCCCTCGGAAAACCTGAGGTAGCCAAAAGGATCATGAAAGGCACCCGTATTCTGGGTATGATCCACAGGTTCCTTCCGTAAAGGCCCCGAGGCCCAAGCCTCGGACCGCTCGACAAGGACGGGAAAGGCACGTGGGCGCGGAGCCGAGGTGGGCACCGGGCCCACGGGTCTTTTGAGGGCAAAAAAAAGCCGCACTCAGGTGAGGAGACCCAAGTGCGGCCCGCGACCCGGAACGGAGGGGTTGGACACCGGGACGCGAAACAACCCTGCGAGCGGCAAGCTAACGTCCCGGTCTGACATCCGCTGGTGAACACCTTCTCCTACTCGGAGAAACGGGCGCTTCGCGCCGCCCGGCCACGCTCTCCCAGCCCCCGCCGGGCCCTCCCGAGCCCCCGAGCCGCCTCCTCTGGAGGCACCACCACCGCCTCCAAGGCCTCGCGCATCTGCTCGCGGTAGCGCCCGGGGGGCACGCCGCGGACGCGGTGGAAGGTGCGATTGAAGGCGAACTCGGAGGCGTAGCCCACGCGCTCGGCGATGACGGCCAGGGACAGCTCCCCGTCTCGCATCAGGCGCGCGGCCACATCCATGCGCAGGCGCGTGAGGTAGACGAGCGGAGGCTCTCCCACCAGCTCGCGGAAGCGCCGCGAGAAGGTGGCGCGAGAGCAGGCCACCTCGGCCGCGAGCGACTCCACCGTCCAGTCCCTTCGGGGCTCTCCGTGCATCAGCGCCAGCGCACGGCCCACCTGCGCATCCCTCACTGCGCCGAGCCACCCAGCACTGCCCTCGGGCTGCTGCTCCAGCCAGCCGCGGATGATGTGGATGAAGAGCACATCCACCAGGCGCGCGGTGACGGTGACGGTGCCAGGGCCGGGCTGGGTGTACTCGGCCACCAGCAACCGGAGCACGGCCTCCAGCGGTCCGGACATGACGCCCGCATCCGCGCGGAGGTGAATCACGGACGGCAGCAGCGAGAGCAGCGGGTGGACGCCGTCGTGCTCGAAGCGATAGGCGCCGCACAGGAGCACGGTGGAGGGGCCCTTTCCCTCCAGGCTCAGGCTCATGCCATGCGGGCCCTGGGAGACCTGGCACCGCGCGAGCATCTTCGGGAAGGGCATCGGCTGGACGTTGGGCGCGCTGGTGAGGCTGTGCCCGGCGCCGTGGGGCAGCAGGACGACGTCTCCCTGCGCGAGGTGCAGGGGCTCGCGGCCCTTGGTGCGCAGCCAGCACGAGCCCTTCGCGACGATGTGGAGCCCGGCGCGAGAGGCGGGCTCGAAGAGCATGCCCCAGGGAGCAGGGAGCTCGGACCGGGCGAACACCGTCCCGCCGATCTGGGTGGAGGAGAGCACGTCTGCCAGCACATCCATACCGGTGGGTTGCGAGCGCCGCATGATGAGGCGAACGCTACCACGCGCCTCCCACCCGAAACGAACCGGCCCCAGAACACCAGGAGCGAGCAAGCTCCCAGCGTCCAGGGCCGGTGTGGCTCTTCTCTGATCAGCGGAAAAGAGCCGATGTGGGCACCGGAGTCCGCTCAGTCGCGGCGAGCGAGCCCTACATGCCCGCGGCCTGCTGCAGATCGGCCAAGGAACTCGTGTTGCCGTGGCCACCCGTCACGGTGGTGACATCCAGGCTGTAGGTGGTCTTGATGGCGGTGTAGAGCTCCTTGGGGCCGTTGCCGAAGCCGCCCTGGCCCGGGTTGAAGAGGTCCGAGGCGAAGGCGATCTTGTCGTTGGGCAGGTAGAACAACAGCATGTCCGCCGCGTGGGTGTTGGGCAGGTTGTACGCGACGACCGGGTGCGAGGCGTCGTCGAGGCGCAGCGGGGTGCCGATGGCCACGGGGACGATGGTGGGCGCAGTGGGCTTCTGGGCCAGGGCGTCCGGGCGGAGGGTGGACGGCGCGCGGAACAGCTCCTGGTAGAAGCTGGTGAGGGACTCGTGCGCGACGACCTTGGTGCCCTGAGCGACGTAGGAGCGCAGGCCGCCCGCGTGGTCGCTGTGGTGGTGCGTGGCCAGCACGTGGGTGATGGGCTTGTTGGGGAACTTCGCCTTGATCCAGTTGATGATCGCGTCACTGCGCTCGGGGTAGAGCGGCGCCTCGAGGACCACGATGCCGTTGGCCTGCTCCACGACGAGGGTGTTGTGCGAGTAGCCCCGGAGGTAGTGCACGCCCGGAGTCAGCACTGTCTCACTCGTGGTGAGGTCCACGCCGTCCAGCGGGATGCCGAAGGAGGCGAAGACCTGGTGGAAGACGTGCTGGGAGGCGCCGCGCGCCGCGTCCTCGGCATTGTAGGGCGGCAGGTTGGTGCCCGAGGGGAGCTGGAAGAGCGAGGCGGCCAGGGTGCCGTTGACCGTCACCGTCTTGCGCGTCTCGCTGGAGACGAGGTGCCCATCCACGCCCATGTAGACGTTCTTGGGGAAGAGCAGGCCGCTGGAGGTGGTCTCCCAGCCCTCATAGAAGACCTCGACGGGGACGTCGCGGTGGAGCGGCTCGTTCTCCAAGGTGGAGAGCTTGGCGAGCTTGCCCGTCTTCGCGTTCACATAGAGGGTGATGGGGTGGACGGAGTCACTGACCACCAGCAGGTTGTGGAGGCTGCCGTCGAGCAGGGCCGAGCCGCCGTCGGTGGCGATGCTCGGGTTGGCGGCGATGTCCTTGAGGATGAGGTGCGGGTTGAGGAACCGCTGCTGGCGGCGGATGGCGGCGGTGCGGTCCGAGAGCAGCGGGCCACCGGGTGCGCCGAAGAGGCTCTCGGTGCCGTCCAGGAAGCCGTCGTTGCCGTTGACGATCTCCTTGAAGTCCTGCTGGAGGGGGAAGAAGAGCGTCAGGGTGCGCTTGTGGTGGATGGCCAGCTTGTTGCCCGCGACGTCATAGCTGATGGTGGTGCCATTGGAGGTGCTGCCCATCAGCGGGGGATCCGACGGACGGAAGCCCTCGCCGGCGGTGTAGGCCTGGCCGGAGACGGTGAGCTCGAAGTTCTGCAGGCCTTGGACAGCGGCCTTTCCGCCGATGCCGGCAAACGCCTTGTCGGCAGTGCCGAGCGAAGGGTCAACGGTGGCGTCCGTGCCAGGCGCGCCCTGAGGACCTTGCTCGCCTTGAGGGCCTGCGTCTCCCTCGCAGCCAGCGGCGACGAGGGCAAAGCCAAGGGTAACGGCGCGCAGGGTGCGCAGCGGAGACCAGCGGGTGGAGGACAGCTTTCTCATGGGACAGCTCCCGGGGTGAGTGATGCGAGACGGGTGACGACCGCGGGCCACTGAGTAGCGCTGGAGCCGTCCCGCGAGCCATGCCCGGGAGAATCAATGTTTTGTCCGTTCGTCTCACGCGCTCCCGGACGTCAGGAGTCCCGCTCGCGCATCAATGCGCCGACGGCGCGGAGCTCAGTGTCTTCGCTGCGCTCCAGCCGCTCCATGACGGCGCGGCGGTCCTCGGGAGCCCGGTTCTGGTTGAGCTTGAACTTGCCCTCCACGCGCGAGAGGCGGAGCTCGAACGCAGCAATACCGGGCAGGAGCTTCCGGGCATAGTCACCCTCCATGGACCACGGCTTCTCGAAACCGGACTCATAGGTGTCCACGGAGGCGCGGAGGATGCGCAGCGCCTCCTCGGGCTCCTCGATGAGCCGAGGCTGGCCGTAGGCGTGGACCACGGTGTAATTCCACGTTGGGACGTTGGGCTGGGTGACGTACCAGGACGGCGACACATAGGTGTGCGGGCCCTGGAAGATGACGAGGACGTCCTGGTCCTCGGAGAAGGCGCGCCACTGCGGGTTCGCTCGGGCCATGTGCGCCAGCAGCCGTCCCTGGGTGCCCTCGGAGCCGGGCTCGACGAGGAACGGCAGGTGGGAGGCGAAAGGGACGCCGTCCTCCACCGTGACGAGCGTGGCGAAGCTGTGGCGCCTCATGAAGGCGAAGAGGCGCTGGGGATCCTGCTCCTGAAACGACCGCGGGAGGTACATGGAGCACGGACGTGCCCCAAGCCTCCCGCGCCGTCAACCCGGCTCAGATGTCCAGGTTCTGGACGTCCAGGGCGTTGCGCTCGATGAACTCGCGCCGCGGCTCCACCGCCTCGCCCATCAGCAGCGAGAAGATCTCGTCGCTCTCCACCGCGTCCTTCAGCTGCACCTGCAGCAGCGTGCGCGTGGCCGGGTTCATCGTCGTGTCCCAGAGCTGCTCCGGGTTCATCTCGCCCAGACCCTTGTAGCGCTGCAGGCCCAGGCCCTTCTGCGCGTCCTTGCGCACCGCGGCCAGCACCTCCTGCACCGAGTACGCCGTCAGCTCGCCGCCATCCAGCTTCACCGTGTACGGCGGCCGGCCCAGCGACGCGAAGGCCTCGCGCAGCCCCACCAGCTCCTGGTACTCGGGCGACGACAGGAACGCGTGGTCCACCACCGTCTCCCGCATGCTGCCGTTGATCTCGGTGTGGAACACCAGCTTCTTCGTGTGGTGCTCCGGATCATCCCGGCGCTCGTGCTTCACGCGGCCCAGGATGTCCGGCATGCGCGTGCGGAAGTAGCTGTACATCCGCTCCACCTCCGCCGCCAGCGCCGTCTCGTCCGACAGCGTGTCCGCCGTCACCCGAGCCGCCTGCACCAGCGCATCCACCACACGCGCGTCCTTGCGCTTGGCCTGCTTCTCCAGCCGCTCCTCGTAGGAGATGACCTTCTCCAGCATCGCCTTCAGGTCATTGCCGCCCAGCTCCCCAGCCGGCGTCACCACCCGCGAGTGCTCCGAGGCAATCCTCAGCAGGTACTCGTTCAGCCCGCGCTCGTCCTTGACGTACATGTCCTTCTTGTTGCGCGTCACTTTGTAGAGCGGCGGCTGCGCGATGTAGAGGTAGCCGCGCTCCAGCAGCTCGCGCATCTGACGGTAGAAGAACGTCAGGAGCAGCGTGCGGATGTGGCTGCCGTCCACGTCGGCGTCCGTCATCAGGATGACGCGGTGGTAGCGCGCCTTGTCCGGATTGTAGTCCTCCGCGCCAATCCCCGTGCCCAGCGCGGTGATGAGCGTGACGATCTCCGCGCTCGTCAGCATCTTCTCGAAGCGCGCCTTCTCCACGTTCAGAATCTTTCCGCGCAGCGGGAGGATGGCCTGGTTGCGCCTGTCCCGGCCCTGCTTCGCGGAGCCACCTGCGGAGTCACCCTCGACGATGTAGAGCTCGCTCTCGCTCGGGTCGCGGCTCTGGCAGTCGGCCAGCTTGCCCGGCAGCGAGCCGCCATCCAGGATGCCCTTGCGCCGCACCGTCTCGCGCGCCTTGCGAGCGGCGATACGCGCCCGGCAGGCGTCGCCGATCTTGGCCACCACCTTCTTGCCGTTGACCGGGTTCTCCTCCAGGTACGTGGCGAGCTGGTCATTCACCATCTGCTCGACCAGACCTTTGATCTCGCTGTTGCCCAGCTTCGTCTTCGTCTGCCCCTCGAACTGCGGATTGGGCAGCTTCACGGAGATGACCGCCGCCAGGCCCTCGCGAGCGTCCTCGCCGGTGGGCGTCTCCTTCAGGTCCTTCCACAGCCCGCCCTTCTCCGCGTAGCTGTTGATGGTGCGCGTGAGCGCCGCCTTGAAGCCGGACAGGTGGCTGCCACCCTCGTGCGTGTTGATGTTGTTGGCGAAGGTGTAGATGCGCTCGTCGTAGCCATCGTTCCACTGCATGGCCAGCTCCAGCGACACGCCCTCTTTCTCCGCGCGGAAGTAGATGGGCTTGTCGTGCAGCGCCTGCTTGGACTTGTTCAGGTACTCCACGAACGAGCCGATGCCGCCGTCGAACTTGAACTCGTGCTCCTTGTTCGTCCGCTCGTCCCGGATGGTGATGCGCAGGCCCGCGTTGAGGAACGCCAGCTCGCGCAGGCGCTGGCTCAGCGTCTCGAAGTCGAAGTCCCGCGCCTCCATCACCTGCGGGTCCGGCTTGAACCACACCAGCGTGCCGAGCTTGTCGGTGGTGCCGACCTCCTTCACCTTCCCGTCCTGAACGCCGCGCGTGTAGCTCTGCTCGTACACCTTGCCGTTGCGCTGGATGCGGACCTTGAGCCACTCGGACAGGAAGTTCACGCACGTGACGCCCACGCCGTGAAGGCCGCCGGACACCTTGTACGCGCCGTTGCCGAACTTGCTGCCCGCGTGCAGCTCGGTCAGCACCACGTCCACCGTGTCCTTGTCCTTGAACTTCGGATCCGGGTGCGGACCCACGGGGATGCCGCGCCCGTTGTCCTGGACGCTCAGGCTGCCGTCCACGTGGATGACGACCTCGATGTCCGTGCAGAAGCCGGCCAGCGCCTCATCCACCGAGTTGTCCACCACCTCGTACACGAGCTTGTGCAGCCCGTACGTCATGGTGTCGCCAATGTACATGCCGGGCCGCTTGCGGACGGCCTCCCGGCCCTCGAGCTTGGTGATGCTCTCGGCCCCATACTCCACGGGCGGCGGCGTCGGCGAAACGCCGGTTGCGGGGGTGTTTTCCATGCGTGATGGGTCCTCGAAAAGCTGCCTTGGATCAGGGTCCGTGCCTATCACCTCGGGGCACCACGGACAAGGACGACGACCGGACGCAAGGCAGCGGAAATATTCAGAAAAGTCGTTCGGTCGCCCGCCTGCCAAACCCACCCGGAGGAGCCTGTCCTCCACCCCTCTTTCAAGCGTCGTAACGGGACGGTGGGACTCGCTCCTCCAATGCGGAGATCAGCTCTTCGAAAACAGCCCGGCGAGCAAACAGATGCCGGGTGATGAGCACCCGTCCCTGCTCGTGGAAGAGCCCCAGCACGTCGCCCTTGCGGCCGAGCCTGCGCACGCTCGAGAGCTGTGCGTAGGTGAACTCCATGGGCTTGTCGTTGCTGAAGGGCCGCGCCATGCGCACGCCCATGGGCCCCAGGGTGATGCCCCACCCGGGCCGTGGGCGCAGCCGGTGGAAGGCGTAGAGGAACAGGAACATCAGCCCGGCGGAGATACCGGCGCGGGCCTCCGCAAAGGGCTCCCCGGTCTGGCGAGCAGTCGCCATGGCCCAGGCGGTCAGCACTGCGAGCAGGCAACCCCCCAGGACGAGCGCGATGCGAGTCGAACGGGGATGGAAGGCGAAGAAGCGGTCCATAGGGTACCCCCGAACCTAATCGCCCTGCCTCCAGGCGCGGGGATTTTCCACGCGAGGGTTGTTTGCCAGGCGGCGCACTCGGCCTACCCTGTACCTCTGTGACGGATGCCGAGCTCGACGGGCGCCTGCGCGCCAACATCACGGCCTTCAAGCAGTTTCAGGCCAGTCAAGGCTCTCTGCGCAGCCTGACCCTCCCGGGCCTCGCGGCGTTCGCCCAGCCGAACCACCCCCAGCTCATGGGCCAGCAGCAGGTCTTCTTCCACGACACGGAGGCGCTGCGGGCCGCACTGCCCACCCTCGAGGACTTCTACCGGAGCCACGGCGTCCAGCTCTGGCGCGTGTGGGTGCCTCCGGGAAATCCTGTAGGGCCCGCACTGGAGCGCGCGGGCTACCGCCCCGAGGGCTCGACTCCGGCCATGGGCCTCAGCCTCGCGGACACGCCGCTCACGCCTCCCAGCCTCCCGCTGGAGGAGCTCCCCTCGCAGGAGGAGCTCATCCCCCTCAACGCGGAGGCGTTCGGCCCCAGCGCGGCCTTCGAGCTCCGCCCCTGGCACAGCCAGCCCTACGGCCCCGTGCGCATCCGCGGCATCCGCGAGGCGGGCCGGCTCATCGCGGCCGGCTTATCCTTCGACGTGGAGGACACCGCGGGCATCTACCTCGTGGCCACCGCGCCCAGCGCGCGCAAGCGAGGGCTGGCCACCGAGGTGATGCGCGGCCTGCTGCTCGATGCGCGCGCCCGGAACCAGCGCGCGGCCGTGCTCCAGTCCACCGTCCAGGGCCACAGCGTCTACCTGCGCATGGGCTTCCGGGACCTGGGCGACTGGGTGAACTGGGTGCGCCGCTGGGCCTGACTCACGGCAGCGCGTGCTGCTGGACCACCTCCAGCAACACATCGAGGTCCACGGGCTTGCGCACCCACCCCCGCGCCCCCAGCTCCTGGAGGTTGGGCCGGGCGCTCGCGGAGAAGACGACCACGGGGATCTGCCCGAACTTCGGGTGGCCTCGCACCTCGGCCAGGAAGCCCGCGCCGTCCAGCACCGGCATCATCATGTCCAGCAGCACCATCCCGGGCAGCGGGTCGCTCTTGCCCAGCACGTCGAGCGCGTTCCGGCCGTTGCTCGCCGTGAGGACCTGATAGCCCGCGTCACGCAGCACGTCCGAGATGGCCTCCCGCAGGTCCGCATCGTCATCCACCACCAGCAGCGGTCGAGCCGTCATGGGTGCACCTCCGCCGTGTCCAGTGGCAACTCCAGGGTGAAGGTAGCACCTCCGCCGGCTCTCGCCTGCGCCCAGACGCGTCCGCCGTGGGCCTCCGCCGCGCGCCGAGCCAGGTACAGCCCCAGCCCCAGCCCTCCATAGGAGCGGGAGGACACCGCGCGCTCGAAGCGCTCGAAGATGCGCTCCAGCTGGTCCGGAGGAATGCCGATGCCCCGGTCCCGCACCTCCACGCGCGCCAGAGCGCCCTCTCGTGTCACCACCACCTGCACAGGGTGCCCCGAGCCGAACTTGAGGGCGTTGTTCATCAGGCTCGACACCGCCTGGTCCACGCGCAGCCGGTCCCACCGGCCCCACAGGGCCGGCGTGGCCTCGAGCCGCACCTCGCACCGGGCGCCCTGGGCCTCTGCGGCGTGCCGCTCCACGACTTCGGCCACCAGCTCCGCCAAGTCAAAGCGCTCCGGCTGGAGCATCATCTCCCCGCTGGCCAGCCGCGTGACGTCCAGCAGCCCCTCCACCAGCGTGGCCAGGCGGCGGGTCTGGCGCTGGCACCGCTCCAGGCGCTCGGTGAAGTCCGGAGCGATGCCCTCCTTCTCCGCGCGCTGGGTGAGTGCGCCCAGCTGCAGCCGCAGCGTGGTGAGCGGCGTGCGCAGCTCGTGGGCCGCCACCGTGAGGAAGTCGTCCCGCAGGTGCACCGCCTCCTGCATCTCCCGGAAGAGGCGCGCGTTCTCCAGCACCAGGGAGGTGCGGCGGGCCAGCTCCTGGGCCAGGCCGAGGTCCTCCTGCACGAGCCTCCGGGGGTGGTTCGTCGCCAGCATGAGGACGCCCGCTGCCCCCTGGCGGCCGCACAGGGGCACGTGGAGCACGGAGCGCAGGCCCAGCCCGCGCAGCCTCCGCAGGTGCTCCTCATTGCGGGCCAGCTGCTCCTCCTTGCCAGACACGTCGGGGAGGAACTCGGGCTGGCCGGTGCGCAGCACGAAAGTCGGCCCCGTGGGAGCATCCGGCCGCAGGGGGGCGCGCCGGTCCATGGCGAACGCCTCCGCCACCTGCGCGGGATCTGGATGGGCCAGCGCGGCCAGCCGCAGCCCCTGCCCCTCCTCCAGGAAGATGGCGCACCAGTCCGCCACCACGGGCACGGGCAGCTGGGCCAGCCGCTCCAGCCACTGCTCGAAATCCAGGGGAGCGGTGAGCACCTCTCCCACGCGAGCCAGGAGCGACCGCTCCAGCTCGGCCCGGGTCTTCGCCCGGCGCGCCTCGGCCTCGCCCACCTCCCGAGTGACGGCCGCGGCCAGGCGGGTGATTCGATCCTTGGGGAAATAGTCCCGGGCTCCGGCGCGCATCAGCTCCACGCCATCCGCCTCGCCCACGGTGCCCGAGACGACGATGAAGGGGATGTCCTTGCCCGTCTCCTGGAGCAGCCGCAGCGCCTCCGGAGCGCTGAAGAGCGGCAGCTGGTAATCGGAGATGACGGCGTCCCACTCGTTCTGCCGCAGGGCCTGCTCCATCTCCTCCGCCGTCTCCACCCGGTGCAGCTCGGCCGAGAACCCCGCGCGCCTCAGCTCGAGCCCCATGAGCTCCATATCCTCCGGGTCATCCTCCACCACCATCACCCGGACCGGCTTCATACGAGGCCCCCCTCGGGCTGCGGACTGCTGAGGCCTGGCCAGTATTTCATGCTGGGACCCACGCGGTGGCTCCTCTGCACGTGGCCGTGGGGGAAACAGTCTGTCCTTTCTTCAACACACCACCGGTCATTTCTACAGTCCGTCTCCCCCTCGCCCTACCTCGCAACGCGTTACTCCCTGAGGCCCCAACAATCGCCGCGAGCTCATCCTCGCTCCGGGTGCTTTCAGCCCCCCAAGCAGGCAAGCACTCCCCTCGTGGCTCGCATGGCGAGAGTCGATTCATGAATGAAAAGCGGCCAGGAAACCTTAAATAGGGGAACCGTCACCCCTGCGTGCTGCCCTTGCTCAACTCTCTCTCCCCCACCTTGGACGAGCTGTCGGTTCTCTTGCAGCGCTACCTTGCCGCTCAGCTCGCGGGGGATCGCCGGGAGGCCCTGCGCCTGCTGGTGGACGAGGGCCTGCTGCGAGGCATCCCGCTGCAGGACATCCACCTGAAGATCATCCAGCCCGCGCAGTACGAGATTGGACGGCTCTGGCAAGAGAACCGCATCTCCGTCGCGCAGGAGCACCTGGCCACCGCCATCTCCCAGCTGGCGCTCTCGCATCTGTACCGCCACCTGCCGAGGGATCCATCCAACGGCAAGGTCGTCATGGTGGCGTGCGTGGAGGGCGAGATGCACGAGGTGGGCGCTCGCATGGCCAGCGACTTCCTGGAGATGGCGGGCTTCGACGTGCGCTTCCTGGGCGCCAACGTGCCCACGGGCCACCTGGCCCGCATGGTGCGGGAGCAGACGCCGGATCTGCTCGCGCTGTCGGTGAGCATGACGTATCACCTCCCCGCCCTGCGCACGGCGCTGGATCAGGTGCGAGCCCTCGCGCCCCGTCTCCCCATCGCCGTGGGCGGACTGGCCTTCACCTGGGTTCCGGGCCTGGAACAGGAGCTGGGCGTGTCCTTCCATGGGAAGGATGCGCGCGAGCTGGTTGCCTCCGCCTGCCGGACCCTCGGAGTCTGAAAAGCCCCCATGGAGACACTCCCCCGCCAGCTGGAGGCGCGCGCTGACCGCCTTGCCGCAGCCTCCGTCGAATGGATGTACCAGGACCCTTTCTGGGAGGCGCGCTACGGCGCCGAGCGGGCCCGCCGCTTCGGGGGTGAGGACGCGCATTTCCACGTGCGCTACCTCATGCAGGCGCTGGCGGAGGAGCGCCCCTCGGTGATGGAGGGTTACGCGGTATGGCTGCGCAAGCTGCTCGTGTCCCGCGGCATGTGCACCCTGCACCTGGACCAGAACTTCGCCGGACTCCAGGCGGCGCTGGCTGTCGAGGGCTTTGGCCCGGGCTCGCCCGCGCAGGCCTATGTGCAGGCGGCTCGCGATGTGCTGCGCTACCCGTCCGGCGCCGCGCGCACCCTGCAGGACAAGGCCTCGGAGCTGGCCCGCGCCACTGCCCACCTGCTGCACCCGGAAGTGCCCGCGCCCCTCCTTCCCCGGCTGGAAGAGGAGCTGCTGCTCCACCTCTCGTACCTGGCGGACGCCCTCGGCACGGGGCAACCGGAGGTCTTCGCCAAGCACGTGGAGTGGTATCAGGGCTTCTGGCCGCTGCGTGAGTTTGGCGAGCTGTCCTTCTTCCGGGCCCTGAAGGCCCTGGAGGCAGCCCTGGAGATGGGCCTCACGAATCAGGACGAAGTCAAAGCGGTGCTCTCCGCCGCCAGCATTCCGAAGGAGAAGCACCCATGACGACGGCACCGCTGGCCTCCCCGCAGCTCAACGCCTTGAGCCGGGAGGTGGCGCTCGTGTGTGACTCCGCTGGCACCATCCTCTGGGCGGACGAGCGGGCAGAGCACATCCTCTCGGCACAGCCCGGCCAGAAGCTGCGCACCCTGGCGGCCCAGGGCACCGAGGAGAAGGTGGACCGGCTGCTGCTGCAAGCCCGGGATGAGCGCGTGGAGAACTGGGAGCTCATCCTCTGCCGCGCGGGCCTCAAGCCCACCACGTTCGCCTTCTACGCCCAGCCACGGGACGGGCAGCTGATGCTGGTGGGCAGCCTGGTCCCGGAGGACTACGGCGCGGCGCTGGCGCAGGTGAGCTCCACCCTGAGCGAGCTGGCCGCGCTGCACCGCGAGACGGAGCGCCAGCAGCGCGAGCTCACCCGCCGCGCGGACGAGCTGCAGCGCCTCAACCGGGAGCTGGAGGAGTCCAACCGCGGCGTGCGCAGCCTCCACGCCGCCCTGGACGAGAAGGCGGAGAACCTCCAGC
Organism: Hyalangium minutum; assembly: GCF_000737315.1. Lineage (GTDB taxonomy): Bacteria > Myxococcota > Myxococcia > Myxococcales > Myxococcaceae > Hyalangium > Hyalangium minutum. Next base: position 506,425 of record NZ_JMCB01000006.1, read on the forward strand.
GCGCCTCCGAGGTGAAGAGCCGCGTGGTGGCCAACGTCAGCCACGAGTTCCGCACCCCGCTCCACTCCATCCTCGGCCTCTCCAAGGTGCTGCTCAACCCGCTCAACGGCCAGCTCTCCTCCGAGCAGGAGAAGCAGGTGCAATTCATCCGCACCTCGGCCGAGGCCCTCTACGAGCTGGTGAATGACTTGTTGGATCTGTCCAAGGTGGAGGCTGGCAAGGCGGTGCTGCGCCACACCCGCTTCGAGGCGGACGAGTTCATGCGCGGGCTGCGCGGGATGATGCGGCCGCTGCTGGCCCCCGAGTCGCCGGTGGAGCTCGTCTTCCCAGACTCGCCCTCGGGGCTGAAGCTGGAGACAGACGAGGCCAAGCTCAGCCAGGTGCTGCGCAACCTCATCTCCAACGCGGTGAAGTTCACCGAGCAGGGCTCCGTCACCGTCTCCGTGACGGAGGGCCCGCGCGACACCGTCTCCTTCGCCGTGAAGGACACCGGCATCGGCATCCCCCCGGAGTACCACGAGCGCATCTTCGAGGAGTTCATCCAGGTGGAGACACCCCTGCAGCGCAAGGTGAAGGGCACGGGCCTGGGGCTGACGCTGGCGCGCCGCCTCACGGAGATGCTGGGCGGCACGCTCACCGTGCAGAGCGCCATGGGGCAGGGCGCCACCTTCACCGTCACCATTCCCCGGGTGCACCCGGAAGTGAAGGAGATGGCGGGGCTCACCGAGCGCGCCCAGCAGTTGGATCCGCAGCGCGCGCCCGTGCTGGTGCTGGAGGACGACCGGCAGACGCTCTTCCTCTACGAGAAGTACCTGGAGCGCTCCGGCTTCCAGGTGCTCCCGGTCCGCTCCGTGGACGAGGCGCGCCGCACCGTGCAGCGCGTGCGCCCGGCCGCCATGGTGCTGGACGTGATGCTCGAGGGCGAGACGAGCTGGAGCTTCCTGGCGGAGATGAAGATGAAGGAGGAGACGCGGGACATCCCCATCCTCGTCGTCACCGTGACAGACCGCGAGCAGAAGGCGCGCGCCCTGGGCGCCGACGAGTTCTGGCTCAAGCCGGTGGAGGCCACGCAGCTGCTGCGCAAGCTGGGAGAGCTGGCCCACCGGGGCCCCGTGGAGCGCATCCTCATCATCGACGACGACGAGGTGCACCGCTACCTGCTGAAGCAGCTCCTCAAGGACACCCCCTACGCCCTCTTCGAGGCCGAGGGCGGCCGCGATGGCATCCGCCTGGCCCGCGAGAAGGCCCCGCATCTCATCTTCCTGGACTTCCTCCTCCGGGACATGACGGCCTTTGACGTGCTGGACGAGCTGAAGGCGGACCCGCGCACGCGCGACGTGCCCGTCATCATCCAGACGTCCCATGAGCTGAAAGAGGACGAGCGCACGCGGCTGGCCCGCGAGACGACGGCCATCCTCGCCAAGCACACGCTGAGCCGCGAGGTGGCCATCACCCGCATCCGCGACGCGCTCTCCAAAGCGGGGCTGGGCGCTCGTGTGGAAGAGCGGGAGGTGCGCCGTGGTTGAGCTTCGCGTGGCCACCATCCTCAACGTCAACGACACCGACGCCAGCCGCTACCTGGTGACGCGCATCCTGGAGATGGCGGGCCACCGGGTGATCGAGGCCGCCACGGGGGGCGAGGCGCTGCGCCTGGCCCAGGAGCTGCGGCCGGACCTCGTGGTGCTGGACGTGCAGCTGCCGGACCTCAACGGCTACGAGGTGGCCGCGCGCCTGCGCGCCAGCCCGGAGACGGCCTCCATCGCCGTCATGCACACCTCGGCCACCTTCATCACCGCGGACAAGCGGGTGCTGGGCCTGGACAGCGGCGCGGACGCCTACCTCACCCAGCCCTTCGAGCCCGCCGAGCTCATCGCCACGGTGAAGAGCCTGCTGCGCCTGCGCCACGCCGAGCAGGAGATGCGCCTGCGCGCCGACCAGCTCGCCGAGGCGGACCGGCGCAAGGACGAGTTCCTCGCCATGCTCGCCCACGAGCTGCGCAACCCCCTGGCCGCCATCATGACGGCCATCGGCATCCTCGAGCGCAAGTCCTCGGATGACGCGAAGGAGGTGCGCATGCGCTCCATCATCCACCGGCAGACGCACCACCTGGCGCGGCTGGTGGATGACCTGCTGGACGTCAGCCGCATCACCCGCGGCAAGGTGCAGCTGCGCCGCGAGCGGATGGACTTGCGCACGGTGCTGCAGCAGGTGTTCACCCTCATCCGCCCGGTGTCCGAGGGCCGCGAGCTGCGGCTGGAGACGTCGCTGCCCGACTTCCCCCTGTGGCTGCAGGCGGACGCCACCCGGTTGGAGCAGGTGTTCATGAACCTGCTCGACAACGCCACCAAGTACACGGACGCGGGAGGGGCGGTCTCCGTCCAGGCTTCCCAGGAGGGCGTGGATGGCAGCGCCCGGGCGGTGGTGCGCATCCAGGACACGGGCATTGGCATCCCCGCCAACAAGCTGCCGGCCATCTTCGAGCTGTTCTCCCAGGTGGACGAGTCCCTGGAGCGCACCCGTGGGGGCCTGGGCATCGGGCTGACGCTGGTGCGCAACCTGGTGGAGCTGCACGGCGGCACCATCTCCGCCAGCAGCCCGGGCGTGGGCCGCGGCAGCGAGTTCGTGGTGAAGCTCCCCCTGACGGTGGCCCCCCCCGCGCTGGCAAGCACCACCATCGCCTCGGACGAGAGCAAGCGCCACCGCCGCATCCTGCTGGTGGAGGACAACTCGGACGCGCGTCAGGCGCTCAAGGACCTGCTGGAGCTCTGGGGCCACCAGGTGGAGGTGGCGCAGGACGGCATGAACGGCGTGGCGCGGGCGCTGGAGGCGCGGCCAGACCTGGCGCTGGTAGACATCGGCCTGCCGGGGCTGGATGGCTACCGCGTGGCGCAGGAGCTCCGGGCGCGTGTGGGCCAGGCCATCCGGCTCGTCGCCATTACGGGCTACGGCGGGCCCGAGGACCGCCACCGCGCGCTCCAGGCGGGCTTCGACCACCACTTGGTCAAGCCGGTGAAGCCGGACGAGCTGGACCGGCTGTTGACGGATTTGTAGGCCCCAGGGCTCTCAGCGCCGCAGCAGCGCCTTGGCCACCAGCCCGAGCAACTTGACGTAAGACGGGTCCAGCTGCCGCAGGTTGCGCAGCAGCCGGCGAATCTCCGGACGCTCAGAGGGCAGCGAGGGAGCCTCCGAGGTCCGCGGGCTGGGGGTGTGGTGCGACAGGCCCAGCAGCTCGTCCGCAGACACGTTCAGCTCATGGCACAACCGGAGCAGGGTCTGGACGCTGGGGAGCATCCCGCCGCGCTCGAGACGGCCGTACACCTCGGTCGCCACTTCGATGCGCTCTGCCACATCAGCTTGCGTGAGCTCCAGGCGCATCCGGGCGGCACGCGCCGCGGCGCCGATTGTCGATGCGAGTTTTTTGTCCATGCTTCCTTGCCCGACCCTAAAGGTACGGTTGACGGCCTAAGACGTATGGAGGCAGACGGACAGAACTTGCCGGGTAGATCTGCGCGTCTTCACCTGGCAGGTCGCGAATCTCGACAGGATGCCGCACTGCGGCGTCAGCGCCCCACTCAAGACCCCCCAGGTCGTCCCCAGGACCCCCGAGGCGTGTCCGCTCACTTTGGAAACACGGTCTTCCAGCCCAGAGAGGTCCCCCTGCGGAATCTGACCTGGGAGGTCCCTAGCGCCATGCATGGAAAAGCCGGTTCACCGGGGAACTTACGGGGCCAAATTGGATCAATTCCGCGTGAAATACCCATGGAAAGAGGGCAGCCGAGCCCCCACTTGGGGCCAGAGTGCCCTAGGCTGGGGGTTGATGGTGTTGGCACTCAGGCGTCGCAGTCTGCTCACGAAGCTGTACATCGCCATGGGGGTGGTGGCGCTGCCGCTGCTCCTGTTGCAACCGCTGTACATCCTCCCGGCGATCCGGGCCCAGCACAACGATGACCGGGAGCGGGCCCTGCGCCAGGTGGTGGAGCTCGCCTACGGCGTGCTGGAGGCGAACGAGGCGCGCGTGCGTGCCGGCGAGCTGACGACGGAGCAGGCCCAGACCGAGGCGTCACGGCTGCTGCAGCAGCTCCGCTACGGCGACTCGGAGTACTTCTGGGTGAATGATCTCTCCACCCGGCTGGTGATGCACCCGCACCTGCCGGACATGCTGGGCCAGGACCAGTCGGGGTACCGCGACTCGCAGAACAAGGCGGTCTTCGTGGACATCGTCAAGCTGGTGCAGGAGCAGGGAGCGGGCTTCATCTCCTATATGGCAACGCGGCCGGGAGAGACGACGCCGCTGCCCAAGGAGTCCTACGTGAAGCTCTTCGCTCCGTGGGGCTGGGTGGTGGGCACGGGCGTGTACGTGGAGGACCTGGACAAGGAGGTGGCTGAGCTCCAGCAGCGGCTGCTCCTGGCGGTGGGGGCGGCGATGCTGCTGGCGCTGCTGGTGGGAATGGCCTTCTCCCGTGCGGTGGTGCGGCCCGTGCGCGAGCTGGCCAGCGCGGCGCACCGCGTGGAGCAGGGAGACCTGAACGCCACGGTGCCGGTGCACTCCGAGGACGAGCTGGGCCAGCTGGGACATGCCTTCAACACCATGGTGCAGGGCGTCCGGGAGATGGTGAAGGGCCTGGCGGACGTGGCGGTCTCCACGGTGGCGGATGCGGACCGCATCCGGCGCTTCGCGGACAACCTCTCCAAGGCCACCCGTGAGCAGTCGGACCAGCTCCTCCAGCTCGCGGAATCCGTGCAGCAGATGAGCCGGGGCCTCTCCCAAGACGCCGAGCAGGCTCTGACCGCGGCGGATGCGGCCGCGGGGAATGGGCGCATGGCGGAGGAAGGAGGCGTGGCGGTGCAGGCCGCCTCGCGGAAGATCTCCGAGATTGTCGGCGTGGTGCAGAAGTCCGAGGAGCGGGTGGTTCGGCTGCAGGCCTCCGGTACGGTGGTGGCGCAGATGCTCCAGCTCATCCAAGACGTCTCCAACGAGACGAGCGTGCTGGCGGTCAACACGGCCATCGAGGCGGCCCGCGCGGGCGAGCACGGCAAGGGCTTCGGCGTGGTGGCCAACGAAGTGCGCAAGCTGGCGGACCGCTCTCGCGAGGCGGTGGGACATATCGAAGTCCTGCTGAAGAAGAACCAGGAGGACATCTCCATCGCCGCGGGGCTGATGCAGGACGGGACCTCGAAGGTGGAGGAGGGCATGCAGCTGTCCTCCACCGCGGGCGAGGCGCTGGCCCGCATCGTCACAGGGACCCGGGAGATTCACACCCGTGTGGGTCAGCTGGCCGTGGACAGCGCGCGCCAGTCCAACGCGGGTGAGCGGATCGCCGACCGCATCCAGTCCATCTCGAACCACTCCCTGGACGCAGTCACGGGCGTGGAGCAGATCGCCCAGTCCGTGGTGGACCTGCACCGGCAGGCGCAGCAGCTCTGGGCACTCGCGGCGCGCTTCTCCGCCACGCCAGCGCGGCAACAGGAGGAGACGCCGCTGTAAGCCGCCTCAGGGAGCGCCGTGCTGGGCCGCCAGCTCGCGCCGGTCCACCTTGCCCGCGGCGGTGCGTGGCAAGGCGTCCACGAAGCCCACGGACTTGGGCGTCTTGTAGCGGGCCAGGCGGTCCTTGCAGTACGCCAGCAGCGCCTCGGCGGTGGGCGCGGTCCCCGGACGCCGGACAACGAGCGCTCGAGGCACCTCGCCCCACTTCGGGTCCGGCACGCCGATGACAGCCACCTCGGCCACGTCCGGGTGCCCGGCGATGACGCTCTCCACCTCGGACGGGTAGATGTTCTCCCCGCCGGAGATGATGAGGTCCTTCACGCGGCCGACGATGCGGTAGCAGCCCTCCGCGTCTCGCTCCGCGAGATCGCCGGTATGGAGCCACCCGCCCGCCAGGGCCTTGGCGGTCTCCTCGGGCCGCCGCCAGTAACCCGCGCACACGTGCGGCCCGCGCAGGAGCAGCTCGCCCACGTCGCCGCCGCCCTCCAGTCGGGCCTCGACATGGAAGAGCGGCACGCCCACGGCACCCGGCTTGCGCCGCACCTCACCGGACGGGAGCCAGAAGTTGTTGGGCCCGGCTTCGGTGAGCCCATAGCCCGTCTTGAACTCCACGCCGCGCGCGAAGAAGCGCTCGAAGACAGGCGTGGGGCAAGGCGCTCCGCCGCTGATGAGGAGCTTGAGCCGAGAGAAGTCCACCGAGTCGAAGCGCGGGTGGCGCTGCATCTCGATGAACATGGTGGGCACGCCGAAGACGACGGTCACCGTGCCTCGCTGCACGAGGTCGAACACCTGCTCCACCTCGAAGCCCCGGCACACCACGGAGCCGCCGCCCACGTACACCAGTGGCAGGGTGAAGACGTTGAGACCTCCGGTGTGGAAGAGCGGCGCATTGAGCAGCGCCACATCGTCCGCGGTGAGGCCCCAGCTCACCACGGTGTTGGCCGCGTTGGCGGTGATGGAGCCGTGGGTCAGGATGGCGGCCTTGGGCAACCCGGTGCTGCCGCCCGTGTAGCAGAGCACCCACGGGTCGCTCGCCTGCAGCTCGACGGGAGGCAGCGGCGTGTCCGGCAGGGCCTCCCGCGCGGAGAAGAGCACATCGCCCTCGGGCCGCTTCGGAGAGTCCACCAGCGGAACCACGTGGCGCACGCTGCGAGCGTGAGGCCGGACCGCCTCCACCTGCGACTGGAAGTCAGGGCCGTAGACGAGGACCCCGGGCTCCGCGTCCGCGAAGAGCCCCTTCAGCTCCTCGACGCTGAGGCGCCAGTTGAGCGGCTGGAGGATGGCGCCCAGCTTCGCGCAGGCAAAGATGAGGTCCAAGTACTCCACACAGTTCATCGCGAGCACCGCGATGCGGTCCCCCCGCCTCACGCCCAGCGTGTCGTGCAGCAGGCGGGCCGTGCGGTTGGCGGCCGCGTTCCACTCGCGGTAGGTGATGCGGCGGCCGTCGCGGAGGGCATCGATGAGCGCGACGCGGTCGGGCGAGAGCAGGGCCCTGCGCTCCAGCCAGTCATGGACGATGGGCATCATGGCAGAGGCTCAGATCTTCTCTCCACGGGACTTCCAGTACTCGTCACGCATGACGCGCTTGAGCGTCTTGCCCGCGGTGTTTCGAGGAAACTCGTCGCGGATGACCACCTCGCGCACCTGCTGGTAGCGGGCCTCGACGCGGGAGTTGACCCACTGCCGCAGCTCCTCGGCCGTGACCGCGCCGGGCTGGCGCAGGAGCACGGTGGCCAGCGGCGTCTCACCCCACTTCTCGTCGGGGACGCCGAACACCGCCGCCTCTTTCACCGCCGGGTGCTGGACGATGATCTCCTCGATGTCGCGCGGGTACACGTTCACCCCGCCGGAGATGATGAGATCCTTCATGCGGTCGACGAGGTAGAGGAAGCCGTCCTCGTCCGCGTAGCCCATGTCGCCGGTGTGCAGCCACCCATCCACGATGGCCTGGGCGGTAAGGTCCGGGCGCTTGTAGTAGCCGGGCATGAGCATGGGGCCACGGCCGACGATCTCGCCCACCTCGCCGGGCGGCAGATCCTTCCCGTTCTCGCCCACGATGCGCATCTCGAAGAAGGCGGGCGGCGCGCCCACCGAGGTGGGCTTGCGCGCGTACTGCTCCTTGTCGAGCACGGTCATGAAGCCCTCGGTCAGACCGTACAGCTCGGTGAAGACGCCGGGCACTCGGCGGGTGAGCGCCTCGCGGTGCTCCTTGTGAAAGGGAGCGCCCACGGTGCCCAGCATCTGCAGGGCGGGCAGGTTCTGCGCCGTGAAGCCGGGCAGGCCCATCATGGCGATGATCTGCGAGGGCACCATGTACGTGTGCGTCACCCGCTCCTGCTGGAACGCGCGCAGCGCCAGTTCGGGATCGAAGTGGTCCAGCAGGACGTAGGTGGCGCCCAGGTACATCCAGGGCATGAGGGTGAGGAAGGAGCCGTTGAAGACGATGGAGCCCGCGTGCATCACCACGCTCTCGGGAGTCATGCGCCACTCCGAGGCGAAAATGGTGCAGTAGGCGGCTCTGATGGCGTGGGTGTGGACGATGCCCTTGGGCAAGCCGGTGGTGCCACTGCTGTAGATGATGTTGTACGGATCCTCACCGGAGAGCGGGATGTACGGGGGCTCGCGGTCGCTCGCGCCGGTGGTCAGCTCGCCGTACGAGCGGTAGCCCGGAACGCCCTGCGCATCCACCAGCACGTAGCGATCCGGCTTCATCGCGGGCAGCTCGGCACGGACAGGATCCAGGTGCTCGACAAAGGCCCGGTGGGTGAAGACCAGGTCCGTGTCCGAGTCATTGAGGAGCGAGGTGATGCCCCGCCCGCGCAGCAGGGGGCTCAAGGGCACCACCACCGCGCCGATGCGAGCGGCCGCCCAGTAGATGTCGAGCAGCTCCAGGGTATTGGGCAGCAGGGTGGCGATCTTGTCGCCCTTCTGGATACCGATGCCGAGCAGGGCATTGGCAAGCCGGTTCACCCGTTGGTGGAGCTGGCGCCAGGTGAGCCGTTGATCCTGGAAGACCACGGCGAGGTGGTCGGGACGGGTGCGGGCGTGCCGCGACAGCAGCGAGCCGATGTGCATGGGGGCCTTCACCTCGAAGCGGGGATGCGAACCTCAACCATTCTCATACGAGCGGGCTGCGGGATGTACATGCCTCAAGCCGCAGGCCGGTCCTGCGAAGCACCCACTCCGGCCTCGGGCGCCACCGCCGCGTCCTCCGTGAGCTTCTCGCGGAAGGTCTCCGCGGAGAAGTACACGGCGACGAGCGTGAGGGCCGCGAGCCCGATGAGGTAGCCCGACACGGGCCAAGACGCGTTGTACTTCTTGAGCAGACCGGTAGCGATGATGGGAGACAGGCCGCCGGCGAACACGGAAGCAATCTGGTACCCGAGCGACGCCCCGCTGTAGCGCACGCGGGTGCCGAACAGCTCGGAGAAGAAGCTGGCCTGGGGGCCGTACATGGCCGCGTGGGCAATCATGCCCAGCGAGATGGCCAGCCAGATGAGCCCCACCTCCTTGGTGTCGAGCAGCCAGAAGAAGGGGAACGCCATCAAGGCCGAGGCGAACGCACCCGCCAGATAGACCGGCCGGCGGCCGAAGCGGTCCGAAGCGGCGCCGAACGCGGGGATGGCCACCAGGTGAACGGCGCAGGCCACGAGCACGCCATTGAGGATGACGAGCCGGGGCAGCTGGAGCCGCTCGGTGCCGTAGGTGAGAACGAAGGTGGTGATGACGTAGAAGAAGCCGTTCTCCGCCATGCGGGCCCCCATGGCCAGGAAGACCTGCCGCGGGTACTTGCGCAGGGCCTCCAGCGCGGGGATGCCGGGCACGTGGGCCTCCTGCTTGCGCTTCTCGAAGACGGGAGACTCGGCCACGCTGAGCCGGATGAACACTCCGGTGCCGATGAGCAAAGCGCTGAGGAGGAACGGGACGCGCCAGCCCCACGAGAGGAAGGCTGCATCGTCCATGCGCGAGAAGAGCGCGAACACGAAGTTGGCCACCAGCATGCCCGCGGGAGCCCCCATCTGGGGCCAGCTCCCGTAGAAGCCGCGCCGGTTCGCGGGAGCGTGCTCCACGGCCATCAGCACCGCCCCACCCCACTCCCCGCCCAGACCAAAGCCCTGCAGGATCCGCAGAAAGACGAGCAGCGCGGGTGCCCAGACACCGATGGTCTCGTAGGTCGGCAGCAACCCCACGGCGAAGGTCGCAGCGCCCATGATCATGAGCGTGGCGCTCAGCATCGTCTTGCGGCCGAGCTTGTCCCCGTAGTGCCCGAAGACCACGCCACCCAGAGGCCGGGCGAGAAAGCCCACGGCATAGGTGGCGAACGCGGCCATGGTCCCCGTCAGCGGATCGAACGACGGGAAGAACAGCTTGTTGAACACCAGCGCGGCCGCTGTCCCGTAGAGGAAGAAGTCGTACCACTCGATGGCCGTGCCGATGAAGCTGGCGACGGCCACCTTGAGGATGGACGTATTCGAGTGCTGCGCCATGAGCTTCCCTCCGGGTGGAACAGCGTCCCTGCGTTACGTCCGCTTCGCTCCCCGCTACAGCACCAAGCGCAGGGTGGCGAAGTAGGATGCGTCAGTCTCGTGCTCGACGTTGGTCTGCTCTTTGTTGTAGCGCGCGTAGCGAGCACCGAGCGCCACCTGATCCGTCAGCCACCACGTGCCACCGATGTTGAGGTACGTCTGCACGGTGCGGGTAATGGGCTCGCTGGCGGGGGTTTCGCCAATGGGGGCCACGAAGTTGGGCGAGCGATCCGACACGCGGGCCAGCTCGAAGCCCACGCCTGAGCGGCCCTGCACGTTCACGTCCAGGCCCGCAGAGAAGGTGTTGGCGAGGAAGCGCGTGGACAGCAGCTGGTCGCCGAAGCCTGGAGTGCTGTTCGTCACGTCATTCTGTACCCGCGCGTAGTTGACGAACGGGGTGATGAGCAACGGCACGCCCAGGTTGGCCTTCAGCTTGAACAGCAGGTTGCCGCGCACGTTGTAGCCCTTGATGCGCGGGTCGGTGCGGGCGTTGGTCTGGTAGTTCACGTTGAACGACTGGACCATCGTCTTCGCCTCGAACAGCTCGTGCGTGTACGTGAGCGACGGGCTGAGCATCACGAAGTGCAGGTCGTCATCGGGCTGGCCGATGCGGAAGTTGCCCAGGGGCCGCTCCCAGAGGCGGCTGCCGCCACCGAAGGTGCCACCCACCTGGAAGGACGACGAGGTGCTCAGCGGGTTGGCGGCCGTGAGGTTGAAGCCCGCGCGCAGCCCGCGCCACTCGTAGCCCGCCTGGACGCCCTGGCCACGGTTGAAGCCGCTGTAGAGCAGCGGGTCGCGCGTGTACTTGTCCGCCAGCAGCACGTCCGCGATGTGGGTGGAGATGAAGTCCACGCTGGCGGGATCCAGGACGATGCCCGCGTCGACGGTGGCGTTCCAGCGCTGCAGGCGAACGTACTGGTCGCGGACACTGAGCGAGGCAGTACCCTCCCAGATGCCGGAGCCGTGCGCGCGAATGTTGCGCTCGAACTCGCTGCGGAAGGACACGTAGGGCCCCAGCTTGCCCTCGAAGCCGAAGCGCGTGAGCGCGATGGTCGTCGTGCGGCTCTCGCGGTTCTTGTTGAGCGTCTGGATGAGCTGCTCCACGTGCACGCCGCCCGCCACAACCAGGATGGGCTTGGCGTAGAACGTGTCGTCCCCCACCGCGAGGCGCGGGCGGGTGGCCGGCGGAGGAGGGGGCGTCAGCAGCTCCGACTTCCCGGCCTGCTGCGTACCCGTGGGGCTCTGCTCGGCGGGAGCGGCAGGAGCGGCCGTCTGGCCGGAGCCCTCGGGAGCGGCCTCCTTCGCCTGTGAGGCAGCGCGCTCGGTCTCAGCGCCCGTCGAAGCCGAGGAAGGTGCTGCCGGAGCCGCATCCGCAGGAGCCGCACCCGCTGCCTGCGCCCACGCGGAAGAAGTCCACAGAGCCACCACACACAACGCGAAGAGACGCTTCATGGAATCAAGCCTGCAGATGAGGGGAAGGAGGTCGAGCCGGGCCCTGGCTCCCTCGTGAGGCGAGAGCCGGGCCCTTCTCTGGGGAAAACGGGAGCTACTGCGCGAGGTACTGGATCGCCAGGCTCATACCCGCCTCGGAGCGCATGGAGCCGAAGTGGTTGGCGATGAAGCCCTTATTGAAGTAGCCGCTGGTGTCGTAGTCGTTGAGCGTCGTGAGCTTGTTCGTCACGCAGCCGTCCATGTCCATGCGCGAGGCCGCCTCGGAGACGTAGAAGTCCTGGTAGTTGGTCCCCTTCTCCTTATCCGTCATGGTGATGGTGTAGTACTTCACCACGTTACCCTCGCACTGGCCCGTCTTGCCGAAGGCGTAGTCGCCATCCGCGCACGGCGTGGCAAACAGATCGCGCGGCCCGTTCAGCGGCTTGTGGAAGTACGTCTGCACGTAGTTGGAGCGGCTGCCCATCTCGCACACGATGGTGCCCCGCATCGTCTTGTTGTTGCCGCACAGCGCGCTCGGCGGATCATACGTGGACACGCCGTGGTTGGCGCCCGAGCCCAGGATGACGTGGCTCACGTGCGGGAAGGGGTTGATGGCGTCCGCCTTGCCCTGGGCGTACTCCACGTACAGGCGGCGCAGCGCATCGCGCACCACCGTGACGCCCAGCGAGTGACCGACGAGGGCCACCTTGCGGTTCGGGTTGTTCTTCATCACCGCCTTGACCAGTCCCTGGAGGATCGGGGTGGACCAACCGTGGTCGATGTTGCCCGCGGTATTCTGCGTGGTGTTGTTGGCCGCCGGGTCGATGTTGGTGACGATGTCCGTGCGGAAGTCCACGGCGATGACGCGGTAGCGCGCCGCGATCAGCTTCTCCGCCAACTGCAGACGCTCGGTGGAGTCCGCGGTGAACTGCACGTTCTCAGTGGCCGTGGAGGGCGGGATGCCCGGCGGCAGGAGGAACTTCTCCCAGGTGTGCGGCCGCGTGGAGTTACCGTGCACCAGGATGACGATGGGCTTGGAGGTGTCCTCGTTCGGCTGGGTGTACTCCTTGGCCGCGCAGGGATAGCCGGGGATGTTGGCCTTGTCGCCGTCGATGAAGTTCTTGGCGGCGTTCGGCCCACCGAAGGCCGTAGCGCCCGTCCACTTGCCGTCGTTGTTGCCGTCCACGTACGGCGTGGTACCGGCCTTGTTGGCCTTGTCGTAGTAGAGGTTGTCGGTGAAGCAGCCCGGGTGGTTCGTCAGCGGGCGGTAGCGGCCGTCGTACTCCAGGTAATTCGCCTGGGTCTGGCCCGCCGTGGTGGTGATCTCCGCCATCTCCGGCGCGTCCGTGATGGGCCAGTTGGCGATGTCGATCCCGGCGGCCTGCACCTCGGCGATCTTCTGCTGGATGCGATCGCGACAGGCGACCACTTCCTCCGGAGTGGGGATGTCAGTTCCTCCCTGCTGGGACTCGCAGGCCCCCGCGAGCAATCCAAGGACCGCCACTGCGAAACGTCCACCCTTGCGAAGTGCCGCCATCCGTTGCTCCTTTGCTGTTGTCCGCCACCGGCCAAGTACCAAGAAGACTCACGCGGGAGCAAATAAAGTTGAAAGGTGATTCACCTTTGCAGTGCGTCATACGGGCGAAGTTGATTCCTGATTCAGCTTTGTCTCGCACTGCGTCATGAATCCCTTCGTTGAGCTGGCCCTCGGCGCCGTGAGTAAATCCGGTTTGTCTGGCCTCGAAGGGAAGGGTGCATGAAGCGCCACAAGCCGAAGCAGCACGTGTCCTTGACCGAGGTGGCCACGCTGCACAAGCGTGCCTCGCGGATGAAGCGGCAGGGCGAGGCGCATGAGTCGCTGGAGCTGCTGGACGAGGCGCTCGAGGCGTGCCCCGCGTACGTCCCCGCGCTGCTGTTGGCGGGCCGGCGGCTGCAGACGAGCGGCGCCCGTGAGCCCGCGGAGGCGCGCGCGGCGATGCACAAGGCGCGCAGGTACCTGCAACAGGCCGTGCTGGCGTCAGACCGCTCCGCCGCGTCGCTGGTGGAGCTGGGCTACTTCCTCTACGCGGTGGAGGGCTCGACGGAGGCGTCCGAGCGCTACCTGAACGCGGGCGTGGAGAAGGCCCTGAGCGTGCTGGAGGATGGCTGGAGCGGGCTCATCGACGTGCTGTATGCCCAGGGGCGGCTGGAGGAGGCGGCGAAGCTGGGACAGCGCGCGCAGCAGATGCTCCCCGGCTCGGTGCGCATCGCCACCGCGCTCACGCCCGTGCTGGCGGCGCTCTCCTCGCCCAAGCAGGAGCCCGAGCGGCCCCTGGGGCGCCGCAGATCATTCGAGTAGCGCCTGGGCCTTCGGATCCTTCGCGCCCGCCGCGCTCTCCTCGTAGTCCAGGTCGCGGTGGAACGTCTCATCCAGGCGCGTGAGCGCCACGAGGGCCAGTCCAAAGCAGAGGGCACCGAAGGTCATCGCCGCGCTCGCGACGGAGATGTGGTTCTTCAGCTCATTGAACCCGAAGACGACGAGGGCCGCCGAGCCTCGCACGAAGTTGGGCACGGTCGTCGCCACGGTGCCGCGGATGTTGGTGCCGAACTGCTCGGCCGCCATGGTGACGAGCACCGCCCAGTAGCCCACCGTGATTCCAATGCAGAAGCTCAGGACATAGATGAACGTGCTCGTGAGCCCCGGGACGAACCCGTACACCAGCACCAGGCAGAAGCCGACGATGAGGTTCGCGGCCACCGCCCGCTTGCGGCTCTTGAGCCACTGGCTGACCAGACCCGACAGCAAGTCTCCAATGGTCAGGCCGATCGAGCCGTAGAGGATGGCATTGCCGGCCGTCACCGTCCCCTGGACGTTCAGGCCCTTGGTCAGCTCGGGGGCAAACGTGAAGAGCACTCCGGTGGTGAAGTAGATGGGCACCCCCATCAGGATGCACCAGATGTACTTGGGGAGCCGTCCGCCCTGCAGCAGCAGCAGGGGATTGGCGCTGGAGGGGTGAGTCTTCTTGGCGAAGAGCTCGGACTCCGAGACCTTGAAGCGCGCGAACAGGAGCGCCAGCCCCATCACGCCACCGGTGAAATAGCCCGTCTTCCAGTGCAGGCGCTGGCCCACGAAGGACGCGGCGACGATGCCCAGCATGCCCAGCGTCGCCACCACCGTGGTGCCCAGGCCGCGCTTGTCCTTGGGCAGGGACTCCGCCACCAGCGTGATGGCCGCGCCCAGCTCGCCCGCCAGGCCCACGCCGCCCAGGAAGCGGCACGCCGCGTAGCTCGTCACATCCCACGCGAAGGCATTGGCGAGGTTGGAGAACGAGTACAGGAGGATGGAGCCGAACATCACCGACAGGCGGCCCTTCTTGTCGGCGATCACGCCCCAGATGAGGCCGCCGACCATCATCCCCACCATCTGGCAGTTGTAGATGAAGGCGCCCTTGTTGGTGATCTCCGCGTCGGAGAGCCCCAGCTCCCTGAGCGAGGAGACGCGCAGCACGCCAAACAGGGTGATGTCGAAGAGATCGACGAAGTAACCGAGGCCGGCAACGAGCACCGTCAGGGTCAGGACCGAGCGCAGATCACGCAGGAATTTCATGGGGCGTTTCGCGGGGACTTCAGCAGCGGGTTGATATCATCGGCCTGAGGGTTCGTCCTAATCAGGGCACCAGGACCAGCTTGCCCACGGTGGTGCCCGACTCGATGGCGCGGTGGGCCTCGGCCACCTGATCGAGCGGGAACCGCGTCACCGGCGGCGCGGTCAGCTTGCCCTCCTCCAACCAGGCAAGCAGGCGCTGCATGGCCTCGGAGAGGATGCCGCGCTGCTCGAACAGATAGGAGAGGTTGAAGGCGAGCACGCTGGTGTTGTCGTTGGTGAGCGTGAGCGGGTTGTAGCGGGGAGTGCGCAGCCAGTCCCAGGCGAGCTTCAGCCAGTTCGGCCGGCCGCCCTGGCGCGGCATCATCGAGTGGAAGCCATAGATGACGAGCTTCCCGGGCGAGGCCAGGTGCGCGTAGCTCTGCCGGAGGGTGGCGACACCGTTGGCATCGAGCACGACGTCATAGCCTCGGGGTGAGGCCGCCTCCGCCGCCTTCCACAGGTCCTCGCGGGACTTGTCGATGACGACGTCCGCACCCATGGCGCGCGCCGTCTCCACCTTGTGTGAGCTGCCGACGACGCCCACCACCCGGCACCCCGCGAGCCTCCCGAGCTGCACGAGCGCGCTTCCCACGCCACCGGCCGCCGAGTGCACGAGGATGTTCGCGCCCGGGTGTGGGTGCGCCAGCTCGAAGAGCGCGAAGTACGCGGTGAGGAACACGGCGGGGAACCCCGCGGCCTGCGCCGCATCGAGCCGCGACGGCAGCCGGAAGAGCTGATGCCGGGGCACCGCGACGTGGGTGGAGTAGCCACCGAACAACGTCACCCCGAACACCTTCTCGCCCTGCTGGAGATCCGAGACGCCCTCTCCCACCGCGGCGACGGTGCCCGCGAACTCGAAGCCCGGCGTGATGGGCCAGCCCACGAACTCCTGGGCGGAGGCATAGAGGCCCATGCGGATGACACAGTCCGCGTAGTTGACGCCAATCGCCTCGGTGGCGACCACCACCTCTCCGGCCTTCGGAATCGGAATGGCCAGCGGCTCGCGGGTGAGCCGCTCGTATCCCCCTGGCCGATGGATGACCACCTGACGTGCTGACATGCGGCGCGCATTATGGCTGATGACGCATTGCGAAACTGAATCAACCTTCACCTTTTCTCCATGACGCACTGCATAGGTGAATCACCCTTCAACTTGCGTCCATTTGCCTGACTGTGTTCGCGGGCGAAGCCCGTACACTGCGCGGTACGCCTGCTCACTGCGCGAGCAGGCGATCCCCCAATTCAAGGAGAACCAAGATGCGTCTGCGCTCTTCCCTGTCGCTGATGGGTGCGCTGTGCCTGGGCTCGTTGTCCGCTGGATGTGGTGAGGGCCTGGAGCCGGCCGAGGTTGTGACCGAGGCTCCCACGACGGAGCTGGCTACACAGGAGCAGGCAGCTTCGACGTCGGGCTTCACCTCGCACTTCCGCACGTGGCTGTCGGCCAATGGCTATGACTCGTACAACCTGGTGCGCGCGGATCTCGTGGGCGGCAGCTACGGCGGCAAGGCCAGCGGCACGGACACGGTGGTGAACCAGCCGGTCATCTTCATCCACGGCAACTCGGACAAGGCCATCGGCACGGGCACGGCGGGCCAGTCAGGCTGGAACGCCTCCATCGATTACTTCCTGGCCAACGGCTACAAGACGAGCGAGCTGTATGCGACGACGTGGGGCCCGGCGGACGCCTCGATGTCGGCGTACCAGTACCACTCGAAGACGTACGTGATGAAGGTCCGCAAGCTCATCGAGGCGGTGCTGGCGTACACGGGCGCGGCCAAGGTGGACATCATCTCGCACTCCATGGGCGTGACGCTGGCACGCAAGGCCATCCTCGGCGGCACCGCGACCGACTCGCTGGAGGGCGGCCAGTACAACATCGGCCCGTCGCTCACCGGGAAGGTGGACACGTTCGTCGGCATCGCGGGCGGCAACCGGGGCCTGGTGAGCTGCTACCAGACGGGAGGCTCCACGCCCACCTGCGGCGCCACCAACGGTCTGTATCCGGGCTATTGGAACGGCCTCGGCGTCTCGGGCCGCTCGGCGTACCTGGAGAACCTGATGTCCACCAGCAAGTACGAGGGCGCCTACCGCTACAGCATCTGGTCCACGGACGATGAGATCATCGGCTACAACAACGTCGTCTACTACGACTACACCTCGCGCATCCCCGGGCAGACGGGCGAGAAGGTGTACTCCGGTTATCCGTACGGCCACTTCGGCGTGAAGGATCAGACGGCGGCCGTGCAGTACAGCATGGTGAAGAGGAACGTCATTCCGTAACACGCTCCCGCGGAGGGGGTGCCACGATGGCTCCCCTTCCGCGAGGCACCCCCTGCGCCCGCCTCAAGGCGTGTGGGTCGTCGGCGGGACTTGTTGCTGCGGCTCCCCTCCCCCACTGGCCGGGAGCTTCTTCAAGAACGCGCTCACCGCGTCGTTGTACTCCTGAGGGCAATCGAGCTGCACCGAGTGGCCGCAGCGCTCCAACCCCACGAGCTCGGACCCTTTGATGTTGGCGTGGCCGTACTCCATGACCTCCCGGGCCCGGCCACCGTGCATGAACGGGTTGGGGATGAGCCGGTCATCCTCGCCGAAGACGATGATCGCTGGCGCCTGGATGGACTTGAGGCTGTCGCGCACGAAGTCGTCGTGGGCCAGCCCGTCCACCGTCCTCACGTTGGCGTAGGCGTACGCGTCGAAGTCCGGCGTGGCCACCACGCGCACGCGCTCCTCGATGAGCCACTCCAGCTCCGGGCGCCAGCGGGCGAAGTTGGACTGCCGCACGCTGCCCCAGATGCCGTACTCGGGCGAGGACTTGATGAGCGTGGTGCTGAAGGCGCGCGTGAGCCACGCCTTCTCCTTCCAGGAGAACTTCTCGAAGCCGGCGGGCGAGGTGAGCACCAGCGCGCCCGGCTCCTCCGGGTAGCGGATGGCGTAGGAGAGCGCCGTCTGCCCGCCCATGGAGTGCCCCACCAGCACGGGCTTCTGGATGCCGAGCGTCTGCACCACCTCGCGCACCGCGTCCGCCATGGCCTCCATGGTGTACGGGAACGTGCCCGGCTTGTCGGACTTGCCGTAGCCCGGCAAGTCCACGGCGATGACGCGGTAGCCCTGGGCGGCGAAGGCATCCAGCTGGTAGCGCCAGAACTTCAGGTACGAGCCCAGCCCGTGGATGAAGACCAGCGTGCGCTGGCCCTCGGGGTTGAGCTCCACGTAGGCCACCTCAGGGACGGTGGCCACGCCGTACGTCTCCGCCGTCTTCGGCAGCGGGATGCGCTTGAGCGGCCACGCCTGCCCCTGGGGCGAGGTGTAGGGGAACTCCTGGAAGGGCAGCGGCGGCTGGTCCCGGTACGAGCGGACACAACCCGAGGCGAGCACGGCGCAGAGAATCAGGACCGAGGCGCGAGGAGTCGTCATGATCAGAACGCGTACCAGGTGAAGGTGGTGAAGGCCGCGAAGGGGTTGGAGGTGACGCGCTCCGCCCCGTCGTAGAAGCTGCCCTTGAACATGTAGCCGGTGTGCAGGCCCACGGTCATGAGGTAGCGGATGTTGTACTTCAGCTCCGCGTTCACCTCGGCGCCGATGAAGCGCCCGCGGCGCACGTCCGGATTCCAGCGTATCGGCGACGCATTGGCCGAGGCCATGGCCGCCCCCAGCTTCAGGTTCAGCTTGTTGGGGATGAGGTCCATCGAGCCCGCGGCGATGGCGGCGCGCAGGCCGTAGCCCTGGTTGGAGATGTCCGTCACCGCGCCCGTGTAGTTGTTGGCCGTGCTGGTGAAGGGGAACAGCAGGAGCGTCTTGTGGTTGAACCACACCGCGCCTGGCAGGCCGTACATGTTGAGGGTGAAGGCGCCCTTGTACTTTCCGTCGGACAGGTCGTCGTCGCCCGTGGTGTAGATGCCCTCGAGCGACACCACGTCATTGGGAGTACGGCCCCAGTTGTAGAGCACCTCCGCGTTGGCGGAGAGGCCGCTGATGCTCACCTCGGGGTTGAGGGCGGTGTCCTCGTTGCTGCTGGTGTACTTGCCCCCGTTGTACATGACGAAGCCGGAGGCCCCGAGGCGGCCGGTGCGGAAGTCGATGTTGTGGTGGAAGTTCGCGCCCACCCAGAACACCGTGCCCGAGGGCCGGTCGATGTTGAAGCGCGGGGTGCCCGTGAAGCTGCCCAGGCCCGTGGACGAGGGACCGCTCTTCACCAGACCCTCGAAGGCGAAGGCGTCGCCCTTGGTGTCGTCGCGCAGCGCCCACGCGGAGACGCCCACGCTGGTGCCGGGCTGGATCGGGTACGAGTAGTCCCCGGTGATGAGCCAGATGTACTTCAGCCGCGGGTCATCCTCGAGCGCCTTGTCCGCCTGCGCGGTGCCCAGGGGCAGCAGGCTCAGCTTGGCGTTGCCCTTGTAGCTGCTGAAGATGGACAGGCCCGTCGCGTCGCTGCCCAGGAAGGTCAGCTTGTAGCCCGTGCGGATGATGTCGTTGAGGGGCGTGCGCGTCGGGTCGAAGATGGCGTCGTAGACGGGCTGAGCGCCGATGAGCAGCGTCAGCTTGGTCGGGTCGCGGAACGGGTAGAACGCGACGTTGACGTTCTTCGTCTGGATGTTGACCTGATCCGCGTTGAAGCCACCGCCCTCGTTGGGCTGGATGGTGTTGGCGGCGCGGCCCCAGAGGAAGTCCACCTCGAACTGGGCGCGGAAGCTGGCCAGCCCGTCCACGAACCACGGGCTGTACTCGATGACCGGAATCCAGCGCTGCTCGATGTAGTACGCCTTCAGGTCCTCCACGCGCACCGCGCTGCCGGCCAGGTTGCCGATGGGCCCGAGCGCCACGCCCTTCAGGCCGCTCGGGTCGCCGATCTGGTTGGTGAACGTGGCGCGCGAGAAGAAGTAGTTGATGAGCACGAACTCGCGAGGCTCTGCGTCCTTCTCGCGGTCCTTCTCATCCTGCCACTTCGGATAGTACGCGCCGGGGACCGTCGTCGGGCTCGCGCTCGCGGAGAGCGAGAACCCGGCCGCTGCCAGGGCGAGCGCCGTCGCGCCACCCCGCAGGGCCCTGCCTGCTTCAGCCTTCGACCACCACGTCATAAACCCCTCGGGAATGAATGGAAGACAGGGCCGCGCGGGTGCGCGGGTGCACTACTGCGCCGCAGAGACCGCGTAGACCTGACGCGCGTTGCCCGTGAAGTCCGCGTTGTTGAGCTTCACCGTCCGGGAGCCCACCACGCCCGCCGCGCAGTTGGCGCCCACCGCCTGGTTCTCGAAGAAGATCTCCAGCGTCAGCGTCTTGCCGTCACCGGACAGCTTGCCGCGCCCCGCCTGCTTGAAGCTCGGGTACGTCACGCTGATGTCGAAGCACGCGCCGTTCGACTTCACGTTCTCGATGAGGACGGCGGTGGAGGTGAAGCTCAGCGGAGTGCCCGAGACCACCGTGTGATCGCACGTGCCGGTGTTGCCCACATTGGGAGCATCCCGCAGGGTGCCCAGGT
Source organism: Hyalangium minutum (assembly GCF_000737315.1). GTDB lineage: Bacteria > Myxococcota > Myxococcia > Myxococcales > Myxococcaceae > Hyalangium > Hyalangium minutum. The sequence goes on from NZ_JMCB01000006.1 coordinate 526,968, forward strand.
TGCTGGTCACCGCCAGGTTGCCACCCGACACGGTCATCTCCGACTTCGTGTAGCACTGCGTGGCGCTGCCGTAGTTGGTGTCCTCGTTGAAGCCGTTCGGGTGGCTGGGGATGTTGGCGCCCTCCATCACCAGCTTCTTGCCCTCCAGGAGCGCCTTGATCTTCTCCGCCGTGTCGAACGACGGCAGCGCCGTCAGCACCGTGTAGACCTGCTTCGAGTTGCCCGTGAAGTCGACGTTGTTGACCTTGACGCCCGTCGAGCCTACCGCGCCCGCCGCGCAGGTGGCGCCAACTGCCTGGTTCTCGAAGTAGAGCTCCAGCGTCAGCGTGTTGCCCCCGTCGCTCAGCTTGCCGCGGCCCACCTGCTTGAAGCTCGGGTACGTCACGCTGATGTCGAAACACTCGCCGTCACCCTGCACGTTCTCGATAAGGACGGCGGTGGAGGTGAAGCTCAGCGGGGTGCCCGCAGCCACCGGCTCACACTCGCCCGTGGCGCCCACGGTGGCGGCGTTGCGCAGGGTGCCCAGGGTGCTGGTGACGGCAAAGTTGCCGCCCGAGACGTTCATGGAGACCTTCTCGTAGCACTGCGAGGCGCTGCCGTAGTTGGTGTCCTCGTTGAGGCCGTTCGGGTGGCTGGGGACGTTGACGCCCTCCATCACCAGCGTCTTGCCCTCGAGGTGCGCCTGGATCTTGGCCGGCGTGTCGAACTTCTGGGTGGGCTGGGGGTTGGGCTCCGGCTCCTTGTCATCGCCACCGCAGCCCACGAGGCTCAGCGCACACACCATGACCGCGGAAAGCAGCTTCCTCTTCATACAGACACTCCTCGCTTCGTCGGTGGGACGGCCGGGGATGACATGACGCAGGAGGCTCCCCGGCGCGAGCCCCCCACGAAACTCTGCGAACTGCTCGAGCTACGACGGGCCGCGCGCGTCTGCCGCGATGGCGGCCTCCCTCAGCTCCCGCTTGAGGATCTTCCCCGCCGGCGACACCGGCAGGCGCTCCATCAGCTCCACCTTCTTGGGCACCTTGAAGCGCGCCACCCGCTCGCGCAGGTGCGTCAGCAGCTCCTCCGAGGTGGCGGCAGTGCCGGGCTTGAGCACCACGAACGCACGGCCGACCTCGCCCCACTTCGCATCCGGCACGCCAATCACCGCGCACTGCTGCACGGCGGGGTGCTCGTAGAGCACGGACTCCAGCTCCAACGGGTACACGTTCTCTCCGCCGGAGATGAACATGTCCTTCTTGCGTCCGGCGATGGTGAAGAAGCCGTCCGCGTCGCGGCGCGCCAGGTCTCCCGTGTGGAACCAGCCCTGAGCGTCGATGCTCTCCTTCGTGGCGGCCTCGTCGTTGAAGTAGCCGGAGCACATGGACGGCCCCTTGAGGACGAGCTCGCCCACCCCGCCCACCGGCACCTCGCGGCCGTCGTCATCCACCAGCCGTGCGTCGACGAAGTAGTTGGGCCGGCCAATGGAGCCCGCCTTGGAGATGGCGAACTCCGGGCCCATGCTGAAGAGGCCCGGGCCGAACTCCGTCATCCCGAAGCCCTGCTTGAAGGGCACCGAGTGCACGGCCTGCCACGCCTGGATGAGCGGCACGGGCATGGGCGCGCCACCGCTCGTCATGAAGCGCACGGTGGAGAAGTTCGTGGCGCGGAAGCTCGGCGAGTCGTGGAGCTGCTGGTACTGCGTGGGCACCGCGAAGAACAGCGTCACCTTCTCGCTCTGGATGAGCTTCAGCAGCTCCTCGGGGTCCCACCGGCGCATGATGACGACAGTGCCGCCCACGGTGAGCAGCGGCACCGAGTACACCAGCAGCCCGCCCGTGTGGAACATGGGCGTGTGGGTGATGGTGACGTCGCCGGGCCGCACCTCGTGGACCAGCGTGTTGAGCGTGTTCCACGCCACCATGCGGTAGGAGACCATCGCGCCCTTGGAGCGCCCCGTGGTGCCGCCGGTGAAGAGCAGGCAGAGGATGTCCTCCTGGCTCACCTGCTCGTTCGTCACCGGCGCGGTGGGCCGGTGCAGCAGCGTCTCCGCGTACGGCATGCTCCGGGGCAGGCTCTTCGTCTCCAGGTGCACCAGCCGCAGGCTGTCGCCGAAGCGCTCCTGCACCTGGCCCACGTTGTCGCGGAAGTCGTCACCGAAGAAGAGCACGCGCGGCGTGGTGTCCTTCACCGACTCCGCCAGCTCCTGGGCATGCAGCCGCCAGTTGTAGGGGACGAAGATGGCGCCGATCTTCCCGCAGGCGAAGAGCAGGTCCAGGTACTCCACGCCGTTGTGGGCCACCAGGCCCACCCGGTCCCCGCGCTTCACGCCCGCCACGTCGCGCAGCCACCCGCCCAGCGCCTCGGCGCGGGCATTGAGCGCACGGTAGGTGAAGCGGCCGGCCTCGCCCTTGGCCACGTCCACCACCGCCATCTGCTCTGGCCAGTACAACGCTCCCCGGCCCATCCAGTCGCCGATGAACATGCGCGCTCCTCCCCAGATCGGTGCGACAGGCGCCGTGCGGCTCTCAGGCCGTCCAGCGGTAGAGAGCGGAGGCCATGGAGAGGCCGCCGCCGCTGGCACAGAAGGCCACCAGGTCCCCGCGCCTCACCTTGCCCTGCTCGACCGCGTCGTCGAGCGTCATTGGGATGCAGGCCGAGCCCGTGTAACCCCACTTGTCCATGGTGTAGTGCGCCTTCTCCATCGGCTGGCCGAGCACCTTCATGGTGGCCTCGATGGTGCGCAGGTTCAGCTGGGTGAAGACGAACTGGTTCACGTCCTTCAGCTCCAGCCCGGCGCGCTTGAGCAGGATGTCCAGCAGCTGCGGCCAGCGCTCGGTGTTGAAGGTGGAGGGGAACTTGCGGACGAACTGCACCGCGGGCTTGCCGTTGGTCAGGGCAATGTTCTCGGCGGTGGCTGGGCGGAAGGTGCCGCCGGTGTAGACGCCGAGCGCGTCGTGGTACTCGCCGTTGGCCAGCAGGCGGGCGCCCATGAAGCCGGGCTTGTCGCTCGCGCCCAGCACCACCGCGCCCGCGCCGTCCGCGAAGAGCGTGCAGGTCTTCTTGTCCTTCCAGTTGATGTAGCGCGACATCCCGTACGCGCCCAGCACGAGGATGCGCTTGTAGCTCTCGTCCGCGGCGATGGTCTTGCTGGCCACGTCCAGCGCCGTCACCCACCCGGCGCAGGCGCAGTTGAGGTCGTACGTGCCCGCGTTCACCGCACCCAGCTTGGCCTGCACCACCGACGAGGTGGCCGGGCTGAGGTAGTCCGGCGTATCCGTGGCGACGATGATGAGGTCCAGTTCCTCCGGCTTGGTGCCCGCGCGCTGGAGCGCCTGGCGCGCTGCGGCGACGCACAGGTCCGAGGTGGCCTGATCATCCGCCATGATGTGGCGCTCACGGATGCCCACGTTCTGCACGAGCCAGTCGCCCACGGGCTCGCCGACGATGCGGTCCATCTCGGCGTTGGTGATGACCTTCTCGGGAACGTAGCGCCCGGTGGAGAGGATTTGCGCGTATCTCATGATGCAGTGCTCCGGACGGTGTTGCGCGCGGTCTTGGTGCCGCGCTTCGTGGAAGAAGAAGAGGACTTCGCGCTGCTCTTGCCCGGGCGGGACGGGGGGCGCGGATCCAGGCCGTGGCTGATCAGGTCCATGGCGGCGTCCAGCACGCGCTCCAGGCCGGGATCCTCCTCCCAGATGACCCAGCGCATCCCGAGGAAGTCACCGATGCCCATCAGGCAGTAGGCGAGCGCCTCTGGGTCCATGCGGCGGATCTCCCCGTTCTCCATGGCCTGGGTGAGGCCGCGCACGTAGCCCCGGGCGAAGCGGTCGTAGTAGCGCCGGTAGCACTCCTCGTCGACGAACTCGGCCTGGCGGACCACGCGGTAGAGGTTGGGGTGCTCGCGGGCAAACTCGAAGAAGGCGCGCAGGCCCTCGCGCTCCACCTCGATGCGGTCGGTGACGCCCTTCACGGACTCGGCGATGAGGCGGCGGAGGCGCTCGCCCAGCTCGTCCACGACTTCCACGAAGATGGACTGCTTGTCCGGGAAGTAAACGTAGAAGGTGCCGAGCGCGACGCCGCTCTTTCGGGTAATATCCGCGATGGACGCGCGCTCGTAGCCCTTCTCCCCGAAGATGACCTCGGCCGCCCGCAGCAGCTTCTGGCGCGTCTTCTGGCCTCGGGGCGTCACGGGGAGCATCCGGTCGGATGAAGTTGAAGGGCGATTCATGTTTCATGTACGGGTAGCACCCTGCCGCGGGGCTTGTCAAAACCTCCGTGGCTGGAATCCATGGCCCCCTGCGTCATAGGCGGTGGGTGGTTTCCTCTTCTCACGGGGACATAGGCTCAGCGCCCCTCGCCTCCACTATCCCCCCATGCTCCAGACCGTTCTGCTTGTCCTGCTCACGGCCAGTCCCTCGGGCTCCGATGCCCTCCGCGGCTCTCTGCAGCAGCGCATCATCCAGGTGAAGGGAGCCTCCGTCGCCGTCGTCTACCAAGACCTCGGAGACCTCAAGGACAGCGTCCTCATCGAGGCCGACCGATCCTTCCACGCCGCCAGCACCATGAAGGTCCCTGTCATGGTCGAGTTCTTCCGGCAGGTGGATGCCGGAACGCTCTCGCTCGACCAGCCCATCCCCCTCGTCAACCAGTTCCGCTCCATTGTCGATGGCTCGCCCTACGCGCTGGATCCCAAGGAAGATGAGGACGCCGCCCTTTATGAACAGCTCGGCAAGTCCGTGCCCGCGCGCGAGCTCATCCAGCGGATGATCACCCGCTCGAGCAACCTCGCCACCAACTCCGTCATCGCGCTTGTGGACGCCAAGCGCGCTACGCAGACCCTGCGCACCCTCGGCGCACAGCAGATGACCGTGCTGCGCGGCGTCGAGGACGGCAAGGCCTACCAACAGGGCCTCAACAACACCGCCACCGCCAAGGACCTCGCCACGCTGCTCGCCGCCATCGAGCGGGGCAAGGCCGCCTCCGACCGCTCCACCGAGGCCATGCGCTCCATCCTCCTTGCCCAGGAGCTGAACGAAGAAATCCCCGCCGGCCTGCCCCCAAGCACCCGCGTGGCCCACAAGACGGGGCAGATCTCCGGCGTCCTCCATGACGCGGCCATCATCTACCCCTCCGGCCGCGCACCCTACGTCCTCGTCGTCCTCACCAGCGGCATCCCTGACGAGAAGGTGGCCCGCTCCCTCATCGTGGACATCTCCCGGGCCGTCTACGCTCACGCCACCCGGAGCGCCGCCCCGGCCACCCCGAAACCGTCCGCCCCCACTCCCAAGCCCTGAGCCCGCAGCGGCTCATGTGGGAGAGCAACCCTGCTCATGGGAAGTTGAAGGTCGATTCAGGTTTCATACGCCTCCCCCCTTTCCAGCCCCCCGCTGTTGGGCGTACCCTCCGCGCCGCTTTTCACGGCGGCCGGGCTTTCGCGCCGCCGCACTCACCAGGAGAGATGCACATGCAGCTGAAGGACCTGAAGGTGGTGGTGACGGGCGGTGCCCAAGGCATGGGCGCCCACTTCGCTCAGCGGCTCCACGAGGCCGGCGCCCAGGTGGCCGTGGGTGACATCAGCGAGGAGAAGCTTGCCGCCCTCCCCGCGGGCATCCACCGCCGCCGGCTCGACGTCTCCAACGAGGAGGACTGTATCGCCTTCGTCAGCTGGGCCCACCAGGCCATGGGCGGCCTCAACGGCCTCATCAACAACGCCGGCATCCTCCGCGACGCCCTGCTCGTGAAGAAGGACAAGACCACGGGCCAGGTGAAGAAGCTCAGCACCGCCGACTGGAACGCCGTCATCGGCGTCAACCTCACGGGCGCCACCTTCATGGTGCGCGAGGTGGTCGCCAAGATGGTGGAGACCGAGCAGAAGCCCGGCGTCATCGTCAACATGTCCTCCATCGCCCGCCACGGTAACCGCGGCCAGTCCAACTACGTCTCCGCCAAGGCCGCCCTCGCCGCCAACACCGTCACCTGGTCCAAGGAGTTCGCTCCGTTCGGCATCCGCGTGGGCGCCATCGCCCCCGGAATGATCGAGACGCCCATGACTCAGGGCATGAACCAGAAGGCCCGTGACGCCCTGGTCGCCAACATCCCCGTGGGCCGCATTGGCCTGCCCGAGGACATCTGGGTCGCCGTGAAGTTCGTCCTCGAGTGCGACTACTTCAACGGCCGCACCATCGATGTGGACGGCGGCCTCGCGTTCTAAGGCCGTCTGGGGACGGGGCCATCCCTCGTGCGGCTCCCTCTGGAGCAGCCGGGCAGGCTGGCCCTCGCCTTCCTATCGGTCGATCGGCCGTCTCATGAACCGAGAGACTTCGCCGTCCTCCCGAGAACAAACAATTTTCTCAGATGTCTAAGGATTGACGGGCTTTTTCGACCCACGCCAGTGGTGCAGGTTGCCGGGACAATCCTGAGTTCCTAGTTTATTCGGGAAGGCGCGAGAAGAGGTGCCGGTGTCATGAGAGCTGCGCAGACACATCCGGCGTCACAAGGCAGGACGCCTCCGACACGGCATGCCCTGCAATCTACGAGTGCAGCTCGAGGGACATGGTCGCGCCGGCCTCGAACTCAGGGGCACGACGCAGCTGCTCCAGGACGCGCGGCGCACACCGCACCGTCAGCATGGGCAGAGATCCGCCCGGCTCGCTGATGGCCCGCACGGCCCCTAAGAGCTTGTGTGATTCCAGCCAGCGCATGAAGTCGTCGCGAAAGCGCGCGCTCTCCTGCAGGCCGGCCTGGTAGACGGCCGCCCGGCTTTGCGCCACCTCGCGTGGGGCACGGCTGCGCGGCGCGGGATTCTCCGCCGGCATCACCGTCACATCGATCCACTCGGGTGTGGATGCGTCCTCGCCGCCCTTCCCTGGCAGGGCTCGGACTGAGGGAACTGCGCGCAGGTACATGCTGCCCTTCCCCTGTCCGTTCTGCTTCCGGCTCATGGCCCTTCCTCCCACCAAGCCCGGCGCTCCATTGGCGCCGGCCCTGGTCGCAACCGCGTCAGCGATAGACGGCCAGGCCCTTCCCCGTCTTGTGCAACGACGAGCGCTTGAGCTTGACCGCATTGGCCAGAATCAAATCCCTCACCTCTTGCGCCGTCAAGTCAGGAGCACGGCAACGATACAGTGCCGCAATACCGGCAACATAAGGGGCCGCCATGCTGGTGCCACTCATTCGCTCGTAGAACGCCTGGTTGTTGCACCGACGCTCGGTGCTTGAATAGATGTTAACACCGTAACCCATGACATCGGGGACGGCCCTCTTACCGACCACTCCGCTGGCCGAGAAGCTGGCCACTTTCCTGTCGAAGTCGACTGCACCAATGGCCAGTGCCTCAGGAAAGCCTGCTGGGTAACCAACCGTGTTCGGTCCACTGTTGCCTGCCGCAACAACGGGGAGGACGTTGCTGTCGAGCAGGCGGCGAATCATGGCCTGCAGCGCCCGCAGGTTGAGCCGGTAGTCCGGCTCCGGGATACCTGCCGGGCAGGCAACCGGGAAGCCGAGCGACATGTTGACCACCGCAGGACGTGACGCGTTCTCCGGGCGGGAGAACTGGTGCAGCAGCCACTCCATGCCGGCGGCCACGCGGCCGAGGCTGGTGCGGATCGTCTCCGACTCGATGACCGAGGCGACGTAGAGGTCCACCTCCGGCGCCACGCCGTGGTGCACCCCCGCCGCGATACCCGCGACGTGCGTGCCGTGGCCATCCGGATCGAAACCGCGCACGTCTCGCGCCGGCGTGTGCGGCGAGTTGGGGAACAACGAGACGTAGCGGAACTGCACCACCTTGCTGGCGTGCTCCGGATGATCCGCGTCGATGCCGGTGTCGAGGATGCCCAACATGACACCCGCGCCGCGGATGCCCTGGGCATGAGCCAGGGGCACACCGCACTCGGCGGGCCACTCGCGCTCGGCGAGCGAGGACATGCCGCGGTTGCGCGGGCCCGTCTCACCGGCCACCGGGCCCGGGAAGGACAGCGGCACCACATCCGGGATGAACTCGAAGTCGCGCGCGAGCTCCCCCCGCGCGGCGCGCTCGGCCGTGTCCGAGTAGAAGTGCGCCATCGTCGCGCCGATCAGCGGCATGTACCGGTACGAGCCCGCCTCCGAGCCGGTCAGCTCCTGCACCGGACCGGGGATGGGCGTCGCGGCCACCTTGATGATGTTGCCCTTCTTGCCCTTGCCGCTCTTGCCACCGTTGGGCTTGCTCACCGCCGGCCGCGCGCCGGGCAGCGTCGCCGAGCGCAGCCCGAGCTGCTGCAGCGCCTCGGCCGCACGCTCCGCGCCCGTGAACCTCAGTGCCGTGGAGCGCTGAAGCTGCCGCTCACCCCGCGTTGTCCCCCTCACCCCCACGCGCGCCTGGGACTCAATGCTCTCCTTGGGAACCAATAGATAGGACTTCATGGGAACGTTCACTCCTTACTGGGACTGCGGACTCCTTGGGGACTGCTCGGGGACTGCCACTGCGAGAGGGAACCTTCTGACTGCGTGAGGGAGGAGGAGAGAGGCTCCTCCCGGGGGGTTCATGGAAGCTCCAGCCGTGCCCGGAGCCTCTCGGACACGACAGGAGCAATCGAGGCTTGGGCGGCCTGCTGCACGCTGGCGGTATGCGCGGCCCAGAGCAATTCAACCTGATCCGCAGCCACCTGAGAACCCGCGGGCGCCGCCGGCAGTCCAACACCGAGCAGCTTCAACAGCGACCAGCTCACGTCATCCCGTGGCTGGGGCTGCAGACCGCGAATGGGTTTGATGCGCAGGGTGGCCTCCACATTCAAGCGTCCGTCTCCGAAGTACTCGTTGTACGTCCGAGACGGCTCTTCCGGACGAGGATGATAGGGGTAGGGTCCCACGTCGTCGGCGCCCCGCAGCAGCGCGCGGCGGCAGGCCTCCACCCGCTCGATGGGCGAGAAGTCCTCCAGCGCCTCGCGGTGCAGCGAGAGCCAGAGCGCAGCGGCTCCCGCGACCTGAGGCGTGGCGGTAGACGTGCCCCTGCCCAGCCGGTAGCCCTGGGGGGGCGATGCCCACAGCACATCGGGCGTGGGCGCGCACAGATCCACCTCCGGCCCATCGTTGCCCGACATGCGATCGTTGAACCGGTAACGCTTGAGCGCCTGAGTGATACCGGACACCGCGAGCACCCGGTTGAAGCGCGCCGGGTACACCACGCTCGTCGGCGTCCGCAGCGCGCCGCTGAGCGGGAAGTGGTTGCCGGCGGCCGCGCAGAGCACCACGCCGCGCTCGTAGGCGTGGTTCACCGCGTCCGCCCAGAGCCGGCTGGGCAGCCCGCCCATGCTGATGCTGATCACCTGCGCGCCCTGGCTGACGCAGTGGAGGATGCCCAGCGCCAGCGAGTGCGTGGCCACATGCACCACCGAGGGCGACACGCGCACCGGCAGCACCGAGGCATACGTGGCGAGGCCCTGGTAGTCCTCGTGGTTGGCCGCCAGCAGGCAGAGCGTCGCCGTTCCGTGGCCCGGCTGGTAGCCCAGGCCCGCCTCGAGCGGATCCCTCGCGTCGGGCCGGTGCCTGTCCCACAGGTCCACGCCGGGCAGCAGCCGGTCGGGACCGGGCAGCGCCGGATGCGGCGCCCAGCCGGTGTCCAGGTGACCGATAAGAATGCCCTCCCCGGGCAGACGGCCCGCCTTCTCGAGCAGCCGCAACGCCTGGGGGATGCGGATGGCGCGCAGGTGCCAGTCCCTCGGGAGGTTCTTCCCCGGGGCCTCCTCCAGCTCCGCGGTGGGGTGCACCATCACCGCGTCCGGCTCGGCGTACTCCACCTCGGGTTGTTCCATCAGCGCATGCACCGCACCCCATACGTCGTCCGCGGAGGGGCCCTTCGGCGCCGCGGGAGCCACGCCGCCGCGCATCGCCATGGCCACACCCTGGGGTGCTCCTCCAGGAGCTCGCCCGCCCTTTGACTTCGAGCCGCCGCCTCCCGGGAGCTTCACGGTATGCCAGCGCGCCAGCTCACCGCCCGGCTGCACGAGTGGCAGGTCCGCCGACAGCCGGGTTCCGTGATGCGAGGAGGAAGGCAGCGCGTCCACCAGCGCTCCCAGCGCTCTCACTCCGGCAGAGCGGGCAATGGCCGTGAGCGTGCGGCGCTTCGGTGCACGCGCCATTGCCAGGCGCGCCACTGGAGCGGTCTCTCGCAGCTTCACATGGATCTCGCCGGTGTAGTGCACGCCCGGCGGCATGACGGCCTTCATTTCATCCCCCACTTCGGTCGGCCAGGGGGGCATGGTGGACCGGAACCCGGCTCCCCTGACAAATCATCACGGATTTCCCTTAGTAGACGCCAATCCATGACGTACCGGTCCTTCCGCTCATTCCGGGAACGTCGGGAATCGGCAATCATTTCATTGGGGGTGCGGACAAGTGACCGATGGCGTACAGAAGGGTGTCGGCCAAAGGACCCCTGTGTAGGACAGACGCACAGGATTGGACCTGTGGGGGGTTGGCAGCCCCTGGATGATTTAGCGCCTCGAATTGTTCGTCAGGACCGTGGCATCCGGGTAAGGGGGCTTTCCCCGCCCGCTGGAGAGCTTCCTTGATTCCCTACGTCAATCCGCACTCGCTGAAGGTCGGCCCCATCGAGCCCTTCGGCATCTTCGTCGCGCTGGGCATCTTCCTGGCGGCGCGCATCGTCGTGAAGCAGTCCGCCAAGCAGGGGCTGGACCCGAATCCGATCCACGACTACGCGCCGTGGGGCGTGGGCGCGGGCGTTGTCGCTGGCCACCTCGTCCACCTGCTCTTCTACCACCCCGAGGAGCTCAGCAAGAGCCCGTTCCAGCTCTTCAAGGTGTGGGACGGCCTGTCCTCCTTCGGCGGCCTGCTCGGCGGCGTCATTGCCGCGATCATCTATTTCAAGATCCGGGGCGTGAGCTTCTCCAAGTATGCCGACGCGTTCGCCCTGGGCGTGGCACCCGGATGGGGCGTGGCGCGGCTGGGCTGCTTCGTCGCCCATGACCACCCGGGCAGCCGCACCGACTTCTTCCTCGCCGTGAACTTCCCCGCGGATGTGTACGGCGGCCCCCGGCACGATCTCGGGATGTACGACGCGATTCTCCTGTTCGCCATCACAGGCGTGCTCTTCGCGCTGCGCAACTCCGGGAAGCTCCAGAACCGGCTGCTGCACATGCTCGCCCTGCTCTACGCCCCGGGCCGCTTCTTCTTCGACACGCTGCGCGCCACGGACCTCCGCTATGTGGACGCGCGCTACCTCGGGCTCACCCCCGCTCAGTACGGCTGCATCCTGCTGGTCGTCTACGGCCTCTGGGGGCTCGCCACGAAGCGCGCCTCCGCGCCGGGTTCGGCACCGCCCTCGACCGCCTCGGGCTCGGTCAAGACCGCACGGTAGGTGTCCGAGCCGGGGCTTCGTGAAGGCGTGACTACCAATAGGAGACGGACTTCAGGTCGAACACGTGCTGGAAGCCGTTGCGCTGCAGCAGGCTCACGGCCATCGCGCTGCGGCCTCCGGCGGCGCAGTACACCACCACCTTCGTGTCCGGCGACCCCACCTCGGCGAGCCGCGCCGGCAGCTCCTGCACGGGGATGTTTCGCGCTGGCTCCGGGTGCCCCTGACGGAACTCCTCCGGCGTCCTCACGTCCAGCAACACTGCACCCTCGGCGACGAGCTGCCGGGCCTTCTCTGAGAGCTCTTTCGGTGTCATCGCCCGGGACTGTAGACGCGCGATATCGCCCGTCCAACACTCATAGGCGACATGTACGGGCCAGGTTGGCGTGATCTGTACATCTCCGCCCCCTCTGATGTTGGAGCCTCAACGGTCGTCAGGAGGGCAGTAGATCTCGTCGCACCCGGCGCGCGTCAATTCGCCTGATGCTACCGACTCCCCAGACGAGCCCGCCCCACGCACAGGGCGCGGCGCCGCCATTGGTGCTCACCTGGCCCGCGGCGCTCATTGGGCTCGTGTTCGGTGTGCTGATGACGTACGTGCCCTACGAGTTCCGCGTGGCCTCGTTCCGGCCGCTGTACCCGTACGTGCGGGAGATGGGCATCATCTACCTGGCCAGCAGCCTGGCGATGATGGGGGCTCTGCTCTACCCCCACGCGCCGCGCTGGCTGGACCTCCTCGGCCGCGCGGGGTTCATCCTCACCGCCGCCGTGTACTGGTGGGTGCTCAATGTCCTGACCGGCAGCTTCACCGGCATCCTCTTATACCCGCTGCTCTTCATCGGTCTGGGGCTGGAGGCCTTCCCCTCCTTCCGGCAGCGCCCCGTGTTCCGCAGCTTCGTGGCCCTGATTGGCGTCGGGTTCGGGCTGGCGATGGTCGGCGCGCCCGAGCGCTTTCCCTTCGCCGTCTATGCCCACCTGTCCCCGCTGCTGCGCGCCACGGGCCTGCTCTTCGCCACCGCCGGCGTGGTGGTCCTGCTGCCGCTGGGCCAACGGCGTCCGTGGCTCGCCCGCGCGCTGATGGGCGTGCTCGCCCTGCCGTACGCGATGCTGGCCTGGGCCCTGGGCCGCGGGCAGTTCTGGATGGGCATGGCCGTCTACTTCATCCTCACCCTGGGCTGTGTGGCCGAGGCCGTGGCCTGGCGCCCCCGCGCGCCGCGCACCGTAGGCTGGAAGCTCCTGCGCGGCCTGGCCTTCGCGGGGCTGGTGCCGCTGCTGGCGCTGGGCGCCGTGGCCTCGTTCCTCGCCCAGCGCGCCATCGAGGAGCAGGTGCGCGAGGACACTGTGCGCACCGCCACCGGCGAGGCGGACTTCCTGCGGCGCTACCTGGAGGACGCGCGCGCCTCGCTGCAGGTGCTGCTGGACTCCCCAGGCTTCCGCGCGGCGCTGGCCAGCGGCGAGCCGCTCCAGCTCGAGCCCTACCTGCGCAACCTCATCGAACGCCAGCGGCCTTTCGAGGCCGTCCTTGCTGTCGAGGCGGATGGCTCGCCGCTGGCGTCCTTCACCGCCTCAGGTGCGCCCAGCCCGCTGCTACCGCTCCCGAAGAACCTCTCCGAGCCCTTCCTCACCTCGGGTCCCACCCCTCGAGTCGCCCTGGTGTTGCCTGTCGAGGAGGACGGCCAGCCGAGGACCCTGCTCGTGGGGCTGCTGTCCCTGCAGCAGCTGTCGGAGGCCTCCACCCCCGCCGCGCGCCGCTTCCAGGTGCAGGTGGTGGATCAGCGCAGGATGAAGGTGATCCGGGACTCCACCTCCGAGGTCCCCTTGCTGAGCGCCGCCCGCCTGCCGCCCACCGTGCGTGAGGCCGTAATCCACGAGGGCTCCGCGATGATCGAGGACTTCGACGCGGTGGACCGGCGCATCCTCGGAGCCGTGGCGCCCGTGCCTGGCACCTCCTGGTGCGTGGTCGTCACCCAGGAGCTGGGCGTGGCCTACGCGGGCATCACCCGCGTGAGCGCGGCCGTGGTGGGCATGCTGGTGTTCGGCGTGCTGCTGGCCCTGGCGCTCTCCCAGTTCGTCGCGCGGGACGTCATCCACCGGCTCACCGCGCTGCGCGCCGCCACCGCCGCGCTGGCCGCGGGAGACCTGGACCGGCGCGTCGAGGAGGAGGAGGACGACGAGCTGGGCGAGCTGGCCCGGGGCTTCAACGAGATGGCGGCCCGCACCGGCGCCACCCAGGCGGAGCTGCGCGAGGCCGTCCGCGCGCGAGAGGAGTTCCTCAGCGTGGCCAGCCACGAGCTGCGCACCCCGCTCACCCCACTCAAGGGCTTCGCCAGCCTCACGCTCCAGCGACTGGAGCAGAGCGAGGGTCCGGTGGATCGCGACTGGCTCCTCAAGGCGATGCGCTCCATGTCCCGGCAGACGGATCGGCTGGCGCGGCTGGTGGATGACCTGCTGGACACCGCTCGCATCCAGTCCGGGCGCTTCGACCTGAACTGCAAGCCGGTGGACCTGATGCCCGTGGTGTACGAGGTGCTCGAGCGCTTCGAGGTGCGCGGCTCGGAGGGCCTGCGCTTCCACATGGAGGCACCCTCCGGCCCGCTGGAGGGCGTCTGGGACGCCGCACGCCTGGATCAGGTCATCACCAACCTGCTCAGCAACGCCGTGCGCTACTCACCTCAGGGCGGCACCGTGTCCATCTCGTTCGCGGTGAACCCCTCGCAGGTGGAGCTCCGGGTGAAGGACCAGGGCATCGGCATCCCCGCCGAGAGCCTCCAGCGCCTGTTCCAGCCCTTCTCTCGCGCCTCCAACGCCACGTCACGGCACTTCGGCGGGCTGGGGCTCGGCCTGTTCATCTGCCGGGAGATCGTCGAGCGCCACGGCGGCTCCATCTGGGCGGAGAGCGGGGGCCCGCAGCAGGGCAGCTGCTTCCACGTCCGCCTGCCTCGCCATGCGCCGCAGAGCTCGCTGCCTCCGCCGCCCTCGGCGCCGGTCTCCTCCTCGACGCAAGCGGCCTGAGCGGCGGGCCTCTCAGCCGAACGAGGGGATGATGGGGAGCTGGCCGCGCGGCAGCTCCAGCGTGAAGGTGGAGCCCTCACCGGGGTTGCTGACCACCCGCACCGTGCCACCGAACGCTTCGACGATCTGCCGGGTGATGTAGAGCCCCAGGCCCAGGCCGCCGTAGTGCCGGTCGCTCACCGCGCGCTCGAAGCGCTCGAAGATGCGCTCCAGGTCCTCCTCGGCAATGCCGATGCCGTGGTCCTGCACCGTCAGCCGCGCCCGCTCGCCGTCCTCCTCCACGCGCACCACCACTGGCCGGCCCGCGCCGTACTTCAGCGCGTTGGACAACAGGTTCGTCACCACCTGCTCCACCCGCAGCCGGTCCCAGCGGCCGAACACCGGCTCCGGCGCATGCAGCTCCAGCTCGCAGCCCATCTTCTCCGCCGAGGGCGCGAAGCGCGAGAGCAGCTCCGCCGCCACGGAGGACAGGTCCACCTCCTCCATGTCCAGCCGCAGCCGCCCCGCGCTGATCCGCGCCACGTCCAGCAGGTTGTCCACCAGGTCCGTCAGCTTGCGCACCTGGCGCAGCGCCACGTCCAGCGAGTCGGAGACCTTCTCGGGGCTCAGCTGCGCCCCCTCCGCCATCGCCTCGCCCGCCTGCCGCTGGAGCGCCTGCAGCTTCAGCCGCAGCGGCGTCAGCGGCGTCTTCAGCTCGTGGCTGGCGATGCCGAGGAACTCGTCCCGCAGGTGCACCGCCTCCTGCGCCTCGTGGTACAGCCGCGCGTTGTCCACCGCCGCCACCACCCGCCGCGACAACTCCTCCACCATCTCCAAGTCCTCCGGCCCGTAGCGCCGGCCCGGATCGCACGAGGCGAAGGTGAAGAGCCCCACCGCCTGCCCTCGCGAGCGCATGGGCACCAGCATCACCGAGCGCGCTCCCAGCCGCTCCAGCAGCTTCCGCTGCTCGGCGGTGCGCACCATCTGCTCCAGGTGCTCCGGCAGGAAGTCCGGGTAGAGGCGGGACTCGCCCCGCGCCAGCGCCTGGAAGAGCGCGCTGCCGACCTCATGGGTGGCGGGAAAGTTCGGCGCCTCGCGCAAGTGCTGCTCGCGCTCTGGATTCTGGTGCGCCGCCGCGACCCGCCGGAAGGCGCCGTCCTCCTCCAACATATCCACCAGGCACCACGTGGCCACCGAGCTGGCCGCCAGGTGCGCCACGCCCGCCAGGATGGCATCCGGCTCGGCCCGGACTTCCGCCAGCTCGCGGCTGGCGTCCGACAGGAAGCGCAGCGCCTCCTCGGCCCGGCGGCGCGGCGTCAGATCCTGCACCAGCACCAGAATCCGCTCGGGCGCCTCCAGCCCCAGCGCCGCCAGCACCACCGGCACCCGCGTGCCATCCGCGCGCACGTACTCCGTCTCCAAAGGGCCCGCGCTCCCCAGCCGGCGCAGCGCATCCACCGCCTGCGCACCCGCCGAGGGCGTCTCCGGCGCCGCCAGCGCATCCCACCGCACCTGGCCCGCGTCCACCTGCTCGCGGCTCACGCCCGTCAGGCGCAAGAACGCGTCATTCGCGTCCAGCAGCTGGCCCTCGGAGTCGGTGATCAGCAACGCCGGCAGGGGCACGCGCAGCAACCGCTTCAGCACGTTCCCCTCCGGGACACGGCTCCGCCGGGCGCGGGGTACTGGCGCGCCTGGGGCCGCGTCCGCCTCGGGTGTCTCCGACTCCACCAAGGTGGCCGCTGGGGCTCGATCCAATGCCATTTCAGAAATCCCCCCTAAGGGGCGGCTCATCTTGCTTGACGGATGGCTCGTTCCGGAAGCCACCCTTCCCGAAAAGACAGGGATGCAGGCTTGGCACCCACCCGGGCCGACATGACGCGCAAGAAGGCTTGCGCCTCCTCGTCTGCCGGGCTGACGGGTGTCGCTTGACCCAACTTGTCGTACATGGCTTTTTCAGAGACGTTCGACCGCGCCCCTCCGAGTGGGGGGTCCGCCCTCCGAGGCTTCTTCAGCCATGTCTCCGGCCACACCTGCGTCCAGTCCCAGCGAGCGCCTCTCCCGGCAGATCATCGATGGCCTCAAAGAGGGCGTCTTCCAGACGGATCCGCAAGGGCGCTGGACGTTCCTCAACCCCGCCTGGTCCGAGCTGACGGGCTTCTCCGTCGCGGAGAGCCTGGGGCGCGACGCGCTCGAGTCCGTTCACCCCGAGGACCGGACGCGGGTCCAGGAATCGTTCCAGGCGCTGCTCGCGCACAAAGCGGATCACTCCCGCCACGAGCTGCGCTACCTGCGGCGCGACGGGAGCACGCTCTGGGTGGAGATGGTCACCCGGCCGCTGCAGGGCGAGGACGGCGGCCTGCAGGGGCTGTGCGGCACCCTCACGGACGTGAGCACGCGGCGGCGCACGGAAGAGGCCATGGCCCGCCGCGAGCGCTACCTGAGCGCGCTGGTGGAGATGCAGCAGCGGCTGCTGATGGCCCAGCAGGAGGGAGACCTCTACAAGGACGTGCTGGAGCCCATCGGCCGGGCCGCGGGCGCCAGCCGCGTCTACTTCTTCGAGGTGTTCCGGGGCGAGGCGGGGCAGCAGCTCATGAGCCAGCGCGCCGAGTGGTGCGCTCCCGGCATCAAGCCCGTCTCCGGCAACCCGCGCTACCAGCCGGTGGTGGTGGACCGGGACTTCAAGCGCTGGGGCGAGCTGCTGTCGCGCGGCGAGGTGGTGGCGGGGCGGGTGAAGGACTTCCCCGTCACCGAGCGGGCCATCCTGGAGCCGCAGGGCATCCGCTCCATGCTGGTGCTGCCGCTGCGCATCAACAATTCGTGGGTGGGCTTCATCGGCTTCGACCACTGCGAGTCAGAGCAGGAGTGGGACAAGCTGGAGGTGGATCTGCTCTCGGCGGCGGCGGGCGCGCTCTCGCTGGAGCTGGAGCACCGCCGGTCGGAGAGCGCCCTGCGCGAGCGCGAGACGCGCTACCGGCAGCTGGCCGAGAACGCCTCGGACGTGCAGTACCGCTACAAGCTGGAGCCCCCGCGCGCCTTCCTCTACATCAGCCGCGTGGTGGGAGACCGGCTGGGCTACAGCCCCGAGGAGCACTACGCCAACCCCGAGCTGTGGCGGCAGCTGGTGCACCCCGGTGACTTGCCCGCGCTCGGACAGCTGCTGGAGGCGCCGCACCAGCTGGGCTCCAAGCCGGTGGTGCTGCGCTTCACGGGGCGCAACGGGCGGACGCGGTGGCTGGAGCACACGGTGGCCCCCGTGCTGGACACCACCGGCCGGCCCGTGGTCGTCGAAGGCATCGCCCGCGACATCACCGAGCGGCGTGAAGTCGAAGAGCAGCTCAAGATGTCCGAGGCCAGCTTCCGCATCCTCCTGGAGGGCGTGGCGGACGCGGCGGCCATCCAGCGGGACGGGCGCATCGTCTACGCGAACATGGCCCTGGTGTCCGCGCTGGGGTTCGACCGGCCGGATCAGCTCGTGGGCCGCACACTGGCGCAGTTCATCGAGGACGACATGGAGGAGGTGCCTGGCCCGCCTCCGGACCCCAGCGGCATCAAGGGGATGATCACCGGCGAGCGGCGCCTGGTGCGGCGCGACGGCAAGACGCGCGTGGCGGAGCTCGTGTCGCTGCCGCTGCTCTTCGACGGCGCGCCCGCGGTGGTGTCCATCGCACGGGACGTGACGGACCAGCGCCAGTTCCAGGCCCGGCTGACGCTGGCGGACAAGCTGGCCTCGGTGGGCACGCTGGCGGCGGGCATCGCCCATGAAATCAACAACCCGCTGGCCTTCGTCATCTCCAACCTGAGCTTCCTGTCCGAGGAGATGCGGCGCAGCCAGCTCGCGCTGGAGACGAGCGGCACGGGCGGTGTCCTCGCTCCGGCGCTGGCGCGGCCGCGCGGCATGGGAGGCGGGCTGGACCTGGTGGAGTGGCAGGAGGTGCTCAGCGAGGCCTATGAGGGCGCCGAGCGCGTGCGGCAGATCGTCCGCCAGCTCCGGGCCTTCTCCCGCCCGGACGAGGAGCGCCTGACGCCGGTGGATGTGCACCAGGTGCTCGAATCTGTGGTGATGATGGCCACCAACGAGATCCGCCACCGCGCCCAGCTGCACAAGGACTTCGGGCCGGTGCCCTCGGTCATGGCCAACGAGGGCCGGCTGTCCCAGGTCTTCCTCCACCTCGTGGTGAACGCCGCGCACGCCATCCCCGAGGGCCAGGCGCACCAGAACGCCATCCGCCTCATCACCCGGCGGCTCGACCCAGGGCGCGTGCTCATCGAGGTGCAGGACACGGGCAGGGGCATTGCCCCCGAGCACCTCTCGCGCATCTTCGATCCGTTCTTCACCACCAAGCCGGTGAACGTGGGCACGGGCCTGGGCCTCTCCATCTGCCACAGCACCATCACCAGCATGGGCGGAGAGATTTCCGTCGACAGCGATCTGGGCAAGGGCACCACGTTCCGCGTGGTGCTGCCGTCCCTGGAGCCTCGCACGCGGCTGCGGCCCACGGGCCAGCCGACGATTGCCCCGCTCACCCACCGCCGCGGGCGCGTGCTCGTGGTGGACGACGAGCCCGGCGTGGGCAAGGTGCTGCGCCGCATCCTCAAGGAGCACGAGGTGGAAGTGGCCGCGGGCGGACGCCAGGCGCTCGAGCGGCTGCAGCAGGAGCCAGACAGCTTCGACGCCGTGCTGTGCGACGTGATGATGCCGGACCTCGGAGGCAAGGACCTCTACGAGGCCGTGCGCCGCACGCATTCCGGGCTGGAGCGGCGCTTCATCTTCGTGTCCGGCGGCGCCTTCACCGCCAACGCTCGTGAGTTCCTGGAGACCATCCCCAACCCCAAGCTCGAGAAGCCCTTCAACGAGCCGGCGCTGCGGCAGATCGTCCAGGAGCTGGTGAGCCGGGGACCCTCCTCGACGCGGTAGGACAAGCGGAAGCACCCAGGCAGCCCCCTCCTCCTGATGACCGATACGGAAGAGGGGGTGGAACCGGGACCGTCCTCCCGCTGTCCGATGCGGTGGCCCGGGAAAGCTCCTATACCTGCGCCACTCCCCGCCTTCGAGGTGTGCCGCATGAACCGCACCACCCTGCTCCTGTCCGCCGCCGGACTGCTCGCGCTCGTTGCCCTGGCGCTGGGGCTGCCCAAGCCCCCTCCCACCACGGACACCACCCACACCCTGGCCCAGCCCGGCGAGCAGGAGCCCACGCTCACGCTGCCGCTGATCACCTCGGGCGAGGGCGCTCTGGTGTTGGAGGGCAAGCTGTCCGGGTCCTACATGCAGACCGGCCCCAGCGAGGCCTTCGCCGTCCTCGAGGTGAAGGCCCGGCAGCCCCAGAACCAGCACCGGGTGCCGGTGAACGTGGCGCTCGTCATCGACCGCTCCGGCTCCATGCGCGGGCAGAAGCTGGATGATGCGAAGAAGGCCGCGCGCGAGTTCGTGCAGCGGATGACGGACGTGGACCGGCTCGCGCTGGTGCACTACGGCACGAGCGTCACCACCTTCCCGAGCACGCTGGCCACCGAGGAGGCCCGCGCGCGGATGCTGGCCTTCGTGGACGGCATTGAAGATGACGGCTCCACCAACATCAGCGGTGGCATGGAGGCGGCCGCCCAGGAGCTGCGCCCGTACGTGAATCAGTTCCGCGTGAGCCGCGCCATCCTCCTGAGCGACGGGCAGCCCACCGCAGGCCTGGTGCGCGAGGAGGAGCTGACAGCGCTGGCCCGCCAGCTGCGCTCGCAGGGCATCGCCGTGAGCGCCCTGGGCGTGGGCGAGGACTTCAATGAGAACCTGATGCAGGGTGTGGCGGATCAGGGCGGCGGCTTCTCCGGCTTCCTCAACTCCTCCCAGCTGGCCGAGGTCTTCACCCGCGAGCTGGAGCAGGCCACCAACACCGTGGCGCGCTCGGTGGAGATGCGGCTGACGCTGCCCCCGCAGGTGACGACCGCCGAGGTCATGGGCACCAACGCCTACCGCGAGGGCCGCACCGTCCGGGTGCCGCTGTACGACATGGCCGGCGGCCAGTCGGCTCGGCTGACGGTGAAGCTGACGCTCGACCTGCAAGCGTCCGAGCAGCCGCTGGAGCTGCTGGATGCCAAGGTCTCCTACGTGGACGTGGAGAAGGACGTCCCGGCCGAGGCTCGCGTGGCGCTCAGCGCCCGGGCCACGGATGACGCCGTGCTGGTGCGCGCCAACCTGGACAAGGAGGTGCGCGTGCACGCGGTGCGGGCGCTGGGCTCGCAGCAGCTGCGCGCGGCGGCCGAGGAGATGAAGAAGGGCAACCGCACGGCGGCGCTCGGCTTCCTGGGCAACGCGCGCAAGCTGTTTGGCTCTTCCGCCTCGGCGCTGGCGGGGGAACTTGCGGACGTGGACCGGACCCAGGCAGCCTATGAGAATGCTCAGGATGAGGCCGCGCAGCGCGACCAGGCGCGGCAGCTCCAGAAGAAGACGATGAAGAGCTTCGGCCTCAACAACGCGTACTGACGTAGGAAGTGATCACCATGGCCTTCTCCCTGCAACTGCTCCACCGCGAGGACTTCGAGGGGCGCACCCTGCGTGCGCTGGCAGGAGGAGCGGCCGTGGGCATCTTCGCGGCCCTGGCCCAGCGCATCCTCCACGTCCCTGTCGACCCGGGCCTTGCGGTGGTGGCGGCGGCCCTGGCCAGCGCGAGGCCCGTGCTCGGCTACACCGCAGCGCTGCGGCTGGCGCTGTGCATCCTCCCGGCGCTCCCGTACTTCTTCGATGCCGAGAACCCGGTGCCCCAGGCCTTCTCGGGCGCCATCGCCGCGGCGCTGGTGGGTCTCGTGGGACAGGGCAGCGAGCGCGTGGGCAAGGCTCCCGAGGTGGCCGCGGGCGCGGTGGCCGCGGGCGCCCTGGTGCCGCTGGGCATGTACGTGCAGCAAGTGCTGGACGCGCGCTTCTTCCCCAACGGGGGACTGCTGAGCGCGCTCTTGGGCTTTACCTCCGTGGCCCTGTTCTGGAGCGTGGGCACGCTGGCCTCGCACCTGACGCTGCACGTGGATCCGGTGGAGTCCCGCGGCAGCACCCTGGAGAACACGCTGGAGGGCGAGGCCCAGGAGCTCGTGGGGCGCACGCTCGCCCTGTACCGGCAGTGCCTCGGGGTGGCGATGAAGATGGCGCCCGGCGCGGGGCGCAGCGAGCTGGTGGAGGTGCTGCGCAAGATGGCGCGCGAGGCCTTCACCCTCGCCGAGTCCCACTCGGGCCTGGAGGCCCAGCTGAAGTCCGTGGCGCAGACGGATGTGGATGCGCAGGTGAAGGATCTCCGCGCCCGAGCGGCGGCCACCGAGGATGCGGTGGCGCGGCGGCAGCTGGAGCTGGCCGCCTCCTCACTGGGTGAGGAGCTCAACCGGCTGGACACGCTGTCGCGCAAGCGAGAGCGGCTGCTGGCCCAGCTTCATGCACAGGTGGCGCTGCTTGAGCGCGCGCGCGTGTCCCTCGTGGGTGCCGCGGGCTCCGAGGCCAGCGCGAAGGGTGCTCAGGCGGCCCAGCTGGCCAAGCGGCTCGCGTCCATGGGCGAGGAGGCTCCTGCCCCCATCTCCGAGCCGGAGCAGGCGGCGGCTCAGCCCGCGCCTACGCGCGTCTCCCACTGAGGCGCACGGGGTGTATGGGAGCCTTTTCGAGCTCCCCCCTTTGCATTGCGCCCATCGTCCCTACCTTCCTGCCCGCATGACTGGGCTCCCCGCTCGAACGGGGCAGCCCCCTTTCCAGGGAGTGAGCCGTGACGAAGAAGGTTCTGCTGGGTGCGGTGCTGGGTGCGCTGGTGGCGGGGACTGGCTGCCACCGCAGCACGCGTGAGAACGCCGAGGACAAGGCGGAGCAGGCCGGTGACAAGATCGAGGACGCCGCCGACAAGGCCGCCGACAAGACCGAGGACGCCGTGGAGAAGGCGGGCGACAAGATCGAGGACGCCACCGACAAGTAAGAAGCACGCTCCGCCGCGCCGTGCGCAGCTCTCGCGCCCGCGCCGGGCCCTTGCGGAGAGACAGGCCGCAACTCCTGTGCGGCCTGCCTAGCTCCTGAGGGTGACTACTTCTTGGTGCCGTCCGCCGGAGCCGGGGTGCCCGCCGGAGCCGCCGCCGGCGGCGTGGGCTCAGGAATCTTGTTCTTCAGGGCGGGCGTCGCCTGCAGGTAGGCGAAGACGGCCTTGAGGTCCTCGTCCGTCATCGCGGCAGCGTTCTGCCAAGGCATCGGCGGGAGGATGGGACGGCCCTGGCCCATGTGCTTGCCCGTCCGCATGGCCTGGACGAACTGCTTCTCCGTCCAGCTGCCAATCCCCGTCTCCTTGTCCGAGGTGATGTTGGCCGCATAGCTCACCCCCCACGGCCCGGCCATCGCGGTGTTGGTGGCCAGGAAGGAGACGATCCACGGCCCCGAGGGGGCCGGCGGGGGCGGCAGCTGCATGCCCTCGGGGTGGCCCGAGAGCATCTTCGTCATGTCCGGGGCAGGCCCCTGAGGGCCCATGGCCAGCGGCGTGTGACAATCGTGGCAGCCCGCGATACGGACCAGATATTCACCACGCTGGGCCTGCTTGCTCATCTTGGGCTTGGCGGGCGTCTTGCCCTGTGCCACAGCGACGAGGGGAACAGCGACGGCCACCGCAGACGCCATCAACAGCACACGGCTCGGCTTCATTGCCACTCCTATGAATGACTTAGGGCTGAGTAGAGGTACTGCCAGACAGCACGGGGGCACTCCCTGGCCCCAGGCTCTCTGCGGCCCAGCGAGATAGCAGGGCCATTGCCTGGCCGTCTACCACTACGGTGCCCAACGGTGGCATTTGCGTCGCAGCCTGACGCGACCCCATCCTCAGCAGCGCCCCGCTGTGCTCCGGGCGCCCAGGCTCCAGGCGGAAGCGTGCATCCGGCGGCAGCCCCGCGGGACGGGCCCGCAGGGGAATCCCCACGGCCGTGGCCACGGCCCGCTCGCTCCCCAGCGCCCCCTGCCCCACCACGTGCCGGAAGGCGAGCCCCAGGCCCTTGAGCATCCCCTCGTCATTGTGGCAGTGCCCACAGTTGCCGTGCAGGTAGCCCAGCGCCGCGCGCTCGGTAGGCGTGCTCGCGGCGAGGCGTGGCGGCGTC
Source organism: Hyalangium minutum (assembly GCF_000737315.1). Classification (GTDB taxonomy): domain Bacteria; phylum Myxococcota; class Myxococcia; order Myxococcales; family Myxococcaceae; genus Hyalangium; species Hyalangium minutum. The sequence continues at coordinate 550,384 of NZ_JMCB01000006.1, forward strand.
TCTCGAAGCGCCCGAGGCAGGCGCTTGAGCAGGTTGTGCTCAACCAGATATTTCAGATCCACCCCAGGGGCGGGCACGGGCTCGGCGTGCAGAGCGTTCGGATCCCGATCCGTCGACAGCTGGAGCGCGCTGAAGCCCAGCACCTCCGTGTCCTGCCCCTGGTGACACGCTTTGCAGTCATTGAGGCTGGGAACAGCATGCCAGCGGCCTTCCTCCACCTCACAGGCCCCCGGAAGCCCCTGGCTCGGCACGAGCACGGCTTCGCTCTCGTCCGCCTGCCATGCGTACGAGGCATACAGCCACGTCCCATCCGCCTGGCGCTCCATGTAGCGTGTCTCCACGCGCCGGCCATGGAAGGAGAACTCTTTCCAGAATTTCGTGCCTACAGGGAAAACCCAGGCATTCGGCCGGGAGCCGTCGATGGCCTTCCCCGGCGGCAGGGAAACCCAGCGGCGCTTGAGTGCCCCGTCCGTCCAGAGGGGGTATTGGGGCGAGTACTCGAGGACTCGCGAGGCAACCCCGTGCTGGCGGATGTCCCCATAAAGCCCCGTCCCACTCAGGGTGGGGGGCGGAGCCCGCGGCCCTACCGGCGCCTTCGCGAGGGCCAGCCCCCCCCCGAGCACCCCCACCACCACGAGCCAGCCGAGCCACGCCCAGAAACCGGGGCGCCCGCCAGAGTCCCTTGCTTCATGCCGTTGAGCCGCGCTCACCATACGAGCCCCGGAGTGTGCCAGCAGTCCGCCCCGTTGGCACGCGACAGGCCCCCGGCCCCCGTCTCCCCCCCGTTTTCCGAGAACTGTCGTCATCGGGTTGAGAAGCGGACCAAACCCAGGGAGAATGATTCTGTCCCCTACCTGACAAGGAAGCTTTATCCATGTCCACCCCTTCCACGCCCCCCCGCTATGACTTCTACAGTCCCATCCACAAGGGCCTGCGTCGCACGATGTCCCGGCTGCTGGAACGGATGGGCTCAGCCAACTTCGCGGATGCCGCGCAGAGCAGCGCCATTCTTGGTGAGCTGCGCGTCCTGCTCGAGGCCTGTAGCCACCACATCAAGCACGAGAACACCTTCATTCACCCCACGATCGAGGAGCGGCTGAAGGGAGCCTCGAGCAAGACCGCCCAGGAGCACGAGGGGCACCGCAAGGAGCTGGCCGAGCTGCAGCATCAGGCGGACGCCCTGCAGCAGGCGCCGGAGCAAGCCCGGCCCGCCCTGGCGCACACGCTGTATCTGTCCTTCAGCCGCTTCGTCGGCGAGAACCTGGCCCACATGGCCGAGGAGGAGCAGGAGCTGATGGGCAAGCTCCACGCCCACTTCTCCGACGCGGAGCTGATGGCCATGGAGGGGAAGATCCTCTCCACCATCGCCCCGGATCTGATGATGACCTTCATGACCATGATGATCCCGGCCATGAACCGGGACGAGCGGGCCGCCGTGCTCGGTGGCATGAAGCAGGCGGCGCCCCCGGAGGCCTTCAACGCCGTTCTCCAGGTGGCCGCGCGGCCGAACCTCGACACCGCGGACTGGCAGGACCTCACCCGCAAGCTGGGTGTCTCTGCCTGAAGCCCTGCCGAACCCCAGCCGCTCCGGCTGGGGCATCTTCCCTCTCAAGTTCCTAGTCTAGTAAGGACTTGGCCCTCACTCCTTGGCTGCCACGAAATGCTACAGATGATGAATCCTGCTTCCCTGTTCTCCCGGGCGCCCGCTCACGCAGCGCCTGTGTCCCTCTCGGTGTGGCCGCGCCTGCTCGCCTGCGCGCTGCTGCTGCCAGCCCTGGCCTGCAACCTCTTGGACGTCTCCAGCACGGAGAACCTCGCCGACGGCCGTGGCGCGCGCGTCTTCGACCCGTACCAGTCGTCCAACTCGGGCGCCATTCGCCTGTCCCTGCAGTGGTACAACGGCTGCGCGGTGATCCCCACGGGCCAAGTCGTGCCGAAGAACTCCGCGGACATCGACTACCCCGCGGACTACCCGGACGACTGCCCCAGCTCCATCGCCATTGATGGCGTCCCGCCGTACGCGCCCCCGGGGAAGATCACCCTGGTCACCAACACCAACTACTTCTTCAACCAGTTCACGGTGACCGACACCCGCGTCAACCTGCACACCAACTCCAAGGCTCTGTCGGAGCCGCTGAACTGGATCACCAAGGAGTCGCGCTTCAAGAGCCTGGACTGGTCCGGCGTGGGCCTGGTGAACGACGACTGGGTCTACCAAGTGGGAGTGCCTGGCGTGAGCCAGGACCGGTGGCACCGCATCGTCAACTTCGAGAACGCCGCCTGGCGCAGGGCCACGGGAGACACCTTCAAGGTGGAGATCCTCGACTCGGAGGGCACGGTGCGTGGCACTCCCGTCGAGTACTCGCGCGCGGAGTTCCTCGTGAGCACGCCGTACGCCGGGCACTCGCACTTCGGCTGGCGCATGGAGAATGTCCTGCCTCCGCGCTTCCCGGGAGACTTGGAGACGCACGCGCTGCCGGAGATCCCCGGCTATCCCCCCCAGGCCCCGGTGTTCCGCACCACCGCCCGTCTGGACATCGTGGGCAGCACCAACCCCTTCAAGACGTTCCGCGTGCCGGATCTGCAAGGCGAGGGCGCCGTGCGGGTGACGTGGAGCCAGATGCCCAACGAGCCGTTCTACTTCCCGGTGACGTTCGTGGCCCCGCAGGATCTGCCGGTCACCTGCTTCGCCGAGGACGGGACCACCAGCGCCCAGTGCGGCTTCGGCGTTGATCCCAACCTGCGCATCGTCGCGCCGACCAACGGCAAGTACTTCGAGCCGGGCGAGGTGATGAACCTCTTCATCGACGTGCGGGACACCAACGGCAAGCGGCTGCACACGCCGGACATGCTGCCCAGCGGCGTCGCGGCGGTGAGCAACCAGAGCAACGGCCTGCTCTACCCGAGCCTGCCCTACATCGAGCGCACCCTCGAGCTGGACATGATCCCCATCGTCAACATCGCGGGGCCGATCCACAAGCTGATCAACCGCAGCAACCCGAAGGAGCCGGCGCAGTATTTCACGAATGGGTACTCGTACTCGACGCCCAGCGAGACGGCGACCACGCCGCTGAACTCCGCGGAGTTCGGCCAGGAGTGGGCCACGCGCGTCGGCACGCAGCTGCCCCCCAACGCCGAGCCCGGCACGTACGTGGCACTCATCAAGTTCAACCGCTACTTCGGCGGCGAGCGCCTGGCGAAGATCAAGCCCTACTTCTTCCAGGTGGGCACGGAGAAGCGCACCACCTATCCGGGCAAGATTGGCAACTGCCAGATCTGCCACCGCGGCGTGCTCTCGCTGGACAACCTGCGCCACGGCCTGGCGGTGGACCACGTGGAGGCCTGCAAGTCGTGCCACCAGTACGAGACGTCCAACGGCGGCACGGTGATGGAGAACCTGCACAAGATTCACATGCGCTCGCCGAAGTTCCCGGGGTCCAAGTCTGACTGCACCGTGTGCCACCTGACGAGGGACAGCGCCACCCGCCCCAGCCTCTATGCGTGCGGCACGTGCCACCCTTCGGCGCACAACGCCGAGTACTTCGCGGCCCAGTTCCTCACCGGCACCGAGCCGAGCCGCTACGGCAACTGCGCCCAGCAGTGCCATGGCAATTCTGACACCTTGCCCAAGAGCCACTTCCTCCCCGCTGAGTGAGAGATTCCAACACCATGAATCGCCATGTCCGTTCCGCCCTCCTCCTGGGCGCCAGCCTGCTGGGAGCCGGCTGTGAGCAGTCCACCAACCCGGGGACCTCTTCCTTCGTCCCCGAGATCCAGTACGTGTCGCCCGAGAGCGTCACCCTCACCACCCGCGTCTCCGGGGTGGCGTGGGATCCCGAGGCGTTCTTCATGAGCCTGGCCACGTGCGGCCCCACCTGCCCCATTCCGCCCTTCATTTCCGAGGGCATGCCGCTGTATCAGCGCTCGGCGATCCGCGGCGGCTCCGTCTCCGCGCTGGACCCCACCAACGGGGCGACGGTGGGTGACCCGTCCAGCACGGACGGGGTGGGCATCTGGGTGCTCCCCAAGGTGCCCAGCCGCAACACCGCGCCTTACTTCATCGTCTCGGCGAGCCAGGGCGCGCTTCCCACCGAGCAGATCGGCCCGCCGCTGCCGGCCATTCCCCCCACCCAGTACCTGAAGACGCTCACGCTGCGCCCCATCAAGACGGTGAGCGGCTCGTGCGTCTCCATGGAGGCGGTGCACGTGGGCTCCACGGGCGTGCTGCAGGCGGTCGCCAAGCAGCTGTCGTCCCAGGGCAAGCCCACCGTCGTCTCGGATCTGCTGGACCCCACCCAGTACCACTCGGTGACCGTGGTCGGCATGTTCCACGCGGGCAACGCGGCGCTCCGGGCCCCCGCGGCGGGGACCGGCTTGTCCGCCACCTCGACGACGGGCAGCGGCGCGCCGGTCTCCTACCCGGTGTACCACATCGACTGGGCGCCGCCGGGGACGCCCCCGAGCAACCTGCGCTCGGATCGCGGCTTCATCGTCTCCGCGACAGACAAGTCGCCGGTGGGCTTCGCCGTGGTGCTCGTCCCCGCGACCCTGCCGCGTCCGGCGGCGATCACCTACACGGTGACCGACCCGGTGGAGGACGCCGTGGCGCGCCGGCCCTGGGTTTACATGCCCATCACGGCCCCGCCTACGCCGGGGATTGTCACCTTCCTGGGCATCCAGATGGGCTACCAGCCGCCGTCCATCCCGCTGTTCCAGTTGCCTCCGCCGCCGGGCGCCTGCGTCCCGCTGTAGTCAGCGGCCTCCCAGGGGGAGGGGCTCCCTCCCCCTCCCCTCACCCCAGGGCCCATGGACATGGCTTCCCACTTCGATGAGCCGCTGGCGCGCGGCACCAGTGACAGCTTCAAGTGGCGCAAGTACCCGGCGGACGTCCTGCCCATGTGGGTGGCGGACATGGACTTCCGCTCGCCCGAGCCGGTCCTCCAAGCCCTGCATGAGCGCATCTCGCATGGGGTCTTCGGCTATCCGCTGGAGCCCCTGCCCGAGCTCATCGAGAGCGTCACCGGCTATCTGCTCGAGCACCACGGCTGGCGGGTGCCGCCCGAGGCCATTGTCCTGCTGCCCGGCCTCATCCCCGGCTTCAACGTCGCCTGCCGGGCCGTCGCGCAGCCGGGAGACGGCGTCCTGCTCCACGTCCCCGCCTACCCGCCGCTGCTGCAGTGTCCGCTGAACATGGGGCTGCGCCGGGACGAGGTGCGGATGGTGCGCGGCGCCAGCGGCCAGTACGAGGTGGACTGGGACTCCTTCCAGCAGGCGCTGCATCCCCGCTCGCGGGTGATGTTGCTGTGCAACCCCCACAACCCCCTGGGGCGCGTGTTCACGCGGGAGGAGCTCACCCGCATGGCGGAGGCCTGCCTGCGCCAGGAGCTGATCATCGTCTCGGACGAGATTCACTGTGACTTGGTGTTCCGAGGCCACCGGCACACGTGCATGGCCATGCTCAGCCCGGAGGTGGAGGCGCGCACCATCACCCTCATGTCCCCGAGCAAGACGTTCAATTTGGCGGGGCTGAAGATGGCGTTCGCAGTCATTCCGGACGCACAGCTGCGCCAGCGCTTCCTTGCGGCGAGGGCGGACATGCTGCCCTCGCCCAACATCCTCGGAGGGGTGGCGATGCAGGCCGCCTACCGCCAAGGCCAGCCGTGGCTGCGCGAGCTGCGGGAGTACCTGGAGGCCCAGCGCGGCTTCCTGGTGGACTTCGTGAGCCGGCACCTGCCCGGAGTCCGCATGGTGGCCCCCGAGGGGACCTACCTGGCCTGGCTGGACTGCCGCGAGGCGGGGCTCCCCGGCAACGCCACCACCTTCTTCCTGGAGCAGGCGCGGGTGGCGCTCAGCCCTGGAGAGAGCTTTGGCCCGGGCGGCGAGGGCTGCGTCCGGCTCAACTTCGGCTGCACGCGGGCGCACCTGAGCGAGGGCCTGGAGCGCATGCGCCAGGCGATGGCGCGCATGCGCTGAACCGGGTGCGCCTCAGCGGCCCGCCTTGGGCGTCAGCAGCCAGGCGCTCTTGGCCGTTGAAATCCGCTGCGTGGGCGGCCCTACCACCTCCTCGCCCTGTCCCACCTGCTCGAGCTGGAACCGCTCCCCCCAGAGGCGGTGGACCTCTTCGGAAGGAATGGAGAAGGGTGGGCCCGGGAAGGTGTTCGATTGGTAGGCCACGGTGAGCAACAGGCCGCTCGTGCTGGGGGCCAGCATCTCGCGCTGGAAGTGCTCGGCGTAGCGCTCGCGCATCGCCGGCGGCAGCGCGATCAACGACGCCCGGTCATAGAAAGCAGCCAGGGGCCCCGTCTGCCGGGCGCTCAACTGGAAGAAGTCCCCCTCGTAGAGGGTGATGGGCTGGTGCTTGGCGCGATGGACGCGGAAGGGGCCCTCGGTGACCGGCGTGGCGGCCTCGATGCGGTTCTCGGAGAAGAAGGCCTCACAGGCGATCGGGCTGAGCTCGACCCCCACCACCTGGTAGCCCTGAGACACCAGCCACAGCATATCCAGCGACTTGCCGCACAGGGGCACGAAGACCGTCGCGCCCCGGGCGAGCCCGAGCCGCTCAAAGTGCGCGCCGAGGAACTTCTCGACCTCGGGTTGGTGGAAGGCGATCTGCCCCTGCTGCCAGCGCTCGTGCCAGAACTGACTCTCCATGCCGTCGTGTCTCCCGTGCCGCCGCGCCTGGCGCCTCAGCGAATAAGGTAGCTGTGCGTCTCGTCGCGGTGCTTCTTGAGGTAGTGCGTGAAGGGGGTACCGCCCGTGCCTTGATCGTGAGAGCCACCCTGGGCGGTGGCATGCTCGCGGGCGGGCTGAATGATGTAGCGGGCCGTCATCTCCATGTGCTTCTGGCGGAAGCTGCCCAGCAGCTCCAGGCAGCCATTGTAGGCCTCCACGAGCTCGGGCGGGCGGCGCGCGAGCAGGTAGTCCCGGACCGAGGGCCCGCGCTCCACGGACTCGAGGAAGGCCAGATGCGCGGGGGGCATGTAGCGGCGCAGCTCCAGCAGGTACTGGTGCATCGTGTCCTGCGAGTGCCTCACCCCCAGCACCGCGTCGAGCAGCGGCAGCAGCACGCTCTGCGCGGCGCTGGCTCCCGCGAACGGCTGCGGCTGATCCCCGAACTCCTGGACGCCCTCGTACCGCACCGGCAGCTGGAGGAAGCCGTGGAGGAAGGGTTGGATGCGGCTGAAGAAGATGGAGGGCTCGCACCGCTCCGTCATGCGCATCAGCACGCGCTCCACCTCCTGCTGGGCGCTGGCGATGCGCCGCAGCTGCTGCAGCAGCTGCTCGGGCCTGTCCGCCACCACCGCCTCCTGAGCGGCGGCCGCGGCTGGAACCAAGGGCGCGCCCCGGGCCTCGAGCTCCACGTGCACGAGGATGAACCAGGACTCGTCCAGCCCGCCCAGGAAAGCCTGCTGCAGCAGCAGGTTGCCCAGGGCAATGGGGCCCTCGGCATCCACCCGCCTCCAGTTGTTCAGCGCGTGCGAGCTGTAGGAGAGCACCGGTGGACGCCCCAGCCGCCGGGCCACCTGCACCCAGGGTACCGCCACGCTGCGGGGGAAGCTCAGCTGCGGCTGTTGCCGCCCCTTCTCCCAGACGGCCGCGTGCCCGAAGAAGGACAGCAGCATCATGGCCCGCTCCAGGTGGCGCGGCTCCTGGAGCAACCCCACCTCCAACACGGGCAGCTGCTCCATGCGCTCACGGGCCCTGCCGGCGGCCAGCAGCCCCGGGAGCTCCCGGCCCAGCTCATCCCACGGCGCGAAGGCCGTGGGCAGCCTCAGGCACGGGTCCTCCTCGGGAAGAAAGCCCCGCTGGAGGTGAGCGGACGAAGCGGCGGCGAAGCCCTCCGCTCCCACCGCCTGCGCCTCGTTCATGCGTGTCTCCACGGTGTACTCCCTCGGGGCACCTTGGCGGGCTTGCGCCCCGGTGCCCAGCCCAGCTCATCCCCTGTCACGGCTGCTGAAAACGGCCCAGTGTCTCCTGCAGCCTGCGCACTTCCTCAGGCGCCAGTCGACAGTGTCTGCGCTCGATGAAGCTCTTGAGCTCGTTACATCCGTCCTGCCCGAACCGCCGCAGATACGTCTCCAAGAATCCCAGGTCCTCATAGAGAAAGGCCACATCCGGCCGGACCATGGTGCGAATCACCAGCAGCGGCGGCGAGGAGCGCAGCGGATGCCAGGCCGGGTTGCGCAGGCCCGTCTTCGCGCAGGCCGGGTAGAACTCGCCCAGCATCAGCCCTTCCTTCACGAAGGCGGGCTTGAGCCGCTCGTGCAGGGCCTTCATGAACTCCGCCTCCTGCTCGCCGGGCATGCCCGTGAAGATCGTCACGATGGCCTTGAACTGCCCCAGGCTGTGCTCCACCGGCTCCTTCTCCAGGAAGTACCGGCGCATCACGTGAAACGCCTGCTCCACCTCGTCCACGCGCAGGTGCGGCTGATCCATCACCGTCAGGTGATACAGCCGGCGCTGGATGGATTTCTCGACCCAGGGGCACACCGGCCCCGGCCGCCCCAGCTCCGCGTGAGGCCGCGTCAGGTAATCACGAGACCAGCGCGCGACCGCCCGGAGATAGCTCATCTCCTCCTCGCTGGCCCCCTCCAGCCGCGAACCTTCCTCCAGGTTCAGCACATCCAGCGCCTGATACATCGCGGGAAGCGGTAGCGCGGGCGTCTCTTCACCCTGCGCTGTGATCAGGTTGAGCCTTTCGGCTCTCTTGCTGGCTCCTACCTTGGAAACGCCAGGGATTCTCAGCGAGGGCTCGGAGGGGGGAAGCATCAAAAGCACCTCACAACGATGAGGGGGTAAGAAATCAGTGAAAACCTGATTTCTTCTCGTTGTCTAATTGTCTGGAACAATTTTACTCTCAAAAAAGCCGGTAGAAAAGCGAACAACACGTATCAATTTCGCGGCGGTGGAATGCGCACATCCAGCGACTGATACCGACGGGCCAGCGGGGGGTGGCACCTTGGTGGCGCTCGCGAGGCAGGACTACACTGCGTCCCATGCGCGTCCTCTACCTCTCTCAGATCATGTCGCATGATCATCCGCGCCGCGCCGCGTTGCCGGACGAGCGGAAGATGATCGCTCCTTTGTTTCAGGAGCTGGAAACCCAGGTCCACGTGGTGGATGCCACCTGCGAGCCCCTGCCGGATCCGCGCGAGTATGCCGGCGTGCTGGTGGGCGGCAGCGCGGGCTCGGCCAATGACACCGAGCCGTGGCGGCTGCGGCTGCGCGAGTGGATGGGCACCTGGCAGCAGGTGCCGCTGTTGGGTATCTGCGGCGGCCACCAGCTGCTGGCCCACGCGCTGGGCGCGCGCGTGCAGAAGATGGCCCGGGTGCAGGTAGGAGTGCACCCGCTCCAGCTGCCGGACATCCCCGGGTTCTCGGGCTGGGTGATGCACATGCACAGCGAGCACGTGGTGGATGTGCCTCCCGGAGCCACCGTCTGGGCGGAGGACGTGGCGGGAATCCAGGCCCTGCGCTTCCCCGGACACCGGTGGACGGTGCAGTTTCACCCGGAGATGCCCGAAGAGGTGGCCTACAGCTCGGGCCGCAGCATGGGCGCCACCGCCGAGAGCTGGCCACAGCGCGAGGTGCGCGCCGCCGTCTCGGATGGCAAGGCCCTCATCCGCACCTGGCTGGACGGCCTGCGCTAGCGCCGCAGCCTGGCGCCGTGGCCGCCCCCGCCCGCCTCCCCCCCCCCGAAAGGCAGTGCCTGATGACGACCGAGAAGCAAGCCGCGCAGTCCGCCCCGAGCGCTTCGCCGCCGCAGCCGTCCCCGCTCCTCCTGGAGCGCTTCGACAGCCCCTTCTCCGTGGGGACACCCGGGGCGCGGTGGGCCTTTTTCTCCGTGGGCCCCGTCCCATTCAACGATGGGCTGGCTCAGACGTCTCCGGACGGGCTCTGGTTGGTGCCTCCGGGGCGGAATCCCCGCACGGGCGAGCCCGCCTACAGCCTGTCTCAAGTGCCGGAGAAGAGCGCGGACGAAGTCCCCGGCCAGTTCGACCACTGCAAGTGGCTGGTGTTCAGCACGCACAAGGCCTCCACGGGCCTGCCAGGCTTCGACGCGGTGCGCGGTGAGGAGCTCGCCTTCGAGGCGTGGATGACCGGCCGGACCTTCGGCACGAAGGCCCACCCTTTCGGCCCGGCGGTGCGCAACCCGGAGGAGGATTTCCGCCTGGCGACGTTCGGGCAGAACACGATCGACGTGGAGACCGGCATGGTCTTCGACTTCCTCTTCACCAACGAGCAGATCTACGCGCTGTACGAGCGCCTGCCCTTCGCACGGACGCCGCAGAACCCCTACGCGGCCTTCACCTACGCCATCCCCCTGGCCCGGCGGACCCCGGAGGCGGTGCACCACGTGAAGATCGCCTATGACCGGGCGGCGGGCACGGTGCGGTGGGAGCTCGAGGGGAAGGAAGTCTTCCGCGTGGACAAGCTGGGCCGCAGCCTCGACTCGCGGTGGCTCATCGGAGATCACGGCGGGCAGGAGCAGGACGTCGAGCTGCGCCAGCTCAACGTGGGCTTCGGGTTGTTCTCCCTGCTCGACTGCTTCCTGGAGGGCCGTGGCCTCGTGCGGCTCTCGGGCCAGCCCGACTTCTACGTGCTTCCCCCAGCGAAGCCGGGGCAGGCGGCGGGGTTCGCCGACGAGCAGAGCCACGCCAGCAACCGCCTGTTCGGCCAGGGCGCGGAGCTGCGCATGCGGCAGTGCAACGTCTCCAGCACCCCGCGCTGAACCCCTGAGCGCCCCTCTCCCCAGGAGCGCGGAGCGCTCCCTGGGGATGGACGGCACGGGCGCCGAGGCTCAGCGCGCCTCGGAGGAGAGCTCGATGGGATGCTCCATCCAGCGGAAGCCATCGTCCGTGGCCACCAGGCCGCCGGGGAACATCGGCTTCTCCCGGGGGCGCTGGTCACCTTGGTTGGCCTGCGCGAGGATCTGCGAGCGCACGTCGTGGTACCCGTCGATGATGTCGTCCGGCTTGGGCGCGTCGTCCGTCTCGCGGTGCGTCTCCGCCATGCGCGAGCCAATGCCCTCGCGATCCTGGAAGAACTCGTGCGCGGAGGTGCTGCCGGCCACCAGGCGGATGAACTGCTCGTTGGCCTTCTCCTCGGTGTTGATGACCTTGCGCGCGGCCCAGAAGTAGGACTCCACCTCCTGCTCCATGTCGTAGAAGGAGAGCAGGAAGTCGTAGAAGACGCCGTACTCCTTGCGGTAGCGCTTCTCGTATTCCTCCATGCAGCGCTCCTCGTTCACCTCTCCGCGCAGGAAGGTGTTGATGGAGCGTGAGGCGAGCAGGGCCGAGTAGGTGGCCAGGTGCACGCCGCTGGACAGCAGCGGATCCACGAAGCACGCCGTGTCTCCGAGCAGCACCATGCCCGGACGCCAGAAGCGGCTGTTCATGTAGGACCAGTCGCGCCGGATGCGGATCTTCCCGTAGAGCTCGTGGTCCTCGATGCGCTGAGCGTTGGCCAGGTACTCGCTGATGATGGGGCTCTGGCGAATGAACTCGAGGTAGGCCTTCTCGTGGCCGAGCTCGCGGATGCGGTCCGCGGACTCCACGGGCACCACCGCGCCCACGCTGGTCAGGTCGCTGTTGTGGGTGAGGGGGATGTACCAGAACCAGCCTTCCTTGAAGGCCGCGGTGAGGATGTTGCCCTGGTTGGGCGCCGGCAGGCGCTTGCCGCCGCGCCAGTAGGCGAAGATGGCCAGGTTGCGGAAGAACTTGGACCACACGCGCTCGCCCACGTGGGTGTAGAGCGTGCCGGTGTTGCCCGAGGCGTCGGCCACATACCGGCCCCGCACCTCGCGCGGCTGGCCTGTCTCATCCTCGTAGCGCAGCCCCACCACGCGGCCGTTCTCCTCGATGACGCCGCGCACGGTCTGCTGCTCGCGGACCACCGCGCCCTTGCGCTTGGCGTTCTGCAGCAGGATGTTGTCGAACTTGGCGCGCTCGACCTGGAACGCGTAGCCGCGGCCGAAGGCGCCGCCCAGCAGCGGCGTGTCCCGGAAGTTGAAGGTCCAGGGCTCCGGACTGCGGCCCCACTTCAAGGTGCCGCCGTTCTTCGTGGTGAAGCCCGCCTGGTGGATCTCCTCGTACACGCCGAGCAGCTTGCAGATGCCCTGCACCGTGGAGGGAAGCAGCGACTCGCCAATCTGGTAGCGCGGGAACTTCTCCTTCTCCAGCAGCAACACCCGGTGGCCCTGCTGCGCGACAAACGCGGCCAAGGACGAGCCGGCAGGACCTCCGCCCACGACGATCAGATCAAATTGTTCGGCTGCCATCTCGACACCTTTCTCATGCCACGAAATGCGGCATGACTTCCTGAGCAAAGTACCGCATCTGTTTCAGCACCTCGTCGTGCCCCCGCGTGAACTCGAACCACAGCATCACGCAATCCTCCCGGTGGAACCCCCGAGCGCCCCCCTCGGCGAGCTGCTCGCGGATGGCGTGCGCGTCCCCCACCAGGGCCTTGGCCAGCAGCGCTTCCTTGGGGGGCGTGGCCAGCGTGCCCCGCATGCCCTCGAGGTAGATATCCATGCCGCGCGAGGCGGCCTCCTCGGCCCGCCGCTGATCCGGATCAATGAAGATGAGCGCGGTGCGCGGCAGCCGGCCGCGGTGCCAGACGCTGCCATGGGCGCTGGCGCGTCCCGTCATCTCGCGGTGGAGGGCGTTCAAGGACTCGGCCGAGGTGAAGGACAGGTTGAAGATGTCCAGGTCGGCGAACTTGCAGCCAATCTCCCGGGCCAGCGGATCCGCGGAGCCGAGCACGAAGCGCTGGCACTCCCGCATGGCGGGGGACAGGGAGGGGACCAGCCGGATGGGCTCGAAGTTCCAGCGGCGCCTGTAGGGCAGACGCTCGGGCAGCGGCCCCGCGCTCAGCCGCGCCAGTTCCTTGCGGGCGCGCTCCCATTCGCCGTCGCTGTCGAAGTGCTCACGCCCCAGCGTGAGCGGGGTGAGCATCTCCGAGGAGAGCGTCTCGCCGTTGCTCAGCCGCAGGAAGATCTCCAGCGCCTCCAGGAACACGAAGCGCTTGTACTGCTTCCACAGCAGCTTCTCCTCCGCGTCACGGGGGTGCACGCCAAACGGCCTGTTGATGAACTCGAACCGGCCCGAGGCCACGCCGATGCGCAGCATGCGCGGCGTGTCGCGCAGCCCGTTGAGGAAGGCGAGCATGCGCATGGCCTCCGCCGAGCGGATGGGCCCCCCGTTGCCTCCGACGATGTTGTAGATGGCCGTGCCGAAGCCGATCCGCTGCGTGCGGTCCAGCAGGAACTGGATGAGCTGGGGCGCGTCATTGCTCAGCCCGAGCTCGCCCGGATAGGTCGGAACGACCGGCTCGGCGTGCCCCTTCTGCGGCTCGCTCGAGTAGTGCGACTCCGACAGCCACATCGTCGTGTAGCCGAGCTGCTCGGCCAGGCGCGTCTGCTCCAGGAGCTCTTCGAAAACCTGCCGCTCTGCACGAACCCAATCCGTCGTGCCTACAGAGTGGAAAATATCGAATAGCATGCGACTATTAACTCAACGACACTGCGGCAGTGTCAAGGCACCCGCCCTGTCACATCTCCGAGACACGCCGGCCGTGAAACATGGCCCAAGGGGTGCCTCGAGGCTCGCCCCGGTGCGACGGGCACTCACCCGAGGAAGGTAACGGGCAGGGCCGTCTCGCGAACCCCCTGCTCCGTGCGCTCCACGCGCCAGGCCTGGGCCTTCTCCCGCGAGGAGATGGTGTGGGCGAGCCGGGTGCCAATGAAGTGAAACCCCACTCCGTCATCGGCGGCGAACCCCCCCGGCAGGCCCTCGGCGATGGAGTGGTGGTAGGCCGGTCGGCGCGCCGGCTCGGAGTCATAGTGGGGGCACAGCGTGCCCGGCAGCAGCCCCAGCCCGTTCTGGAAGGCGGCCAGCGTCCCCAGCGAGTCCGTGAGGCCTCCCTCGAACCAGCACATGGCTCCGGCGCTCATGCCGCACAGCAGCACGCCTTGCTCCCAAGCCTCCCGGAGCACCGCGTCGAGCCCATGCAGCCGCCAGAGCGCCAGCATGTTGAGTGTGTTGCCTGGACCGACGAAGACAGCATCCTGCCGGAGGATGAGCTCACGCAGCGGCTCCGGGCCTCGCTGGAAGAGCGACAGGTGCGAGGGCTGGCAGCGGCTGGCGGGGTAGGCCCGGTAGAAGCGGACGATGAAGTCCGAGGCATCCCCCATGGCGGTGGGGATGAAACACACGCGCTTGGGCGTGTCCTTCAGCAGCTCCAGCAAGTGGTTGTCCAGACACGGGTTGTTGGGCTCCATCAGGAAGCCGCCCCCGCTCAGTGCCACGATTTGCCGCTCCGCCATGGCCGCCTCCTTTGTATCAATTCATCCAATATAACGGACGTGAGCAGAGCCTGTTCGTCGCTGGACAGTCCTTCATCCGGCAGGCACCCTCCGAACTGCTTCTCCCCCCGCAAGAGGAACATCACGCATGAAGGTCTACAACAACCCCTTCTCGGGCGCTGGCTTCAAAGTCACCGCCGTCGTCAATGAGCTGGCGCTGAGCAACGTGGAGCTGATCACCGTTGATCTCGGCAAAGGCCAGCATCAGGAGCCCTGGTTTCGGGCCATCAACCCCCACGCCAAGGTACCCGCGCTGGTCGACGGGGATATGTGTCTCTTCGAGTCCAACGCGATCATCACCTACCTGGGCGCGCTGAAGCCCGAGAGCGGGCTGGTGCCGACCGATCCGCGTGGCCTGGCCGAGGTGCAGAAGTGGCTGCACTGGCACTCGTCCACCTTCTACCCGGACGCCATGAAGATCAACTGGAACACCTACTACCAGAAGGTCCTCGGCCACCCGAAGGATGAGAAGACGCTGGCCGAGGGCCGCGAGCTGGTGGCGCGCGACCTGAAGGCGATGGACGGGGCGCTTCAGGGCCGCGAGTACCTGACGGGCAAGCTCACCGTGGCCGACTTCTCGCTGGTCTCCGCCCTGCTGATGCGGGACGTCGCGGGCATCGACCTCACGCCCTTCCCGAACGTGAAGGCGTGGGCCGAGCGCATGGAGGCGCGCCCGAGCCTGAAGAAGGCCCGGCCGCCGGTGTAGCCACCGGGCACCGTCCCGGGCTCAGCGCATGCTCGAGATCCACTCCGAGATGAGCGCGAGGCCCTCGGGGTCGGTGAGGTGCGAGGCCGTGGGCGGCATCTGCTGCTCGGTGCCGCGGATGGTCATGCGGTGGTAGACGCAGCTCCCCTGGGGGTTGCCCGGATCAATGCGCCGGGTGATCCCGGGGGTGGCGAACTTCTCCACGGCCACGCCGATCCCCGTGCGGTAGGTGTCCGTGTCGGCGGCGTTCACGTCCTTCACGGAGAGCCTCAGGCTGAACGGGTTGTTGAACTCGATGCCCGTGGAGTTGTGGCAGTTGCCGCAGTTGGCGTGGAGGTAGCCGAGCGCGGCGGACTCCACGGAGTTGCCGGGGGCCTTGAAGGCCGCGGCCGGCGCCACGGTGAGCCGGCCCTCCTGGACGAGCGTGCTCAGCGTCACGCCGCTCCCCTCGTGGCTGAGCTGCAGCGCGCTGAAGCCGAGCGCCTGCTCCGACAAATAGGAGTGGCACGTCTTACAAGTCTTCGCCGCGGGGATGTCGTGGCCCGTGCCCTGGGCGCGGGTCTGCCCATAGGCGACATAGTCCGCATCCGAGCCATCCGCGCGCCAGGCGTACGCCCCGAGGATGAAGTCCTTGGGGCCCGTGCCATAGCGGGCGATGAAGCGCGTCTCCACCAGCTTGCCCTCGGCGGTGAAGTCCTTCCACAGGCGCGCCCCCACCGGGAGCACCCAGTGGTCCATGTCGCTCGTGTCGATCTGGCAGCCGTCCGGCAGCTGGACATAGCGGCGCTTCACCGCCGCGTCGGACCAGAGCGCGTAGCGCGGGGAGAACTCGCGCACCCCCGCCGCCAGGCTCCGGGTGGAGATGTCCTGGAAGAGCCCCGTCTCCGAGAGCGTGGCGGGGGCCTTCCCGCTCTCGAGCCCCGTCTGGAGCCCCGCGCAGGGGACGTTCGGCTGCGGCGGGAGCGGATCCACGGGGGTGTCCGAGGAGCACGCCGCCAGCAACGACGAGGTGAGCAGGACCGTCAGCAGCTGGGCCCGGAGCCCTTCAAAGAGGAAAGAGAAGGTTGAGCTTCGCATCATCTTGAGGGCTCCGGGAACGTAACGGGGTGCGCTGGCTTAGATACCAGTCCGGAGGCAGGCGGACGAGGCCTCGGGGGCCGCGCACTTGCTGTCCGTGCAGACCTGGCAGGCGCCACACTGCACGTCGGCCGTGCAGGCACCACCCACACACTCATTGGTAGCGGTGTTGCAGGTCTCCGAGGCGCCGCAGTCCGTCTGGCTGGCGCAATAGCGGGCAGGCTGCTGCGTGGCCTTGTCGCCGGCGCCCTGAATGGGCGCCTGGTTCTTCAGGTAGACGTAGATGGCCCGCACATCGCTGTCGGTCATCTTGACGAAGTTCGCGACGGTAAGCCCCATGGGGAAGGCGAGCTTGCGAGCCACTCCGTCCACGACCACATCACCCTTGGTGAAGGCCTTGTTGAAGTCCTCATACGCCTGGTAGCGCTTGGCCATGGCGCCATGCTGGGCGCCCAACAGGTTGGCGCTCATGGAGCGGGTGACCTTGGTGAGGGCGTTGAGTCCCGGAGGCACCGAGTAGACCGCTCCGCCGGACATGAACACGCTGGTGGTCACGTCGCCGAAGTCCGGCCCCGGCGCGAAGTTGCGCGACGGGTTGGTGTGGCAGTCGTTGCAGGAGCCCACTGCGTTCACCAGGTAGCTGCCGCGCCCGTACTGAGTCTTCTCGTTCGCGCTCAGGGTGGCCAGCGCCGCAGGGTCCGCCAGGGGCTGAACGGCGAGCCCACGGTTGGAGGCGAGGGTGTCCGCGCTGCTCTCGGCGGGGAGCGTCCGGGTGACCGCTCCCTCGTTGTAGGAGCCCGTGAAGGGCACAGGACGCATCGCCCCCGCAGCGCCCTTGATGTCGTCGGGGATCGGGTTGCTAATGGCGGGGATCTTCTTGAGGTAGGCGTACACCGCCTTCAGATCCTCGGTGGTCATCCACCGGTAGTAGAGCCAGGGCATGACGAAGAGCACCTCTTCGGCATTGTCGCTCTTGTAGTCCTTGCCCGTGCGCATCAACTCGATGAACTCGGCCTCGGTCAGCTTCATGCCGGTGGCCGAGTCGGGCGTGAGGTTGCGCGCGTAGACGATCTCCCCGGACGCGCCGATCGCGAACGACGTACCGCCGGAGAGGTACTTGGAGGACCCATCCGGCGCATTGGTGTTGTGGCAATCCATACAGCTACCAATGGAGTTCACCACATAGCTGCCACGGCCGAGCGCCTCCTTCTCCGCCAGAGAGAGCCCGTTGGTGTCGATGGTGAACGGGGCAATCTCCAGACCCTTCTGAGCCTGCTCCGAGAGCTGGCCCTCCTCGGGCGGCTCCTCGTCATCGTCACAAGCGGTGGCGCCCAGAAGGAGCCCCGACAGCGCGATGGCGGCGCCCATGCGGCTCCAGCCTCCAGACTTGTTCAGCGACTTTGCTTCGGGCGCACCCTGACGGTGCGCTGCTGCGTGACGCTTCAGAAACACGGTGGATTCCCTCGTTCATCGCGCTCCCCGGCGGAGCGGCCAGCGTCATCTTGGGGCACTGCCCCGTGCCATTCAATGGCTTTAGCCTCGCTGCGATGTGGCAAGTTCACCTCCCTCATGCGCCAGCTTCTCGAACAGCTCCTCAGCACTGACATGGCCGCCTCCCGTTCCGCCCGGGAGCAGCTCCAGCGGTCCCGCGTCCTCACCGCGGCTCAGGCTCATGCGGTGCTGGAAGCCCTCTCGCGGGAGGTGCCCAGCCACCCGGGCTCGGCCATCGAGGACTCGCCCCAGGCCACCCTGCTCCGGCTCATCCAGATGCCTGCGGCCCAGGAGTCGATGGAGACCTTCAGGGCCCACGCCTCGCCCGTCATCCTCGCCGCGTGGCCTCGGCTGTCCGAGCGGGACCGCACGCTGGCACTCATGGTGCTGGCGCGCATTGGCTCCCGGGAGGGGCTGGAGTTCGTCGCCCGGACGGTGGCGGCCCCCAACGGCCCTCAGGGCTTGAGCATCGCGGTCATCCTGGAGGAGGTGCCTGTGGAGAGCCCTCACGTGGAGGTACTCTTCCCTGCGCTGGAGCCCCTGCTGGATGCCGAGGACTCCCGCGCGCTCGAGGTGCTCAACCTGGCCAACCGGCTGGTCGCGGCCCGTCAGCTCTGGCCCCACCCCGCGGCCACCCGGCTGCCGCGTCTGCGCCGCTATCTCGAGAGTGAGAGCGAGAACGACTACGGCCCCGCGCTCGCCGCCTGCTATGCGCTCGCGTTGATTCCCGGCGCCGAGGCGCTGGTGCTCCTGGAGCGCGCCACCCAGCACCCGGATCCCGAGGTCCGGCTGGAGGCGCTCTATGCCCGGAGCCGGCAGGGCGTCCCGGGCGCGGTGGAGGCGCTGGCCCAAGCCACGCTGGACCCCCTCATGGCGCTGCGCGCGCGCGAGTACCTCCAGGAGCTCGGCAAGGCGCACCTCCGCCCCCAGGAGGCGGATGATCCCGTCCTACTGGCCAAGGCGGAGATGATCTCCTGGCTGCGCCACCCCAACGAGTTTGGCGAGGAGCCCGAGTCCATCGAGCTGTGGGATCGCCGGGTGTTCGACTGGCCTCCGACTGGAGACCGCCGCGAGCTGTTCCTCTTCCTCTACCGCTATCCCGTCTACATCTATGGACAGGACGAGGAGACGGAGGTGGGCGTGGGGCTCGTGGGCTCCGACACCTTCAGCCTCACGAACGAGACGAAGCCGCCTCCCGAGGGAACTCCCGAGGATGCCTACGTGGCGCACTGCCTGTGGGAGCTGCGGCAGTCACGGGATCCACGCGCCGGGACATTGACACCGGACCAGGTCCGAGCACTGCTGGGCTTCCCTCCGAAGGTCTGGAACTGACCTTTCCCGCATGCCGCACACACCCTCCAGCACCACCGCTCCCCGCCCGCAGGCGCTCTATGTGCTGCCCACCCTGCTCGCGGGAGCAGTGTTCTTCGTGGCACATCTCCCCACGCTGGGGGCCACAGTCGACTTTCTCCTCGCGGATGCGGGCGCCTCGCTGAAGCTGGAGGCCCTGCTCGACGCGGGCCTCCGCCCGGCGATCGACTTTGGCTACAACTATGGGCCGCTGTCCGCCGTCGCGAGCCAGCTCGGCTACAGCCTGCTCGGCCGGACCGTTACCGCTCACCTCATCCTGGTGGCGCTGCTGTGCGTGGGCGCGCTGACGGGGCTCGCCCGCTGCATGGCGCGCCTGG
Source organism: Hyalangium minutum (assembly GCF_000737315.1). Taxonomy (GTDB): domain Bacteria; phylum Myxococcota; class Myxococcia; order Myxococcales; family Myxococcaceae; genus Hyalangium; species Hyalangium minutum. The sequence continues at coordinate 569,714 of NZ_JMCB01000006.1, forward strand.
AGAATGGCTGGACCGGGCTCGTCATGTCGGTGGTGTTCGCTCAGGCCATCGTCCGGAACCTCGGGCTCAACCTCACCTATGGTCTGGAGGCGGCCTGTCTGCTCCACGCGCTGGCCTTCCACCTCGAGGGCCGCCGCGATCGCGCCTTGATGCTGGCGGTCCTCGCCGCGCTCGTGAAGCCCAGCATGGGCATCCTCTACGCTGGCATCCTGGTCGGGTGGATCCTCCTGCGCTCCTCCGGCTTGCGGGAGACATGGGCTCGGCTGTGGCCCGCCGCTGTGACGGCAGTGGTGGCCCTGGGGTGCTCCATGGTGGTGCTCGGGTTCCAGAGCACCTTGCGCACGGCGCTCCCGCTCTCGGGCATGACGCACTACGAAGCGCTGGAGCCACCGCTCACCAAGCTCGTGAACACCCTGGCGGCTCCGCCGGGAGTCAACTTCAAGTACTACCTGGGCAGCCTCTCTGGGTTCTGGATCCTCGGCAGCGTGGTGCTGGTGCTGGGCTCGCTGCGCGCCATCCCCGCGGCGATCCTGCAGAACGTCCAGGCCGAGGTGGGCCTCTCCTGCGCGGCGCTCCATGTGGCCTTCGCCACGCTCTTCTTCGGTCCCTGGCCCACTTACCTGGGCCTGCTGGCCGTGGGGCTCTTCTGTGTGGTGACAGCCCGGCCCTTGCGGTGGGTGCTGGTGGCCATCGTCGTGCTGGGCAGCAAGCAGATGACGTCGGGGGCCGTGGCCAGCTGGAAAGAGCGCCGCCCCGACGCGAGCCTGCTGGGCTCCTGGGTCCTGCCCTCCGAGCGGCAGGAGGTGGCCGAGGTGCTGCGCATCGCGGGCTCGCGGCCGATCTACTTCGTCACCACGGGCTACCCCGAGGGAGCCATTCCCAACAGCCGGGGGACACGAAGCTGGTTCGTCGCGCCTGGGATGATCTCCGAGAGTGAGCAAGCGGTCATCGTCCAGGAGGTGCGCGCCGCGCCCGTGGTCGCCGTGGGCAAGGTGCTGGGAATCGGAGCGCTCCAGTTCGACTGGCTGCGCGAGGCCCTCTCGGGCCACAAGCTCCAGCACGACGGCAAGCACTTCACCGTCTACGTCAAGGACGGTCCGTGAGCTTCGAGAGGATGAAGGGCTTGAACAGCAGCCTGCCTTGAGCCGTGAGGCAGAGCCGCTAGCGCTGCCCGAAACCTTTTATACTGAGGGTATGTGCCGGAACATCAAGCTGCTCCACCACTTCCAGCCCCCCGCCACTGCGGAGGAGATTCGCGACTCGGCCGTGCAGTACGTCCGGAAGCTGAGCGGGATGAGAGACCCCTCGCGCGCCAACCGGAAGGCCTTCGAGCACGCCGTGGACGAGATCACCAAGACCGTCCACAAGCTCTTCGCCCAGCTCGAGGTGAACGGCCCGCCGCGCACCCGCGAGGCCGAGAAGCTCAAGGCCCAGCAGCGCGGCCAGAAGCGCGATCAGCAGATGGAGGCCCGCGTCTTCCGGAAGCTCGGGCTGCCGACCTCCTCCTCATGACCGCCTCCTTATAAGGAGGCGAGGTGACAAGGGCTTGACGCCCTGGGCGGGGAGCGCTCGGATGCGCGCCCATGACCGAGCTGCTCACTCGCGCTGAAGCGTCCAACTACCAGGAAACCTCGCGGCACTCCGATGTGCTGGCCTTCGTCGATGCCCTCTGCGGCCAGACGAAGCTCGCCCGCCGCGTGGACTTCGGGAAGAGCGGCGAGGGTCAGCCCCTGGTGGCGCTCATCATCAGCGATCGCAACTGCTTCACCCCCGAGCTCGCCCGCAAGCAGAAGAAGGCCGTGGTGATGGTGGAGGCCAACATCCACGCCGGTGAGGTGGAGGGCAAGGAGTCCGTGCTCGCGCTCGCCAGAGACCTCACGCTCACCAAGCTGGGCCGCAAGCTGCTCGACACGCTGTGCCTGGTGCTGGTGCCCAACTTCAACCCCGACGGCAACGACCGCATCAGCCCGAACAACCGCAAGCTGGACCTGAAGAACCTCGAGGGCCAGGTGAACCCGCCAGGCGGAGTGGGCACGCGCTACACGGGCGAGGGCTGGAACCTCAACCGCGACAGCATGAAGCAGGAGGCCCCCGAGACGCGGGCCATCGCCGCCCTGTACCAGCAGTGGTGGCCTCACCTCTTCATCGACTGCCACACCACCGATGGCAGCATCCACGGGTTCGATCTCACCTTCGACACCTCGCACTCCAACGAGCCGCTGTTCTCGGAGCTGCGCCAGTTCAACCGCGCGATGCTGGAGCGCGTGGCCCAGGCAGTGAAGAAGGGGCACGGCTTCAACAGCTTCTGGTACGGCAACTTCAAGAACGAGGGCGACCCCACCTCCGGCTGGCACACTTACCCCGCGCTGCCGCGCTTCGGCAGCCACTACCGCGGGCTGCTGGGCCGCATGGACGTGCTGCTCGAGACGTACAGCTACATCGACTTCAAGCGCCGCTGCGCGGTGATGCGCGCGTGGTTGCTGGAGCTGTTCCGCGACGCCGCCAAGAACGCCAAGGCCTACCGCGCAGCCACCGAGGCCGAGGAGGCCCGCATCATCGCTCGCGGAGAGACGCCGGACCTGCAGGCGCTCGTGGGCATCAACTACGGCGTGGCCACGCGCGATGAGAAGGACGCGCTCGTGTTCGAGTACCCCGCCCATGCGAAGCCTCGCGACACCGCCGCCATCCAGTCCTTCGACGAGGCGAGCATCACCGAGCGCCGCTACCCCGGGAAGCGCCGCCGCACCTACCGCATGCCGCACCACCGGACGTTCATCCCCACGCAGGCGGTGAGCACTCCGGTTGGGTACCTGGTGCCCGCCGAGCTGGCCTCCCGCCTGGAGGGCCATGGCATCCGCTTCGAGCGCCTCTCCGCGCCGAAGCGGTTCACGGTGGACAGCTACCGCGTGGCGCGCCGCGAGGAGACCTTCAGCCCCGACGTGGCCGCGAACGTGCCGCCGCCCGGCGAGGCCGAGGTGCCGCTCAGCCAGAAGCCCAAGCCCGTGCGCTTCGAGACGGTGCTCACCGTGTCCCCCGAGCGCTCCTCCCGCGAGTTCCCCGCTGGGACGCTGTACGTCCCCACGGCGCAGCGGGCTGGAACACTGGCCGTGTACCTGCTCGAGCCCCACTCGGATGACGGGTTCTGCCGCTGGCAGTTCCTCGACAAGCTCATCACCGTGGGTGAACTCCATCCCGTTCACCGCGTGATGGACGCGGCGCGCGCGCCCAAGAAGGCCGAGTAACCGGCTCAGGCCTTCCTGCGGCGCCCGGTGCCCTCCGTGCCCGCTGTCTTCGCGGGCCGGTTGTGCCACTGGTTCTCGATGCGCGCCTCAATCTCCTCACGCACCCGGCGAGCACCCGCCAGCGCCACGTCGATCTCCTCGCGCACCCGCACGGCCTGCTCCTGCGCGGCGGCCCGATACGGCGCCGTGTCCCGACGGACCTGGATGCGCCCCGAGCTCCGTTTCCCCGCCGCCGCCTGCCGCTTCCCCGACTTCTGGCTCTGCGCCATCACCGCCTCCAGTCCTGTGCTCTCCGAAAGGTGGATCAGCGCGCTCCCTCCCGGAACCCCTGCTCCCCCACCGCCGTGCCCTCTGCCTGCTGGCCAGCCAGGTACTCGTCCTCCTCTGCTAAACCCCTGACATCAGGCCCTTTCCATCCATCTACGAAACCTTTCGTTGACACCTACGAATGGCTTCGTATATCTCTTCCGAAGATGTTGGACGCCGAGGGAGCCATGAGCGAAGCGAACCTGCCGCGCCCCACCGATTCCGAGCTGGCCATCCTCCGGGTCCTCTGGAGCCGGGGGGCCAGCACCGTGCGAGAGGTGCACGAGGCCCTCCAGGATGGCAGCGGCTACACCACCATCCTCAAGCTGATGCAGATCATGACGGAGAAGGGGCTCGTGGTGCGCGACGAGTCCCAGCGCGCGCACGTCTACACCACACGCCTGCCGCAGGAGAAGACACAGCGGCAGCTGGTGACGGACCTGGTGGATCGCGCATTCGGCGGCTCACCGGCCCAGCTGGCCATGCAGGCGCTGTCCACGAAGAAGACTTCCCCCGAGGAGCTGGCCGAGCTGCGCCGCCTCCTCGACTCTCTGGAGAAAGAGGTGGAGCCGTGAACGGTCTCGTCCTGGAGTCACTGGGTTGGGCGCTGCTGCACCTGCTGTGGCAGGGCACGCTCGTGGCAGGAGTGCTGGCGCTCGCGCTGCGCGTGATGGGGCGCCAGGCAGCAGTCGCGCGCTACGCCCTGGCCTGTGGCGCGCTGACGCTGATGCTGACGCTGCCCGTGGCCACCTTCTGGCGTCATTATTCCTCCGTCGCTCAGGCGCCGTCCGCTGAAGTCTCTGTCTCGGCATCCACGGCGGTCCCGGCTCCGGCCGCTCCCACGCTCGCGGCTCCAACCCTTCCTGCTCCGCGCCACTCCTTCGCCCCCGTCGCGCCCGTCTTCGCCGCGGGCACCGAGCTGGCGCCGCTGCCGGGCCAAGTCCTCTCGTTCGTCGGCCAGTACCTGCCGTGGCTCGTGCTCGCATGGGGCCTGGGCGTGGCGATGTCTTCGCTGCGGCTGCTCGCGGGATGGCTGCGCCTGCGCCGGCTGGTGCGTGCGGCCACTCCGGCTCCTGTCGAGTGGCAGGCTCGGCTGGAAGCACTGGCCTCGCGCCTGGGGCTGAAGCGCGCGGTGCGCCTGCTCCAGTCTGCGGCGGTGGAGGTGCCCTCGGCGGTGGGCTGGCTCCGGCCCGTGGTGCTCTTGCCCGCCTCCGCGCTCACTGGACTCACCGTGCGGCAACTGGAGATGATCCTCGCCCACGAGCTGGCCCACATCCGCCGCTACGACTTCGTGGTGAACCTGGCCCAGACGCTCGTGGAGACGCTGCTGTTCTACCACCCGGCCGTCTGGTGGGTGTCCCGCGTCATCCGCGTGGAGCGCGAGCACTGCTGCGATGACATCGCCGCAGGCACCAGCGGCAGCTCCCTCTCGTACGCCCGCGCGCTCACCGCGCTGGAGGAGCTGCGCGTCCTTCCTTCTCTCGCGCCGAGCCCGGCCCTGTCCGCGCTGGGTGGCTCGCTGCCGGAGCGCGTCCGCCGGCTGGTGCTCACCCCCGCCTCGCGCTGCTCCTCGCGCTGGGTCGCGGGCGCCTCCGTCCTCACGCTGATGAGCAGCCTCGCGGTGGCCGCGCCCATCACCGCCCTCATGCTCCCCGCCGAGGAGACGGGCGGCAGCCTCGCCACGAGCGTCTCCGCTCCCCCGTCGCTCCCTTCGGCTCCCGCGCCTGCCCGGGCTCTCGCTCCCGTGTCCGCGCAGGCCCCGGTGTCTCCTCCCTCTCCGGTGGATGCCCCCACGCCCGTGCCCGGTCCTCGGGTGGCCGCGCGCCCCAATCCGAATCCCAACCCGAACCCGAATCCCAACCCCCAGCCGCGCCACGGCCGGGACGAGGACGACGAGGACGACGAGGATGACCGCACCCGCGTGGGCGAAGGCCCGCTCTCGGTGGATCAGCTCGTCTCGCTGAAGGTCGCGGGCGTCACCCCGGAGATGCTGGAGACGGTGAAGGGCCTGGGCTACGAGCCCACGGTGGGCAACCTGGTCCAGTTCGGCCACGCGGGCATCACCCCCGAGTACGTGAAGGACATGAACGCCCGCCTCGGCCAGAAGCTGTCCGCCGATGACCTGGTGGGGATGAAGCACCTGGGCGTCACTCCGGCCTGGCTCGAGGCGATGAAGGCCCAGGGCTTCACGAACATGACCCCGGACGATGTGGTCTCCGCGCGCGCCGTGGGCGTGGACGAGAAGTACCTGAGCGCGCTGAAGGCCGCGGGCTACACCGGCCTGAGCCTGGAGGACGTCACCGAGATGCGCGCCGTGGGCGTGAAGCCGGAGACGATCGCCGAGCTCTCCCAGGCGGGCTACTCGAAGCTGGACAAGGACACCCTGGTCGAGTTCCACGCCGTGGGCGTCACGCCGAACTACCTGCGCTCGCTGCGAGAGGCGGGCTTGAAGGACCTCCCCGCGGACCAGCTCGTGGAGCTGCGCGCCCTGGGCGTGAGCGCGGACTTCATCCGCCAGATGCGTGACGCGGGCATGGAGAACCTGGATGTGGACACGCTCATCAAGCTGCGCACCAGCGGCATCGACGGCGAGTTCATCCGCCGCATGAAGAAGCCACAGAAGTAGTCCCCTCCCCTCCACCTCATCCCGTCCCCCGGCCGCGCTCTCCCGAGCGCGCGCCGCAGGGCCGCGCCTTGCCCGAAGGAGTCCGAAGCCATGACACCGAAACCGTTCCTCCTCCCCCTCGTCGCGGCGCTCCTGATGGCCGCGCCCGTCTTCGCCGCCCCCACGCACACCGGCACGTGGACGGCCAGCGCCAAGGAGTCCCAGCTCCAGCTGTCCCTGCGGATGAAGGGCGAGCCTGGCTCTCAGATGGGTTTCTCCGAGCCGCTCACCGCCTTCCAGGGCCTCTCCACCGCCGATGGCAGCACTGCGCCCTTCCGGATGACCCGCGAGGCCGGCACCTTCACCTTCGAGGGCCGCTTCTCCGGCGGCGAGGGCGCGGGCCACTTCCAGTTCGAACCGAACGAGTCCTACGCCAAGGCCATGGCCGGGCTGGGCTACCCGAAGCTCTCCTCGGAGGACCCGTTCAAGCTCGCGCTCTTCGACATCAGCACCTCCCGCATCAAGGAGTTGGCGGCGCTCGGGTACAAGGACATCCCGCTCAAGACGCTCTTCGAGGTGGGCATCTTCGACGTGACGCCGGAGTACATCCAGGCGCTCGCGGCGCTGGGGTACACGAAGCTACCTTTGAAGGACTTGGTGGCGTTCCGCATCCACGGCGTGTCCCCGGAGTTCGTCCGGGAGATCCGCGGCATGGGCTTTCCCTCCATCTCCCAAGATGACCTGATGGCGTTCCGCATCCACGGGGTGACGCCGGCCTTCATCCGCGAGATGCGCGAGGCGGGTTACACGAACGCCACGGCGGATGACCTGGTGAAGCTCCGCATCCACGGGATTGACCGGGAGTTCGTGCGTTCCTTCTCGGGCAGCAAAGGGAAGTGACGCGCGCAAGAAACCGTGAAATGGATGGCGCGCCCGTGCGTTCACCGGACTGCACCCGGTAGGCGCACGCCGTGAGGGGGGACGTCTTGAGGAACGGGGAGTCTGGAATGCCGCGTCAGGGGCTGGCGCTCGCGCTGCTGCTGTCCGCCATGACCGCCCACGCGGCCGTCGAGGGACCCGGCCGCACCCAGTTCATCCAGGCCGCCCCGGCGCGCGGGGAAATCCGGGTGGACGGGAAGCTCGACGAGCCCTCCTGGGCCGGCGCCCCCTCCTTCGAGGCCTTCGTCCAGCGCTTCCCCACCGCGGGCGCTGTCCCCAGTGAGCGCACCGAGGTGCGCATCCTCTTCGACTCGGAGCGCGTCTACTTCGGCGTCATCGCTCATGACTCGAAGCCGGAGCTCATCGACCGGCGCCTGGGCCGCCGCGACAGCAGCCTCACCACGGACTCGGTCCAGCTCATCATCGACTCCACCCACGAGCACCGCACCGCCTACGCCTTCACGCTGAGCGCGGGCGGCGTGCAAGGGGACGGCCTGTTCTTCGATGACCGCAACTTCACCTCCGACTGGGACAGCGTGTGGGACGGAGCCTCCTCCCCCGTGGCGGACGGCTGGGTGGCCGAGTTCGCCATCCCCCTGTCCGTGCTGCGCTTCCCCGATGTGGCGACGCAGACCTGGGGGTTCTCGGTCCGCCGGCAGATCGCCCGCCTCAACGAGGAGATCGAGTCCGTGGACAACCCGCGCACCAGCAACGCCACCGTCTCGCGGCTGGGCCACCTGACGGGGATGGAGGGCCTCAAGCCCCGGCGCGCGGTGGAGCTGTCGCCCTACCTGGCCACGCGCGGCATCCTCCGGCCGCAGTTCTCGGACTCGGCCGTGCCCACCCCGCGGCTGTTGGACCCCACGGTGGACGTGGGCCTGGACGTGAAGGCGGCGCTGACCAGTGATTTGGCCCTCAACGCCACCCTCAACCCGGACTTCGGACAGGTGGAGGCGGACCAGCTCATCCTCAACCTGTCCACCTTCGAGGCCTTCTTCCCGGAGAAGCGCTCCTTCTTCACGCAGGGCCTGGAGCTCTTCCAGCCGGTGGGCGGCTCCGTGGGCAATGTGCCGCAGTCGCTCTTCTACTCGCGGCGCATCGGCCTGAACACGCCCATCCTCGGCGCGGCGAAGCTGACGGGCACGGCGGTGAAGGGCCTGGAGGTGGGCGTGCTGGACGCGCTCGTCACCGGGCCTTGGCAGGAGCACGACGAAGAGCACCCGGACCGGCGCTGGCGCGTGCACTCCAGCCGCCCGCTGCACCTGGGCCCCAACAGCGCGCTGCCCGGCGAGCCCCAGCCCCCCACCAACTACTTCGCGGCGGTGGCGCGGGGCTCGGTGGGACAGAACTCCCGCGTGGGTGGCAGCTTCGCGGCGGCCACGCCCCTGGTGGGCGGGTGCACCCCCGAGGAGGCCGAGCTGGACGAGGAGGACCAACCCGCCGAGTGCCTGGCCCGAGGCGGAATGGGCGCCGCGGCGGACTTCGACGTGAAGACCTCGGACAGCCAGTACGGCGTGCTGGGGCAGGTGGACGCCAGCCGCACCGTGGGCGGGCTGCCCGAGCGCACGCTGCGGGACGGCACGGTGCTGCGCCCCGGCTCCACCGGCTACGGTGGCTACGTGCGCGCGGGGAAGTTCGGCGGGGACGGCTTCCGCTTCGAGGTGGGCTACGACTTCTCCACCCCCACGCTGGACTTGAACGCCACGGGCTTCCAGCGCACGCAGAACGACCACTCGCCGCGGACCTGGCTGCGCTACCAGCGCTCCAATGGGGTGGGGCCGTTCCGAGCGCTCTCCCTCAACCTGGGAGGCGGCTCGAGCTGGACGACGGACGGGCGCGGCATCCACCGGGGCAACTGGGCGAACTTCAACGGCTACGTGCAGCTGCCCAGCTACGACTACGTCGGCCTGGAGACGGGCATCAACTTCGGCGGCTATGACATCCGCGAGCTGGACCGCACAGGCATCCCGCTGGAGCAGGAGCGCAACAGCTTCTTCCTCCTCTTTGTGGAGACCAACGGCAACCGGCCGGTCGTGCTCAATGCCTACGCGGTGGTGGGCCACCATGAGCGCGGCCCCGCTCCGGGCGCCTGGGGCTGGGGTGGGGAAGCGTCGCTGTCGCTGCGGCCCCACCCGGCGCTGGAGACGCGCCTGGAGCTCAACGTGGACCGCACCGAGTTCGCCCCCCGCCACGTAGACACGCTGGAGGACCGGCGCTTCCTGCTGGCGAACCTGCAGTCCAACTTCATCTCCGTCACGCTGCGGCAGCAGTGGGTGCTGCGCCCGAACCTGACGCTGCAGGGCTACGCCCAGCTCTTCAGCGACTATGGCCTGTACGGCCCCTTCTTCGAGGCGGTGTCGGACGAGGCGCGCACGCCCATCCGCTTCGCCGCGCTGACGCCCACCGAGGCCCAGGCGGACAACTTCTACGACGTGGCGCTCAACCTCAACGTGGTGCTGCGCTGGGAGTACCGGCTGGGCTCCACGCTCTTCCTCGTGTACACGCGCTCGCAGCAGGGGCTGCCCACGCCGGACGGGGAGACACCGCCCGCCACCCTGCTGCCCCGGCGCCTGTTCTCCGGCCCCGCCACGGACGCCGTGCTCCTCAAGTGGAGCTACTACTGGACGGCCTGAGCCCTCCGCCGCTCACCCGTTGGTGCAGGCGCGCTGGAGCTGGAGGCGGGGCGCGCTCAGGGAGGCCGCGTGGTTCAGCACCTCGCGGCGCAGCGGCGTGTGCACCTGCCGGGCCTCGTCAAGGGTGAACTCGGGCTGGGCCTGGTACGCGGCCGACAGGCGGGAATAGGCCTCGGCCAGGCGCTCCACCTCCAGCCGGTAGTCCTCCAGGGAGCGCCGGAGCGCCACGTCCGGGATGTTCATCGCGCGCAGTTCCTCCGCCAGCTGCCGGAGCCGGAGGGCGTGCCGCTCGCAAGCCCACGGATCCGAGACGAAGTGCGGCGTCCTGTCCGTGGTGCGCAGCTCCTCCAGCACCCGGGTATGCACCGTGGTGCAGAGCTCCGCCCTCATGCTGCCGCAGGCGGACAGCGCCACAGCGCTCACCAGGATGCCCGTGGCACGTCCCCACACACAGGGCCCGCGTGAACGCGGCAGGCCTCGAGAGCTCTCCAGGCGCATCGGCATGTCCCCCCTGTTGGACCCGGGCGTGGCCCGCAGCGTTCCCGGCCTCGAGGTGGGCGGACAGTGGCCCCCGGTCAAACGTCGGAAACCTGGGGGCCCGAGGGTTCGAAACTCCACCCTGGAGCGTCCGGCGTGCGCGAGACCGGGCACTTGTGCCAGCGTGAAGGGGTGCTCTCTTGGAGGCTCTTGATGCCGGGTGTCCGCCTCGCCGTGATGGGACTGCTGGTGCTGGCCGCTTGCTCCTCGGCGCCCAAGGCCCACGTCCGCCCTGCTCCGCGGCATACCGAGGGGTGGCAGCCCGCCTGGGGCGAGGAGGGCGCCTACGGCTTCACACCCGAGAACCCCATCCACGTGGGGGGAGGCCCTTCGGGACAGCACGCCTTCCTGGAGGCGCTGCGCGGAGCCAACGGCGAGCCCCTGGCGTGGCGCCGGCTGGGCAGTTGCTGCGAGTTCGAGACGCCCAACAGCTTCATGGGCATGGGGCTGCTCGACTTGTACGAGGTGACGTACGAGGGCCTGGAGAAGCCCGTCATCCTCTACCTGGACATGTACGACTCCGGGCCGGTGGCGGCTCCCGCCGGCTTCCTGCTGCCGGAGGGCCATGAGACGGCGCCTCCCGGCAAGCCCAAGGTCATCGAGCTCTGAGCTTTCCTCCTGCTCCTTCCCGCGGTGGCCTTTATTCCTGAGGGCCCTCTTCCTGCCCGCCCGGCGGCTATCCCTGCGACCCCTGAAAATCCGTGAAGCGTGAAGTCTTTTGCGTCCGCGCACGTCGGGGGCTGTAGGACTGTCAGAAGGTGGTTAGGTTCCGGCCCCGAGAGGCCCCCCCAGGCCGTGCCGGCGGCGCGGGCCGGGTTGCAGGAGGAGGACGTTCGCAATGCAGGCTCAAAAGAAGAGGCGCTGGCCCTATGTGCTCGGGGGCATCCTCGCCGTGCTGGTGATTGCCGTGGCGGTGGTGCTGTGGCGGCTCGATGCCATTCTGTTGCAGCAGGCGCGCGCCCAGGCGGCCACGCTCTCGCAGCAGCTCGGGCGGCCGGTGGAGGTGGGCGGCATCTCCACGAAGCTGTTCCCCCACGTGGGAGTGGACGTGGACAACGTCACCGTGGGCCCCGCCGAGGGCGAGGAGCTGCCACTGACGCAGCTGAAGAACCTGGACGTGCGCGTGGCGGCCATGCCGCTGCTGCGCTCGAAGGGGCAGGACATCCAGGTGCTCAACGTGGAGGTGACGGGCCTGACGGTGAACGTCATCCGCCTGCCGGACGGCACCACCAACGTGCAGCGGCTGATGGACAAGCTGGCGCAACAGCAGAAGCCAGAGGAGCCGCCCGCCGAGGAGCAGCCGCCCACGGACTTGTCCGGGGTGCGGGTGGAGCGCGCGGCGCTGACGGACGGCACCATCCGCTTCGTGGACCGCTCGGGCGAGAAGGCGCAGGAGCTGGCCATCTCTGACTTGGACATCGAGGTGAAGGACTTGCGGGTGGGCCAGCCGCTGGAGGTGAAGCTGGCGGCGGCGGTGCTGGCGCAGAAGCAGAATCTGTTCGCGACGCTGGCGGCGGCGCCGCTGCCGCCCACGCTGGTGCCGACGCCGGAGCGGCTCACGCTGAAGGCGGAGGCCATCGACCTGGCGCCACTGGGGCCGTACCTGCCTCCGAGCGTGGGGTTCCAGGCGGGCACGCTGACGGCGGACTGGAAGGCGGAGCTGGGAAGCGCGGTGCCGGGCGGCAAGGGGACCACGAAGCTGGAGGGCGTCATCAAGGCGCTCGGCCTGAAGTTCGCGGGGGCCGAGGGCGGCAAGGCGCTGGATGTGGTGCTGGACACGGATGTGAAGGCGGACCTGGACGCGGGAGACCTGGCGCTGGACCGGCTCAAGCTGGACTTCGGGCCGGCGGGCATCGAGGGCAAGGGCCGGGTGAAGGGGATGATGGGGAGCTCGCCCGCGGTGGAGGGCTTCGAGCTGAAGAGCCATGACCTGGATCCAGAGGTGCTGGCCCAGTACTACCCGCCGCTGAAGAAGCAGCTCAACGGGATGATCGCCGGGCCGGTGGGGCTGTCGGTGAAGGGCAGCGGCACGCAGGAGGCGCAGGCGCTGAACCTGGACGTGGACCTGACGCCGGTGCGGCTGCGCGTACCGGAGCAGTTGACCAAGGAGGCAGGGGCGGCGATGCGGCTGACGGCGCGCCTGTCAGGGGCGGCGGCGAGCGGCGGCGCGCTGCGCTTCGACGCGAAGGCGGACCTGTCGGGGGCGGATCTGCGTCCGGGCCTGCTGCTGAGCAAGGCCCCAGGGCAGCGGATGGAGGTGGACGCTGCAGGCACCTACCAGCCGACGAAGGACGGGATGAAGGTGGACGTCAGCAAGCTGACAGCGAACGTGCTGGAGGACACGGTGAACGGCACGGCGTCGTTCGCGACGGCGGGCACGGGCAAGAAGGCGACGACGACGTTCGCGGCGGACTTGAAGACGCAGCGGCTGAACGCGGATGCGCTGCTGATGAAGGACGAGGAGATCATGGCGCGCAACAACGGGGTGTTGCCGCCGCCGCCGGATGATCCGACGCGCTTCAACGGGATGCGCGGGGACATCAAGATCCAGGCGGCCTCGGTGCGCTACAGCGAGCAGAACCTGTCCAACGTGGTGGGGCACATCACGATGGTGGATGACCTGATCAAGGTGGAGAAGTTCTCCTCGGTGGCCTACGGCGGGACGGTGGTGGCGGATGGGACGCAGGTGAACCTGGGGCAGCTGCCGGAGAAGCGGGCGTTCGTGGCGAAGGTGCAGATGCAGAAGGTGGACATGGCGCAGGTGCTGGCGGCGCGCACGCCGAAGAAGGTGATGACGGGCGCGTTCAACGGGAACATCGACCTGCAGGGCGTGGGCTACACGCCGGAGAAGCTGAAGGAGACGCTGCTGGGGGCCATCAACGGGAACCTGGAGAACAGCACGTTCCTAGGCGTGGACGTGCTCTCGAAGGTGACGGAGCCGCTGGCCAAGGCGCTGCCGTTCGCGGCGAAGGCGCTGAAGAGCGGGGACATGACGCAGCTGGGAGAAAACCTGCCGTTCGGGGTGGAGATCAAGAACGGGGTGGCGCAGCTGGAGAAGCCCATCACGTGGACGCGGCCGGAGGGGGCCATGCGCTTCGAGGGCGGTATCCGGCTGGACGGGGTGCTGGATCTGACGGGCAATGTGTCGCTGACGCCGCAGACCATCAAGACGCTGACGCTGGGGAAGGTGACGCCCACGGAGGCCATTCCGGTGGGGATGAAGGTGACAGGCCCGGCGTGGGCGCCTGAGGTGACGGGGATCGACGTGAAGCCGGCGGCGCTGACGATCGCGAAGCTGGCGGCGACGGGGCTCGCGGGGCAGTTGCTGGGCGACAAGGCGAAACAGGTGCAGGACGTCATCTCGGGCGGCGAGCAGGCCGCGCGCGAGGAGGCCGAGCGCAAGAAGAAGGAGCTGGAGGCGAAAGCCGCCGAGGAGAAGGCAAAGCTGGAGGAGGCGGCACGGGCCGAGCAGGAGAAGGCGAAGAAGAAGGCAGAGGAGGAGGCCAAGAAGCGCCTGCGCGGCATCCTCGGGAAGTAGCAGAGTCTCGGAACTGCGGCGGGGAGTCGCTGCCCCGCCGCGGCTACCGAGAGCACCCGAACTCCGCGTACCTACTCGCGGATGATGGACTCGCCCTCGAATGCTTGCAGGGTGAGTCCGGCCGACTACACCACCTGGTTGCTGGCATAAACTCCGAATACGCACGATTCCCTTGGGCCACTCCCGAGAATGTCTTGGAGAACCCGTATACGGCTCGCGCTATCTCCCTGTTGCAGGTAGCGACCAAGTTGCTCGCCGAGTACGACGCGGCGCACGAGTAACGGAGAGGGCTAGCGCCGTCTGGAAGGGAGTGTCGAGCACCACGACACGGTCTGGCGACGGGAGGGACCTACACCAGCGCCAGCACCACCTGCTGCCCGGGCACATGCGACCGGTGTCGGCACGCCGAGCACCTCGACCTTCTGGCACTGAGTTCCTCCGGCCGGGCCGCGAGTGGCCCCCCTTGGGCACCACGCAGGATCGTTGGAGCCCAAGTGCTGGGAAGAGCAGCATGCTCAGTCCAGCACCATGGGAGCGGTCGTTCCGCCTAGCCGTCTGTGGTCCGGCGGCTAGGCGCGTAGTTGGGACTCGGTGCCAAGTTGAGCGGAGCGCCTTCGAAGTAAGCGCTGCGCGGCTTCAAGGAAGCAGTGCTCGGGCGGGTACTGACATAGTCCCCGACGTCCCATTACCGAGCTGGCCGTAGTAGTTGTAGCCCCAGGCCCAAACGGAGCCATCGCTTCGCGGTGCCAACGAATGGTTGTTGCCTGCGACCAGGACGACGGCGTTGGTGAGGCTGGGCACCTGCACAGGCGAGGCCTGCCAGGTGGTAGTGCCATCGCCGAACTGGCCGTAAGCGTTGTAGCCCCACGCCCAGACGGTGCCGTCGCTACGCAGCGCCAGTGAGTGGCCGCCGCCTGCCGCGAGGACGGTGACGCTGGTGAGGCCGGGCACCTGCACCGGCAGGGCCCGCTGAGTGGTGGTCCCATCGCCGAGCTGGCCGTAGATGTTGTAGCCCCATGCCCAGACGGTGCCATCGCTTCGTAGCGCCAACGAGTGGTAACCACCGGCGGCTAGGGCGATGATGTTAGTGGTGTCGGGCACCTGCACCGGCGAAGCCTGGTAAACGGTGTCTGTCCCATCGCCGAGCTGGCCGTAGGCGCTGACACCCCAAGCCCAGACGGTGCCGTCGCTGTGCAGTGCTAAAGAATGGCGTACGCCGGCCGAGAGGACGGTGACGCCTGTGAGGCTGGGCACGCGTGATGGGAGGGTCCGCCGGGTGGTGGTTCCATCACCGAGTTGACCGAATAGGTTGTCGCCCCATGCCCAGACGGTGCCGTCACTGCGCAGTGCCAAAGAGTGTCCGCCGCCGGCCGCGAGGGCAATGACGCTGGTGATGCCGAACACCTGCGCCGGCGAGGCCCGATGAGTGGTGGTCCCATCGCCGAGCTGGCCGAATGTGTTGTCGCCCCATGCCCAGACAGTGCCATCGCCTCGTAGCGCCAGTGAGTGACTGCTACCTGCAGCCAGGGCGATGACGCTGGCGAGGCCGGGCACCTGCACCGGCGAGGCCCGATGGGATGTGGTCCCATCACCGAGTTGGCCATAGCCGTTGTAGCCCCATGCCCAGACGGTGCCATCGTGCCGTAGCGCCAACGAGTGGTTGGCGCCAGCAACGACAGAGGGGGGAGGACATGATGTGGCCGTGAGGGTAAATGTCTTGGCAGTGGAAGCATAACTGCTGTTGGTAACGACGACGGTCACTGACGCGCTGGCGCCGGCGGGCACGCAGGCGGGTGAGGCCCAGATCACCTCGCTGGTGGTCTCGGTATTTGAAGGGGCGCCCAGTACCCCATGAGTGGCCGTCCATGCGAAGCTGAGTTGGGGCGACTCGTCATCATGGGCGGTCACTCTGAAGGTGACGGTGCCGAGGTCTTGTACGGCGGTTGCGGACTGAGAGCTCTGAGTAATCGTCGGAGCTGTCGTGTCCGGCAGAGCGTCGTCGCCCACTGCGTGGCCGCATCGTGAAGGGTTGCGCTCGCAGAACGCGGCGGCCGCCTTTTCGAAGTCCGCACAGCCCGAGGCGACGACAAGAAGAGCCGTGGCCAGCACGGCACGAAGACGTGACGCAGGGGAATTCACCGCACATTGTCCATTAGCGAGGCGTCTCACGAGAGCCAGAGGAGGCGGCAGGTTAAAAACGGCGTGAGAGTGCAGGCGATACCCCCAAGGAAGTACGCTTGGCGCGGTAACCGCCGCCACCCCAGATCCGTTTAGGTGCTGCCTCCACCGACGCGTCTGTGGGAATGGACCCGGCTTAGGTCATCGCGCGGCCGACAGCGGCCAGACTGTCGGCGCCAAGCCCGAGGCAGAGATCGTTGCGGTCCTGGAGCAGCGCGACGTGCGGCCGGAGCACGAGCCCCCCGGCTGGGAGCAACTCAACGTGCAGCTAAGGGCACACCGTCGAGAACCTCCGGCGCGCGGCCGGGCCCCAAGGGCTACCCCTCCTCTGGCACGGTGGGCTGAGCCGCAGGGGCACCATTGGCCGGAACAGTTGGAAGGTCTCGGTCGGAGTAGAAACGCCTCAGCACGTCCATGCGCTGTGTTGGGGTCATCGACGCGACCCACGCGAAGAACTCAGGCGGCAGGCTGTCGGGGTCCTGGCCGAGAACTGGGGTCGGCGCCTCGTGAGGCTCACCGCTGCTCATAGCTTGCCCTCGTCAAGCCGCTGCGCCCATGCACGGCTCACCTGCACAATTGCATGCTCGGCGCGGAGGGGGAACACCACGTCCCTGCAGCTCGCGTCCTTGAAGCGTTTCGCCGTCTCATAGACCGCGAGGTGGAGGCGGCGTTCAGCCGGGAAGTTAACGAAGCTGCCAGGGATGCCACCCGCCGGGAAGAGAGCAAGCAACCCTTCGGCGCACTTGAAGTACAGCCGCGCCGCGAGGCAGCGGCGAGCCTGGGGAGGGAGTGCGGCGAGCTCGGACTGAGGCTCCGCCTTAGCCAGCAGTGCCCCCATGGTCTGGGCACACACGCGAGTGGGTCGCTCGGCATCTTCGTCGGTGTCTGCGTTCGGGATGAACGGCAAGGTGATGCCGAAGATCTCCGGCGGGCCCACCGGCTTCGTCGAGCGGCTCGCTACGGGAGACTCAGCAGCCCACAGGCCCGGTTCGTTGCTGGGAGGGAGGACGCGGGCGTGAGGGCTCCGAGGGTACTGCTGGGGGCGCTGGCCAGGCTGGCCGACCACGGGCGCTCCGGTGCCGACAGGTGCCATGGGTGGAGCTGGGAAGGCTGGGCCAGGGATGCCCTGGGAGTAGGTGCTGCGTGACGGAGTGGAGCAGGCAGCGGTGAACAGGATGAGCAGGAACAGGTAGCGCATAGGGAGGGAAGGTACAGAGCTGGTCTGCCAAGTGCGTGCGAGCATCAGTGAGTGGACGCGCCGGCAGAGTCAGCGCGTCCTTGAAGAACCACTCGGACGGAAGCCAGGGCACCCACAACGAACTCTGGTGCCACATCGTGCCGCTTGCAGGTAAAGAGGAAGACGGCCTCGGCTAGGTGGACGATGGTGCCCACGAGAGAGAGGACCACCGAGGCGGCCTCAGCATTGCCTTGAGCACAGGCGCCCGCAACCTGGCTGGGGCCCACCAACCAGCCAACCCGAGTTTCTCTTGCCGGGCAGCCCAGTCACGGCAGCGCCGCGTATCCCCCCGCAGCAACAAGAGCAGTGCGGAACAGGAGAGGCAGCAGCGGCGAACGAATCTAGTGGGCACCGGGTTGCGGGAAGAGATTGGCTCTGCTTGGGTCTGTGCCGTTAGGCATGCTTGGTGCCCACGTACCTGGAGAGCCTCAATGCACAAACCACCTTTCCTCGAACTCCTCCCGCCTGGGGCTACCGCTCGAGCCCTGCTGAACGATGTGGCGATTCAGATCGGCAAGGAAGTGCGCACCGTCACGCGGCCCTGGGCGTGAAGCCCTTCCGCGTCTCTCCCTTCTGGGGAGTCCGATGAGCGAGCACTACCCGCGCATTCGCATCCCCGCTGAGAACGGAGAGCTGCAGATCCGCGAAGGCGTGAACATCTGCTTCTTCATGCAGCGCTCGCACCCGGACGTCGCGCCGTTCGTCCTGCGATCACTGGACACGTACCTGAACGCGGTGGGCCCCCACTCGCTGTGCTGGTACGCGGACGCACAAGGGGACATGCAGGAACTCGATGAGCGAGCCTGGAGCAACCTCCGCAAGGAACTCCTCGAGAAGCGTGGGGCCCTCCTCTACTTGAAGGATCGCCCGGGCGGAGCCGGAGAGTTCCAGTTCGAGTACTACGGGAAGTGGCTGGAGGATCCTGCCCTCGCGAAGCGAGACTTGCCGGTCTGTGCCGCCTCCTTCTGGCTGTCGACGGAATACCTGGAGAAGCACGGCCCGGGGCGCATTCGCGAGCTGGCGCTGGAGCTGGCCACTCCCCTGCCCTTCAACTCCGGTCACGCAGGCCTCTCCTTCAACGCGCTGATGGATGACCTGGGTGTCTCCAGAGAGGTCCGCCGCTGGTGCTTTCGCTACCCGGGGCTGGATGTCCTCCAACTGAACTACCTCTCGATGGAGCTAGGCACGCGAGTCCGAGGCGCACACTGGCTCACGTTCCTGGGACAACCGGTGCTGGGACACCTGGGGGGCACTGCAGGCTTACGGACTCAGCTCTCCTCACCGGACGTCACCGTGCAGCCGCTGGATGGCGATCGCGCGGCCGTCACGCTAGGCCCTTGGCCGGAGGCGGGAGACACGGAGTCCGGCCGCGAGCTGCCTCCGTACCGTGAGCTGGCTCGGGTGCTGGAGCCTTGGACCTACCGGGAAAGCGCTCCCCTCACCGGCTTCACCGAGGAGGACACGCGGCGCTGGGAGCGGCGCTTCCTCGGGTGAGCCCCGCCGCGGCTACACGCGGAACTCGGAGACGATCCTCCGCAACTGCGACACCGTGGAGTTGATCTGCCCCACCGCCTCCTCCGCGGTGGTGGTGGCCAGCACCACGTCGCCCATCATCCCCGACAGCTGCGTCATCACATCCGTCATCTGCGAGATGCCCGCGTTCTGCTGCGTCACCGAGGCGACGATCTGCCGCGCCGCCTTGCTGCTCTCCTGCATGACGTGGGTGATTTCCTTCAGCTTGTCCGCCGAGGTGAGCACCTGCTCGATGCCCTCCTCCATCTCCTTGCTGTCACCCTCGGCCGCCGCCACCGCCTGACGAATCGCCGTGTTGATGTCCAGCAGGATGCGTCCGATGCGCTCGGTGCTCTGCAGCGACTGGCCGCTCAGCACCCGCATCTCCCGCGCCACCACCGCGAACCCGCGCCCACCCTCGCCCGCACGCGACGCCTCGATGGCCGCGTTCAGCGCCAGCACGTTGCTCTGGTCCGCCAGGTCCTTCACGCTGCCGATGATCTCCCGCGCGTGCACCGCTTGCTCGGACAGCTGGCCGATGTTGCCCACCATCGCGCTCACCCGGCGCCGGATCTGATCCAGCCCCTGCGCGCTGCTCTCGATGGATTGCTGGCTCGCCAGCGTGAACGTGTCCGCCTGCTCGGCCACCTGGAGCACCATCTCCGCGCGGTTGGAGGCCACGCTCGACGTCTGGGCAATCTCCGCCATCGTCGTGCCCGCCTCGGAGAGGCTGCGCGCTTGCTCCGTCAGGAAGGCGATCTGCTCCTGGCTCACCTTCGTCAGCCGCTCGGAGGCCGTGGCCAATTCGCCCACCACGCTCTGCAGCGCCACTGGCACCGCGCGCAGCCGCTTCACCAGTAAGTCCAGGCTGCGGGCCAGCTCCCCCACCTCGTCCTTGGCGCTCACGTCGATGGAGACCGTCAGGTCCCCCTCCGTGGCAATCCGCGAGGCCATCGCCGACAGGCGCTCCAGCGGCTCGGCCACCTCCTTCACCATCCAATACGCCATGCCCGCCAGCACCCCGATGCACAGGAACACCAGCACGCCAATCAACACCCGCCCCCGGGTGCCCGCCCGCGCCGAGCGCTGGAAGGCGTCCGTGAGCCCCCGCTGCTGCTCATTCACCATCAACTGCAGCGCCTTCTGCATGGACGCGAAGCGCGTGTTGAGCCGAGCCAGTGCCGCCGTGTCCTCGCCCTTCTGGACGAGGTAGAACTCCACCACCTGCTCCCGGTTCTGCTGGTACTCGGTGAAGTCCTGCAGGAGCACCGTGAGGTGCTGGGCGCTGAGGACCGGGTTGCGGCGCGCCGCCTCCAGGTCCGCGGAGAACTTTCGCGCCATGGCCCGCATGGGCTCTCTGCGCTTCTCGTCCTTCAGCGCCACCGCGTCCTGCAGCTCGTGGTGGAGGGTCTGCAGGTCCGCCAGCATCAACTGGCTGTGCGCGAGCGCCGGGGCATGGCCCTGCTCGATGAGCTCGTGGGCGTTGCCCGTCTTGACGCCGACGATGATGGACAGGCCCAGGATGGCCAGCAGGAACAGCGCGGCCAGCGCGGGCAACAACATCATCTTTCGCTTGAACGTCAGCGTCATCGCCTCTGACCCGGGACAAAGACGCGCCGGGACACCTTACCTCGTAGGATAGCTGCCAGATCCCCCTCTCACTCAAGGACTCGTGACCGCGTGCGTCGGTCACCCAACCCCTGGCAGCACATTGGCTTACAGCCGCAGGGAAGCGGATCGCCGCCAGCGACCTTCTAGGTTGCCTGGAGGGCGGGCGGGCAATCCGCCTCGTGCCTCAGGACTGCACCTCCTGGCGCTGGCACCCGGGAATGGTGAGCACGAAGTCGGCGCCGAAGGCCCGCGCGGGCGTCTGCGTCCCCACGGGCTTCTGGGCCAGCACCTCCTCCACGGCCCGGACGGCGGACACGGCGGTGAAGGCGTAGCCCTCGGGCAGATCCAGCCACGCCTGGCTGCGGCGGCCATCGGCGGCGCGGGCCTCGGCCCAGAGGTGGGAGCGGCTCTCGCTGCGCGCGGTGGCGTCGGGCCCGTGCATGCGGGACTCGATGAGGCGCTCGGCGCCGTGGCGGACGGCGTCCACGGCCATCACGCGCTTGAGCAACGGATAGGTGACGCGAAGGAACCGGGCGGCGGCTCGCGGCAGCGCCATATAGGTGGTGATGTTGGGGATGCCGGTGGTGTGCCAGGCCGTGACGAGGTCGCCCCAAGGAATGGGGATGACCGTGCGCTCGGCGTCGGAGAAGCGCACGCGGCGCTGGCCCTTGCCCAGGGGCCACAGCTGGAGCGTTCCCCCCCGGCGCACGCGTCCGCCCGAGGGCAGCTGCTCCAGCGCGGACTTGGTGGTGCCGGCACTGGCCTGGCCGCTGGTCGTGATGGCGATGTCCAGCTCGTGCGCTCCAGGCACGCGCTCGGCCACGTAGCGGGCAAGGCAGTCGGTGGGCACCACGTCGAAGCCCACGCCGGGCATGAGGGTGATGCCGCGCGCGCGGGCCTCGGCGTCATGGTGGAAGGCGTTCTCGAAGACCGGAATCTCCCCGGTGATGTCGAGGTAGTGCGCGCCCGCGGCGAGGCACGCCTGGACCATCGGCTCGCTGGTGCGGACGAAGGGGCCCGCGGCGTGGAGCACCAGGGGCAGGCCCTCCAGCGAGGCCACGAGGCCGCGGATGTCCTCCAAGCCCATCACGGCCACCTCGAGGCCGAGGGGTTCAGCCACGGGCGCCAGCTTCTCGCGCGAGCGGCCAGCGAGCACGGGGCGATGGCCTCGGCGCACGGCCTCTTCAGCGATGAGGCGGCCGGTGTAGCCAGAGGCGCCGTACAACATCCAGCGGGGGGCGGAGGACGAAGGGGCACTCACGCGGCGGCACGCTACCACCGCTCACGGAGGTTACGGCGTGGATCCTTGGAGCGAGGGGGCCAGTTCCTTGCGGCAGGCCTCGTCGCACTGGGGGAATTGGAGGAGGTATTCGGCGCGCTTGCGGCAACGGGCCTCCGAGTCCCGGGGTCCGTCGACTTCCAGACAGCGGGCGCGCTGCTCGGCCCAGGCCTCCTGGTAGAAGGCCTCGCGTTGGGCGGGAGACATGGCGCGGAGGCCACCGCCCGCCGAGCCGTGGACCCACATCCACACGCCGATGGCCACCAGACCGATGGCGCCGATGACCACCGCGCGCGTCGCCTTGGACTGCCGGGGCGGCGGTTCGAGCTCCCGCGAGAAGAGCCCTCCCGTGGGCGAGTCTTCACCGTCCGTCATGCCACGCTCCAGAGCATGGCTCCTCATGCCGCAGGGCGCGCGCGTTTACCAGCGCGCCGAGCGTCCGCTGTACGGGAGGCGTCACCGGCACGGCACCGGGAAGGCGAGGCGCTTATGATGACGGCATGAAGCCCCCGCCCGAGCCCCTGCCCGCCGAGCCCAGCCCGATGCGGGTGCTGGTGGTGGACGACGAGCGCAACATCCGCAGCACGCTGCGCATCTGCCTGGAGGGCTTTGGCTGCACGGTCCGTGAGGCCGCCACCCCGGAGGCCGCCCTCGCGGCGCTCGCACAGGGGCCGGCCGATCTGGCGTTCGTGGATCTGCGCCTGGGCACCACGAGCGGCCTGGAGCTGCTCCCCCGGATGCTGGCCGAGTCCCCGAACCTCGACATCGTCCTCATCACCGCCTACGCCACCTTTGACACCGCGGTGGAGGCCGTGAAGCGTGGGGCCCGCGACTACCTGCCCAAGCCCTTCACCCCCGCGCAGATCCGTCACGTGGTGGACCGGGCGCGCGCCCACCGGGAGCTGAGCTCGCGGCTGGGAGACCTGGAGGGGCAGCTGGCGCAGACGGTGCCGGAGGCCACGCTGGAGACGGCCTCTCCGGCGATGCACGCGGCGCTGGGGCTCATCACCCGGGCCGCGGCCTCGGACGCGGCGGTGCTGCTGCGCGGCGAGAGCGGAACGGGCAAGGGCGTGGTGGCGCGGGCGCTGCATTCGATGAGCCCTCGGCGGCTGCGGCCATTCGTCACGGTGAACTGTCCCACGCTCTCCGAGCAGCTCCTGGCCAGCGAGCTCTTCGGCCATGTGCGCGGCGCCTTCACGGGTGCGGTGAGAGATCAGCCCGGCCGCGTGGAGCAGGCCGAGGGTGGCACGCTCTTCCTGGACGAGGTGTCGGAGACGAGCACGGCGCTGCAGGCCCAGCTCCTGCGCTTCCTGCAGGAGAAACAGTTCGAGCGGCTGGGCGAGGGACGCACGAGGCGCGCGGACGTGCGAGTGGTCGCGGCCACCAACCGGGACCTCGAGAAGGAAGTGGCCCAGGGACGCTTCCGGGAGGATCTGCTCTACCGGCTGAACGTGGTGGAGGTGAAGCTGCCCGCGCTGCGGGAGCGGCCGGAGGACCTCCTGCCCCTGGCGCGGCGGTTCGTGGCCTTCTTCGCACGCGCGGCGAAGCGTCCAGTCCCAGAGCTGTCTCCCGCGACGGAGCGGATGCTGCTGGCCTACGGGTGGCCGGGCAACGTACGCGAGCTGCGCAACGCCATCGAACGCGCGCTCATCGTCTGGCCCGCGAACGTGCTGGAGCCGCAGGCTTTCCCCGAGCGGATCGCCGCGGCCTCGGGCTCCCTGGTGACGCTGGGCGGGCCGCACACGCTGGAGGAGGTGGAGCGCGAGCACATCCTCCGCGTCATGGCCAGCGCGCCCACGCTGGACGAAGCCGCGAAGGTTCTGGGCATCGACTCCTCCACGCTGTGGCGCAAGCGCAAGAAGTACGAGTCTCCCACTTCGAACTAGGAAGCCGAGGACGCGGGCTGTGGCAGGGCGAACCAGAAGGTGCTGCCCTGGCCCGGAGCGCTCACCACCCCCAGCTGTCCACCGTGCGCCTGGACGATGTCGCGGGCAATGGACAGGCCCAGCCCCGCACCGCCCGCCGGAGCGCCCGGGGCCCGGTAGAACTTCTCGAAGATGCGGGCCTGCTCCTCGGGCGGAATGCCTTCGCCCGTGTCCCTCACCTCGAAGCGCACCCGTGCGCCCTCTCGCGTCACCCGCACCAACACCTCTCCGCCCGAGGGCGTGTGCCGGACCCCGTTGCCCACCAGGTTCGACAGCACGAGCTGCACCCGCTCGGGATCCACCTCCAGCTCCTCGGCCTCGGGGGAGATCTCCTGCAGAAGCCGCACGCCGCGATCCTCCGCTGCCACCCGGTGTGTCCCCAGCGCCCCCTCCACCAGCTCCAGCGCCGTCACACGCCGCAGGTTCAACGTCAGCTGCCCCGACTGGATGCGCGACAGATCCAGCAGGTCATCCACAATCCCTTGGAGCCGGCCACAGTCCTCCTGCGCCGCGGACAGCAGGTCCGCCTGCTTCTCCGTCACCGGCCCCACCACGCCCTCCGCGCACAGGTGGATGGCCATGCGCAGCGAGGTCAGCGGGGTGCGGAACTCGTGCGCCACCGTGGCCACCAGGTCATTCTTCAGCTCGTCGAAGCGGCGCAGCCGTGTCACGTCCTGGAGGATGACCGTGGCGCCGGCCACCTCCCCGCTCTCCGCGTACACGGGGCTGCCACGGGGCAGCAGCCACCGGTCTCCCTCGGAGGAGCTCACCCGCACCGCCTCCTCATAGCCGCGCGGCTGATAGGCTCCCTTGCCCTCCAGCATGTGGAGCCGCACCCGCTCCAGGACCTCCCGCACCTCTGGAGCCGCCCGGGCCAGCGGGTCTCCCTCCGCACCCATCGGCATGCGCAGCACGTCCTCCGCGGCACGGTTGACGTTGAGCAGCGCTCCATCCGCGCCAAACACCAGGACCGGATCCGGCAGGCTGTCGATGGCGGCCTGCGAGGCGGCCTGAGCCTGGAGCAGCTCGCCCAGGCTGCTCTGGCGGTAGCGCTGGAGCCGCTCCGCCATGGCGTTGAACTCCTGGCCGAGCTGGGCAATCTCGTCTTGCCCCTCGACCACCGCGCGCACCGCCAGGTCCCCCTGGCCAATCCGCTGCACCGCCTGCGAGAGCACGGACACTGGCCGCAGCGCCCGGTGCGTCAGCGACGTGGAGGCGAAGAGCCCCACCAGGAACGCGGCCAGCACCGCCACCCCCGTGAGCGCGTTGACGCGCTGGCTCAGCCGGCGCTGGGCGTCGCTCTTGCGTGCCATGGCATCCTGGTTCAGGTCCAGGATGGCGGAGGCGGCGGCCTTGGCCTCGGAGAACGCCGGCGAGAGCGACTCGAAGTAGTGCTCACGCGCGGCCTCCCGATCCGAGAGCGCCAGCAAGGCGTCATAGCGAGTCACATAGCGCGTCCAGGCCTCCCTCAGACGCTGGGTTGCAGAGGCCTCGCCCTTCTCGGTGAGGTTCGCCTCCTGCACGCGCAGCTCCGCCTCCAGCTTGGGGCGCTGCACGGCCTGCTGCGCCTCGCCCCGCTGGCGCTCGCCCGCGACGATGAAGAGCGCCGCGCTGTCCATCCGCTCGAGGTGCTCCGTCATCCGCTGCATGGCGAGCACGCTGCGGTAGTTATCCTGGAGGATCTCCTGCCCGGAGCGCCCCACCCGTCCCAGGGTGACGACCGCCACCACGCCCACCAGCACCAGCGCGAGGGCCAGCGGAGCCTGGGCCAACAACAGACGGCCTCGCAGCGTCATGGGCGGTGCTCCTCTCCAGGGGCATCGAACGCGACGACGTGGATGTCGAAGCCCGTGCCCTCTCTCAACAGGCGCACATCCGCGGCGCGCCCCAGCAGCCGCCTCCACCACGGCTGGTGCGAGCGGCCCACGATGATGTGGCCCACTCCGTGCGAGCGCGCGAAGTCCAGCAGGGCCTCCACGGGCTGCTTCGCGCGCAGCCGCACCACCTCCGCGCCCAGCTCCTTGGCCTTCTCGATGTTGGCCAGCAGGTGCCGCTGTGCCTCCGCATCGATGAGGTGCGGGGCCTCGCCGGGCGTCTCCACGTAGACGACGAACCAGTCCGTGTTGAGCCGGCCCGCCATGCGCGAGCCCCGGCGCAGCAGCGTCGCCGCGCGCGGTGGATAGCTGGAGAGCGCCACCATCACCCGCCCCCACCCTCCACCCTTGGCGGGCAGCTCCTCACCGGCGCGAGCCTGTTGGCCGAGCGTGGCGCGGTCCAGGCTCTCGGCCACCTCGCGCAACGCCAGCTCGCGCAGCGTGGAGAGGTTCTCCTGCTTGAAGAAGCTCTCCAGCGCGTGGGTCACCTTCTCCGGCGCGTAGATCTTCCCCGTCCGGAGGCGCTCGTGCAGGTCCTCCACCGCGAGGTCCAGGTTCACCACTTGATCCGCGCTCTTGAGGAAGCTGTCGGGGAGGGTCTCCCGGACGGTGACGCCCGTGGCCCGCTCCACCAAATCATTGAGGCTCTCCAGGTGCTGCACGTTGAAGGCGCCAATGACGTTGATGCCCGCGGCCAGCAACTCCTGCACGTCCTGGTACCGCTTGGCGTTGCGGCACAGCGGCACGTTGGTGTGGGCCAGCTCGTCCACGATGGCCACCTGGGGCTTGCGGGCGAGCACCGCGTCCAGGTCCATCTCCTCCACGGTGACATCGCGGTAGGTGAAGGCCTTGCGCGGCACCACCTCCAGGCCTTCCACCAGGGCCAGGGTCTCCGGACGGCCGTGGGGCTCGACAAAGCCGAGCACCACATCCACGCCGCGCTTCTTCAAGGCGTGGGCCTCCTCCAGCATGCGGTACGTCTTGCCCACGCCGGCGGCAAAGCCGATGTAGAGCTTGAGCCTGCCGCGCCGGCCCCTCTCGACCAGCTCCAGGAAGTCTTCCGCGCGTGCGCGCCGCGTCCTCACGCCTGTGCCCTCTCTTATGATGCGGGGGTGTAGCGCTCCTGGGCCCGGACAGCCACTCCCGTGGCCCTGCTCCTCACCGGGCCGCCTCCGAGCTCCCTGACGGCCCGGCCGTGCGCCCCACTGCGGACCCTGGCAGCTCGGGCCGGCCGAACTGGCGATCCAGCGCCAGGTTCAGGGCCAGCACATTCACCCGAGGCTCCCCGAGGACGCCCAGAGTCCGTCCCTCGGTCTCGACACCCACGAGGGCCAGGATCCGCTCGGGTGCCACGCCGCGAGCCTTGGCCACGCGGGCCACCTGCCAGCGCACGGCCTCAGGAGACAGGTGCGGATCCAACCCGGAGGCGGACGCGGTGACGAGCTCCGCGGGCACCGGGCCTGAAACATCCGGGTTCTCGCGGCGCAGACGCTCGGCCTCGGCCTCGGCCCGGTCGCGCAGCTTCTGGGAGGTGGGGCCGAGATTGCTGCCGGAGGATGCGATGGCGTCATACCCACTGCCCGCCGCCGAGGGCCTCGGCTGGAAGTACGCGGGATGGGTGAAGCCCTGCCCGATGAGGGCACTGCCCACCACCTGGCCTTTCTCGCCGGTGATGAGCGAGCCATCGGCCTCATGGGGAAAGAGAAGCTGAGCCCCACCCGTGACGACCAGGGGGTACAGCCCTCCGGTGAGCACCAGGGTTACGAAACAGGCCCGCAGGGCCGTGAGGAGCGCGGATGCCATGGCGAAGTCCTTTCTCAAGCCAGCCCCACAGTGGTGAGCAGCACGTCGATGACCTTGATTCCCAGGAAGGGAACGATGACGCCGCCCACTCCATAGAGGAGCAGGCTGCGCCGCAGCAGCGCCGCCGCGCCGAGCGGCCGGTAGCGCACGCCCCTGAGCGCCAGCGGAATCAGCGCGATGATGATGAGCGCGTTGAAGATGACCGCCGCGAGGATGGCGCTGTAGGGCGACGACAGCCCCATCACGTTGAGCGGAGCCATCTGCGGGAACACCCCCATGAAGAGCGCGGGGAGGATGGCGAAGTACTTCGCCACGTCGTTGGCGATGGAGAAGGTGGTGAGCGTGCCGCGCGTCATGAGGAGCTGCTTGCCCACCTCCACCACCTCCAGGAGCTTGGTGGGGTTGGAGTCCAGGTCCACCATGTTGCCGGCCTCCTTGGCCGCCTGGGTGCCGGTGTTCATCGCCACGCCCACGTCCGCCTGAGCCAGCGCGGGCGCGTCGTTGGTTCCATCCCCCGTCATGGCCACCAGCTTGCCCTTGGCCTGCTCGGCGCGGATGAGGGCCAGCTTGGCCTCCGGGGTGGCCTCCGCCAGGAAGTCATCCACGCCCGCCTCCCGGGCAATGGCGGCAGCGGTGCGCGGGTTGTCGCCGGTGATCATCACCGTGCGGATGCCCATGGCGCGGAAGCGGTCGAAGCGCTCCCTGATGCCGCCCTTCACCACGTCCTTGAGGTGGATGATGCCCAGCAGCCGGGAGCCATCCGAGACAGCCAGCGGCGTGCCGCCCGCGTCACCAATGCGCCCGGCGGCCTGGGTCAGCTCGGCGGGGACGGAGCCACCCTGGCTCTGCACATGCTTGACGATGGCATCCACCGCGCCCTTGCGGATGCTGCGCGGGTGGGGATCCACGAGGTCGCACCCGCTCATGCGCGTCTGGGCGGTGAAGGGCACGAAGGTGGCCTGGTGCGCCTGGAGCTCGCGCGGGCG
Organism: Hyalangium minutum; assembly: GCF_000737315.1. Taxonomy (GTDB): domain Bacteria; phylum Myxococcota; class Myxococcia; order Myxococcales; family Myxococcaceae; genus Hyalangium; species Hyalangium minutum. Next base: position 597,919 of record NZ_JMCB01000006.1, read on the forward strand.
CATCCGGTAGGCATCCTTCACCAGCGTCACGATGGAGCGGCCCTCGGGCGTCTCGTCCGCGAGGCTGGCCAGCTGCGAGGCCTCGGCCAGCTCCTCCAGGCGCACGCCGGGCATGGGCAGCAGCTCCGTGGCCATGCGGTTGCCCAGGGTGATGGTGCCGGTCTTGTCCAGCAGCAGCGTGTCCACGTCTCCCGCCGCCTCCACCGCGCGGCCACTCATGGCCAGCACGTTCTTGCGCAGCAGCCGGTCCATGCCCGCGATGCCGATGGCGCTCAGCAGGCCACCGATGGTGGTGGGGATGAGGCACACCAGGAGCGCCACCACCGCCGTGCCTGACAGCCGCACCCCCGAGTAGAGCGCCAGGGGCACCAGCGTCACGCACGCCATCAGAAAGACGAGGGTCAGCCCCACCAGCAGGATGTGGAGGGCGATCTCATTGGGCGTCTTCTGCCGGGCCGCGCCCTCCACCAGGCCAATCATCCGGTCCAGGAAGGACTCGCCTGGGTTGACGGAGATGCGCACGACGATGCGATCCGAGAGCACCTTGGTGCCGCCCGTCACCGCCGAGCGGTCGCCGCCGGACTCGCGGATGACGGGAGCGGACTCGCCGGTGATGGCGGACTCGTCCACGCTGGCGATGCCCTCCACCACCTCGCCGTCACCCGGAATGAGGTCCCCCACCTCGCAGACCACGAGGTCGCCCTTGCGCAGGCTGGGGGCGGGCACGCGCTCCTCGCGCCCGTCCACGAGCCGGCGCGCGAGAGTGTCCTTGCGCATCTTCCTCAGCGCGCTCGCCTGCGCCTTGCCACGGCCCTCCGCTACGGCCTCAGCGAAGTTGGCGAAGAGGACGGTGAACCACAGCCACAGCGTCACCAAGACGGTGAACCACACCGGTGTGGTAGCGGGTCCTGGCGTGAAGAGTTCCTTCAGCACCAGCACCGTGGTGAGCAGGCTGCCTGTCCACACCACGAACATGACTGGGTTGCGGGCCACGTCCCGAGGGTGGAGCTTGCGCAGGCTGTCCACGGCGCCCTGCTTCAGGAGCGCCGGCTCGAAGAGCGACGCCTGCTTCGAGGATGCGGAGGCCATGTCAGAACACCTTTCCGGCCCCGGCGAGGAAGTGCTCGACGATGGGGCCCAGAGAGAGCGCGGGGAAGAACGTGAGCGCGCCTACGATGACGACGATGCTCACCAGCAGACCGGTGAAGAGCGCGCCGTTGGTGGGGAAGGTGCCGGGTCCGTCCGGTACCACCTTCTTGCCCACCATGGAGCCGGCGATGGCCAGCACTGGGATGATCATCAGGAAGCGGCCGGCCAGCATCGCGAGCCCCAGGCTGAGGTTCCAGAAGGGGGTGTTGGCGTTGAGGCCCGCGAAGGCGCTGCCGTTGTTGCCGGTGCCACTGGTGAACGCGTAGAGGATCTCCGACAGGCCATGCGGCCCCGTGTTGTTGAGCGAAGAGATGCCCTGGGGGATGACAGCCGCCACGGCTCCTAGGCCGAGGATGACCAGCGGGAAGATGAGCACGTACAGCATGGCGAGCTTCATCTCCGGGGCTTCGATCTTCTTGCCGAGGTACTCGGGCGTGCGGCCCACCATCAGGCCAGCGATGAAGACGGCGAGCACCACCATGACCAACATGCCGTAGAGGCCGGCGCCCACGCCGCCGAAGATGACCTCGCCCAGCTGGATGTTGACGAGAGGCACCAGGCCGCCCAGCGGGGTGAAGCTGTCATGCATGGCGTTGACGGCGCCGCACGAGGCGTCCGTGGTGACAGTGGCGAAGAGCGCCGAGGCGGAGATGCCGAAGCGCACCTCCTTGCCCTCCATGTTGCCCGCCTGCGCCACCTGCGCTGAGGCCACAGCGGCGTTGCCGCTGGACTCGGCGGCATAGGCGGCCGCCACGCCCACGAAGAAGAGGAGGCTCATGGCCGCGAAGAGCGCCCAGCCCTGCTTCGGGTCTCGGGCCATCATTCCGTAGGTGGAGGTAAGGGCCGCGGGGATGGCGAAGATGGACACCATCTGGACGAAGTTGGTGAGCGGCGTGGGGTTCTCGAAGGGGTGTGCGCTGTTGGCGTTGAAGA